>CAWIHJ010000048.1:0-15095 GCA_963835795.1 uncultured Gammaproteobacteria bacterium
TTGCCCTCTACTGGGCGCCGGTCGCGTATTGCTCGCGGACAGCGGCGACTTCTCCCGCGCGGGATGGACGTGGACCGCCGATATCGGGGCCCGCTACTACCTGAACGACACGCTCTTCCTCGCGGGTTCGTTCTCCGTTGGGGCCGATCTCACCTGGACGACGCCGACCTCATCAAGGGCTTCGACGTCAGCCTGGGCGTGACCTGGGAAGACCTCTTCCAACAGCTCGGGCTCTTTGGAGGGGACGATGACTAGCCCTCGCACCAATGGACTGATTTCCGGCCTCCTGCTGCTCGCGGCGCTGCTCGTCGCGTCGCCGCTGGCGGCGCAGCCGGCGGACGTCGAAGCCGTGTCCCCGGGAGAGCCCTACTTCGAGCAGGCGGCGACCCACTACGCCGCGCGCGACTACGCGTCGGCGATCCCCTTTCTGCTCCAGGCGATCCAGGCCGACCCGCACGAGCCCCGCTTCTACCGTGGCCTCGCGCGCGCGGCGCACTACGCCGAAGACTTCGAAACCGCGACGTGGTTCTACGACCTGTACCTCACCACGTTCCCCGAGCACGCGCCCGCCGAGCGCTCCCGCGACAACCGTGAGGAGGCCATCCGAGCCGAGCGCGAGCGGGCCAACGGGAGCCGAGCCTCGTCCGAGACGCCACCGGCGTTGCCCGAGACCCAGACCGCGGTGCTGGTGGCACTCGAGCAGCGGCCGAGCCGCAAGGGCCTTTCATGACCGAGGACGGCGCCGGCGCCTACGCGATGTTTCAGACCCTCTTGCGAAGCGGCTACGCCAATCCTCAAATCACCAGCTTCCGTACGCGGTTGGCGACGGGGTTGCTCTTGAGACGGAGGCCATGTTCGCGCCCGCCTCCAACGCCCCCGTGGCCTTGCGCAGCACGGATGAGTGGCGTGCGGTCCCGCGCCGCTTCGCGGTCATTGCGGAGCTCGGGCAGACGGAGCTGAACCCCCCCATCGTGTCGGCCCGTGAGGCGGCGGCACGTGGGCAGGTGTTGTTGATCAACGAGACCTATGCCCTCGCCGCCGAAGAGTTCCGTCTCGCGTCCGAGGCCGACCCCCAGGCTCATGGCATCTGGGGCCTCATCCTCTCGTATCATGGGCAGTCGATGTACGCGGGGCGCCCGATGAACCCCCACGCGATGGTGCTCGTGGATCGGCTCGAAGAGCTCACGCGAGCGCAGGCGCCGCAACACGTGCCCCTGGTGTCCGTCGCGCGAAGCATCGTGTGGTACGACATGGCTCGCTACCGCGAGTCCGCTGAGGCGCTGATGAATCTACTGGCGCCGGGGCACTTGCCTCCGGCGGCGCGCGGGATTCCGTCGTTGCACTAGACGGGCCCGAGGCCCAGCGCGAATCCGGCCTACTCGATCGGCGCGAATGCGGGCGATGACCTCGGAATATGAGTGTGTTCGCGACCATCCTGGCCATGTTCGCCGTGTACTTGGTCACCAGATCGGAGCGTCCTTCCGATTGGTAGTGCTCCCGAGCCTTGTACATGCGCACGAAGGCGCGTTCGGAGTTCATGAAGTACTGCAGGCCGTCGGCGACCCCCTGCATGCACGCCTGACCCACGCTCTTGGACTGGACGGCGAAGCGAAACTGGTTTCCGTAGCTGTTGTGGATCCCAATCTCAACGCGCGCCTCCGCGTCGCTGGCGGCGTTCTCTCCCGTGCTGATCAGGCCGTTCAGCTGGAATGACGAGAAGCCGATGGTCTCCAGCGAGGGGCACTTCGGAGCAAGCGGGCCTTGATCCCCTGAAATGCGGCGTCGATCAGACCGACGCCAACCCCGTCGATGGACAACACCTCGCCGTCTCGGCTGCTGTCGCTGAGGGTGAGGTGAATGTCGCACCGTCCTTCGGTGAAGTCCTCGCGTGCTTGGTAGGTGAGCACGCGGAGCGCCAGCAACTCTTCGCGCAGCGTCTCACGCATGAGCGACCGCGCTTCCTCTTGTTCGTGTAGTTCCATGCCTGCCCCTACCGGTGATCGTCCCTTGATCGAAACCCGCGATCGCCGAGTGTAGCACAGCACGGATCCCCGTTCGACTCGATGGAAGCGCGGCTTTTTTCCGATCCCACTGCGTGGTATCGTTCCGGCGCCGGGACCGACCGTTGCCAGAATCATCCCCCCCTCTGGTATCAACACGCGAGACAACATGCCCCTGCGGCCAATTCTCTATAGATCCCCCGTGTGGTGCGCGGCGGTGATGCTCTTCCTCAGCGCGTGCACCGAGTCACCGCCTGACTCGGCATTGCCCGACTCCACCTTCCTCGGTGGCGATGGGGGAACCGACCTCGCGCTCGATCTGACCTTCGAGGTCGAGGACGAGGACCGCCGCGCGGACGCGCCCGATGAGGACGTGTCGCTAGCAGACACCGGACTCCCGGATTCGCGCTACCGGACGTCGAGGCCGACGCCGCGGAAGTCGATGCCCCCACGGCGGATCTTCTGGTGGAGGATTGTCCGTCGACGGGCTCGTCGATGGAGGGGACGCGCGAGCGACACCGACGTTCGCGTGGAGGACGAGGCAGACACCGTCGACCCGCCCGATGCAACGGAAGACCCCGACGCCGACGACGAGCCCGACTCCGGCCTTCGGTCCGATCTCTTCGGCGCCGATTCACCGTCGACCCCGACGTGTCGCGAGACCCCGACGTGTCGCGAGACCCCGACGTGTCGCGAGACCCCGACGTGTCGCGAGACCCCGACGTGACTCGGGACCCCGACGTCGCATCCGATCCCGATACGACCCGAGACCCCGACGTGTCGCGAGACCCCGACGTGACTCGGGACCCTGACGTGACTCGGGATCCCGACGTGGCCTCCGACCCGGATGCGACCCGCGATCCGGACGTGGTGGACGAGCCCGACGCCGGATCGCCCGATGCAGATGTCGGCGAACCCGACGTGGTGACGGGCGATGATCGCGTCGACGGTGAGGCCTGTACGGCCGATGAAGAGTGTCGCGGGGGAACCTGCATCGGCGAGTGGCCGGACGGCTACTGCACGACGCTGAACTGCGAGACCTTTGTGGACTGCGCCTCGGACGGCGAAGACAACCGATGCCTGCGCTCGCCGGGAAGCGTTCCCTTCTGCGTGCGCATCTGCTCGAGCATCGACGAGTGCCGCAAGGACTACGTATGCGAGCCCATCGGGGGACTGGGGTATTGCGCACCCGATCCGACTGGCCCGGCCGAGCCCGTGGACATCGACCCGGACGACCATCCCCACTTGAACATCGTGTGCGAGAGCGAACCCGCTGAGCCCTTCACCTTCGACTACACGATCCCCGCGGGCACGACCTCCTACTTGGTCACTCCCTACATCAACACCGGGTCGAGCATGTTCCCCGAAGACGTCTCGTTCCCCGACGGTTCGACGGCCAGCTTTCGCGGTGGAAACCGGTTCCAAGCGACGCCTTCGACGATCTGGGGCTGCATCAATCCCACCATGTTCGCGCCGACACCGGGGCTGGCGGATCAACTGATGACCGGCGCGCACTCGTACACCCTGTACGCGGGCGGTAGCGAGGTTTGCTACTACGTGCTGACGGTCGGCCCCCGGCACCGTGATCGACATGAACATCTATCTGGTCGGGGCCAGCGGCCTCACCGTGGCGAACGCCGCCAGCGATGATGACCTGCAAGACATGCTCGACGAGGTCGACAGCGTTTTGGGCAGTGTGGGCTACGGCGTCGGTCGGGTGCGCTACTACGAGTTGAGCGACGACGACGAGACCCTGCACACGATCGTGCGCAGCGAAGCGCAGGTCGGTGAGCTTCTGGCGCTCTCGCGTCAGCCCGGCGCGGACCTGGACCTGAATCTGAGCTTGAACCTCTTCGTCGTTGGCGGCCTGTCCCTATCGGGTAGCGACGCCATGGGTGTCTCGGGGGGCCTACCGGGCCCCGCGGGCTTGCACGGAACCACCACGAGTGGCGTCATTTTGACCTCGGAGTTCCTCGGACAGAGCTTCACGGATCGGAGCGGCGCGGTGGTGGACGGCAACGTTTTCACCGCCGTGCTCTTCCACCCACGAGCTGGGACACTATCTGGGCCTCTTCCAACACTCGACGGAGACCACTGGCGGCACCGACCCCATCGCGGATACCCCCGAGTGCACGGGCACATTCCCCGACGGGTGCGCGGATTCAACAAGAAGACCTGATGTTTCCCTTCGCGGGCGCGGACCACGTCGTGGTGACCGCCGGACAGGGTTTCGTCATCGGTGGAAACCCCCTCACACGATAGGCCGATGACTATGACGAGATGGACCAACAAGTTGACGCGCATGCTGGCAGACTCGATCTGATTTCACACATCGTCAGGTTTCGCCTGGCGGGGCTGAGGCGGAGCCGCAGTTTCATTCCGGTTATCGTGCTATTGATTGCCGCCGTTTTCTTTACCCGGGACATCTATACCGACATCGTTATCAATAATGAAGGGTTATCAGAAGTTCTGGTCGAAGGGATTATCTATATTGCCGTGTTACTGGTTTTGGCGATTGAAGTGAAGCGGGTAGTAGAGATGTATTCGACGGTAAGCCTGAGCCAGTCTGAAATCTTACATTTGAAAAGCCATCTGACGCAGGTCATCAGCGACGAATTCGAACGTTGGCAGTTAACCCCTGGTGAGAAGGAAATCGCGCTATTGCTGATCAAGGGATTATCGATGCAGGAGATTGCGGACATCCGCCACGTCAAGGCGAAGTCGGTGCGCCAGCAATCAACCGCGATTTACACCAAGGGCGGCGTCGCCAACCGCTACGAACTATCCGCCTATTTCATCGAAGACCTGTTGATGCCCATGGACAGCCAGGTCGAGGCGCCTGATGGTCGGTAAATGACGGTGCCTGGATGCGCCCGTCGGTGACAAATTCGACGGTTGACCAGAGCTCACAGTCGCAGTGCAGTTCGAGGCGTGGCTCGATGGTCTTTCGAGAGCGGGAAATATACTTTGAATCAGGTGGTTAAAGGCATTGACCTGCACGGCACCAGCGGCTAGAATTCGCCCCCTTTTTGAGTATAGCTTCGGAGTCGCAAATGTATGCTGTCATCGCCACGGGCGGAAAACAGTACAAGGTAACCAAGGGTGAAACCCTGCGCGTAGAAAAGTTGGAAGGCGAAGAAGGATCGACCGTCGAGCTTGATAGCGTGTTGATGGTTGCCGACGGCGATAAAGTCGAAGTAGGCACTCCGACCCTGGGCAAAGCCAAAGTGACCGCGAAAATCATGGCGCACGGCCGTGGCAAGAAGGTCGAAATCATCAAATTTCGTCGTCGCAAGCACTCGCGCACCCAGGCCGGTCATCGCCAGAGCTATACAGAAATCGAAGTTACCGACATCAAGGCATAGGAACTGAACAATGGCACATAAGAAAGCGGCGGGCAGTACCCGCAACGGTCGCGATTCAGAAAGCAAACGATTAGGCGTCAAGAAATTTGGCGGTGAAGTAGTCATCCCGGGAAATATCCTGGTACGCCAGCGCGGCACCAAGTTCCACCCCGGGGACAATGTCGGTTGCGGCAAGGATCACACTCTTTACGCCAAGGCTGAAGGCAAGGTCGAATTCCAGGTTAAAGGGCGTCACAATCGTACCTTTATCAGCGTGGTCAACTAACGAAGACCACTGCTCATAGCGAATTGAAAAAGCCTCGCCAGCGCGAGGCTTTTTTTTTGGCTGCTGCGCGACCGAATTGCGGCGTTGGAATATTTGGGCGAACCGCTCGCGTACTGATTGTACTGCTCCCGGCCTCGCCCAAATATTCCGCCTTGCACTTCGGTTGCGCAGCAGCCAAAAAAGTCAGTTTGTTGGGAATTTCCGCTGAAGTGCATTTAACCTATTTTTATGATGGTATTATCCCGCGATGAAGTTTATTGATGAAGCCAATATTTTCGTGAAGGCCGGCAATGGCGGTAACGGCATTGTCAGTTTCCGGCGCGAAAAATACATTCCCCTGGGTGGCCCTGACGGTGGCGACGGGGGCGACGGTGGTTCGGTATACGTCATCGGCACCACCGATCTCAATACGCTCTCCGATTTTCGCCATACGCGCCGCTTTGTCGCCCAGCGCGGTGCCAACGGACAGGGCAAGGGCTGTACCGGCGCCAAGGGCGAGGACATCGTCATCGAAGTGCCGCTCGGCACCACCATTACCACCATCGAGCACGGTGAATTACTAGCCGATGTGTCGGATGCCGATGTACCGATCCTGATCGCACGCGGAGGTTTCCACGGCCTCGGCAATACGCGTTATAAAAGCTCCACGAACCGCGCGCCGCGCCAGTGCAGCAAGGGCAGCGCCGGTGAGCAATTTGACCTCAAGCTCGAACTCAAACTGATCGCCGACGTCGGCCTGCTGGGCATGCCCAATGCCGGCAAGTCGACCTTCATCCGTTCGGTGTCGGCGGCGCGCCCCAAGGTTGCCGATTACCCGTTTACCACTCTGCACCCGAATCTTGGCGTGGTCAGCGTCAGCCGGCATCGCAGCTTCGTGATCGCCGACATCCCGGGGCTGATCGAGGGAGCCGCCGACGGCGTTGGCCTCGGCATTCAGTTTCTCAAGCACTTGCAGCGCACCCGCCTGTTATTGCACATCATCGACTTGCTGCCCGAGGAAGGTGCCGATAGTCCGGTCGACTCCGCGCGAAAGATTCTGCGTGAACTGAAGCGCTACGATGAATCGCTGTTTCAAAAGCCGCGCTGGCTGGTGTTGAACAAGACCGATTTGTTGCCGCCCGATGAGCGCGAGGCGATCTGTGCCGAAATTGCGCAGGAGATGGACTGGAAGGGCCCGCTGTACAGCATCAGCGCCATCAACGGCGCCGGCGTGGACGCGCTGTGCCAGGACATCATGGATTTTCTGGAGACCGATGAATCGATATAGCAAGGTCGTGGTCAAGATCGGCTCGACGCTGCTGACCGCCGGCGGCAAGGGCCTCGACCGCGAGATGATCGCGGCCTGGGCCGAACAGATGGCGCAGTTGCGCGAGCAGGGTGTCGACGTGGTGCTGGTGTCGTCGGGTTCGATCGCGGAAGGCATTACCCGGCTCGGCCTGAAATCGCGGCCAACCAGTATTTCCGATTTGCAGGCGACGGCCGCGGTCGGGCAGATGGGCCTGGTGCAGGCCTACGAAGTCTGTTTCCAGGCGCATGGCATTCACAGCGCGCAAATCCTGCTAACCCATGCCGACCTGTCGAATCGGCGCCGCTACCTGAACGCGCGCGCTACGCTGCGCGCGCTGCTCAAATACGGTACCGTTCCGGTGGTCAACGAAAATGACAGTGTCTCCAATGAAGAAATCCGTTTTGGTGATAACGATACGCTGGGGGCCATGGTCGCCAACCTGATCGAAGCCGATTTGCTGATCATACTCACCGACCAGCAAGGGTTGTACGATGACAATCCGATCAGCAATCCACAGGCTAAATTGATAAAACACGCCGATGCGCGCGACCCGAAACTCGCCGAATTCGCCGGGCCTAGCGTCGGTCACCTGGGTAGTGGCGGGATGCAGACCAAGGTCAGCGCGGCGCAGCTGGCGGCGCGTTCCGGGACGCACACGGTGATCGTCTCCGGGCGCGAAGCGCAGGTGATTACTCGCGTGGTGCAGGGCGAGACGCTCGGCACTTTCCTCGAGGCCAGCGAAGGCCATCTCGCGGCGCGCAAGCAATGGCTGGCTGGCCACATGCGCTGCGCCGGTTCTCTGACCCTCGACGACGGCGCAGTAGACGTGCTGGTTAATCGTAATGCGAGCCTGTTACCGATCGGTGTCAAGGCGGTAAGTGGAATCTTTAACCGGGGTGAAGTCGTCGCCTGCCTCGCGCCGGATGGCAGCGAAGTGGCGCGTGGCCTGGTCAATTACCCATCGGATGAGTGCAAGCAAATCATCGGCAAGGCCAGCGCCGCGATTCCGGAGATTCTCGGTTACCAGGACGACCCGGAATTGATCAATCGTGAAAACCTTATTTTGATGAGGGCGCAATAATGCCGCTGGTGACCTGTTTCGCCGCGAGCACCAGTCGCAACTCGATCAACAAGCAGCTGGTGACTTATGCGGCCAGCCTGATCGACGCTGCCGAGGTCGAGATACTGGACTTGAATGACTACGAGTTGCCGCTGTTCAGCGTTGACCGTGAGGCCGAACTTGGCCAGCCCGCGCTGGCGCGGGCGTTTTTGCAAAAGTTACAGGCCAGCGATGCGCTGATCATTTCCTTTGCCGAGCACAACGGCTGTTATAGCGCGGCGTATAAAAACATTTATGACTGGGCCTCACGCATCGAACCCAAGGTGTACCAGGGCAAGCGCATGGTGTTGCTGGCCACGTCACCGGGCGGCCGCGGCGGTAAATCGGTGCTGGAACTGGCGGCGAGCCAGATCCCCCGCTTTGGTGGTGAGGTTCACGGCAGCGTATCGCTGCCCTCCTTTTACGATAATTTCGACAAGGATCGGGGCGCGATCAGCAACCCGGACATCGATGCCGAATTGCGCGCCGCACTCGACAGGCTGTTGAGCGATGGCTGAGTGCGCAAGCGTAGTTTACATCCCGCATGGCGGCGGTCCGCTGCCGTTGATGAATGATCCCGCGCACGCCAATCTCAACCGCTTTCTGCGCGCCTACCCTGCCACCATCGATAAACCCGATGCCATAGTCGTGGTCAGCGCGCACTGGGAAGAGGCCGAGGTCGCGATCACCGCGGCGTCGGCTCCAGCGCTATTGTTCGACTACCACGGTTTTCCGGCGGAAACCTATGACTACCGCTATCCCGCGCCCGGCGACCCTCAATTGGCGAGCCGAGTGCACGGGCTGTTGCAACAGGCAGGCATCGCAGCCCGCCTCGATGATGAGCGGGGACTGGACCACGGCGTTTTCGTGCCGCTGCTGCTGATGTATCCACAGGCCGATATACCCTGCATCCAGGTTTCGCTGCGCGCCGGCCTCGATGCCGAGTTGCATGTGCGCATTGGCGAGGCGCTCGGCGAGTTGAAATCCGACAACCTGCTGGTGCTTGGATCCGGATTTTCATTCCATAACATGCACGCCCTGATGAGCAAGTCAGACGATGCGCCAGACGCACAGAACCAGGCATTCGAGGCGTGGCTTGCGGATACCTGTACTAATCTCGCGCTTAGCGAGGCTGAACGCCGCCAGCGCCTGGTAGATTGGCAGGCGGCCCCGCACGCGGCTTACTGCCATCCGCGGGAAGAACATCTGTTGCCCTTGCAGGTCTGTTATGGCCTCGGCCAGGGCGCCGCGCGCATGGTTTTTCAGGATACGGTTGCCGGCTTTGTTGCCAGCGCCTATCAGTGGGGAGGTTGATCGGCCTGCAGCTCTTCCTGGGCGGCGATGCCGGTGGCCTGAACCGGTAGCACGGCAGTTTCGCTGAGTCCGATGGTGCGCTCGCGATACCAGATGTAGAGATTGCTGGATACCAGTACGAGGATGCCGATAAAAGTCGTGGTTCCGGGTATTTCGTTCCAGAACAAATAGCCGAAGACGACCGCCCACAGGATATAGGTGAATTCGAAGGGCGCGATCGCGCTGGCTTCGGAGACCACGTAGGCCTGCGACAGGCAGTAAAACCCGACCGCGGCGATCAACCCGATCACCAGCATCAATAACAGGTCAAAACCTTGCGGCATAACCCAGTCGCGGCCGAAAAAGGCCAGTGATGGGTGGCTCGAAGTCACCTCGATGGCTCCGTAGAACATCAGCAGACTGATGATGCCGCTGGCCACGGTGAATATGAAAATGGCGTTAAACGCAATGGTTAGTGCATGGTCATGGCTGCCAAGAAACCGTGTGAGTATGGTCTGGCTCGCATAGGTGAGTGCCGCGAGGAAGGCAAACACCACCGCCAGACCGTTGAACTCACCGCTCGGTGACAGAATGATCAACACCCCGACAAAACCCATGATGACCGCCCCCCAGCGGCGTACCCCCACTTTTTCACGCAGGATTAGCGCCGACATGGCGGTGACGAACAGCGGCATGGTGAAGGTAATCGAGGCGACCTCTGCCAGCGGCATCGCCGCGACCGCGAGGTAGTAGCAGGTATAGGAGGAAAACCCCATCAGGCCGCGCAGCAGCATCAACAGCGGGCGTTTCGATACCAGCGAAATGGTTTCGCGCAGCAGGCGAAACAGTAACAGCAGTAACACCATTGCAATCAGACCCCGCACAAACACGATCTGCAGCACCGAGAAGCCGGTACTGAAATGCTTGATGATGATGTCCTGGATGGAAAAGGCAAACAGGCCGAATACGAGAATAGTGGCGCCGCCGGCATTGCCCGTCATGTGACTGAAAAGTCGAGAAAACATAGTTGTTCTTATTTAGACCGTTGAGCGATTCAGTTTAGATGATCAGAACTATTTGAAAAACAAATTTTTATGGCTAGTATGATCGGATAATCCGATTGACTCCGAAGTTGAGTACTGCTGTGAAAATAGACCACATCCGCACCTTTCTGGAAATTTCCGATTGCGGGAATTTCAATCGCGCCGCCGAAAACCTGCACGTCACCCAGTCCACCGTCAGCGCGCGCGTCAAGGCGATGGAAGAGCGCTTTGGCAGGATCCTCTTCAAACGCGGGCATTCCGGCGTAGAACTGACCTCGGCCGGCCAGCATTTTCGCGAGTACGCGCTCAATATCCAACGGCTGTGGCAGCAGGCGCAGCAGCGTATTTCGCTGCCGGAAAATTTCAGCCACGGTATCGGCCTCGGTTCGCAGGTAAGCCTCTGGGACAGTCTGATTCTCAGGTGGATTCCGTGGATGCGCCACAATGCCAGCGAGATCGCGATCCACGTCGAGGCGGATTATTCGCCGAGCCTGATGCGCCAGCTCTCCGACGGCCTGCTCGATATCGGAGTCATGTACAACCCGCGCCAGACACCGGGACTGGTAATCGAGGATTTACTCGAAGAGACGCTGATCCTGGTCGCTACCGACCGGCGCAAGATGTCCGATGGCTGGATCGAGGATTACGTGTTTGTCGACTGGGGTGCCGAGTTTCGTCGGCTGCACGGAGAAGCCTTTCCGGGCATGGATACTCCGGCCGTTTCGGTGGGGCTGGGTTCGCTAGGGCTCGAATACATCCGCCAGAATGGTGGCTCGGGTTACTTTCCGATGCGCGTGGTGCAACCGGCGATCGATCGCGGCGAGCTGTTCGTGGTAGACGGCGCACCAACCATGCAGCGCCCGGCCTACATGGTTTACCCCGAAGTCGCGCGCTTTCGGGAAACCCTCGATCTGGCGCTCAACGGCCTGCGCGAAATCGCGCGCCAATGGGAACCAAAACAGGGATAGGAGGGGGATGTTCCCCGATCGTACGGGGATTTAAGACGGGCTTAACGAATCAGCGTATTTTCGCGGATATCGTCGAGTTGCTCTTCCAGTTTTTTGATTTCATAACCGTAAAAGTCGAGCCTGGCGGGATCGGGGTTATTCTGCGAAATCCGTTCGAAGGCATCGGTCATTTCTTTGATGGCTCGCGTAATCCGGATTTCCTCGACCGTCAGGTCGAAGTTCCTCAGGTTTGAGTTCTTCGGTGAAGCCTCTTTGTCTGCTCTTACGACTTTCATATGTTGCGCCACCCTATTCCGGTAATCGATAACCCCTGCCGAATTCGGCAAGCAGACATTACTTATAGTCAAAAATGGGTGAATATTGCTGAATTTCGCGCGATTTGTAACCTGTTCACAATGACAAATTGCGGCTGGCGTCAAATTTCCACCATTTCGAAATCGGCCTTGCCCATGCCGCAATCCGGGCACAACCAGTCGTCGGGCACGTCTTCCCAGCGGGTGCCCGCGGCGATGCCGTCTTCCGGCCAGCCCTCGGCTTCGTCGTAAATAAAACCGCAAACGATGCATTCCCAGGTTTTCATCTGTTGATCTTCAATAGGATTGTTTTAACAGGACGTAGTGTTCTGACACGTAGGAGAGGAATTCGATCTCGCGCTCGCGCAAGGCGCGCACGCGTTTTACCGGATTGCCGAGGTACAGGTAACCGGATTCGAGTACCTTGTTGGGTGGCACCAGGCTGCCGGAACCGATCATCACGCGATCCTCGACGACCGCGTTGTCGGTGACGATCGAACCCATGCCGACCAGGCAGTAATTGCCGATGCGACAGCCGTGCAGCAGCACTTTGTGACCGATGGTGACCTGGCTGCCGATGTGTAGTTCGGCACCACCCGGGCTGAACTCGCCATCGTGGGTGACGTGCAATACGCTGCCATCCTGGATGTTGGTGTTGTCGCCGATGCGCACGATGTTGGTATCGCCACGAATCACCGTCAGCGGCCAGACCGAGCAGTCTGCGCCCATTTCGACGTCGCCGATCACCACGGCGGACTCGTCGATATAGCTGTTGGCGCCGATGCGGGGAGTCACCCCGCGGAAACTGCGAATCATTGGTTCGCCCTGCTGGAAGAAACGCGTATAGTAACGATTTTTTCACGAGGCGCATCGATTTTTGGTGAAATTCCCGGCTTTCAAACTTCCCCTGCTACCGTCAAACCTGGGCGAAAAACTGTGGCTGTATGCTCAGTTGATCCGCTTTGATAAACCCATCGGCACCTGGCTGCTGCTGTGGCCGACGCTGTGGGCACTGGCCATCGCCGGTCACGGCTCGCCCGACGGCTGGGTGCTTTTTGTGTTTGTCTGCGGTGTGTTTTTGATGCGTTCGGCCGGGTGTGCAATCAACGATTACGCCGACCGCGACATCGACCTGCACGTGGCGCGCACGCTGGAACGCCCGTTGACCAGCGGCAAGATTTCGGCGCGCGAAGCGCTGGGCGTGTTTGCGGTGCTCGGACTGCTCGCCTTTGGGCTGGTGCTGACGCTCAACCAGTTGACTATCTGGCTGTCGTTTGGCGGCATCCTGCTGGCGGGGAGTTATCCCTTTATGAAGCGCTACCACTACCTGCCGCAGGTGCACATGGGTGCCGCCTTTGGCTGGTCGGTGCCGATGGCCTTTGCCGCGCAAACCGACAGCTTGCCGAAAATAGCCTGGCTGCTGTACGTGGCGACGCTGGTGTGGGCGGTTGCCTATGACACGATTTACAGCATGGTCGACCGTGACGACGACCTGCGCATCGGCGTCAAGTCTACGGCGATTCTGTTCGGTGAATACGAGTGCCTGATGATCGGCCTGTTGCAAGTCCTGTTCCTGCTGGCGATGCTGCTGGTGGGCATCGATCTCGAGTTTTCGGCAATCTATTTCATCGCGCTTGCGGCCGCCGCGGCGCTACTTGCCTGGCAGCAGTTTCTGATCCACGATCGCGTGCCCGAACACTGCTTCGTCGCCTTTCTCAACAATCACTGGATCGGCGCCATCCTCTTCTTTGGCATCATGGGACATTATTATTCGCTGTTGCCCTAGCCCGCATATCCCAGCGAGTTCCTGTTGCGGTGGTGCGGCATTCCGACGCCGCAAAGCGCACTGTGGCACGCCGTACTCCCTACGGCCCGCTAAACGTAGAGTAAACTACGCCGGCGCGGACCTCTCCCCCAATGTGCAGAGGCACATTGGGTTGTGCGGCGCGCCACAGCACACTTTTCGACGCCCTCGCTACGGAAAACGGTGAGAAATGCGGCTAGCCCGCATATCCCAGCGAGTCCTGTGGGACGCCTTAAAGCGGTGAGGCCTGCGGACTAAGCCCAGGCGCTGAACACGTAGACCCAGTAGAGCAGGTAGACCACGGTCGATACCGCGACCCACGGACGCAGCAGGGCCTGGCGCCAGGCCATGTAAAGCGCGGCTGGAAGCACCAGGATAATTTCGAACGGACTGAACCGGTTTCCATAGTGGGCCGGGTCCCAGTAGGAAACCGGGCTGGCAAAGCGTCAGTCGGAAAACGGGAAAAAGGCTCGATGGGCGTCGTCGTGATGCACCGGTAAATCACCGAACACGTGCAGCATCATGCTGCTGAAAAATACCAGCAACAGGGTGCGGCGCGTCTGCCAGCAAATCAGCATGGCGAGGCCGATCAGCGGAATCGAGTTGAAGCTGTCGATCCAGGCTTGCCAGAACGGCCGGTAGTACTCCACCGACCAGATCTGAGTTTCGGCGGTGCCCTGCAGTTTCTGCCATCCGTAAAACAGCATGATCACCAGGTCCGGCAGCAGCGCGCCGGCGACGATGGCGCTGCAACGGCTGTGGGTGAGTTTGGCTTTGGGTTTGCGCGTGAGTAGCAACAGGTTGACGACGTGTGCGGGTGTGTTCATTCACTCTCGTCCGCCACGCAGAAGGCATCCCAACACCTTCCGGCAGTGCGTCGCGTTGCAGGAACAGCTGCAGTCGCCCGCTCATGTCCTGCACCTGCGCAAACGCAGCCTTGCCCATGACACGCTTGGCCATCATGCGTCCGGCAACTTTTACCCTGACGGGCTCCGCCTCAGGGATTCGTCCGTTCCGTCGTATTCGGCATGCAACTCGCCGGCCATTGCGTTGCGACGGAAATCATTCGGGAAGGCGTTACCGTCATCCCGTAATGCCTGCAGCTTGCTGCGCCGCTGTGCGATGAGTGCGTTTTGCATGGTCAGTCATAGTTTCCTGCACTTTGTAAATTTCATTCGGATTGTAGGAGCGGACCGCGTCCGCGACAAGGTAACCGATTTATCGTAATCGCGCTTGCGAAGCGCTCCTACAGTCCACTCTTTAAACTTGCTTCTATAAAGGGATCCAGGTCGCCATCCAGCACGGCCTGCGTATTGCCGGTCACGTGCCCGGTGCGCAGATCCTTGATCCGGGACTGGTCGAGCACATACGAGCGTATCTGGCTGCCCCAACCGATATCCGCCTTGGCTCTTCCATCACCTGCTTGTCCGCGCTGCGGCGTCAGTATTTCCAGCTCGTACAGCTTGGACGTTCAGCAGCTTCATGGCCGTTGCCCTGTTCTTGTGCTGCGAGCGCTCGGTCTGGCACTGCACTACCACGCCGGTGGGATTGTGTGTGATACGCACGGCGGAATCGGTCGGTTGCACGGTGCTGACCGCCGGCCCCGCTGGCGCGGTAAGTGTCTGTGCGCAGGTCTGCAGGGTGATTTCGATCTCGATGTCGTCATCGATTTCCGGT
>CAWIHJ010000049.1:0-45285 GCA_963835795.1 uncultured Gammaproteobacteria bacterium
GAGGTAGCGCTGGATGTCCGCCGCCAGCTCCGCCGGCGAGCCGTAGCGCCGCGTGCGGTCCTTCTCCAGCGCCTTCATCGTGATCCAGTCCAGGTCGCCGCGCAGCTCGCGCTGCAGCGTCGGCAGCTCGGTGCGCGCGGTTCTCGGCCGACTGCCGTCGAGTCCGTCGCCGAGCGTGCTCAGCCGCGTGCTCGGCCTCGGCGGCTCGTCCTCGCGGATCTTGCGCCGGATCTCGTCGAAGCCGCGCCTCGCGCAGCTCCTTCGGGTCGAACGGCAGCGCGCCGACCAGCAGCTCGTAGAGCAGCACGCCCAGCGAGTAGACGTCGGTGCGCGTGTCGACGTCCTGGCCGGTCATCTCGGCCTGCTCGGGGCTCATGTACTCCGGCGTGCCGATCAGCTGCGCCCAGCTCGGTGAACATCGTCTGCTCGGTCAGCCGCTGCGCCGTCGCCTTGGCCACGCCGAAGTCGATGATCTTGGGCACCGGCTCGCCGTCCTGGATCGTCGACCAGGACGTTCGACGGCTTGAGGTCGCGGTGGATGATCGCCCTTCTGGTGGGCGTGCTGCACGCCCTCGCAGACCTGCATGAACAGCTCGAGCCGCTCGCGCGTCGCCAGCCGGTGCCGGTCGCAGTACTCGGTGATCGGCACGCCCTCGACGTACTCCATCGACGAAGTACGGCCGGCCGCGCTCGGTGGCGCCCGGCGTCGAAGACCTTGGCGATGCCGGGGTGGTCCATCAGCGCCAGCGCCTGGCGCTCGGCCTCGAAGCGGGCGACGACCTGCGTCGGTGTCCATGCCCGCGCTTGATGAGCTTCAGCGCGACCCGGCGGCGGACCGGCTCGCGCTGCTCGGCCAGGTAGACCTCGCCCATGCCGCCCTCGCCGAGCTTCTGCAAGCAGGCGATAGTTCTCGACGAATTTCAGCGACCCGCCGCGCGACACCGGTGACGACCCCAGGGTGGAGTCGTCCGGAATCGTGGGTTCGAGATCGTCGTCTTTCATGCTTCGATTCCCGGGTCTCGGTGGGGAGGTGCGGCCAGCGACGCGGCAGAAGTGTACAACCCCGGCCCGAGCGATGCGATACTGGAGCACCGTGCCATGGGAACCGAGGCCGCGCCGGTCTCGCCGGAGGTGTCGACGATGCGTTTCGCGTGTGCTGCGAGTCTGCTGGTCCTTCTGTTCGTGCTGGGAGCCTGCGGGGGCAGCGGCGCACCCGCCGACGTGGCCGACGTCGATGCCGGGCATCCTGCCGAGGTGGCCTGGTTCGAGGGCGACGCCGACGCCGCCTTCGTCCTGGCCCGGGAGCAGGGCCGACCGCTGTTCCTCTACTGGGGTGCAGAATGGTGCCCGCCCTGCCACGAGCTGATATGGAATCAATCACAGTTCGCGGTGCACGCACCCACAATCTCAAGAATATCGATATCGTACTGCCACGCGACAAGTTGATCGTAATCACCGGGTTATCGGGTTCGGGCAAATCGTCGCTCGCCTTCGACACCATCTTCGCGGAAGGCCAGCGACGCTACGTCGAATCCCTGTCCACCTACGCGCGGCAGTTCCTGTCGGTGATGGAAAAGCCCGATATCGATCACATCGAAGGGCTTTCACCGGCAATTTCGATCGAGCAGAAAACAACGTCGCACAACCCGCGCTCCACCGTCGGCACGATCACCGAGATTTACGACTACCTGCGCCTGTTGTTCGCGCGCGTCGGCACCCCGCGCTGCCCAACTCATGACCTGCCGCTCGAGGCCAGCACCATCAGCCAGATGGTCGACCAGGTGCTGGCGCTGCCGGAAAACGAGCGCCTGATGTTGCTCGCGCCGGTCGTCAGCAACCGCAAGGGCGAACACCTGCAACTGTTCGACAGCCTGCAGAAACAGGGCTTCCTGCGCGCCCGCGTCAATGGTGAACTGTGCGAACTGGACGATCCACCCAAACTGGAATTGCGCAAGAAACACAATATCGACGTGGTAGTCGATCGCTTCAAGGTGCGCCAGGATCTCAAGTTGCGTCTCGCGGAATCGATTGAAACCGCCCTGCACCTGTCCGACGGTATCGTCAAGATCGCCGCCATCAATGCCGAGTCGGGTTTCGCGGAAATGCGTTTTTCCGCCAATTTTGCCTGTCCGGAATGCGGCTATGCGATCAGCGAACTGGAGCCACGGCTGTTCTCCTTTAACAGCCCGGTCGGCGCCTGCCCGGAATGCGATGGAATCGGCACCATGCAGTTCTTTGATCCGCGGCTGGTGGTCAAGTCACCCGAGCTGAGTCTCGCCGGCGGCGCGATTCGGGGCTGGGATCGGCGCAATGGCTACTACTTCCAGATGCTGCAATCGCTGGCCGCGCATTTTGGTTTCGACGTGGAACTGCCCTTTGGCGAACTCGACCCGCAGATTCAGGACGTGATCCTCAACGGTTCGCCCGACGAGGTCAAATTCAGTTATCAAAACGAGCGCGGCGATCAGCGCGTGCAAAAACATCCGTTCGAAGGCATTTTGCCGAACCTGAAACGCCGCTACCGCGACACCGAATCCAGCGTGGTGCGCGAGGAACTCGCCAAGTTCCTCTCTGATCAACCCTGCCAGACCTGTCAGGGTGATCGGCTCAACGAGGCCGCGCGGCATGTCTTTATTACCGGGCGTAATCTCGCCAGCATCGCACGCCTGCCGATCGACGAGGCGCTGAAGTTTTTCAACCAGCTCGAGTTGCCGGGTCAAAAAGGCGAGATCGCCGACCAAGATCACCAAGGAAATTCGCGAACGCCTGAGCTTCCTGGTCAACGTCGGCCTCGATTACCTGTCGCTATCAGCGCAGTGCAGAAACCCTGTCGGGCGGCGAGGCGCAGCGAATTCGCCTGGCCAGCCAGATCGGCGCCGGGCTGGTCGGCGTGATGTATATTCTCGACGAGCCGTCGATCGGCCTGCATCAACGCGACAACGATCGCCTGCTGAAAACCCTGACCTTTCTGCGTGACCTGGGCAATACCGTTATCGTCGTCGAACACGACGAAGACGCCATCAACGCGGCCGACTTCATCGTCGATATCGGACCCGGAGCCGGCGTCCACGGCGGTGAAATCGTCGCCACCGGCACGGCAAAGGAAATTGCCAGCTATGCCCATTCGCTGACCGGCCAGTACCTGAGCGGCAAGCGTTCCATCGCCATCCCCGCCAGGCGAACCGCGGTCAACCGCAAGCAAAATGGTGCGCATCAACGGTGCCTGCAGCAACAATCTGAAGTCAGTGTCGATGGAGTTACCCGTCGGCCTGCTGACCTGTATCACCGGCGTATCCGGCTCGGGCAAATCGACGCTCATCAACGAAACCCTGTACAAGCTCGCCGCGATCGAGATTAACGGCAGCAACTTGACTGCAGGCGAATATCACAGCTGCGCCGGCTTCGATCAGTTCGACAAGGTCATCGACATCAACCAGAGCCCGATCGGACGCACACCGCGCTCCAATCCGGCCACCTACACCGGTCTGTTCACCCCGATCCGCGAAATCTTTTCCGGCACCCAGGAAGCGCGTTCGCGCGGCTACAAGCCGGGCCGCTTCAGTTTCAACGTCAAGGGTGGCCGCTGCGAAGCCTGCCAGGGCGATGGTGTGACCAAGGTGGAGATGCACTTTCTGCCCGATGTCTATGTCACCTGCGACGTGTGCAAGGGCAAGCGCTATAATCGCGAAACCCTGGATATCACCTTCAAGGGCAAGTCGATCCACCAGGTGCTGGCAATGACCGTCGAAGACGCCACCAGTTTCTTCAGCGCGATCCCGGTCATCAAGCGCAAACTCGACACGCTGATGGATGTAGGGCTGTCCTATATTACGCTCGGGCAGAACGCCACCACGCTCTCGGGCGGTGAGGCACAACGCATCAAGCTGTCGCGCGAATTATCCAAACGCGATACCGGGAGTACGCTGTACATGCTCGATGAACCCACCACCGGGCTGCATTTTCACGACGTCGAGCAATTGCTCGCCGTGCTGCACCGCTTGCGCGATCACGGCAATACCATTGCCGTAATCGAGCACAACCTGCACGTGATCAAGACCGCCGACTGGATCATCGACCTCGGTCCCGAGGGTGGTGACAAGGGCGGTGAAATCATCGCCGCAGGCCCACCCGAGGAAGTGGCCGAGGTGGAGCGTTCCTATACCGGGCAATACCTGAAAGCCATTCTGCAAACCGTCGAACCACAAAAGGAATCTGCATGAGCAAAGCCATTACCTGCTTCAAAGCCTATGACGCGCGCGGCAAGGTACCGAACGAGTTAAACGAAGAGATCGCCTATCGCATCGGGCGCGCTTACGCCGAGTTCATCAAGCCGCAGCAGGTGGCCGTCGGGCGTGACGTACGCCTCACCAGTGAGTCCCTGTTCGCCGCCCTGTGTGCCGGGCTGACCGATAGCGGCGTCGATGTGCTCGACCTCGGCCTGTGCGGCACCGAACAAGTGTATTTCGCCGCATTTCACCTTGAGCTCGACGGTGGCATCATGATTACCGCCAGCCACAACCCGGTGGACTACAACGGCCTCAAGTTTGTGCGCGAGTGCGCCAAACCGCTGAGCGCCGATAGCGGGCTGGTCGATATTCGGCGTATCGCCGAGGACGAGTCCTTCAGCGAGGCAAAGCGCAAGGGATCGATCACCCCAACCGACCTGTCGGCGGCCTATGTCGATCACCTGTTGGGTTATCTCGCCAACCCGGAAGGCCTCAAACCCCTTAAAATCGTCGTCAATGCCGGCAATGGCATGGCTGGCCCGGTCATCGACCTGCTGGAGCAGCGCCTGCCGTTCGAATTCATCAAAATTCATCACCAACCCGACGGCCATTTCCCCAACGGCATTCCCAACCCGCTGTTGCCCGAAGGCCGTGGCGCGACCATCGACGCGATCGTCGAGCACGGCGCCGACCTCGGCGTCGCCTGGGACGGCGACTTCGACCGCTGCTTCATGTTCGATCACAACGGGCGCTTTATCGAAGGCTATTACCTGGTGGGTCTGCTCGGCGTGCAATTGCTGCAACAGAATCCGGGCGAGCGCATCGTGCACGATCCACGCCTGACCTGGAATACCATCGAGCTGATCGAGGAAAGCCGGGGCGAAGCGGTGCAGAGCAAATCCGGGCATGCCTTCATCAAGGAAACCATGCGCGAGGTCAACGGCATCTACGGCGGTGAAATGAGCGCCCATCACTATTTTCGCGAGTTCGGCTATTGCGACAGCGGCATGATTCCGTGGCTGCTGCTGTGCGACATGATCTGCACCCAGAACCGCAACCTCGCCGAGATGCTCGACGAGCGCATCGAGCGTTATCCGGTCAGCGGAGAAATCAATACCCAGGTAGCCGATACCGACCTCGCCATTCAGCGCGTTGAGGCGCATTTCGCCGACCTGCCCCACGAAACCGATCGCTGCGATGGCCTCAGCATGGATTTTGGTGAATGGCGTTTCAACCTGCGCGGCTCCAACACCGAGCCGCTGCTGCGCCTGAATGTCGAGAGCCGCGCCGACCAGGCACTGATGGAACAGCGTCGCGACGAAATCCTCGATTTGATACGCTAGACCGATTTGACCGCAGAACATCGCATAGAACCGCGCGCATCGAATTAATCAAAATCAACAACGAAGATCAAAGGAGTAACTCGATGAAAACCTCATCAATCCCTCACCTGCCTTGCCGCGTTGCTGCTGACGACGCTGACCGGCGCAACCGCCGCGGCTATCGCCGCCGACGTCAAAATCACGCCCCTGGGAAGCCAGGAGGGTGAATTCTGCCAGCTCGACCGGGCGTTGATCCTGGAAGATCCGGATGGCACCCGCGTGCTGTACGATCCGGGCCGCACCGTGGCCGGCGCCGATGATCCAAGGCTCGGCAAAATTGATGGCATCCTGGTGAGCCACATGCACGGCGATCACGTCGGCGACAAGCACATTGCCGGCGTTGGCGATGCTGACTGTGGCAGCACCAAGTTTCCGGTGGACGCGTTGCCCAATACCAATACGGTCAATATCGCACTGGCGAAGAACGCGACGATCATCACCGGTAGCGAAATGCCGAAGTTTTTTTCGCAAAAACTGAAAGCGCTGGGCGGCGATCCGAAACAATCCAAACTGGTGCGCTTCGGTGCACAGCGTAAGGTCGGCGGCATCACCATCACCACGGTCCCCGCGGTGCATTCCAACGGGATTTCCGGAGCGATGATCGGTGGCGAGCTCGGCGACATGCTGGATGCCGCGGGCCTGACCGCTTACGCCGGTCCGCCGACCGGCTATGTGTTGACTTTCTCCAACGGACTGGTGGTTTACCTTTCGGGAGATACTGGCATAACAGCCGAGCAAAAGACCGTGGTAAAAGGCCATTACGGGGCCAAGCTGGTGGTCATCAATATCGGCGACACCTTTACCACCGGTCCCGCGGAAGCGGCCTGGGTGGTGAACAAGCTGATCAAACCCAACGGCGGTCATCGTGTCACACGCCAACCAGCCGTCTACCAAAAACGGCAAGGTCATCGAGGGAACCCGCGTCGACGAGTTTACCCAGTTGAGCAAGGTTCCCGTGCACGTACCTCTGAGCGGCGTCACCATGGCGTTTGACAGCGAGGGCAAGCTTCAATAAGCGACGCCGCCGGACGCAGGCCCGATCATTGCAGGCGTTTACAACCCGCGTTTTTCGACAGGCACAATCGGTTCGGTAACGAACTGGCAACCCGCGCTATTGGCGCGCTCGCCGGAGCTAGTTGCACGCACCAAAACAACGCATCGGTAGCGGCCGGACGATTTCGGCCGCTCATGCCTGCAACGACATGCGGATAAGGCTTGCGCCGCCCGGAAATGCGCCCTAAAGTATTTCACCCGTGCCTGAACGGATCCAATGAGTGTCGAGCCGAAACCTTACCTTGCTGATTCTTGCGTTGTCGCTACAAGCCTTGTCCGGTTGCAATCCGACTGACGATAAAGCTGGCGAGGTGGCGCTGGCAAAGCCCGCGCAGGCGCCTGCTGATAGACCGGCGCACGCGGTAGAAATCGAAGTCGTCAAACGCCAGTCGATCAGTATCAGCCGAACCCTGACCGGCACGCTCGAGGCGCCGCGCACCGTCCACGTGCACGGAGAACAGACCGGGCGAATCGTCGAACTGCCTTTTTTCGAAGGGGACAAGGTCAAGCAGGGCACGGTGATCGCTCGCCTCGACGATGCCGTGCTGCGCGCCCAACTGGCCAAGGCGGTGGCAACGCGCAAGCAGGCCGAAATCGACATGAAGCGCCTGCAAAAGCTGGCGTCGAGTAATCTCTCCAGCGAGGATTTGCTGGCCAAGGCCGGCACCGCGCTCGAACTGGCGGTCGCCGAGGAGTCGCTGCAGCGCACCCTGCTGGAGCGCACCGTGATTCGCGCACCCTTTGCCGCGGTTATCAGCGAACGCCTGATGGAACCCGGCGATATCGTCGCCCTGAACGAACACTTGCTGACGCTGTTCGATCCGGATTATATGACGGCCGCGGTACAGGTGCCCGAGCAACTGCACAGCCGCGTCGCTATCGGCGATTCGGTCGAAGTTCGCATCGACAGTCTCGGCGACCGCAGTTTCGTCGCGCGCATACTGCGCATACACCCCGAAGGTCGACCCGCAGACTCGCCAGGGCATGATCGAAATTCGGCTCGACCCGGTGCCGAAAAACGCGCGGCCCGGCCAGTTGTGCCGCGTCACCCTGACAACCGCGGAAACTCCGCGGCGCCTGATATCGCTCAATTCCCTGCAGTTCGACGGCCGTGGCAGTTTTGTCTACCGTCTCGGTGAAGACTCCAAGGTGAGCCGAGTCGGGGTGATCATCGGCTTGCAAATCGGTGACTCGATCGAAATTATCGATGGCGTCGTCGACGGCGATCGAATCGTTAACCGGGGATTTCTCGGCCTCAAGTCCGGTAAGCAGGTACGCGTCGTCAATGCCGGTGGCAAGATCGAGCCGCCCACGGCAGGAGGATAAGCGCGATGCGACAACGATTTCGCAGCGGGGGCATTGCCGCCTGGTCGATCTACCACCCCGTCGGCGTGTGTATGCTGGCGCTCGCCGTGGTGGTGCTCGGCGTCGGTTCCCTGCAACGCCTCGGCATCAACCTGCTGCCGGACCTGATCTATCCCGAGGTGCGCGTGCGCATCAACGATTCGGGTGTGCCCGCGCGCATCATGGAAGACCTGGTGACGCGCCAGCTCGAAGAGCAGCTTGCGATTACCGAAGGCGCCATCCAGGTACAGTCCAATTCCACCGAGGGGCGCAGCTCGGTCGACCTGAGTTTCCCCTACGGTACCGACATCGACCTCGCGCTGCGCGACGCCAGCACGCGCCTGGACCGCGCCAAGCGCTTTTTGCCCGACAGCATCGATCCACCGGTGATTTACAAGCGCGATCCATCGCAAATCCCGGTACTCGAACTGGTGGTGAGTTCCACCGACCGCAGCCCGGTAGCGCTGCGCAGCTGGGTCGACTACACCTTTTCCAAGTGGTTCCTGAACCTGCCGGGCGTGGCCGCGGCCGAGGTCGGCGGCGGGCTGACACGCGAAATCCAGGTTGTCGTCGACCAGGAGCGACTCGGCGGATTCGGATTTACCATCGAGGATATCTCGACCGTGTTGAGTGACGAAAACATGGACAGCCCCGGCGGCAGCCTGCAAACCGGCAGCCATGAAATCAGCGCGCGTACCAGCGGACGTTTTCAAAGCGTCGAGGACATGGCTGCGCTGCCGCTGTGGAAAAGCGGGCAATCCGATACCAGCCTGCGGCTCGCGGACGTAGCGCGTGTAATGGACAGCCACAACGACGAGAAAATTCGCATTCGCCTGAATGCCATCCCGGGCATCAAGCTGTCGGTGCAGAAACAACCGGCGGCCAATACCGTGGCCGTGGTCGACGCGGTTTACGAACGCCTGCAATGGATGCGCGAAGAAAATCTGATCCCTGCCGATATCCAGGTCGAGCGCGTCGGTGACCAGTCGACCTACGTGCGCCACGCACTGCGCAATGCATCGCTCGCGGCGCTGACCGGGGCGGCGCTGGCGATGCTGGTGGTCTACATTTTTCTCGGCAGTATTCGCCGCACGCTGATCATCGGCACCGCGATCCCGCTGGCGATCATGGTGACCTTCGTCATCATGGCACTCGGTGGACTCACGCTGAACATCATGACGCTCGGTGGACTCGCGCTCGGAATCGGCATGCTGGTCGACAACACCATCGTCATGCTGGAAAACATTACACGCCATCAGCGCCAGGGCGAAAGCGGCCTCGAGGCGCCGATCAACGCGGCGCGCGAAGTCAATAGCGCCATCGTCGCTTCGACCTCGACCAACCTTGCCGCCGTGTTGCCGTTTCTGTTTATCGGCGGCCTGGTGGGTTTGTTGTTTCGTGACCTGATTATCACCATTTCGGCATCGATCGCCGCCTCGCTGATCGTCGCCCTGAGCCTGGTGCCGGCGCTCGGCGCACGGGTGCGCGAGCGCAAGCAAAACCTGTTGCAGCGCACCATGGAACACTTCATCGGCTGGCTACAACGCGGATACGTGGGATTGACAAGGTTACTGCTGCGTGTGCCCTGGCTTCCACTGGCCATACTCTTGCCACTCATGCTGTTTGCCGCCCCACAGTTTACCGAGGGAAAACAGATTTTCCTGCCCGAGATGGACGAAGGAGAAATATCGATCAGCCTGACCGGCGAGTCCGGTATGCGTCTCGACGAAACCGACGAATACGTCGCCCGCATCGAAAACCTGTTGCTGGCGCAACCCGACGTCGCCACCGTGTTCACCTCTTCCGGCGGTCGCGTGTTCGGCCGCTCCGAATACCAGGCCGGCAATACCGCATCGCTGGACATCAAGCTGGTCCCATTGAATCAGCGCAAGCGTGGCAGCGAACAGTGGGTCAAGGATATGCAGAAGGAAGTCGCCGCCCTCGGCCTGATCGGATTACAGATTCGTATGCGGGTACGCGGTATTCGCGGTGTGCGCATCAGTTCGGGCGATGATGATTTCAGCCTGCGCGTGCAAGGCCAGGATATCGATATCCTGACACGCATCGGCGAAGACATGGTCACCCGCCTGCAAGGCACACCGGGGCTGACCAACCTGCGCCACAGTTACGAGGAAACCCGCAACGAAGTGTCGGTGAATATCGACCGCCAGCGCGCGGCCGACCTCGGGGTTCGCGTCGACGATATCAGCCGCGCGCTGCGCGTCGCGCTGGATGGCCTGGTGGTATCCGATTTTATCGATGGCGATCGCCAGTACGACGTGCGCCTGCGCCTGCCGCGCACCGGGTTTCGTTCACCCGACGATCTCGGCAATATCCTGGTCGGCCTGAACCGCGGCCAACCGGTACGGCTGCGCAACGTTGCCACGGTGCAGTTCTCCCCGGCGCCGGCCAGTATCCTGCGCGATAATCAGCGCCGCATCGTCGAGGTGACCGCTTCGCTTTCCGACGAGCTGGGCCCCGAACAGGCCAAGGCGCTTGCCGACGAACGCCTTGTCGATCTGCCCCTGCCCCAGGGGTACAGCCTCTACGACGGCGGTGAACTCAAGGCGCTGCAGGAAGGTCGCCGCATGGGCATGCTGTTGCTCGGCCTGGCACTGTTCCTGGTGTTCGTGGTGATGGCAGTGCAATACGAATCACTGCGCAACCCGCTGGTGATATTGATCAGCGTGCCTTTCGCATCGATCGGTGTGGCGGCCGGCATCTACTGGCTGTCCATACCCATTTCGATGCCGATCTGGCTCGGGCTGATCATGCTTTCCGGCATCGTCGTCAACAACGCCATCGTACTGGTGGAGCAAATCGAAATCGAACGCGACCAGGGCCTGGCCATGCTCGATGCCATCGTCGAGGCGGCCAGACTACGCCTGCGCCCAATCCTGATGACCACCCTGACCACCGTTATGGGCATGGTGCCGTTGTCGCTGGGATTTGGCGAAGGATCGGAAATGCTGCGACCGCTGGCGATTGTCATCGTCTGGGGCCTGAGTTTCTCGATGCTGGTCACGCTGGTATTGATACCCTCGGTGTACCGCATGCTGCACTATTTCAGCGAGCGGCAAGCGGCGCCGACCACCGGCGACAACAGTGCTACCGTCGGCTGACCACCCGGTTTAGCCGCCTTGCGCCGCTTGGCGCAGGGCCGCGATGCGCTCGTCGAGCGGCGGATGGGTCATGAACAGGCGCTTGATACCGGCGCCGATACCGCCGTTAATGCCAAACGCGGCGAGCTGATCGGGCAACTGGGGCTGCCCACTGGCGCGTTTCAGGCTTTCCAGCGCGGCAATCATCTTGTGCGAACCGGCAAGACGCGCGCCACCGGCGTCGGCCTTGAATTCGCGCCGCCGGCTGAACCACATGACGATGATGCTGGCGAGGATACCGAGGAGGATTTCGGAGACGATAGCGGTGATCCAGAATGCCGGGCCGTGGCCGCGTTCTACCTTGAATATGACCCGATCGACCACGTGGCCGATCACGCGTGAAAGGAAAATTACGAAGGTATTCACCACGCCCTGGATCAACGCCAGGGTCACCATGTCACCGTTGGCAACGTGGGTGATCTCGTGCGCCATGACCGCTTCGGCTTCACCCTGGCTCATACTGCGCAGCAATCCGGTACTGACGGCAACCAGCGCGTTATTACGCGACATGCCGGTGGCAAACGCATTGACCTCCGGCGTATCGAAAATCGCGACTTCCGGCATGCCGATTCCGGCGGCTTCCGCCTGGCGGCGCACGGTGGCTACCAGCCACTGCTCGGTGGCGTTGCGGGGTGTCTCAATCACCCTGGCGCCGGTAAAGCGTTTGGCCGTCCATTTCGATAGCATCAACGAGATAAACGAGCCACCAAAGCCGAACAGCGCGGCAAACAGCAATAAACTGTTGATATCGAGGTCAACACCCTGCTGGTCGAGAATGCCTTCGAAACCCAGCAGACGCAGCGTGATTCCAAGCACCAGGATGATGGCCATGTTGGTCATCAGATACAGGAAAATACGTTTCATTTGGACTCCCGGTTATTCGCGTTTTTATGGCGAACTCATGTGCCATCGCCACTTTATCCTACTAAATGGGTCAATAAATAGCAGAATCAAGTGGCAAGCCCGTACTCCTTGATCTCAAATCCGCAGTGGTGACAAGCGCACTCAGCCGTTCAACTTGAAGTTTACTGCAACCGCCGCTACCTTGTGCGGAATGATAAAAACCTGCCTGAAATCAATACTGATACTGCTGGCGATTAGCCCCGTCGGCATATCTGCCCAGAACCCGCTGGACGCCGTTGCCGAAGCGCTGGAGCGGCCCCAGATGGAGCGCCTCGCCGCGCAGCAACAGCGCCCCGGGATTACCATTGCTCCGTTCAAATCGGACGGCTGCAGTGGCGGCATGTCACAAACCTGGAGTTTCCTCGCCGATGCGTTACCGGCGTTCGCCGACTACATCGGTGACCAACCGCCCTGGGAGCATTGTTGTTTCGCGCACGATCAGGACTACTGGCGCGGTGAGACGCAAAACGGTTTCGCAGCACGCGAGCAATCCGATTCCAGGCTGCGCGCCTGCGTGCGCCAGACAGGGGTGCAACGGGGTGCTGAAATCGCGCAAACCCTCAATTTACCGCAGGCGCAGATTGTCGAACTGATCGATTTGACCAGCGATTTAATGTACCAGGCAGTGCGCCTCGGTGGCGGTCCCTGCACCGGCCTTCCCTGGCGCTGGGGCCACGGCTGGCCCAGCTGCTCGGACTCGCTGGAACCGGGTAACCAGATTTAGGTTTATTGGTCAGTCAATGCAAGTCCGCTGTGTTACAGCGCTTTCCGGACAATCAATTAGCCTGCACAAAATATTGCTGTTTATCGTTTTACTGGAAATGGTGGTCTAGCCAGGCTAGACACCATGGTCGGAAAGGCTAATGCCCGCATTTTAGCTGGTGAATATGCGTGCATCAGGTTCCAGTGTCAGCGCTAATTTAATGATGTCCCGATTTACAGGATGTTAAACACCTCCCAATTTGGGGAAGGATTTGCATTTGTGATCAACAGCTAGATCCGGCTTTCCCTGGCATTGGCCGACTCCCTGAATCAATGCTTCGGGTTGGGGCGAGTCCATAAAAATAGACCCACACAGATGAAAAACAGGCTCATGCCGAGCACTACGCCCCAGTGATACTCACGCCAGACCAGAAACGACCAACTGGCAATCATCATCGCCGTGGCCAGCCACTTCGCCCCCGGTGGCACCGCACCCTGCTGGTGCCAGTCATTTAACAGGCGCGCAAACTGCGGCTGCGCGTATATCCAGTCGTGCACGCGCTTCGACCCCCTGGGTGCGGCCCAGACCGCGACCAGCAAAAACGGCGTCGCCGGCAGCAACGGCAGGAATACACCCGCGACCCCGAACGCGGCCGCGGTATAGGCGATCAACAGGTAACCCAGACGGGCGTGTGGGCCGGGCATAGGATCTGCGGGTGGTGGGTGGTTTGCGTCGTCGGTCATATTCACGAGTTCTTGCAGCAAACAATAATCAAGCCTGGCGCATAAGCTCCAGCCCATCGAGGTCAGTCCTCGTATTTCGAGCAGCGTGTAAACCCTCGAGTAATAAACGTGAGTTTCACGTCAGGGCAAAAAAAAGCCAGCACGAGGCTGGCTTTTTAAATTGACTGAGACAGTAACGCTACTCGTCGTCGTATTCCGCATCGGGGCGATCGACCAGTTCGACGTAGGCCATCGGCGCCTTGTCACCGGAACGGAAACCACATTTCAGGATGCGCAGGTAACCACCCGGGCGCTCCTTGTAACGCGGGCCGAGATCGGCGAACAACTTGCCCACCGCCGCCTTGTCACGCAAACGGCTGAAGGCCAGGCGACGATTGGCAACGCTGTCTTCCTTGGCCAGCGTGATCAGCGGCTCGGCAACCCGGCGCAGTTCCTTGGCCTTGGGCAGCGTGGTGCGGATCACTTCGTGATCAAACAGGGACACGGCCATGTTCTTGAACATCGCCTTGCGATGTGAGCTGTTGCGATTGAGCTGACGCCCACTGTTGCGATGACGCATCGTCTAAACCTCTTAACTTGCCAACTTGTCGTTATCAATACTGGCCGGCGGCCAGTTTTCCAGGCGCATACCCAGCGACAGGCTGTACGATGCCAGCACGTCCTTGATTTCGGTCAGCGATTTCTTGCCCAGGTTCGGAGTCTTCAGCAATTCGACTTCGGTGCGCTGAATCAAATCGCCGATGTAGTAAATGTTTTCCGCCTTCAGGCAGTTGGCCGAACGCACGGTCAGTTCCAGATCGTCGACCGGGCGCAGCAGGATCGGATCGATGTGCGATTCCGGCTCGTCGATCGACTTCTTCGTCGGAACCTTCCAGGTTGACGAATACCGATAGCTGATCCTTGAGGATACTGCCGGCGATACGGATCGCCTCTTCCGGATCGATGGTGCCGTTGGTCTCGATATCGATGATCAACTTGTCCAGGTCGGTACGCTGTTCCACACGGGCCGATTCGACGCTGTAGGCAATCTTGCGCACCGGTGAAAACGAGGCATCGAGCTGCAGATGGCCAAGCGCCGCATCTTCTTCGGAAGTCTGACGCGTATTTGCCGGCTGGTAGCCACGACCTTTCACGATGTGCAGCGACATTTCGAACTTCTTTGCCTTGGTCAGGGTCGCGATCACGTAGTCCGGATCGACGATTTCGATGTCGTGGTCGAGCTGGATATCGCCCGCGGTTACCACACCGGGACCCTTCTTGGACATCGTCAGCGTGGCCTCGTCCTTGGCGTGCATGATGATACCCACGCCTTTCAGGTTGAGCAGAATATCGATGACGTCTTCCTGGACGCCGTCGATAGTCGTGTATTCGTGCAGTACACCATCGATACTGCAATCGACGATGGCGCAACCGCGCACCGAGGACAGCAGGATTCGACGCAGCGCATTACCCAGGGTATGGCCAAAACCGCGCTCCAGCGGCTCGATCGAAACGCGCGCATGATAAGTCGATTGTTCTTCGACTTTGACATGCTTCGGCTTCAGTAAATCAGAGTACATTTTAGACATAAAAAATCCGCTAATTATTTGGAGTAAAGTTCAACGACGAGCTGCTCGTTGATATCTGGCGGCAGATCGCTGCGCTCAGGTACTGCCTTGAAAACACCTTCGAACTTGCCCAGGTTTACGTCAATCCAGCCGGGGAATCCGATCTGTTCGGCGAGCGCCATGGATTCGGCGATACGGGCCTGTTTGCGGGATTTCTCACGCACACTGACGATATCATCGGCACCTACCACGTAGGACGGGATGTTTACAATCGAGCCGTTCACCATGATCGACTTGTGGCTCACCAGTTGCCTGGCTTCCGCGCGTGTCGAACCAAAACCCATGCGATAAACCACGTTATCGAGTCGCGTTTCCAGCAGTTGCAACAGGTTTTCACCGGTTGAACCTTTCAGCCGTGACGCTTCCTTGTAGTAGTTACGAAACTGGCGCTCGAGGATGCCGTAAATGCGACGCAGTTTCTGCTTTTCGCGCAGCTGCAGACCGTAGTCCGACTGACGCGGCTTGCGCGTACCCGCACCGTGCATGCCGGGAGGATTATCGATCTTACACTTGGTATCGACCGCACGACGCGAGGATTTCAGACCGAGGTCTGCACCTTCGCGACGCATCAGTTTACATTTTGGTCCGATATATTTTGCCATTACAGTTCCTGCCTATACACGACGTTTCTTTGGCGGCCGACAACCGTTGTGCGGTATCGGAGTTACGTCATCGATGCGTGAAATCTTGAAACCGATGGCATTCAGCGCGCGAACGGCTGAATCGCGTCCCGGTCCCGGTCCCTTGACCATGACTTCGAGATTCTTCATACCCATTTCCTGGGCAACCTGGCCGGCGCGTTCCGCCGCTACCTGCGCCGCAAACGGTGTGGATTTACGCGATCCACGAAAACCCGAACCACCGGCAGTCGCCCAGCTCAGAGCGTTGCCCTGACGGTCGCTGATGGTGACGATCGTATTGTTAAAGGTCGCGTGGATATGCGCGACACCGTCCGACACGACGCGTTTGGTTTTCTTCTTGGTACGGGCTTTATCAACCATAACTATTCCTAAAAAATAATGGGCCTGTTAATCCGGGCTTAGCGCTTCAGCGGGCGACGTGGTCCCTTACGGGTACGCGCATTGGTTTTGGTGCGTTGTCCACGTACCGGCAACCCACGACGATGACGAATGCCGCGGTTGGTGCCGAGATCCATCAAACGCTTGATGTTCATGGAAATTTCGCGCCGCAAATCACCTTCGGTGGTTAAACCGTCGATACGCGAGCGAATCTGTTCCAGTTGTTCTTCATTCAATTCGCGCACTTTGGTCGCGGGATTGATGCCGGTCGCTTCGCAAATTTCGGCCGAGCGCGTAGCGCCAATGCCAAAAATTGCCTGCAATGCGATCACGGTGTGCTTGTGATCCGGTATGTTTACACCTGCAATACGAGCCATAAAAACTCAGTTCTCCTAGGCGCTTTGGCCAAAATGGGCGCAGATTCTAGCTGTCGCTCGCCCAAAATTCAATAAAACAATCATCACTGCAAATAACCCGGGGATTAACCCTGGCGCTGCTTGTGACGCGGATCGGTACAGATCACGCGCACCGAACCGTTGCGACGGATAATCTTGCAGTTCTTGCACATCTTTTTTACGGAAGCTCTTACCTTCATGGCCTTACCCTATTCCCGGACATCTAGCGAACCACACCGGCGCCGCCATATCCCTTAAAATTCGATTTTTTCATCAACCCGTCATACTGATGACTCATCAGATGCGCTTGCACCTGTGACATGAAATCCATCACCACGACCACAATAATCAGCAACGACGTACCACCGAAGTAGAACGGCACGTTCCAGAACAAGATCAAAAATTCCGGCAACAGACACACCGCGGTGATGTACATCGCACCGACCAGGGTCAGACGCGACATAACGCCATCGATGTAGTTGGCGGTCTGCATCACCCGGACGGATACCTGGAATAAACGCACCCGATTTCTTCAGGTTCTCCGCGGTATCTTTCGAATTGAATACCAACGCGGTGTAGAAGAAACAGAAGAAGATGATCGCGGCGGCATAAAACATGACGTACAGCGGTTGTCCCGGTGACAGGGTTGCGGACAGGTCCTGCAACCAGCGCATACCTTCAGCCTGCCCGAACCAGCTGCCCAGCGTTGCCGGAAACAGGATGATACTGGAGGCGAAAATTGGCGGAATGACGCCGGCCATATTCAGTTTCAACGGCAGGTGGCTGCTCTGCGCCGCATACATCTTGCGCCCTTGCTGGCGCTTGGCGTAGTTCACCGTAATGCGCCGCTGCCCGCGTTCGACGAAGACCACAAAATAAGTGACACCGAGTGCTCCTACGAACAGAGCAAGTATCACCAGTGAATTCAATTCACCGGTACGCACCAGTTCGAATGTGCCACCGATTGCCGACGGCAATCCGGCAACGATACCGGCGAAGATCAGGATCGAGATACCGTTGCCGATACCGCGTTCGGTGATTTGTTCACCCAGCCACATCAGGAACATGGTGCCGGTGACCAGCGTAACCGCCGCGGTAAACACGAACGATGGACCCGGGTTCACCACCAGTGCCGCACCACCGCTGCCGCTTTGGCTGGACAATGCGATCGAGATGCCGATGGACTGGAAAGTCGCCAGTACCACGGTGCCGTAGCGCGTGTACTGGGTAATCTTGCGACGCCCCGACTCACCTTCTTTCTTCAATTGCTCGAGCGTCGGCACAGCTACCGTCAGCAATTGCATGATGATCGACGCCGAGATATAAGGCATGACGCCGAGCGCAAAGATCGACATACGCTCCAGCGCGCCACCGGAAAACATGTTGAACATGCCGAGGATGCCGGTGCGCTGCTGGTCGAATATTTCGCGCATGACGTTGATATCGATCCCGGGTACCGGAATAAAGGTGCCGATACGGAATATGATCAAAGCCGCAATCACGAAAAAGATGCGCTTGCGCAATTCGCGCAGCGATCCACCCGATAGGCTGCCTGCGATCTGTTGTGCGGAAGGTCCGGCCACGTTTACGCCTTGTCTACCTGGCCGCCAGCGGCTTCGATGGCCGCGCGCGCGCCTTTGGTAACAGCAACGCTGTCATCGACACTGACCTTGCGCTTCAATTCACCCGACAGAAAGATCTTCGCCTGGCGAGTCTGCTGCGGCACCAGGTTTGCTTCCACCAGGCCTTTCAGGCGTGATGGTCGTCGAGACCGCGAGTTCTCGATTTCGCTGAGACGCACCTGCGCCGAAAAACGCGATCTTGCGCGCGGTGAAGCCGAATTTCGGCAAACGCATCTGCAACGGCATTTGACCACCTTCGAAACCCGACGCGCACACTGCCACCGGAACGCGATTTCTGACCCTTGTGGCCACGTCCCGCAGTCTTGCCGCGAACCCGAGCCAATGCCCCGACCGACGCGCTTGGATGCTTTGTCTGGAGCCCTTGGCGGGTTTTAAACTGTTCAGGTACATCACGCTTCCTCAACGTTCAGCATATAGTGGACCTTGTTGATCATGCCCCGGTTTTCCGGAGTATCGATCACCTGCACGGTCTGATGCATACGGCGCAGACCGAGACCGGCAACACAGGCCTTGTGCGAGGCCAGCCGACCATGCTTGCTGCGCACCAGGGTCACGCTCAGACGTTTGACCGCAGAATCGCCTTTTGGTGCGGCCGCTTTTTTCGCTTTTGCCGCACGCCGGCTTTCTCGGCTACATCCTTTTTGGCAACGGCCTTCTTGGCCGCAGCTTTCTTGGGTGCTGCTTTCTTGGGCGCGGCTTTTTTAACCGCAGCTTTCTTAACTGTCTTTTCTTCGTCAGCCATCACGTTAACCTGTAATTTCCTCGACCGTCTTGCCACGTTTGGCGGCAATATCTTCGGGAGCCTTCATTTCCTTCAAACCGTTGATCGTCGCGCGCACCAGGTTGATCGGGTTACGCGAACCGTTACATTTGGCCAGAACGTTGTGCACACCAACCGCCTCGAAAACAGCACGCATGGCGCCACCGGCAATAACACCGGTACCTTCAGAGGCCGGTTGCATATACACCCTGGCCGCACCGTGACGCGCGTTCAACGGGTACTGCAGGGTGCCGTTCCTGATCGAAACGGTAATCATGTTGGCGCGTGCCTTTTCCATGGCTTTTTGTATGGCCAGCGGCACTTCACGCGCCTTGCCGTAACCGAATCCAACCTTGCCGTTGCCGTCACCGACCACGGTCAACGCGGTAAAGCCAAACTGACGACCGCCTTTGACTACCTTGGCCACGCGATTGACCGCGACCAGTTTTTCCATCAAATCGTCGCTAGCCTGTGTATTTCTGGGATCTGCCATTCGAATCTCCGCGGTTTAAGCGCGTCTAAAATTTCAAACCATTTTCACGGGCGGAGTCGGCCAGGGCCTTGACTCTACCGTGATACTTAAATCCTGAGCGATCGAAAGCCACCGTTTCAATACCCGCAGCTTTCGCCTTTTCGGCAATTGCCTTGCCGACGGCCGCCGCGGCATCGATATTGCCCGAGTACTTGATCGCACTCTTGACATCAGCCGCCAGCGTAGAAGCCGAAGCAACCACTTTGCCGGTTTCGCCGGAGAACACCTGCGCATAAGTGTGACGCGGTGTACGATGCACGCACAGACGATTAACGCCCAGCAATGCAATCTTGGCACGCGTACGACGCGAACGTCTGATTCGGGATTGTTTCTTATCCATAGTGACCTACTTCTTCTTCGCTTCTTTTCTGACGATCTACTTCGTCAACGTATTTAACACCCTTGCCCTTGTAGGGCTCGGGTGGCCTGAACGCGCGAATTTCCGCGCAGACCTGACCGACGCGTTGCTTGTCGCAGCCACGCACCACGATTTCGGTGGCCGCCGGGGTCTCGATTTCGATACCTTCGGGTACCTGGTAGTTCACCGGGTGCGACAGGCCGAGCGACAGGTTGAGTTGCTTGCCCTGCGCCTGCGCACGATAACCAACGCCGACCAGTTGCAGTCTTCTTTTCGAAACCGTTGGTCACGCCTTCGATGATATTGTTAACCACCGAACGCATGGTGCCGGTCACCGCCAGCGATGATTGCCGGCTATCGCGCGGCGCAAAACTCAGGATATTGTCTTCCTGCGTGAGTTCAACGGCATCGTGCAGGGTCACCGTGAGGAAACCCTTGGGTCCCTTGGCGGAAACTTCGCGACCTTTGATACTCAACTCGACGCCCTTGGGCAGTTCGATCGGTTTTTTCGCTATTCTCGACATGTCGTTAACCTACACAACCGAACAGATGACTTCGCCACCGAATCCAGCGGCTCGTGCCTGCGAATCGGTCATCACCCCTTTAGAGGTAGAAATGATCGCGATACCCAGACCACCGTTGATCGTTGGCAGTTCATCCTTCGATTTAAAAATACGCAACCCGGGACGGCTGATACGCTTCACTTCCTCGATAACCGGCTTGCCCTGGTAATACTTCAGCTCGATGATCAATTGCTTCAGTTTGTCTTCCGAAACATTGAAATCACGAATATAACCCTCGTTCTTCAGCACCGCGGCAATGCGCGATTTCTGCTTGGACGCAGGCATTTTCACGGTCTGCTTGCTCGCTTTTTGCGCATTGCGCACGCGAGTCAGCATATCGGCGATTGGATCTTGTAAGCTCATCTCTTTCCTCTTACCAGCTTGCCTTGACCAGGCCCGGAATGTCGCCACGCATGGCGGCTTCACGGATCTTGTTACGGCACAGGCCAAATTTCCGGTAAACACCATGGGGTCTTCCGGTCACGCGACAGCGATTCTGCTGGCGCACCGCGGCGGAATCGCGCGGCAGTTTCTGCAGTGTTTCTACAGCAGCCATCTTTTCGTCATAAGTCGAGTCTGCACTCTTGATGACTCGCTTCAACTCGCTGCGTTTCTCGGCGTATTTCGCCACCAGGCGAGTACGCTTCAATTCACGCTGAACCATGGAATTCTTAGCCATAATCTAAACTCGTCTAACCTCTGAAAGGAAACTGAAAAGCCGCCAACAGCGCGCGCCCTTCGTCGTCGGTGCGGGCCGTGGTCGTGATGCTGATATTCAGGCCACGCAGCTTGTCAATCTTGTCGTAGTCGATCTCGGGAAAGGCGATCTGCTCGGTCATTCCCATGTTGTAGTTACCGCGGCCATCAAACCCTTTCGCGCTGAGGCCACGAAAATCTCGAATCCGCGGAATCGAGAAGTTAACCAGGCGGTCGAGAAATTCATACATGCGCGCGCGACGCAGAGTCACCTTACAGCCAATCGGCATGTCTTCGCGAATCTTGAAACCCGCTATCGCCTTCTTGGCCAGGGTTACGACGGGTTGCTGACCCGCGATCAAAGTGAGATCTCCGACCGCGTTGTCGACGATCTTCTTGTCCTGTGAAGCTTCACCGACACCCATGTTCAGGGTGATCTTGGTGATGCGCGGGATTTCCATCGGCGACTTGTAGGAAAACTGCGCCTGCAGATCCTTGGTCACCTGGTCCCGATAATATTGTTCTAATCTGGTCATCATTTATTCCAAATCTATTCCTAAATATCCACGACTTCGCCGTTAGACTTGAAGTAACGAACCTTGCGATCATCTTCCAGCGTCTTGAAGCCGACCCGGTCACCCTTTTGGGTGTGCGGGTTGAACAGCATCACGTTGGAAATCTGAATCGGCGATTCCTGATCGATGATGCCGCCGGTCTCGCCGCTGCGCGGGTTGCCCTTGACGTGCTTCTTGACCATGTTGACGTTTTCCACCAGCAGACGATCTTCGCCAACGCGCCTCAGCACGCTGCCACGCTGGCCCTTACTGCGGCCCGCGATCACGATGACTTCGTCACCTTTTTTAATCTTTTGCATAACCTTGATCCAGCTAGAGCACTTCAGGTGCCAGCGAAATAATCTTCATGAACTTTTCACCGCGCAGTTCGCGCGTGACCGGGCCGAAGATACGGGTGCCGATCGGCTGCAGGTTATTGTTCAGAATAACCGCCGCGTTGCCGTCGAACTTGATCGCCGAACCGTCGCGCCGACGCACACCGTGGGCGGTACGCACCACCACGGCGTTGTAGACTTCACCCTTCTTGACCTTGCCGCGCGGGATCGCATCCTTGATGCTGACCTTGATGATGTCGCCAATCGCCGCGTAGCGACGCTTGGAACCACCGAGCACCTTGATGCACTGCACCTTGCGCGCACCGCTGTTGTCGGCGGCGTTCAAAACTGTTTGCATTTGAATCATAGCTTTCCTGCGCGCTCTAGTTGGCTTTTTCGACGATCTTGACCAGCGTCCAGGACTTGGTCTTGGAAATCGGACGACATTCGGAAATCTGCACGGTATCGCCGATACCGCATTCATTGTTTTCATCATGAATGTGCAGCTTGGTCGACTTTCTCATGAACTTGCCGTAAATCGGGTGCTTGACCCGACGCTCGATCAATACCACGGCTGACTTGTCCATCTTGTCGCTGACCACCGAACCGGTCTGAATTCTTAAAACCTTTTCACTCATGATTTTTTCTCACCCGTGTTCTGGCCCGCGGTTTTACCGACGGTTTTCGTTCATTACAGTCTTGACGCGCGCAATATTACGTCGCACTGCGGTAATCTTGTCGTTGCGGATCGCATCCGGATTGACGCCCTTCTGCATGCGCAGGTTGAACTGTTCGCGACGCAACGCAAGCAACTCGTCGCGCAGCTCCTTTTCTGACTTTCCACGTAGTTCTGCAGCATTCATTACATTACTGTCCTGAAAACAAATGTTGTCTTGAAAGGAATCTTGGCTGCAGCCAGACGAAACGCCTCGCGCGCGATGGTTTCGTTGACACCTTCCATCTCATAGAGCACACGGCCAGGCTGGATCTTGCAAACCCAGAACTCGACGTTGCCCTTGCCTTTACCCATGCGCACTTCGAGCGGCTTCTTCGATACCGGCACGTCCGGGAACACGCGGATCCAGATCTTGCCGCCACGCTTGATGTGACGCGTCATGGCACGACGTGCCGCTTCGATCTGACGCGCAGTGATCCGACCGCGCTCGACGGCCTTGAGGCCGAACTCACCGAAGCTGACTTTGCTGCCAGTGGTCGCCAGGCCGCGGTTGCGACCCTTGAACTGCTTGCGAAATTTGGTTCTTTTAGGCTGTAACATATCTCGACTCTCTTACTTTGCCGCCTGCGGGTTGTTCGAGTCCTTGGTTTCAAGGTCGAATACTTCGCCCTTGTAAATCCAGACCTTGACACCGAGGATGCCGTAAGTTGTCAGCGCTTCGGCAAATCCATAATCGACGTTGGCGCGCAGCGTATGCAGCGGCACTCGACCTTCGCGATACCACTCGTTACGCGCAATTTCAGCACCGTTCAAACGGCCCGAAACATTAATCTTGATGCCCTCGGCACCGATGCGCATCGCATTGGTGACCGAACGGCGCATGGCGCGACGGAACATGACGCGACGCTCGAGCTGCGAGGCAATACCTTCGGCAACCAGCTGCGCGTCCAGTTCGGGCTTGCGAATTTCTTCGATGCTGATCTTGACGTTATTGAGGTGCACCGAAACCAGCGACGGCCACTTCGATGCGCAGACGCTCGATATCTTCACCCTTCTTGCCGATGATGATGCCCGGACGCGCGGTGTGAATCGTGACCGCTACCGATTTCGCCGGACGCGAGATCTGGATACGGCTCACCGCGGCCTGCGCCAGCTTCTTTTTCAGAAACTCGCGAATCTTGAGATCTTCGGCGAGAAAATCCGCGAAATCTGCCGTATCCGCATACCACTTGGAAGTCCAGTCGGTGGCAATGCCCAGACGAAATCCCGTTGGATGTACTTTTTGCCCCATGCTGGCCTCTTTAACTATCCGCGACAGTCACGGTAATGTGACTGGTGCGCTTTAAAATTCGGTTTCCACGTCCCTTGGCACGAGCGCGCATACGCTTCATGCTGGGTCCCTGATCGACAAAAATCGAGGCGACCTTCAGTTCGTCGATATCGGCGCCGTCGTTGTGCTCGGCGTTGGCAATCGCCGATTCGAGCACCTTGCGCACCAGCACTGCCGCTTTCTTGTTACTGAAAGTCAGCAGGGTCAGCGCCTTTTCAACCGGCAGGCCACGCACCTGATCAGCTACCAGTCGGCACTTTTGCGCTGATATCTTGGCGTGACGATGTTTTGCACTGGTTTGCATGATCAGTTACCTACTTTTCGCTTTCTTGTCGACGGTGTGTCCACGGTAGGTACGCGTCAGCGAAAATTCGCCGAGCTTGTGGCCCACCATGTTTTCGTTGATCAATACCGGCACGTGCTGACGACCGTTATGGATGGCGATGGTCAGACCAACCATCTCCGGCACCACCATCGAACGCCGCGACCAGGTCTTGATCGGACGCTTGTTGTTGGTTTCAACCGCCGTCACCACCTTTTTCATCAGGTGCTGATCGATAAACGGGCCTTTTCTCAGTGAACGTGGCATCTATGCTTACCTCTTGTTCCGACGACGCACGATCAGGTTGTCGGTGCGCTTGTTCGAACGTGTCTTGAATCCCTTGGCCGGGGTACCCCAGGGCGAAACCGGATGACGACCACCGGAAGTACGACCTTCACCACCACCATGCGGGTGATCAACCGGGTTCATCGCCACACCGCGCACGGTCGGGCGAACACCGCGCCAGCGCGTCGCACCGGCTTTACCCAGCGAACGCAGGCTGTGCTCGCCATTGCCGACTTCGCCGATCACGGCGCGACAGTCTGACAATACCTTGCGCATCTCGCCAGAACGCAGGCGCAGCGTAGAATAAGCGCCATCGCGTGCGACGAACTGTGCCGAAGTACCGGCCGAGCGCGCAATCTGCGCACCCTTGCCAGGCTTCAGCTCGATGCAGTGCACGACCGAACCCACCGGGATGTTGCGCAGTGCCAGGCAGTTTCCATTCTTGATGCCGGCATCGTCGCCGGAACGCAGCCTGTCGCCTTCCGCTACACCCTTGGGTGCGATGATGTAACGACGCTCGCCGTCCATGTACTTCAACAGGGCGATGTGCGCGCTGCGGTTGGGATCGTACTCGATGCGCTCAACCACGGCGTCGATGCCGTCCTTGATACGCTTAAAGTCGATGACGCGATAGTGTTGCTTGTGCCCACCACCGATATGGCGTGTGGTAATGCGTCCGGCATTGTTACGACCACCGGTCCTGGATTTCTTTTCCAGCAAAGCGGCGAACGGCTTGCCCTTGTGCAATCCAGGGGTCTTGACCGAGACAACGAAGCGACGGCCGGGTGAAGTTGGTTTTGCTTTAATCAACGCCATGATGCTTAACCCCCTATGGATGCAAGGTCGATCTCGTGACCTTGTTCGAGTGAAACATACGCCTTTTTCCAGTCGCTGCGTTTGCCGCGACGCAGGCCCTGGCGCTTGGTTTTACCCTTCATGTTAACGGTACGCACGCTGGCAACCTTGACGTCGAACAGTTGCTCCACGGCTTCCTTGATTTCCGCTTTCTGGGCGTCGGTTGCAACCTGGAACACAGCCTGGTTGGCGCTATCGCCCAGCAATGCCGATTTCTCGGAAATGTGCGGGACCTTTAAAATCTGGAAAATTCTTTCCTGGTTCATGACAAACGCTCCTCGAGCTTTTTCAGCGCCGCCTCATCGATTACCACGTATTCCTGACGCAGCAGGCTAACCGGGTCAACGATGGCAATGTCCATGACCAGAACATTGGGAAGATTGCGCGCGGCAAGGTATACGGCGGAGTCGAGGCCATCGGTCAATACCAGCACATTGTTAACACCCAGTTCCTGCAGACGCGCCTGCATCTGGCGAGTCTTGGGTTCGGTAACACCGAGTTGGTCGATGACGATCAGACGTTCCTGGCGCAACAGTTCAGATACCAGGCTGCGCATGCCGACGCGGTACATTTTCTTGTTGAGCTTGACGCTGTGATCGCGCGGAGTAGCGGCGAAAGTCACGCCACCAGAGCGCCAGATCGGGCTGCGGATGGTACCGGCACGGGCACGCCCGGTGCCTTTCTGACGCCAGGGCTTGGCGCCGCCGCCACGCACTTGCGAACGCGTCTTTTGCGCCTTGGTCCCGGCACGCGCCGAGGCCATGTACGACACGACTAATTGATGCACCAACGCTTCGTTGAAGCTGGCGCCAAAAGCATCGTCGGAAACGGATACTTTTTTCTTCGAATTATGAATGGCTATGTCCATTTCTTGTTTCTCTGAATTCTCTGGCTACGAATGATCGGCTATGATTGATCGGCTAATCAGCCTTTGCTGGCCTTGCGCACGATCACGTCACCGGTCATGGCGCCAGGCACCGCACCGCGGATCAACAACAGGTTACGCTCGGCGTCGACCTTGACGACTTCCAGGTTTTGCGTGGTCGTGTTACGCGCGCCCATGTGCCCCGACATCTTCTTGCCTTTGAACACGCGTCCCGGGGTCTGGTTTTGACCAATGGAACCGTTGGCACGATGCGAAATCGAGTTACCGTGAGACGCATCCTGCATGGTGAAATTATGACGCTTGACACCGCCCTGGAAACCCTTGCCCTTGGATACGCCGGAGACGTCGACAATCTGGCCTTGCTCGAACAGGTCAACCTTGAACTCGGCACCCAGTTCGATATCTTCAACCGAATCCACGCGGAATTCCCAGGCGCCACGGCCGGCTTCAACGCCCGCCTTCTTGTAGTGTCCAGCCATCGGCTTGGTGACACGACTGGCGCGACGCGTACCGGTGACTACCTGCACCGCTACGTAACCGTCAGTTTCGACTGTTTTGATCTGCGAGACCCGATTGGGCTCGACCTCGATAACCGTGACCGGAACCGAAGTACCGTCATCGGTAAAAATTCGGGTCATGCCGACTTTACGCCCTACCAAACCGAGAGACATTGTGTAACCTCTAAAATAATTAAGCACTTCCCGGTAAACAACTACCGTTAAGCAATCACCGCTAAGCACACGCTTTTAAGCTGTTGCACTTGATTAATTCTTCCGCGAATTTTCAAGTGACGAAAAATATAAGCTATCTATATTTTTCTTTCGTTTTCAACGACTTGCTTGTCCTTGAAAACGCCTGCAGTTCCGTTTGCAGCGGTCGGCGCAAAAGCACCACCGTATGAATTTCTACCCGTTATTCAAACCTGCGGCCCGATAGGGACAAGCCGTATCGGGCCGCGAGGGCGCGTACTATACCAGAGGAGAATCTGGAAGTTAAGCGTTTATCATAGAAATTTTGCTGAAAACCCGCGAGATTTTTCGGCTGCCGGTTTCGAAGGGGGCAGCCCCTGTTTTACATTCCGGCCGTGTTTTTGCACTAGCCGACTGATAGAATGTCAACTCGCAGAATAATCGCATCAGATCGAACACAAGTCGAGGATTTTATGGGCAAGACATTGCATCTACACATCGGGTGGCCCAAGTGCGCATCCACGACAATCCAGAAAATGTGTGCGCTCAATCAGCAGCAACTAATGGAACTGGGATACTTCTACCCCGTTATTGGGGGGGTCAGCGGCATGGGGAATGGCACGCCGCTCTGGCAAGCGTTTGACAGGGGCAAGAAATTTCTTAACCGGCATCCTGGGATGCTTGATTTCGATGACGTGAAAACGTTCTTCACCAAGAACTTCCTCAATACGGAACATGAGCATGTATTGATTTCTTCGGAGAACCTTTTCTCGAAAGCGATAAAACATGATTTTTCTTTTGTCTTTGACAGTTTTGATACCGTCAAAGTCTACTGGGTCATTCGACCCAGAATCCAGCGAGCGCAGTCAAGATATCTTCATATGGTTCGCAATGGAAAAGTGAAACTGGAGATTGGTGACTACATCACGGAGTGTGAGAGAAATGATAAAGTGCCGTTTCCGGGAAATTATATGCGTACTTATTCCTTCTGGTCGAAGATCGCCAACGAAGGCGATTTCAAAATACTGATGTTGCAACACGGATTTGAGCCCATTCAGGAACAATTCCTCAAGGCTTGCATTGGCCACGTTCCGCAGAACATTTCACTCAACAATTCCTCGCATCAGAAAATCGGGGCGGTGCCGACGGCAGCCATCATGAATCTCGAGGCCGATTTCGATAACCATCCGGAATACCTTAAGAAAATTAAGCATATACGAGAGATGGCAAGAAAACTCAGAGTACATAAAAAGACAGCTAATATTTTGACTGCCGATGTCGCCGACAGGCTAGCCACAATGTTTTACGACGATGAAAGAGCATTTGCCGCTGCCCAAAGTGAATTCACGATGGATGATTTGACTCCTGACATCAGCCAGATTATAGACTCATCAACGACCCTGGCCTCGGTCCGGGAATGGAAGGACTATCGACGCTTGAAAAAGGCCCTGGCTAAAGACGGTATTTACGTTTAATCGAAACAGCCTGCCGTTGCCCGATGCTTTCTCTGCTGATTTGGGCGACGCTGAAAACGTTCGATGGCTCGTCAGATTTGGGGGGGATAATCTTATTAGCGTGATTATTGATTGCCGAGACACGACAGGGGTTGTCGCGGCGATTGATCGTGCAGCAGCCCGATCAAACAGGCATCAATTCTGGCGACTTAATTGGACTGTCCGGGCGTTACGAGCGGCTTCGTGGCAAGGCGGATTTTAGCGAGGTGCCGTGAGCGTACATCAGGTACGCGATCGGTCCGAGCTGAAATCCAACGCCGCCAGCGGATCGCGCAGCAGCCCGATCAAACAGGCATCAATTCTGGCGACTTAATTGGACTGTCCGGGCGTTACGAGCGGCTTCGTGGCAAGGCGGATTTTAGCGAGGTGCCGTGAGCGCACATCAGGTGCGCGATCGGTCCGAGCTGAAATCCAACGCCGCCAGGGAGCTGCTCGTGACGTTCGGTCAGTTCAATTTTATCTGGACGTCTACGCCGGCTGCCAGATCAAGCTTCATCAGCGCGTCCACGGTCTTGTCGGTGGGATCGACGATATCCATCAAACGCTTATGCGTTCTGATTTCATACTGATCGCGCGCATCCTTGTTGACGTGCGGTGAAACCAGGATGGTGAAACGTTCCTTGCGGGTCGGCAAGGGAATAGGACCCTTGACGCGCGCGCCGGTACGCTTGGCGGTTTCCACGATTTCAGCCGCTGAACGATCGATCAGTCGATGATCAAAAGCCTTCAGACGAATACGGATTGTTTGGTTAGTTGCCATTTTCAGAACTCTTTAGTTAATCTAAACGATCTATTATTCAAGAATCTTGGAGACGACGCCTGCACCCACGGTGCGGCCGCCTTCACGAATTGCAAAGCGCAGTCCGTCTTCCATCGCGATCGGTGCGATCAGCGTCACTTCCATCTTCACGTTGTCACCCGGCATAACCATCTCCACGCCTGACGGCAGCTCGCAGGCACCCGTCACGTCCGTGGTACGGAAATAGAACTGCGGGCGGTAACCATTGAAGAACGGCGTGTGACGACCACCCTCGTCTTTCGACAGGATGTACACTTCGCATTCAAACTTGGTGTGCGGCGTAATCGACTTCGGCTTCGCCAGTACCTGGCCACGCTCGACGTCTTCACGCTTGGTACCACGCAACAAAATGCCCACGTTGTCGCCCGCTTCGCCCTGATCCAGCAGCTTGCGGAACATTTCAACACCGGTACAGATCGTCTTTTGCGTATCCCGGATACCAACGATCTCGATTTCCTCACCAACCTTGATGATTCCACGCTCGATACGACCGGTCACTACCGTGCCACGACCCGAGATCGAGAACACGTCTTCCACCGGCATCAGGTAAGCACCGTCGGTGATTCGCTCCGGCTCCGGTACGTAGCTGTCCAGCGCCTCCACCAGCTTGATGATCGACGGTACGCCGATCTCGCTCTCATCGCCTTCCAGCGCCTTCAGCGCCGAACCGATAATGATCGGCGTGTCGTCGCCCGGAAAATCGTAGGCATCCAGCAGTTCACGGATTTCCATCTCCACCAGTTCCAGCAATTCGTCGTCGTCGACCATGTCGGCCTTGTTCATGTACACCAGAATGTAGGGTACGCCGACCTGGCGGGCCAACAGGATGTGTTCACGGGTTTGCGGCATCGGGCCATCGGCCGCCGATACCACCAGGATCGCGCCGTCCATCTGCGCCGCACCAGTGATCATGTTCTTCACGTAATCCGCGTGTCCGGGGCAGTCAACGTGCGCGTAGTGGCGGTTGGGTGACTCGTATTCCACGTGCGACGTCGCAATCGTGATGCCGCGCGCCTTTTCTTCGGGGGCGTTGTCGATTTCGTCGAAGGCCTTGACTTCGCCACCCGACAATTCCGCCATGACTTTCGTCAGCGCCGCCGTCAGGGTCGTCTTGCCGTGATCGACGTGACCAATAGTACCCACGTTAAGGTGGGGTTTGTTTCTTTCAAATTTTGCTTTTGACATTTTCTCACCATTTGGCGGCGGCTTACCGCCGCCCTCATTTAAACGTCATCCCCGCGCAGGCGGGGATCTTGTAAATCTAGCGCTGTCAGTATTCCTCTTGCGAACACCACAGCACAACCACATCAACCGCCACCCTCTCAAGATTCCCGCGTTCGCGGGAATGACGGCGGGGGTGTTTAACCACCTTTAGTGACCGCATCGGCCAAAGTTCTTGGCGCCTGGTCATACTTCTCGAACTCCATCGAGTAAGTCGCGCGGCCCTGGGTAGCCGAGCGCAAATCGGTGGAATAGCCAAACATTTCGGCCAGTGGCACCGAGGCGCGAATGATCTTGCCCGACACCGAATCTTCCATACCGCCGACAATACCGCGGCGGCGATTCAAATCACCCATCACGTCACCCATGTAATCTTCCGGGGTGACCACTTCAACTTTCATGATCGGTTCCAGCAATACCGGATCCGCTTCCAGCGCGCCTTCGCGCACCGCCAGTGAACCGGCCAGCTTAAACGCCATCTCGTTCGAGTCAACATCGTGGTAGGAGCCGTCGAACAGCGTCACCTTGATATCGACCAGCGGATAACCGGCAAGCACGCCGTTCTCCAGTTGTTCCTGCACACCCTTTTCGATGGCCGAGATGTATTCTCGCGGCACAACTCCACCGACAATGGCATTTTCAAATTCAAATCCCGAACCACCAGCCTGCGGCTCCAGCTTCAACCACACGTGGCCATACATGCCACGGCCACCGGTTTGCCGTATGAACTTGCCTTCCTGTTCAACCGTCTTGCGGATCGTCTCGCGAAACGCGACCTGCGGCTTGCCAATGTTGGCGGCTACGCCGAATTCACGCTTCATGCGATCGACGATGATATCGAGGTGCAGTTCACCCATACCCGATATGATCGTCTGCCCGGATTCTTCGTCCGTGCGCACCCGAAATGACGGGTCTTCGCGCGCCAGCTTGCCGAGTGCGACGCCCATCTTTTCCTGGTCCGAAATCGTCTTCGGCTCGACCGCCACCGAAATTACCGGCTCCGGAAACTCCATCCGCTCCAGCGTGATGCGGTTGGTCATGTCGCACAGCGTTTCGCCGGTGCCGACATCCTTGAGGCCTACCGCGGCGGCGATATCGCCAGCACGCACCTCTTTCAATTCTTCGCGCGAATTCGCATGCATCTGCAAAATGCGTCCGATACGCTCTTTCTTGTCGCGCACCGGATTGTAAACCGCGTCACCTGCTTTCAATACCCCGGAGTACACCCGGAAAAACGTCAGGTTGCCGACAAACGGGTCGGTCGCAATCTTGAACGCCAGTGCCGAGAACGGCTCGTCGTCGTCCGCGTGACGCTCGCCTTCATGCTCGCCATCGCTGTTAACGCCCTGGATCGCCGGTACGTCGAGCGGCGACGGCATGTAGCGTACCACCGCATCCAGCATTGCCTGAACGCCCTTGTTCTTGAAGGCCGAACCGCACAGTGCCGGAACCAGTTCACCGGCCAGGGTCCTGATACGCAGGCCCTGGTGAATCTCTTCCTCGCTGAGGTCGCCCCCTTCGAGATACTTTTCCATCAGTTCGTCGTTGGCTTCAGCCGCGGCTTCCACCATCTTCTCGCGCCAGGCTTCGCGATTCCGCCAGCATTTCCGCCGGAATTTCCTGCTCCTGGTAGGTGGTGCCCATGTTGGCGTTGTCCCAGATGATCGCTTTCATCCGCACCAGGTCTATGACACCGCGAAATTTCTCTTCCGCGCCCAGATTCAATTGTATCGGCACCGGGTTGCTGCCGAGCCGATCACGAATCTGCGCCACCACGCGCAAAAAGTCGGCGCCTGCGCGGTCCATCTTGTTGACGAACACCATGCGCGGCACGTGATACTTGTTGGCCTGCCGCCAGACCGTCTCCGACTGCGGCTCGACCCCGCCGACCGCATCGAACACGGCACAGGCGCCATCGAGTACGCGCAAGGAGCGCTCCACCTCGATGGTGAAATCGACGTGACCAGGCGTATCGATAATATTGATACGATGCTGATCGAACTGCTTGTCCATGCCGGCCCAGAAACAGGTCGTGGCGGCGGAGGTAATGGTAATCCCGCGCTCCTGCTCCTGTTCCATCCAGTCCATTACCGCGGCGCCATCGTGCACTTCGCCGATCTTGTAGGACACGCCGGTGTAAAACAGTATCCGTTCCGTGGTCGTGGTCTTGCCAGCATCAATATGGGCAATAATGCCGATATTGCGATACCGGGTTATCGGTGTCGTACGTGCCACCGCTGTATCCTTAAGGTCAGACTAGTGCTTGATTACCAGCGGAAGTGAGCAAATGCCTTGTTGGCTTCGGCCATGCGATGCGTATCTTCACGCTTCTTTACCGCGGTGCCCTTGTTCTCGGAGGCATCCAGCAATTCGCCGGCAAGCTTTTGCGCCATGGTCTTTTCACCGCGCTTTTGCGCCGCATCGATCAACCAGCGCATCGCCAGTGTAGTACGACGCGAGGCACGAACTTCGACTGGCACCTGGTAGGTGGCACCACCGACACGGCGGGATTTGACTTCGACCATCGGACGCACATTTTCGAGCGCCTTTTCCATCAGGTCGACGGAATCCAGGCTGCTTTTGCCAGCCACGTTATCGAGCGCGAAATACATGATTTTTTCCGCAGTGGACTTCTTGCCATTGCGCATGATCATGTTGATAAACTTGGCAATCTGCAGATCGTGGAACTTCGGATCCGGCAGGATGACTCTCTTCGGAACTTCTCTACGTCTTGGCATCGGGCTACCTTTGACTTATGACTTGGGGCGCTTGGCGCCATATTTTGAACGACCCTGGCGACGGCTCGGAACACCCTGGGTATCGAGACTGCCGCGCACTACGTGGTAGCGCACACCGGGCAAATCCTTGACACGACCACCACGCACCAGCACCACCGAGTGCTCCTGCAGGTTGTGGCCTTCGCCACCGATATACGAGGCGACTTCGTAACCCGTGGTCAGACGCACGCGCGCCACCTTGCGCAGGGCCGAATTCGGCTTTTTCGGGGTCGTCGTGTAAACACGGGTACAAACGCCACGCTTTTGCGGTGACGCTTCGAGTGCGGGTACGTTACTCTTGCTGCGCTTGGACTGGCGCGGTTTGCGTACCAGCTGGTTGACTGTTGCCATCGATTCGACTCTCCTGCGGTCGGTCGTTAAATTTCATCGCCATGTTTCTTGCACAACAAACAACAGGCTATACATCTGTATAGCCTGCTATTATGGGAGGCGGAATTTTAGGGGCGAAACCGCCCCCTGTCAACCGCTTATTACCGGCCTATTCGGATACCGCAGCCTCTTTTGCAGCGGCTTCGGCGGCTGCTTCCGCTGCCGCCTCGGCTACCCCTTCCAGCGCTTCCTCGAGCTCGCCCATCTCCGGCATGACCGGCATCGTCGGCTGCATGCGCCGCTTGCGCCGTTCCTCGTGATAGGTTTGCCCGGTACCCGCCGGAATCAGGCGGCCGACGATGACGTTTTCCTTGAGCCCGCGCAGATCGTCCTTGGCGCCCTTGACGGCCGCCTCGGTGAGTACCCGCGTGGTCTCCTGGAAGGATGCCGCCGAGATGAACGACTCGGTGACCAGCGACGCCTTGGTGATGCCGAGCAGATCCTGCATGTAGGTCGCCGGCTTCTTGTTCATCGCGATCGCCTTGTCGTTGGTATCGAGCACGCGCGCCTTGTCGACCTGGTCGCCGCGCAACAGCCGGGTATCGCCGCCGTTGGTGATGGTGACCTTGCGCAGCATCTGGCGCACGATGACTTCGATATGCTTGTCGTTGATCTGTACACCCTGCAGGCGGTATACGTCCTGGACCTCGTTGACCATGTACTGGTCAGATCGCGAACGCCCTTGATGCGAACGATATCGTGCGAATCGAGTTCGCCGTCGACCAGCACCTCGCCCTTATCGACGTGCTCACCTTCGAACACGTTGATGTGACGAAACTTCGGAATCAGGGTTTCGTTCGACTCGCCTTCGGCATCGGTAATGACCAGTCGCTTCTTGCCCTTGGTTTCCTTGCCGAAAGATACGGTACCGGTCATTTCCGCGAGGATTGCCGGTTCCTTCGGCTTACGCGCTTCGAACAGATCGGCAACGCGCGGCAGACCACCGGTGATGTCGCGGTTCTTGGACGATTCCTGCGGGAATCTTGGCGAGCACATCGCCCACCTTGATCTTGGCGCCGTCCTCGACGTTGACGAAAGGCACCACCCGGCAGCATGTAGTGCACCGGAATATTGGTACCGGCGTAGCACAAGACGTTGCCCTTGCCGTCGATCAGTTCGACGGTCGGGACGCAGTTCCTTGCCCGCGTTGGAGCGAATCGAATCTTCCATGACCTCGATCGTGGTCAGGCCGGTCATGTCATCGACCCGATGTTGAACGGTGACAGCCTCGACAAAGTCGCTGAACTTGACCTTACCGGCCACCTCGGTGATGACCGGGTGCATGTGCGGATCCCAGGTCGCCAGCGTCTGCGCCGGCATTGGCTATCGAGCGCCATCGCTGGATCGAAACTCGGAACCGTAAGGAATCTTGTAACGCTCCTTCTCGCGGCCGGTCGTCTTCATCGACCACACCGATCTCGCCGGAACGCGATACCGCGACCAGGCGCTTGCTCGAATTCTGCACCACCTTGACGTTGTGGAAGCGCACGGTACCGCTGTTCTTGACTTCGATACTGTTGACCGAGGCCGAGCTGCTCGCGGCACCACCGATGTGGAAGGTACGCATGGTCAGCTGGGTGCCCGGCTCGCCGATCGACTGCGCGGCGATAACGCCGACCGCTTCGCCCTTGCCGACCGTGTGGCCGCGCGCCAGCTCGCGACCGTAGCACTGCACGCAGATACCGTGACGCGTCTCACAGGTCACCGGCGAGCGCACTTTCAGATTCGTCGACGCCGATTTCGTTGATGATGTCGACTTCGCGTTCCTCGCAGCAGCGTACCGCTGCTCGATCAGCAGTCTTGCCCTTTTCGTCTTCGAGGTCCTGTTGCAACACACGGCCGAGCACGCGCTCGCCGAGATCGACGACGATGTCACCGCCCTCGATGACCGGACGCAGCGGTAATGCCTTCGATGGTTCCACAATCGTCCTGTTGACCACCAGGTCCTGCGATACGTCGACCAGGCGCCGAGTCAGGTAACCCGAGTTGGCGGTCTTCAACGCGGTATCGGCGAGACCTTTACGCGCGCCGTGGGTGGAGATGAAGTACTGCAGATACGTCGAGGCCTTCACGAAAGTTCGCGGTGATCGCATTTTCGATGATCGAGCCATCCGGCTTGGCCATCAGGCCGCGCATGCCGGCGAGCTGACGAATCTGCGCCGCGGAACCCCGCGCGCCCGAGTCGGCCATGACGAAAATCGAGTTGAACGACGGCTGCGTCACTTCGTTACCCTCGGCGTCGACCACGGTTTCCTCGCCGATCTCCTTCATCATCGCACGCGCCACCTTGTCGTTGGCGTGTGACCAGATGTCGACTACCTTGTTGTAGCGTTCGCCCGAAGTAACCAGGCCGGTTGCCCACTGTTTCTCGATATCCTTGATCTCTGCTTCGGCGGCCTTGATCAGCTCAACTTTTGCCGCCGGCACGATCATGTCGTTGACGCCGATGGAGATGCCCGAACGGGTCGCATAGTGATAACCGGTGTACATCAACTGGTCGGCGAGGATAACCGTATCCTTGAGACCGACTTCGCGATAACAGGCATCGATCAGCTTGGAGACGGCTTTCTTGTCCAGGGTCTTGTTGATCAGCGAGAACGGCAAACCTTCCGGCAGCATTTCGCTCAGGATCGCGCGCCCGACCGTGGTCTCGGTCAGGGTCGCTGGTCTCGACACGGTTGCCGTCTTCGTCACGATGGTATTCGAGTACGCGGCACTTGACGCGCGCCTGCAGTTCAACCACCTTGTTGGCATAGGCGCGCAGCACTTCCTTGGCGTCGGCGAACATCATGTTTTCGCCCTGGACGTTGATCTTGTCGCGCGTCATGTAATACAGGCCGAGGATGATGTCCTGGGTCGGCACGATGATCGGCTTACCGTTGGCCGGCGACAGGATGTTGTTGGATGACATCATCAGCGCGCGCACTTCGAGTTGCGCCTCGATCGACAGCGGTACGTGTACCGCCATCTGGTCACCGTCAAAGTCGGCGTTGAACGCAGTACACACCAGCGGATGCAGCTGGATCGCCTTGCCTTCGATCAGGATCGGCTCGAAGGCCTGGATGCCGAGACGGTGCAGGGTCGGCGCACGGTTCAGCATGATCGGATGTTCGCGAATGACTTCTTCGAGAATATCCCAGACTTCGGCCACTTCGCGCTCGACCAGTTTCTTGGCGGCCTTGATGGTGGTCGCAAGACCACGCATTTGCAGCTTGCTGAAGATGAACGGCTTGAACAGTTCCAGCGCCATCTTCTTCGGCAGACCGCACTGATGCAGCTTCAGCGTCGGGCCGACCACGATGACCGAACGGCCGGAGTAGTCGACGCGCTTGCCGAGCAGGTTCTGACGGAAACGGCCCTGCTTGCCCTTGATCATGTCGGACAGCGATTTCAGCGGACGCTTGTTGGTGCCGGTGATGGCGCGACCGCGACGACCGTTGTCGAGCAGTGCGTCTACCGATTCCTGCAGCATGCGTTTTTCGTTGCGCACGATGATGTCCGGCGCATTCAATTCGAGCAGGCGCTTGAGACGGTTGTTACGGTTGATGACGCGACGATACAGATCGTTCAGATCGGAGGTCGCAAAACGGCCACCGTCGAGCGGCACCAGCGGGCGCAGATCGGGCGGCAGTACCGGCAACACGGTCATCACCATCCACTCGGGACGGTTACCGGAATCGATGAAGGCTTCGACCAGCTTGAGACGCTTGGACAGACGCTTGAACTTGGTTTCCGACTTGGTGCTCGTCGATTTCTTCGCGCAGGTCAGCGGCTTCATGGTTCAGATCGACATCCTTCAGCAGTTCGTAGACCGCTTCGGCGCCCATCTTGGCGTTGAAATCATCACCGAATTCTTCGATGGCTTCGAGGTAGGATTCATCGGTTAGCAGCTGGCCTTTTTCCAGCGTGGTCATGCCCGGGTCGATGACCACGAAACCTTCGAAGTAGAGCACGCGCTCGATATCGCGCAGGGTCATGTCGAGCAACAGGCCGATACGTGACGGCAGCGATTTCAGAAACCAGATATGCGCAATCGGACATGCCAGTTCAATATGACCCATGCGCTCACGACGCACCTTGGTCTGGGTCACTTCGACGCCACACTTTTCGCACACCACGCCGCGATGCTTGAGGCGCTTGTACTTGCCGCAGAGACATTCGAAATCCTTGACCGGACCGAATACCTTGGCGCAGAACAGTCCGTCGCGCTCGGGCTTGAAGGTACGGTAATTGATGGTTTCCGGCTTTTTGACTTCGCCGTACGACCAGGAACGCACCATGTCTGGCGAGGCCAGCCCTACCCGGATGTGGTCAAAATCTTCGTCCGCACCCTGTTTCTTTAATAGATTCAGTAAGTCTTTCATAGTTATTCCTGTTCAAGCTCAATGTTCAAACTCAAGGAACGAATTTCCTTGAGCAGTACGTTAAACGACTCCGGCATTCCTGCCTCCATACTGAAATCACCGTCGACGATGTTCTTGTACATCTTGTTACGACCGTTGACGTCGTCCGACTTAACCGTCAGCATTTCCTGCAGGGTATAGGCAGCACCGTATGATTCCAGTGCCCAGACTTCCATCTCGCCGAAACGCTGACCACCGAACTGCGCCTTGCCGCCCAGCGGTTGCTGCGTAACCAGGCTGTAGGGACCGGTGGAACGTGCATGCATCTTGTCGTCGACCAGGTGGTTCAGTTTCAGCATGTACATGTAACCGACGGTAACCGGGCGATCGAATGCCTCGCCGGTACGTCCGTCGATCAGCGTGGTCTGACCGGTTTCGGGCAATTCGGCAAGCTCCAGCATGTTCTTGATTTCTTCTTCTTCGGCACCGTCGAACACCGGCGTTGCCATCGGCACACCACGACGCAGGTTACGGCACAGCTCCCACACTTCGTCGTCATTCAATTCCTTGATCCGGAGCTTCTCGGAATCGTTGTTGTAGATCTTGCGCAGGAAGGTCTTCACTTCTTCGACCTTGCGCTGGGCATCGATCATTTCACCGATCTTGAGACCGAGACCCGCTGCGGCCCAGCCGAGATGGGCTTCGAGGATCTGGCCAACGTTCATGCGCGACGGTACGCCAAGCGGATTCAACACCACGTCGACGGGGGTGCCGTCTTCGCGGTAAGGCATGTCTTCCTCGGGCACGATCATCGACACCACACCCTTGTTACCGTGGCGACCAGCCATCTTGTCGCCCGGCTGCATGCGCCGCTTGACCGCGACGTAAACCTTGACCATCTTCAGTACGCCCGGCTTCAGATCGTCGCCGGCGGTTACCTTGCGTTTCTTTTCTTCGAACAGGCGATCGAATTCGCCGCGCTGCGCTTCGAGCTGCTGATTCAGCGATTCGAGTTGCTTGGCCAGCTTGTCGTCGATGACGCGAATCTTCGACCACTGATCGCGACCGATGGTTTCCAGGTAATCGGCGGTTATCACGCCATTCTTCTTCATGCCGCCGGGGCCGCCACTGGCTTTCTTGCCGGTGATCAGGCGCGCGACACGCTGGTAGATGTTTTCCTCGATGATGCGGAACTGATCGTCGAGATCCTTCTTCAGGGCGTCGATTTCGATACGCTCGTTGTCGAGTGCACGTGCGTCTTTCTCAACACCATCGCGGGTGAATACCCGCACATCGACCACGGTACCGGTAACGCCGGACTTCATGCGCAGCGACGTATCCTTCACATCCGAGGCCTTTTCACCAAAGATGGCACGCAGCAGTTTTTCTTCCGGTGTCAGCTGGGTTTCACCCTTCGGCGTTACCTTGCCGACGAGGATATCGCCAGGCTTGACTTCGGCACCGACGTAAACCACGCCGGACTCGTCGAGCTTGGACAGCAGGCCTTCGCTGACGTTCGGGATATCGGCGGTGATTTCTTCCGCGCCGAGCTTGGTGTCACGCGCCAGGCAGCTCAGTTCCTCGATGTGCACGGTGGTGAAACGATCTTCCTTGACCACGCGCTCGGACAACAGGATCGAGTCCTCGAAGTTGTAACCATTCCACGGCATGAACGCGACCTGCATGTTCTGCCCCAGCGCCAGTTCACCGAGATCGGTGGACGCGCCATCGGCCAGCACGTCGCCTTTTTCAATCACGTCGCCGGGTTTCACCAACGGCTTCTGATTGATACAGGTGTTCTGGTTGGAGCGCGTGTACTTGGTGAAGTTGTAGATATCGACACCGGGTTCACCGGCGCTGGTTTCGGCGTCGTTGACGCGAACCACTGCACGACTCGCATCCACGGAATCGACGACACCACCCCGCAGGGCCTTGACCGTGGTGCCGGAGTCGACCGCTACCGCACGCTCCATGCCGGTGCCGACCAGCGGCTTCTCGGCACGCAGGCAGGGCACGGCCTGGCGCTGCATGTTCGAACCCATCAACGCGCGGTTGGCGTCGTCGTGCTCGAGGAACGGAATCAGCGACGCGGCTACCGAAACGATCTGCTTCGGCGACACGTCCATGTAATCGATCTTGTCGGAGGTCGACAGAATCGATTCATTCTGATGGCGGCAGGGAATCAGGTCGTCGGTCATCGCGCCCTTCTTGTCGAGCGTGACGTTGGCCTGCGCGATCTGGTACTGGCTTTCCTCGATCGCCGACAGGTATTCGACGTCGTTGGTGACCTTGCCGTTGACGACCTTGCGGTACGGCGTTTCCAGGAAACCGTAATGATTGGTGCGCGCATAGACCGACAGCGAGTTGATCAGACCGATGTTCGGTCCTTCAGGGGTTTCGATCGGGCAGACGCGACCGTAGTGCGTCGGGTGCACGTCGCGCACTTCGAAGCCGGCGCGTTCGCGGGTCAGGCCGCCCGGCCCAAGCGCCGATACGCGACGCTTGTGGGTGACTTCCGACAGCGGGTTGTTCTGGTCCATGAACTGCGACAGCTGGCTGGAACCGAAGAATTCCTTGACCGCCGCCGCCACCGGCTTGGCGTTGATGATGTCCTGCGGCATCAGGCCTTCGGACTCGACCAGGCCGAGGCGATCGCGTACCGCGCGCTCGACGCGCACGATACCGGTGCGAAACGCGTTTTCCGCCATTTCACCGACGCTGCGGATGCGACGGTTACCGAGGTGATCGATATCGTCGACATTACCGTTACCGTTACGAATGTCGATGAGCACTTTCATCACGTCGACGATGTCTTCGGTCGACAGGACGCCCTCGCCGTCGATGCCTCGCGACTCAGGCGACGGTTGAATTTCATACGGCCGACTTCGGACAGGTCGTAACGCTCGGCGTTGAAGAACAGGTTCTGGAACAGGTTTTCTGCCGACTCGCGCGTCGGCGGCTCGCCCGGGCGCATCATGCGGTAGATTTCCACCTTGGCTTCGAGATCGTTGGTGGTCGGATCGAGCGCCAGCGAATTGGAAATATAGGGACCGCGATCGACCTCGTTGGTGAAGATCGTGCGAATCTGCTTGAGACCCTTGTCGCGAATCAGTGCCAGCAATTCCTCGGTAATCTCGTCGTTGGCGCTGGCGAAAATCTCGCCGGTTTCCGTATCGACCAGGTTTTCCGCGAGGATCTTGCCGAACAGATAATCGTCCGGCACCGCCAGCTGCTTGATCTTGGACGCCTTGAGTTGCTTGATGTGCAGCGCGGTGATGCGGCGACCCTGCTGCACCAGCACCTTGTTCTTGACCTTGATGTCGAAGGTTGCGGTTTCGCCTTTGAACCACTCGGCCTCGAGCACCATGTTGATACCGGTCTTGGCCATCTTGAAGACATTGTGATCGAAGAACATGTCCAGCATTTGCACATTGTCGAAACCAAGCGCGCGCAGCAGGATACTGGCCGGCAACTTGCGGCGACGATCGATACGTACGAACAGCGAATCCTTGGGGTCGAATTCAAAATCGAGCCAGGAGCCACGATAAGGAATCACGCGCGCCGAATACAGCAACTTGCCCGAAGAATGCGACTTGCCGCGATCGTGATCGAAGAACACGCCCGGTGAACGATGTAGCTGGGAAACGATGACGCGCTCGGTACCGTTGATGACGAAGGTACCGTTTTCAGTCATCAGGGGCATTTCGCCCATGTAGACTTCCTGTTCCTTGATGTCCTTGACCGAACGGTTCTTGGCCGAGGCTTCCTTGTCGTAAATGACCAGGCGCACCAGCACGCGCAACGGCGCTGCATAGGTCAGGCCGCGAATCTGGCATTCCTTGACGTCGAAGACGGGATCGCTGATGCGGTAACTGACATACTCGAGCTCGACGTTGCCGCTAAAGCTGACAATCGGAAAGATGGATTCGAAAGCACGCTGTAGACCGGTGCCTTTCTGTTCACCATCGGGATTGATAAAACGCTTGTAGGAATCGGTCTGAATCGCGAGCAGGTACGGCTCATCGATCACCGCTGGCCGTTTGCCGAAATCCCTGCGTATGCGTTTCTTCTCAGTAAAAGAGTATGTCATTTATAATCACCAATAATAACGTTTTCATCTGGCTTCCGAGCTAACCATGCTGTTGGAAGCACGCGCGGGCCGATGACTTTCCAGCCATCAGCCCGAGCTTATAAGTGCTGGGTACCCTCGCACGCATTTATCGCCACCACCTGCTGCGGACGACGATAGCTCCGTTGTGGCATGACGTGCTCCCGTCGGTTGGCTAAACGTAGTGGACACTACGCCAGCACCGACCTGCGGCCGATGTGCAAGGCCGTCGGGCGCGCCAGGCCACAGCGGACTCTCGACACCCTCGCTACGGTGGGCGGCGAGAAATACAGGTGAGTACCCGACAACCGCGAACTACTTGAGCTCTACAGTTGCGCCAGCTTCTTCAAGCTGCTTTTTCAGTTCTTCGGCTTCGTCCTTGGAAGCGCCTTCCTTGATGCTGGTCGGTGCACTTTCGACCATGTCTTTGGCTTCTTTCAGCCCAAGACCGGTAATCGCGCGAACGGCCTTGATAACACCGACTTTCTTGTCGCCGAAGCTGGCCAGGACCACGTCGAACTCGTCCTTTTCAAGCGGCTTCGCCACCTGCGTCACCATCGCCAGCAGCAGCAGGTGCAGCAGCGACAGCGGCAGCAGCCGATACGCCGAACTTCTCTTCCATTGCAGCGATTAAATCGACGACTTCCATGACCGTCATGTTTGATAAAGTTTCCAGAATGTCTTCTTTTGAAACTGCCATTGATATTCTCCTGATACAGAAATTAATGTGGATTGCTTTTGATCGCGAATTGCAGCAACGGTACGAGTCAACTTGCCGGGCACTTCGTTCATGGTGCGGGCCAGTTTCTCTACCGGAGCTTTCATCACGGCCATCAGCAGACTGATTGCTTGATCGTAGGTTGGCAGCGACGCCAGTCGCTTGATCTCCGAAGGATCAAGCAGCTCACCGCCAAAGGCGATTAGCTTGACGACCAGTTTGTCGTTGGTTTTCGTGTAATCTTTCAGAACCCTGGCGGCACCGCCCGGCTCTTCCATCGAAAACGCATAGACCATCTGACCCTGCAGCGCATCGCGCATGCAATCGTAGTCGGTGCCTTCGAATGCACGTCGCGCAAGACTGTTCTTGACGACCCGCATTTGAACATTCGACTCACGAGCCTGGACGCGTAACGCCGTCATCTCGCCAACAGTCAAGCCCTGGTACTCGGCTGCAATGACAGAATGCGCCTGCGCACGCCACCTTGGCGACTTCGCTAACGACAGTCTGCTTTTGCTGGAGAGTTAAAGGCATATGACTTTCTCCTGATTAAGTTAAACAACCGGGCTCACGCCCGGACCTCCATCCCTGGTTCGGTATTGCTACCGAATTCCTTACGACTTCTTAACCAGGTCAATCCTGTCTCAGAAGATCGTCTACGCAGGAAATTAAGACAGGCTGTGCCTGTCACCCACGGTCTTTGACGAGTAATCTGCCATCGGCAGATTTCCTCAAAGTTCCTACTATCCGTCATTCCAGCTCTGCTGGAATGACTCCTCAAAACGTCATCCCTGCGCAAGCAGGGATCTTGTCACTTTGCCGTGATAGCGATCCATACGACCGCATCCCGGGTGGCTTCCAGCAATCCTGCGATGGAAACCTCTAAAACCTACGAGATCCCGGCTCGTCGCTGCGCGACGTCCGGGATGACATCGCCTTAAGGTGATGTTACTTCAACGCCATCGACGCCTGGTCAACGGTGATTCCAACACCCATGGTGGTCGAAATCGATATCTTCTTCAGATACACACCCTTGGACGAAGCCGGCTTGGCACGCTTCAGGTCAGCCAGCAGAAATTCCAGGTTTTCGCGCAGCTGTGCCACTTCAAAACTCGACTTGCCGATAGTGCAGTGAATGATGCCGCCCTTGTCGGTGCGATAACGCACCTGGCCGGCCTTGGCGTTTTGTACGGCGGTTGCCACGTCGGCGGACACGGTACCCACCTTGGGATTCGGCATCAAGCCACGCGGGCCGAGCAACTGACCCAACTGGCCAACCACGCCCATGGCATCCGGGCTGGCAATAACGACGTCATAATTCAGGTCGCCGCCTTTCATGCTCTCGGCCAGTTCCTGCATGCCCACCACATCGGCACCGGCAGCGGTTGCCTTCTCGGCATTTTCACCCTGGGTGAAAACCGCGACGCGAACCTGCTTGCCTGTTCCATTCGGCAACACGCTGGAACCACGCACATTCTGGTCCGATTTACGCGGATCGACGCCGAGGTTAATCGAGGCATCGACCGACTCGTCGAATTTGGTGCGGCTGCATTCTTTCAACAGGGCCAGGCAATCGTCGATAGCATATTGACGGGTACGATCGATCTTGGCGTGGATTTCCGCCATGCGCTTTGATGACTTGGCCATGTTACACACCCTCCACGTCAATACCCATACTGCGGGCGCTGCCAGCGATGATGCGTACGGCCGCATCCATATCGTTGGCGTTCAGATCAACCATCTTGGTGGTTGCAATTTCTTCAAGCTGGGCACGGGTGACCTTGCCAACTTTCGCTGAATTCGGCGTGCCACTGCCCTTGGATATACCCGCCGCTTTACGCAACAGCACGGCTGCCGGGGGCCTCGGATGAAGAAGCCGTTTTCGACGAGACCTTCATCCGGTACAAGCAGCACTTTGTGCACAGTCCCGACTTGACCGGCGAGCGCTTGATCCAGCAGGAAGAGTAGAGGAACGCGGAACGTAGTAGTTGTAATTTTTTTATGTCCAGCCTTTTCGCATCGTGTGGTTGTTGTTTAGCGATATATGACTGCCTCAAGTCTTGTGCTGCCGAAAGTGTGTGCGCGCTGAATGCAAGTGCCTACTAGCAGCTCTACCTAAGGTCTTCTTGTCGACGACCAATTGTGCGAGCATTTACAATCCCGATTCGGTACGAAGCTGGTCTCTGCGTTTGAAGCTCACGTAGAATCGTTGCTCCAAACTCCCAAGCCAGGCAAACATGCCCACGGAAGCGAGAACCGACAAGAACAACGCCGAGAAAATACGACGGGTCAAAAGACTCGCCGTCGCTTGTACAGCGGTAGGCGCCAGTCCTGCAGTGACAGCCAAAGCAGCGGCGCTGAAGAGGGTAACAGGACTGCAGATTCAGTCTCCTAT
>CAWIHJ010000050.1:0-89861 GCA_963835795.1 uncultured Gammaproteobacteria bacterium
TCATCTGCTCGACTCAGCGTATTGCTCACCGAAAACTCAATCGCCTTGTGCGAAACGACCTCAATCTCCGAACGACTACTCAATAACCGTTTGCCCATTCTCCTTCGCAAATTTCAATCGATCTACGCTCTCTTCCTTCATCGATATCTTCTACACCTATGCACGCCATTTTCACACCACCTCATCAATTAACAGAAGCCACGCCGTCCACGGCGGGCTTTTCGCCTGATTCGACTTCTTTGGGTTCATTTTATCGCACAAGTCCGACAGGGTCGGACAGAGTTGGGACACCGTCGTCGTTGGGTCAATCTCGATACGATTCTTCGTTGGGGCTTTTGACAAAAAGGTTTGTCCACCTTCTCCGCACGTCACCGGACAATAAGTTGGATTTGAATGACGCTGCAAAACAACTCGAAGTAGCAAAGCGTCGGATTTATGATATCACCAACGTTTTGGAGGGTATCGGTCTCCTTCGGAAAGAGGGAAAGAATCATGTCTCTTGGAACGCAAACCCAGATGTAGATCTTTCTCGTGATACTACCGTAAGAGCCATTGCCATTGGGATGAAAGGCATTCCAGAGGGACAAACGGGGAGTGGCGCAATCGAAGCGCACACCAAACAATTGAAAGCACAGGTTGATGCTTTAAAGGGTGAAGAGCAACAGCTCGACCGTTTCTTGGAACTACTCAGCGAACAGGCTGCCCAATTTACAGCCGAACGACCTTCAGAGAAGGATCGTCCACAAGGTTCGCCAACTCGTAAAGATGTGGGCAGCAGTCGAATTTTTATTCGATATTCTGGTGTTACAGGGTTGAAAATGTATGGCGATGACACAATCATCGGTATCAAGGCGCCTGTGGGAACCAACTTGGAAGTTCCTGACCCTGACCAAGGCAACCGACCTGGTGTCCGAAAATACGAAATGTACTTGAACAGTTCCAAGGCGAGCAGCGCCAAGAACACGTCTGGGGTAGGCAGAATCTTGAAATGTGAGGTGTACTCGTAGGTATATAACGAATCCTCCTCACTAATCATTTGCTCATGCAATTTTTCACCGGGGCGAATACCGATGAACTCCAGCTCAGCTTGAGGCGCAATCGTACTGGCCAGGTCAGTTACCTTCATCGATGGAATCTTTTTGACGTAAATCTCGCCACCTTCCATATCATCAAATGCGTGCCATACCAGTTCAACCGCATGTTCGAGAGAGATCATAAAACGCGTCATTCGCTCATCGGTGATCGGCAAAACGCCTTTATCACGAATAGACATAAAAAATGGGATAACCGAACCGCGTGATCCCATTACATTGCCATAACGAACCACCGAGAAACGAGTTTCGTGACTACCCGCATAACTATTGCCCGCAACAAACAATTTATCAGATGCAAGCTTGGTCGCACCGTAAAGATTGACCGGGCTACTGGCCTTGTCGGTCGACAGTGCGACGGTGCGTTTGACGCCCTTATCGATACAGGCATCGATCAAGTTCATTGCACCGTTGATATTGGTTTTAACGCACTCGAAAGGATTGTATTCTGCCGTTGGAACAATTTTGGTCGCGGCTGCATGCACGACATAATCAACACCGTCCAGCGCGCGATACAGGCGATCCTTATCGCGAACATCGCCAATAAAGAAACGGACGCGCGGATCGCCCTCGAATTTCTTGGCCATCTCCCACTGTTTCATTTCATCGCGCGAGTAGATGATGATTTTGGCAGGGTCATATTTTTCCAGGGTCATTGGAACAAACATGTTCCCAAATGAGCCTGTACCACCAGTAACCAGAATCGTTGAATCTCTAAGCATTGATAGCTTCCTTTCCAGAAAAATTAATCATTATTCCTCTTTGTCGCATAGCCAGTAATTCTCGACATTACTCATCTCAAAACATCGCCCTGAAACTTCCTTGACAATATGCTTATCGAATAGAGTTTTATTCGAATTAAAACAGTGAGATTTAATCAGCTGCCTTTCAAATCCCCCAAAGTACTTGGCTTTTCCATACCGAATGCTTGAAAATTCCTGGAAAAGTATTTTATTAAGTTCCGCACGTCTTTTGCGGGGTAATTTTGGGAGCAATTCACGCGAAATATCAACCCCTGTCTTGGAGAAGCTTGCGTTCGCCTGTTCTATTATGCTAAATCCAACTGCTTTAAATGACCTATTCAACAATGAGGATAAGCAGTACTCGATAAATCCAAGGCTCCCCCCCTCTTTTATATATTCGAAAGGGCATACTGAAAAATCATCTCCAAAACATTCGACAAATGGTCTAACAACATTTACCCACGATATCTTTCCAATATCGATCATCTGCGTAAATTCCGCAAACCCTAGAGATCGGTTTTCTTTGATTTGTTGCAGATAACAAGATTCAATAAAATCATCCTGCCTTCTAACCACTATAAGTAGCCTTGCATTATATCCACTGCAGATAATTTTTAATGAATCAGCAACAAACCTGGAATGTGTATAGATCCCACCATATCGATCCAGTGCTGAATGACCGAGAAAACCCTCCCAAGAAATCAATATATGTTCAGCTTCTACATTCACGATTAAATCGTCGAATGCATCCTTGGCTCTCTTCAATGACTCGTTGTAACTTGGTGAGTCATACAGCATAGAACGTGACAATCTCCTAAAATGAATGCCCACATCAGATTTATTTATTATTGGGTCATCAATACGGTAGCAATTAAAGTCACGCCGGAGGACTTCTAAGTTCATTCTCAGATTTCGCTGCAGAGTTTTAGATGCCGATTTATGGGACCCGATATGCATATATATATTTTTCATTGTGTGGATTTTTGATAACCAACAAAGTCAACCAGCCTATTTTTGAGAGTACTAACCAATGATGATTTATCGCCTCTCGTTTGACCTTCGAGTATCTCGACTTTCTCATGCCAAACATCATTCCCTTTTTCATCAATTTTTCGCCAATCCAACTCTGAAGAGTTTGAAAATAGCCAGGCCTTGCAACCCAACGCTCCAGCCAACTCAATGACAGTAGTAGCTGAAGAAATAATCAGGTCTAAACACGACATTAATGCGGCTACGCCATCGAAATCGTTGTACTGATCAAGGTCAGCGAAATTAATGAGTTTCCCGGGAAATTTAGCCTCTACCCATGCAAGCTCATCTGCGCATTCGTCATACTGGAGATTGACGAACTGAATATTCGGTATATCAAAAAGAACACTCAGTTCTTCTATTGTTAGATAGTGTTCATTACGCGAGTGGGTTGCGAGGCTACTGCGCCAACTTATTCCAACCAGCAATAGGTTCTCCGGCAGCCTCTTCCTGAATGAAAGTGATTTATCTTTATTAGGAAATAGATACGCTGTTCTAGGGAAGGAGTCATAGTCAGGCAGGCAGCGATGCAGTAAATCAGTAGTAAAAAGAACTCGATCGCAAGATTGAATGGCGTTGACGGCATTATTATCTACGACAGACATAATATCTGAACCCGGTACATTTGAATAATTTTGAAGATCAATTTTCTCGATATATCTCGGTCTGGCAACGGGAATAAAATTAATCTTCGGAAAAGAACGTGAAAACAGATCATACAGCCTGGGAATACAGGCAATTGAAATGTTCCTTGTTGAAAATAGATCGTCTAGTAAATTATAAATTGACGCAAAGCGAATTTCATCACCGGGCCCAAATATCGCTAACAAAAATATTTTTTCATCCGGGCTTAGCTCAGTTTCAAATCTATAATATTTATCCTTGTAATATATTCCTACAGACCTAATCAGCTGAATATCTTTAAATGTTTCGAATGCCTTAGCAAGCATTCGATTACCAAAATATGCTTTTCGTCTATGCATATCACCAAGTGGTATGCGATATGTCTCTGCAAGGCTTATCAACTCCAGACTAAGATCATACTTTGCATCCAGGACGCATAGTCTGAGAGACTCTCTAATGTTCGCACTTGTCACCTTAATACTCCTTGCGGTCTCCATAATCGAAAGTGCCTTCTCAGTCTCATCATTAAAAGAGAGAACTTGGGAGTACAAAACCTGGACCATATCGGAATGATTATTACGACCAATAAATGCTTCGATCGCTTTTTTCGCTTTCGAGTTATCTTCAACGGCCAGGTACGAAAGGATTTTTCTCTGTGAAATTTCATTATCCAGGTCGAGCATTCCTCTTACGATATTTCGTGTCTCTGGGACATCAAATGTCTCCGGATATAGCTCGATAATAAAATTAACCGAAGCAATTGAATCAGGCTTGAGTAGAATATTTTTTGCCAACAACCTAAAGAAGTCGATTCCGCTGTTTGGTGGGATGAATTTTGCCGCCCTGAATTCTGTATATACCGCATAGCAATTGGCCTGGTAAATATTAATCCCCTGGGACAGCTTTGCGATGCTCGACATGGAAGAAAAGTCAAAACATAGTTCAGCCATTCTTGCAGCCATTTCAATTAATTTTGGAACCTTGAAATTTGCTAACAATAGTAACCTGAGGATCTTTTCCGCATCTTTTAGTCGTTTGTCTTTAAAAAGTTGCTCAAGGACTTTAAATGACAATTCCAATTCTTCTTCAAGAAATTGCTTTCCATGAAAAATTTCATGAGACTTATCCTCATCATCTAGAGCACTAGATTCTATTTGAGCAACTTTACTTTGCTCTTTGATGGCAAATATATTGTCTTCAAGTATATGTACTGAAAGCGCAGACTCACCATACTCAGATAGTAGCCATGAGAACTGCGCTGCTATATACGCCCCTGGAAAATACATTTTCAAGTGAACTAGTAAGTCGTTTAGCACACCAGAGTCAAGATGAAGGCGTACCTTTGTAATAAATATATCTCTACTAAGGTTGCTGAGAAGCGCCCCTGATATTAAAAATATAATAACTGTTTGAAATAATTTATTGCCTTCGCCGTGAGCAAATATTTTGGGGAAATTTATCGCCGACAATATTTCCGCCAACGCTTTATCATCATAATCACCGTCATTCCCCAAAAACAATTTTGGCCAGTAATTAGTCGCAGCAACCATTTTTGCATTATTGATATCACCAAGATCAATCTCCGAGCACAAGTCATGAAGTGCCAATTCTCTATCGGCATCAATCCTGTAAAGAGCCGACATTAACCCGGTGTAGTTGTCCTTCATGTCCGCCAAATATAACGGGTACACCAGATAAGCTATCGTAAAAAATTCTTCTAAAGATAACTTTCTGTTCCTGCTATTTACATTCACCCTATCATCCGTAAACCCCCAGCCAGCGTAAAAGGGTAGCCCTACAGTTGTCACGGTTATGCCACGTAATCTTGCTTCCAGGCCTGATAGAGATGAAATCGTATAAACATGGTCGATTGAATCTAGAAATATCGCTAGCGGCTCATCTGGCGCAGATATCGTAGCCAGAAACTCGATTCTTTTTCGCTTGAATCGACTCTTCTGGAAGCCCTTGAATACTTCGGGGTGAGGCCGAAATAACACTTCGGCGTCCGGATTTTCATACCTGGCTAACCGAATGAGATCAACTGGACTCCAACCATCGGGATTGCCGAGCCTTATTGATGCATCGTTATCAACCTGCCCAAGGACAGCGACTCTTTTTCTAGTTTTAATATTATTTTTAAGGCCAGACACCTCTAGATCAGTATAGTTATATTTTGTGAGACTAAGCTCACGTATAATGGTCAAACAATGTTTAGCCTGTTCTAAAAGATTGGCATTTTCCTCAACACTGTAGGTACTAAGTAAGGTTTCCAAATCCGAGGGTTGACCAGTATCATAATAAATTCCAGACTTATCCAGCACGAGTGAATATGGAGTGGAATGTGTGGCTCCAAGTGCGGCCGACCTGATAAAACCATCCTCCATTCGATATAAACCACAGTCTTGAGACTTGATAAAATATCTCAGCAAGAATGATTCGTTCACCCCCCAAACGACAAAAATATTGGGCTTCTTTTTAAGCCTCTTCAATCTCTTGATGGCGAGCATCCCATTTAATTTTCGCGGCGCAAAAGCAACTCTATATTCGTGCAGATATTCGGCAGAAAATCCGAATTTCCAATCGTTGAAACCGAATCCAATAGCAATAGGCCTCTCGATATCATCAAGCCAATTGCGTCCTACCAAATAGAAGTTTTCATACCCGGACCCTTCCCCAAAGACTTGGTAAGGGTCGATTAAGTCGAATGGGTAATGCTTCGATGATGGTTTCTTTTTGCTAAAATAATCGCGTATTTTTCTACTGAAAAATATCGCCAGATCAGTCTTAACGTTTTTACGACTAGATAATCTAAACATAGGTTGTCTTATAATTCTTTTTTGTCATGGCCTTGCACAAATCAGCCAATACTCATCAGTCACGATGATCGCGAATGATAAGCACCAGCAGGTGACTGATTATCGTGGCCAGCAACGCCATCAACGTGAAGACTACGATATTGTATAGCCTGCGTGGCTGAGTACTATATTCGGGCATGGTCGGAGCTTGCAAAATGGATACCTGCTTCAATTGTCGAGACGCTTCAACGCGGGTGTTCTCCAATACTGCGAGCGCATTTGCATAAAGCTCAAGCGCGAATTTCGCCCGCAGTTCGAGCGTTTCGTACTCGATCGCAACGCGATTTAGCGCGTCACCACCTTGCGTCGCCATGCGTGCTTTTTCTTTCTCAATCTGTTGCTTCATCGCCGCGATTCTCCCCCTGAGTTCGACCATTTCCGAGGATGCCTTGCTCTGTGTCCCCGAGAGGGCCGTGTACGTGGCCTGGAGGGTGGCTTGTTCCACCTCGAGATTGGCCACCACCGCGTTAATTCTTTCTACTGCTGCAAGTGGGGATATCAGGCCGTTTTCATTCTGAAAACTGAGCAGAGACTCTCGCGCTTCGGTGACTCTTTCTGCCAGCACTTCGACCTGCTTTTCGATAAACTGGAACTGCTCCCTGGCAAGACGTTGGCCCATAGTATTCATGTGCTCTTCACCTGATTTCAGTAAAAAACTGGTAATGGCATGGGCGGTGATCGGCGTCAAATGCCTGGGCGCGAATGCGCAGCACGTTCGCATATTCATCGAGTTTAAAGTCAACCCTGGTGAGAAAGTATTGGTGAAATTTTTCGGTCGGGGCATCTGGATTATCCAGCCTGGAGATGAAATCAATCTCGGTATTACTGTAGTGTTTGCGCAGCTGTAGCGCCGCATCCAGTTTATGCAGCATATCTACCGAAAGCAGGTGGTCGCGCAATAACAGTAAGTCGGCACTGCCACTGGTACCCGACAGGATTGAACCGATATCAAATGAGCTAACGGCAATGTTCGGGCTATTGATGACGACATGTGCAGCAGAGACATAACGGTCGCTGACGATCAGGGACTGATAGATAGCCACCAGGATCACGGCAACAAAAAAAACAATCCATTGCGGTTGCCTCTTTAACAGACTCGTAGAGCGACTCGACTGCATAGCGCTAAACTCTCGTTCCTGTGCCCGCATGATCATCCTTCATCTGTGAGGCATCCTAATTAAGACTGTCATGGTAGGCACTGATGGCATCGTTGACATCATCGAACCAGTGCGCCCGGCCCTCGTCGAGCCAGATTCCGGACTGGCAAAGTTCCTTGAGCAGCACTTCGCCGTGCGAAACGATCACCAGCCCTGCCTGACCAATACGTTCTTTGAATGCTGTCCTGGCTTTTTGTTTAAATGCCCGATCGCCGACAGAAGTCGCCTCATCTGAAAGATAAACATCGAAATCAAAGGCGAGTGAAAGGCCGAAGTTCAGGCGGCTGCGCATGCCGCTGGAATAAGTTTTAACCGGCTCATCAAATGCCGCGCCAATTTCGGCAAAATCTTCGACGAAATTGATAATGCGGCTAATTTCATCCTCATCGCCATGAATGCGCGCAATAAATTTGACATTCTGTCGACCGGTCATCGAACCCTGAAAGCCACCGCTGAGCCCGATGGGCCATGAAACACGACAACGGCGATTGATCTCCCCCCTGTCGGGTGAGTCCTTGTCAGACAACAAGTTGAGCAAGGTAGATTTTCCCGCGCCATTGCGCCCAATGACGCCAACACTCACACCGACAGGTATGGTGAAGTTAATGTCGCGCAACACCCAGTCACTGCCATGGTGATTGTGATAACGCTTGTAAACGCCTTTGACTTCAATCATAGCGCCCTCAATCGACTCGCAAATTTCACATGAAGCGCAAGCCCCAGCGCCGCCGCCGCGAATATCCAGTAGTAAAGGTATAAAAAGCTAATACCGTCGATCGTATGGTACCCCTCGAAAAATCGTAACCGTATGCTTTCCAGGCCATGCGCTACAGGGTTATACAGCAAGTACTGCTGGATGCTGTGAGGGAATACTTGCAGCGGAAACATGACGCCAGATAAGAAATAGAGTGGGAACATCAACATTTTAATAACCCGACCAATTTCTTCCACCAGGGCCGCCACGACCGATACCACGAAACCCAGACTGGTCCCCAGCAACCATACGGATAGCCAGACGAACATCGCGCCAAGGGGGTCGAAAGGCAAAATATCATAACCCAGCAAAGATGCACCACCCAACAGGATGATGAATACCAGCGATTTGAGCAAACCTTCAAGAACAGAGCGCACCAACACCGGATCAACGGGCTTAATCTGCCGGTAACTAAACAATCCCCTGTTCGCATCAATTGCGCCGATACTGCGGGTAACGCCTTCTCGAAACAACAGAAACGTGGTGATCCCGACCAGTAACCAGGGTATAAACTCGGCATTCGTGATCAGTCGAATGCGACCGAGAAGTTCACGGATCATGACTAATAGAATCACGTGGACCAATGGTTCAACCAGCATCCAGAACCAGGCAAAACGTGCGGCCGTAACGCGCCCCAACGCCTCGCGCAGAAACAGGGCGATCCAGACGCTGCGCGTTACCTGCCAATGCGTTCGAGCCGCAACATGATTGGTCTGCATCACGGCAGCTAGAAGGTCAGGACTACGGCTGCGGACACGGCGACTTTGTAAATTACGTCCAGCATGTCGATGAAAAACTGCCTGGTCTTGGGGTCAATCTTGGGGGGCACTATAATTTCATCACCGGGGCCGACCAGGGCCGTTAGATCAGTTATGGTCACCGCCGCATTTGGGTGGTGCACTATGATTTTTTCGGTATCGGCGCGGTTAGAAAACCCACCGGCACTGTTAATGTAATCTTCGATCGTCCATCCTTTTTGATAGGTAATGGCATGCATCGCCATAACCTCACCGGCAACCCGCACAATTTCGGTTTTGGTCGGAATGATGATGGTGTCATCAGGCTCCATCAGAATATTTTGCTGGACACCGTTTTGTGAGGTCACAACACGGCCCAGCGGTTCGATCAATCGGGCTCGCTCGGCGAACTTGGCCATGAGCTCGGCTTCCTGGACCCGGATATTTGCCTCGCCTTGCGAACCGGATAGCGCCAGCAAAGAGCTACGCTCTAACCGATACAGGCTATCGCTAATAGCGTCCTTCTGCGAGATGGCAACAGAAGCTCGGCGCAGATGAATTGCCTCGAGATTGGCGAGCCCCGCATCGACGGGAATGTGATTCAATATGTCGATCAGGCGAGAACCACGTTTGACTGACAGTACCGCTGGGCCGTTAAATTCACCAACGATCTTGATCAGGATGGCATCGGCCTGGCCATCATCGCGGAAATCTACCTGGTCGCCATCGTGCAGCGTGTAGCTCAGAAATGCCATCGTGGGCATTGTCTGGTTGTAGGGTATTCCGTTACGCATACCGATAATTGTGACCTCGGTAGCCTGGGCGGCTTTTGGAATTACCTTTAGCACTTCGCCACCAGTCGAAGTCGTCGATTTCATCTCTATCATGGTACTGCGCGCCACATTACCCTCAAGAAAAACGACAGACCCACGGTGCTTGACCAGTATGGTGTCGTTTTCCCGAAGCTGAGGAGCCGCGATCTTCCCTTTGAGAATAAAATCGTAAAGGTCGATAGAGTAAGCTGTTTCTCCCGCGCGTATGATCTCGATTTGTCGATAGCTGCCCAGCCTCGGGTCGATCCCCTCTGCGAGGTCGATAAAATAAAGAATACTATCGGAGGGGAGACCCGCGTAGCGACCGGGATTATTGACCATGCCGGTCACATACACCCCGACGGGTTGAGCCGTTTCAAGGTTGGTGTACACATTGAAATTGGTCGTGTAGATCTTCTCTATATGCTTTCTGACGGTTTCAGTCAGATCGGCATTTTTCACCCCGGCCAGCTTCAAGGGACCTATATCGGGAATGAATATATTGCCCTGGCTGTCCAGGGTATAAACTTCCTTGATGGTGACTGAGCCCCAAACCGCTACTGCAACCTTGTCACCTGTGGCCAGGATGTAATCCGGGTTGAGACCATCTCCCCGCGCCTTGAGAAAGTTTCCGTTAAAGAGCCTCGATCCAAAAGGCTCGATCGCCATTTCTTCCTGATTAGCGACAGGCGTTTTAGCGGGGACAGGATCAGCGGCAGTAAGTGGCAACGAAACGTAACAACCGATGACAAAAATCAGCGCAACGACATACCTACGCCCAAAAACAAGAAGCGACCCATAGTGTTGTTGAGTATCAATCACTTTCAAAATCCATCAAAAATATATCCTTGGAGAAAAACCAACTTTGATTATTTTTGCAGACGATTCTTCCCCGGGTCGTGCCAGTAGGCGAGCTCTCGGTGATGGTGACGTGCCTGCAGCGCAGACCGCTCGCGGACGCGAAGGCTTCACCAGCGATAAAGGATACATCGCCTGCCGTACTTTCAACCCCTGGACCGAGGGTTGAAATTATTGAGAGGATCGCTGATTCAACCGGATTGTTAGCATGATCGACGACCTCACTCGGCGGAGGTGTTTCTTTTTTAGCCGTTACGGCGTCGACAGATGCCGCGCAACCGCCAAGCAACATTGAGAATGTAGCGACAATGATTAGCTCGATTTTTCTGCTAGAGGCCATGCTAACCAATGAGTGCCATCCAGTTAGTGGCTTCGACTCTTGTGCCACATACGCTCAATCGAGAGCAATCGAGCCCGCACCAACGCCGCGGTAAATAAAACAGAAAGGTATGCATTTAGGTGGAAGCCAATACTAGGTTCTTTCCAGGAGATTCGCATCACAAACGAATACTACAGTATAGCCCAGACTGATAATACATTAACGAAATCTGTTCGAATCGATCAAACCACCAAATAGCTGCCGGTAAAAGAAGCCGCAGGCGCCCCACGGCGATGTCAGTCGAGTGGCTGATTGAGGGGGCACGCGGGTGATGCGGCAGGCACGCGCTCAGGCAGCGGCCTTCACGCGATGCTCAGCGCTCCCATATGTTGGTTTCCACGTAGGTGCCTCCCGGCTGGTAGAACTCGAACAGGTTCTGCAGCAGGTTGATGTCGGTTTCATGGGCCAGCTCAGCGAGGTTAAACCCGATCCCCACGTATACCTGCTGGCTTTTATCGACATCGACATCGTAGCTGCGGTAGCCGCGCGCGAAGTATCCGATCTGCAGCTCAACGAACCGCCAGGGGGTCTGCTGCAGGCGGCTGAACCCGGACAGCTTGAGCGCGACCAGGTGCTTCATCCCCGAGTAGTCCGTGGCGGTATCCAAATTGTCCTGGTAGCCGGAGCTGGGCCAGTACTCCATGCGGACATCCAGGAACTTGTCCACCTCCGGGTTGGAGCGGATCGCGTAGGCCGCCAGTGCACCCAGGCCATCTGCAACCAGGTCCTCGTTGGAAAACCCGAACTCGCTGGTGCCGTCGCCGATCTCCAGCAGGGTCATGGCCAGCATGCCGGACAATGAGCCAGCGAGAGAGGCCTTCTGCAGATCCCAGCCGCGATCTTCCATGCGAGAACTGAGCATGCGCGACAGCAGGTAGGTCATGTAGAAGTGGCCGGTCTTGTCGGAACCGCCTGTATCAGAGTCGTATTCGAACCAGTCTTCTTTACTGACATCGAAGGATTCCGACCCCCAGTTCCAGTTCTTGAAGCCCCAGGCCGTGATAATGGCGCTGGCCGCCAGGTTGTCGATCACCAGACCTATTTCCGGGTCCTCGGTAATCAGCAGGCGGCGATTGAGAGCATCGGTCGTTTCATTGACGCTCGCAGCCCAGTCGGCCGAACCAGCCGCGGAAAACAGCGCGAGGAAGACAAAAAGTATTGTCTTTAACATGAACGGCTGTCCTTCCCGAAAACTCATAATCATACATTATCAAGGCAGCACCCATTCCTAATGGCGATGTAAACCACCTACCTAAGTGAATGGTGCTACCTTCCCAAACTGTGAGCGGCAGAAACCGACTGTCGGCTCAATCGGCCTAAGCAATTACCAATTCTTGAGGGTTTTCCCTGAAGGCCCCTTAAATAAGGCCTTCAGGATGCTTAGCTGTGCCCGGTGAATATATCAAGTATTCTGGATGACGATATTGGGGAATGCCGACGAGTGGTCGCGCGCCTTGGTAGCGAGCTTGGCAGCCGTGCGACGCGCGATACTGCGGTAAATCGCACTGATCTGGCTGTCGGCCAGGGCCGCCACCGTGGGATAACCGCTATCCGCCTGTTCGCGAATGCGGATGTCGAGCGGCAATGAGCCCAACAGGTCAACCCCGTGTTCGCGGGACATGCGCTCACCGCCACCCTCGCCGAAAATGTGCTCGCTGTGGCCGCACTGACTGCAGATGTGGATACTCATGTTCTCGATTATGCCGAGCACCGGCACTTCAACTTTCTCGAACATTTTCAAGCCCTTGCGTGCATCCAGCAAGGCAATATCCTGCGGCGTGGTGACGATCACTGCTCCGCTCACCGGAATGCGCTGTGCCAGCGTGAGTTGAATGTCACCCGTGCCGGGTGGCAAATCGATGATCAGGTAATCGACACCACTCCATTTCGTGTCGTTTAGCAATTGCTCGAGCGCCTGGGTCACCATCGGACCGCGCCAGATCATCGGTGTATCCTCTTCGATGAGGTAACCGATGGACATCGATTGCACGCCGTGACCGATCATCGGCTCCAGGCTCTTGCCATCGCTGGATTCGGGCTGACCACTGCAACCCAGCATGCGTGGAATGCTGGGGCCATAAATGTCCGCATCGAGAATGCCCACCGTCGCACCCTCGGCCTGCAGCGCCAGCGCCAGGTTTACCGCCGTGGTGGATTTACCAACACCGCCCTTGCCCGAGGCAACGGCGATGATGTTCTTGATGCCCACCAGCGGCTTCAGATTTTGTTGCACCGCATGCGACTTGATCTGGCTGGCCACCGTCACTGCAACGCTTCCCATCCCTTCGATACCACCCACCGCGGTTTCGATTTGCTGTTTCAGTTCATCAAAGTAACCGGCAGCCGGGTAACCCAGCAAAATCTCGATAGCGCATCCATCGCCAACCAGTTCAATCGACTTGACGGCCTTGCTGCTGACCAGGTCGGATTCCATGTTGGGGTCGATAATCTGACCCAGTTGCGCTTCAATCTGTGCTTTATCAATCGCCATTGGTTTTCAAAGGTTCTAGGTTAGGGGTTGGAGCGCGCATTTTACCCGAGGCGGTTACAAAATATCACTTAGTTTTTATGCGCTTGTTTGCCGCCAACCCAGGCGGGCCGATTATTACCTTGCTTGACAACGGGCCCAGCACCTAAAATACGCTGCTTTACTCTATCGCTAGCAGGGCCAGCCATTTCCATGAGCTCAAATCCCCGCCAAATCCTGGTCACCAGCGCATTACCCTATGCCAATGGTCCGATCCACATTGGCCACATGCTCGAATATGTGCAAACCGACATCTGGGTGCGCTTTCAAAAGTTGCGCGGCCACGATTGTGTTTATGTCTGCGCCGACGATGCACACGGCACCCCGATCATGCTGCGCGCCCAGGCGGAAGGCATTACGCCGGAAGTGTTGATCGAGCGCATGCACAAGGAGCACCTGCAGGACTTCACCGATTTCGGTGTGGCCTTCGACAACTACTACAGCACCCACTCGGACGAGAATCGCCATTTCGCCGAGCTCATCTACACGCGTCTGCGCGACGCCGGACACATTCGCACCCGCGTTATCTCGCAGGCATACGATCCGAAGGCGGAAATGTTTCTGCCCGACCGTTTCATCAAGGGCGAATGCCCGAACTGCGGCGCCAGCGACCAGTATGGCGACAATTGTGAAAACTGCGGCGCCACCTACGATCCTACCGAACTGAAAAATCCCATCTCGGTGGTCAGCGGTGAAGCTCCGATCGCAAAGGACTCGGAGCAGTATTTCTTCAAGCTGGAAGACTTTGAAGACATGCTCAAGCAGTGGACGCGTGCCGGTCACATCCAGACCGAGATCGCCAACAAGATGGACGAATGGCTCGAAGAGGGTTTGAAGGACTGGGACATTTCACGCAACGCGCCTTACTGGGGCTTCGAGATCCCGGACGCACCCGGCAAGTACTTTTACGTCTGGCTGGACGCCCCCATCGGCTACATGGCAAGCCACCAGAACTGGTGCGCGGCCAATGGCAAGGATTTCGACCACTACTGGCGTGAAGATAGCGAAGCGGAGTTGCATCACTTCATCGGCAAGGACATCGCCCGCTTTCACACGCTGTTCTGGCCGGCCATGCTGCACGGCGCCGGGTTTCGCAAGCCGACCGCGGTTTACTGCCATGGCTTTCTCACCGTGGACGGGCAAAAGATGTCCAAGTCGCGCGGCACCTTTATCATGGCGCGCACCTATCTCGATCACCTCAACCCGGAATACCTGCGTTACTACTTTGCCGCCAAGCTCGGGCCGGGGGTCGATGACATCGATCTCAACCTCGAGGATTTCACCGCCCGCGTCAATTCCGACCTGGTCGGCAAAGTGGTCAACATTGCCAGCCGCTGTGCGGGCTTCATCAACAAGCGCTTCGACGGCAAGCTGGCAGCCAGCCTGGTCGACGACGGCCTCAATCAGCAATGCCTGGCGACTGCTGAAGGCATCGCCGGGTTCTACGAAAAACGCGAGTTCGGCAAGGCGATGCGCGACATCATGGCGCTCGCCGACAAGGTCAACCAGTACATCGACGAAAAACAGCCCTGGGTGCTCATCAAGGATCCCGAACGCGCCGCCGAAGTACAGGATATCTGCACCATAGGCCTGAACGGCTTTCGTCAACTGGTGATCCTGTTGAAGCCTGTACTGCCCGAACTCGCCGGCAAGGCCGAGGAATTTCTGAATGTCCAGAACCTGATGTGGGCCGATCTCGGGAACAATCTGCTGGACCACGACATCAACCGTTTCAACCCACTGATGACGCGTATCGAACCGGTGTTTATCGAGCGCATGATCGAAACCACCAGGACCGATCTAATCGCCGAGCAGAAAATCCAGCAAGGCGCTTCTGATACCTCGGCCGATGTCTCCATTGAAGCCATCGCACCCGAGATCAGCTACGATGACTTCGCCAAACTGGATTTTCGCATCGCCAAAATCGTGGCCGCCAAACGCGTGGAAAAATCGGATCGCCTGCTGCAACTGACGCTCGATATCGGCGGCGAGACCCGCAACGTGTTTGCCGGCCTCGCGGGCGCCTACCAGCCCGAAGACCTGGAAGGCAAGCTGACGGTGATGGTCGCAAACCTGGCCCCGCGTAAAATGCGTTTTGGTGTTTCCGAAGGTATGGTACTGGCAGCGGGCAGCGGCGAAATCGACCTGTTTGTACTGCACCCCGATTCGGGCGCCAAACCGGGAATGCGAGTCAGTTAATTGCGTCTTTGCCTGTACGCCACCGCTTTGCTCCTGTGGTGGGTGTTTGCCGCGCCCGCGCTGGCGCTCGATTCCAGGGAAATCTACCAGCAAAACCAGGATCGCGTGTTCCAGGTGCGCGTCCTCAACCGCGAAACCGGCAAAAAATCGAGTATCGGTTCGGGGTTCATCGTCGGCGATGGCCACCAGCTGGCGACTAACTATCACGTCATCAGCCAGGTCATCCAGGAACCTGAACTGTTTTACATCACCTATACCAACAATGACGGCGAGGAAGGGGAACTCAAGCTGTTGGTCATGGATGTCGCCCACGACCTGGCATTGCTGGGTTCGGCAACACGCCTGGGTAAGCCCATCGAAATGAGCGAGCTGCCACCGAGTGGCGCATCGATCTTCGCCATGGGTAACCCTCTCGATCTGGGCCTGACCATCGCAGTCGGTACCAACGGCGGCATTCTCAACCAGACCGACGACAGCCGCATCCTGTTTTCCGGCAGCCTCAATCCCGGCATGAGCGGCGGCCCAACCTTCGACGCACAGGGCGCGGCCATCGGCATAAACGTCGCCACCGCGCGCAACGCCATCAGTTTTATCGTGCCGTCCCGCTTTCTCTTCGAACTGATCGAACGCGCCGGGCAAAATCGTTACGACCAGGATACCGATTTGAAGGCTGAAGTCGCAGCCCAGGTGCTGGCTTACGAAAAAAATTACGTTGCGCAATTGTTAGCGGCTGAATGGCCGCGCCTGGAATTACGCCAGTTCAAACTGCCGGAGGTCATTTCGCCGACGGTACGCTGCTGGGACAACAGCGCGAAGCTGAGCGGGATTGCGCGTTACAAACGCTACCAGATTCGCTGCGCCAATCAGAACCATGTCTACCTCGACGCCGACAACAATTTCGTCGGCCGCCTGGTTTACGAGTATTACTGGCTCGAGTCCGAAGAACTCAATGCAATTCAGTTTTACAACCTCTACGAAAGCCTCAACAAGGATCAGATCGACTCCAGGCCGGATCGTGACATCGCCACCAATTTCAACTGTAAAACCTGGTTTGTCGATGTCTCGTCGCAGCAGTTTAAAACCAACCTGTGCCGGCGCGAATATCGCGAGTACCCTGGAATGAGCGACCTGCTGTTTACCGCTGCGCTCACGGGTCATGCCAACAAGGGGTTTTTCATCACCCTGTCGCTGACCGGCGTGGATTATGAATCGAGCTTGCCGTTGATTCAGAAATTCCTGGAAAACAGCGAATGGATTCAGTGATACTGGAAATCATGGTGCGCGATCTGCATCGCTACGAGCCGATCAAACCCGGCACGACCACCGTCGGACGCGCTCTCGATAACGACATCATCCTCTCCGATCCCACCGTCGCCCCACACCATTTGCGCATCGAATACCATGCCGATCATTCGCTTGAGCTGGTGAATCTCGCCGAAGTCAATCCGACGCGGGTCGACGGACAATCGATCGATTCGAAAACGCTCGAAAGCCTGCCCGTGTTGATCGAAACCGGGCGCGTGCGGGCACGCCTGTTGCCCCGCGATCACCCGGTCGCCGCCACGCGGCAGCTGGCCGCCAATGGCAATCGACGAAATCTGTTCGGACATCCGGGCTGGATTATTGTGCTGTTAACGGGCTGCTTGCTGGTCGGTGGCCTGGAGTTTTACCTGAACGCCTACAACAGCTTCAAGTGGGTCGATTTGCTGAAATATCTGTTGCGCGAAACCATATTGACCATTGGCGCATTCGCACTGGCGCTGTCGGTACTCGAGCGCCTGCTGGTAAATCGCTGGGAAATCCGCCAACTGCTGACCTCGGTGTGCCTGGTTTTCCTGTTGTACAGCTTGCTCTCGACGTTTGCCGGCGAGCTCGATTACCTGTTGTCGGCTAGCTGGCCCAGCACCTGGCTGTACTTCGGCTGGTACCTGACCGCCATCCCGGTGGCGATCGCACTCTACCTCGTGCACATCTCGCATTTATCGCGTGGACGCGCTTATTTACTGGCATTGCTGATTGCCAGCCCAATCTCTCTGCCGTCGATTCTGCAAAGTTCGCAGCTGCGTGCGCTGTTCGACGGTTTCAGCCCCGCGGCCAGATATCACAGCCGGCTCAGTTACGTCAACTGGCAGCTGCGCGCCAGCGTCGATATCGAAACCTTCATCCAGCAGGCAAAAACGCTTGAACCGGGAACGCCTGCCGACTGAACGCGCATATCTGCGCTGCGCTTTATTTATTAACAGATTTAATAAAGACCTCAGGTAAATCCTGTATTTTTCGGGCATGGCAGGCCTTATAATCCCGCCATGCCAGAATACCTGTTACTTTTGATCGGCACCGTGTTCGTCAACAACATCGTGTTGGTGAAGTTCCTTGGGCTGTGCCCGTTCATGGGGGTATCGCGCAAAGTCGAAACCGCGATCGGCATGAGTGCGGCAACCACCTTCGTGCTGACTCTGTCGGCCATCCTCAGTTACCTGATCAACAGCTGGGTACTGGCGCCGCTGGGGCTCGAGTATCTGCGCACCATCGCCTTTATCATCGCCATTGCCGCGGTCGTCAATTTCACCGAAATGGTCGTGCACAAGACCAGCCCACTGCTGTATAACGTGCTCGGAATTTTCCTGCCATTGATTACCACCAATTGCGCGGTACTCGGAGTCGCCCTGATCAACGTGCAGGAACAGAACAGTTTTTTCGAGTCGGTCATTTACGGCTTCGGCGCTGCGCTTGGATTCTCGCTGGTGCTGATCCTGTTCGCCGCGATGCGTGAACGCATCAACGTCGCCGACGTACCCCAGCCCTTCCGCGGCTCCGCCATCGGCCTGATCACCGCGGGACTGATGTCGTTGGCTTTTATGGGTCTAGCCGGGCTGGTAAGAGCATAGCCTGCAGCTTGCATCAGTCGGTCTTGGTACTTGATATCACTTTGTAAACAATGAGAACAAAATAATGGTTATACAGGCACAAACAAAATATCAGGTAGTCAATTACCCAAGCCCCACCGCGCTCCTGACTGGCCCAGATGCAGGCTAGGCCATGCTTCTAGCCATCCTCACCATCAGCCTGATGGCCGGACTGTTTGGCCTGGGCCTCGGCTATGCGGCGATTCGCTTCAAGGTTGAAGGCAATCCGGTGGTTGAACAAATCGATGCGTTACTGCCGCAAACCCAGTGTGGTCAATGCACCTATCCCGGTTGCCGCCCCTATGCCGAGGCCATCGCCAACGGTGAAGCGCCAATCAACCAGTGCCCACCCGGCGGCCAGGCAACCATTGTTGCACTCGCCGATTTGCTCGATACCGAAGTGCTGGAACTGAACGCCGAACACGGCGAGCATCTCGAGGTACCCCTGCTCGCGGTGATCGATGAACAAACCTGTATCGGTTGCACGCTGTGTATCCAGGCCTGCCCGGTGGACGCGATCCTCGGTTCCGCCAAGCACATGCACACCGTGATCGCCGACGAGTGCACCGGTTGCAAGCTGTGCCTGCCACCCTGCCCGGTCGATTGCATCGACATGGTGCCGGCGCCGCAAACCATCGAAGACTGGAAGTGGGTGGCGCCCCGAGCGCTGGCGCCGCTGCGCGATGCGTAAATTGCATCGCTTCCACGGGGGCCTGAAGCTCGACGGGCACAAGTCCGAATCCCTGGTCCGTGGCCTGCAACAGGCGAGCCTGCCGCCGCAACTGATTTTGCCGCTGAAACAGCATATCGGTGAATACAACAAGCCGCTGGTCGAAGTCGGCGACCGAGTACTCAAAGGTCATATTATTGCCGCTAATACGTCGCTGTATTGCGCGCACTTTGCATGCTCCAACCTCAGGCCGCATAGCGGCAATCGACAACTACCCGGTAGCGCATCCGTCGGGACAGAGCGATACCTGCATTGTCATCGACGTCGATGGCAAAGACGAAGCCGCCGCAGCGGTACTGCCCGACCTGCAGGTACTGGACGCCGGGCAAATGATCGAGCTGATCTGCCGCGCCGGTATCGTCGGCCTTGGCGGTGCGGCATTCCCGATCCACGCCCAAGCTTGCGCGCGGCAATTCGCAGGGCATCGACACGCTGATCATCAACGGTGTCGAATGCGAACCCTATATCACCTGCGATGACATCCTGATGCGTCACTACGCGGCCGAAGTGGTGCGTGGAATCGGATACCTGCAGCGCATATTGCAGCCGAGCACCACCTTGATCGCCATCGAAGACAACAAACCGGAAGCCAGCGCGGCGTTGGCGGGTGCACTCGATAAGAGCGCACTGGAAAATACCGAAATCGTGATTATTCCGACGATTTACCCGTCCGGGGGTGAAAAACAGTTGATCCAGATACTCACCGGCAAGGAAGTTCCACACGGCAAGCTGGCGTTCGACATCGGCCTTTTCTGCCAGAACGTCGGCACCTGTGTCGCCATCACCCGCGCCCTCGAACAGGATCAACCGCTGATATCGCGCGTGGTGACGATGAGTGGTGACAACATTCAACAATCCGGGCAACTGGGAGGTACGCCTCGGCACACCGATCCGGCACCTGGTCGAACTCGCCGGCGGCTACCGCAACCCCGATTCGGTGCACCTGGTGATGGGCGGGCCGATGATGGGATTTTCGCTTGCGGGCGACCAGGTACCCATCGTCAAGGCCAGCAACAATATCCTGGTCATGCAGGAGCAAACCATTCCGCACAGCCCCGGCTACCATGACGAGTGCATTCGCTGCAGCAAATGCACCGAGGTTTGCCCGGCCAACCTGTTGCCGCAACAACTCTACTGGCATGCGCGTGCCAAGGCCTGGGAGAGCACCCAGGAGTTCCACCTGTTCGATTGCATCGAGTGCGGGTGCTGCTCCGCGGTTTGCCCGAGCGGCATTCCGCTGGTGCAGTATTATCGCGCGGCGAAAAGCGAAATCCGTGCGGCGCAGAAGGCACAGGTCAAGTCGGATCACGCGCGCCTGCGCTTCGAATTTCGCGAGCGTCGACTGCTGCTGAAAAAACAGCAGGAGGAAGAACGGCGGCGGTTGAAACGCGAGGCCCTGCAGCAAAAACGCGCCCAACCGGGCGAGGAGACCAGTGCGCCCGATCCAGTACAGGCCGCGCTGGAACGGGTCAAGGCGCGCAAACAGGCGAGCGAACAGGAAGAAGCCTCGTGAGCAGCGTATTTGTTTCCTCGCCCTATGTAGCACCGGGCAATTCGCTGAAGCGCTTGATGATCCAGGTGATCATCGCGTTACTGCCCGGCACCCTGGTCTATGCCTGGCATTTCGGTCCGGGCGTGTTGATCAACGTCGTGCTCGCCATTTTGTTTGCGTTGATGTTCGAGGCGTCGATTCTGAAGATGCGCGCGCGGCCGGTGATGCCGCATCTCACCGATTTCAGCGCCGTGGTGGCCGCCTGGTTGTTCGCGCTTTGCCTGCCGATGCATTCGCCGTGGTGGCTGGTGCTGGTGGGCATCGGCTTTACCATGATTGCCGGCAAGCATCTTTACGGTGGCCTCGGCTTCAACCCTTTCAACCCGGCGATGGTCGGCTACGTGGTGTTGCTGATCTCGTTTCCGCGCGAAATGACCACCTGGTATCTACCCGGATCGGTCAGCGGCACCACGCTGTCGCTCAGCGATGCGCTGGCTTACAGTTTTAGCGGAATCGACACAGCGCAATGGGACGCGCTCAGCTCGGCCACACCACTGGACCAGGTCAAGACGGGTATCGGCCAACAGATCGACATCAGCGATATCCGCCAGTCGCCGGTGTTCGGGCAATTCGCAGGCGTTGGCTGGGAGTGGATCAGCCTGGCGTGGCTCGCCGGTGGCCTGTGGTTGCTGGCGACGCGCACGATACGCTGGCATATCCCGTTTGCATTGCTGCTCGGGGTCATGTCGATGGCGACGCTGTTTTACCTGGTTGACCCGCAAAGCTATACCTCGCCACTGTTCCACCTGCTGTCGGGCGCCGTCATCATCGGTGCTTTTTTTATCGCCACCGACCCGGTTACCGCGGCGACCACCGACCGCGGTCGTATCGTCTATGGTTTGCTGATCGGTATTCTGATCTACGTGATCCGCGTCTGGGGCGGCTACCCGGACGGCGTCGCGTTTGCCGTACTGCTGGCCAACATGTGCGTGCCGTTGATCGACTATTACACCCAACCGCGGGTCTACGGCACAAAATGATCACGCTGAATCGTCGCCAGGTTCTGCTTTCGGGTGTGTTCCTGTGGCTGTTTGCCGTCGGCGGCACCACGCTTGTCGCGCTGACCGAGTACAGCACCCGCGTGGCCATCGCCGACAACGAACGCCAGCTGTTGCTGCGCAACCTGTACGCGTTGTTACCGCCCGAGCAACTGGACAATGATATCGCCGACGACACCCTGGAGTTGCCCGCCTCGCCGCTGCTCGGTACCGATGATGTATCACTGGTATACCGTGCACGGCGCGCCGGCGTTCCGGTTGCGATGGTCTTCAACAGCATTGCGCCGAACGGTTATAACGGCAGGATTCACCTGCTGGTCGGGGTTTACGTCGATGGCAGCCTGGCCGGGGTGCGCATCGTCAAGCATGCCGAAACACCCGGGCTCGGCGACGCCGTGGAAGCGCGCAAATCGCCCTGGGTGCACAGCTTCGACGGCAAATCACTGGACAATCCCGGAGCCGCCGGCTGGCAGGTCAAACGCGATGGCGGCGAGTTTGACCAGTTCACCGGCGCTACCATCACCCCGCGCGCTGTGGTCCGGGCCGTGCACAACACCCTGCTTTACTATCAGGCGAACGCTGATATGATTTTTGCCGAGGATAAGCAATGACGACCCGAAGCGATATCACCCGTAATGGCCTGTGGAGCAACAACGTTGCGCTGGTGCAACTGCTCGGCCTGTGCCCGCTACTGGCGGTGACCAGCACGGTGATCAATGGACTCGGGCTCGGCATCGCCACGCTGATCACCCTGGTGCTGTCGAATTCAATCGTGTCACTGATTCGCGGCTTCGTGCGCAGCGAAGTACGCTTGCCGGTTTTCGTGCTGATCATCGCCTCGGTGGTCACCATCATCGAACTCAGTATCAAGGCTATGTTTTACGATCTCTACCTGGTGCTGGGTATTTTCATTCCGCTGATCGTGACCAACTGCGCCATCATCGGCCGCGCCGAGGGATTCGCCTCGCGTAACCCGGTCGGTCCCGCTGCACTCGACGGTCTGATGATGGGGCTTGGTTTTCTGGTGGTGCTGGTGCTGCTTGGCGGGCTGCGCGAAATCATCGGTTTCGGCACCCTGTTTGCGCAGGCCGAGTTGATGTTTGGCGACGCCGCAGCTGCGTGGATGATCGCAGATCAATCCCGACTACCCCGGATTTCTGCTGGCCATATTACCGCCGGGCGCTTTCTTCGGGCTGGCGTTGCTGATCGTCGCCAAAAACTGGTTCGACCTGCGCCCAGCCGCAGAACCACGCCCGTCAATCGTGCCCGCAGAAAGCGCATGAACCGGCAAAAGCGCGAGGAAATTTTCCGCCGCCTCGGCCGCACACATCGAAAACCCGCGTTCCGACCTTGAGTACAAATCGCACTTCGAATTGCTGATCTCGGTGTTGCTGTCGGCACAGGCCACCGACGTCAGCGTCAACAAGGCGACCGCAAAACTCTACCCGCTGGCGAACACGCCGGAGGCCATGCTGGCGCTCGGCGAAGACGGCATGCGCGAGCACATCAAGACGATCGGCCTGTTCAACTCCAAGGCCAAAAATATCATCAACACCTGCAAGATCCTGATCGACCAACACGATTCGCAGGTGCCCGACGACCGCGCCGCCCTGGAGGCCCTGCCGGGCGTCGGCCGAAAAACCGCCAATGTCATCCTCAACATCGCCTTCGGACATCCCACCATCGCGGTCGATACCCACATCTTCCGCGTCACCAATCGCAGCGGCATCGCGCCCGGTAAAAACGTGCTCGAGGTGGAAAAGAAACTGCTGCGCTTGGTACCCGATGAATTCAAGATGGATGCTCACCACTTGCTGATCCTGCACGGCCGCTACACCTGCATTGCGCGCAAACCGCGTTGCGGCAGTTGCGTCATCGAAGACCTGTGCGAATACAGGCACAAAATTATCGACGCGGGCGCCTGACGTGTTTCAGTCCCGCGACGAAGTGCGCCAGGTTTACCTGACGGTGTGGCGCAAAATACGGCAACAACAGCTACTCGAGCCGATGGAAGCCCTGATCGCGGAGGTCATCGAGATGCACCCCGAATACCACGCGCTGCTCGATGATAGCGACATCGCCACGCGCGGCGATTTCAGTCCCGAGCAGGGTCGGACCAATCCCTTTCTGCACATGGGCATGCATATCGCACTGCGTGAACAGGCTGTCGGCGACCGTCCTGCCGGAGTACAGTCGCTTTACCAGAAACTCTGCGCCAGCAAGGGCCAGCACGATGCCGAACACGCGATGATGGAATGTCTTGGAGAGGCGCTCTGGAGCGCCCAGCGTAACGCGCAAGAACCCGATCAGGCAAACTACCTCGACTGCCTGAAAAAGTTGTAATTTACCTGGTTCTGATTCGCCTATAAGCTAGACGCCTTGGCGTCCACCGAGCAGCCTTACCGCACAGGATTCAAGCATGGCCACAAATACCGAGACTGAACTGAACGTGGGTGAGGCCTGCATCAAGCTGCTCGAAGCCTATGGCGTGGATACCGTGTTCGGCATTCCGGGCGTACACACGCTGGAATTCTGCAGGGGGCTGAATAACAGCCCGATTCGGCACGTGCAGGCGCGCAACGAGCAAGGCGCCGGATTCATGGCGGACGGCTACGCGCGCGCTTGCTCTAAGCCCGGCGTCGCCTTATTGATATCCGGTCCCGGTGTCACCAACGCCATGACCGCGATGGGACAGGCTTACGCAGACAGCATTCCGATGCTGGTACTGTCCGCCGATACGGTCAGCCACACCCTGGGCAAGGGCCTGGGCTGCCTGCACGAAGTGCAAAGCCTGACCAATACAACCGCCTCACTGACGACATTCTCCGCCACCGCGATGACGCCGGAAGAAGTGCCGGGCCTGTTCGCGCGGGCATTTTCGGTATTTTGCAGCGAACGCCCACGCCCGGTACACATCGCCATTCCGATCGACCTGCTGGAGCTTCCGGCAAGCGGCGACTGGAATGCGATCGAGTTGCCACGACGCGTCCCACCGACCGCCAAAAAAGTCGAACTCGCCTGCGCGTTGCTGCGCGGCGCAAAGCAGCCGATGATTTGCGTCGGCGGCGGCGCGACCCTGGCCGGCGCGGCCATTACCGAAATCGCAGAAAAACTCGGCGCCGCCGTAATCAGCAGTATCAACGGCAAGGGCATAGTCCCCGGCACGCATCCGCTTTCACTGGGTGGTGGCGTGGTGCGCGTCGAGGGGCAGGAATACCTGCAAAGGCGGATGTCGTGCTCGCGGTTGGCACCGAGCTTTCCGAGGTCGACAGCTTTGAAAAGACGCTCGAGATCAATGGCAAAATCATCCGCGTCGATATCGACACCCGTAAAATGAACGATCTCTACCCGGCCGAAGTCGCCCTGCTCGGTGGTGCGAAGGCGAGTTGCGAGGCGATCGCCAGGGAGCTTGGCGAGGTCAGCGCGCGCGCCGAGACCGCCGACGAAGTAGCGGCGATCAAGCGCGCGATGCGCGGCCGCCTCGGCGCCAGCGAAGCCCGTCATTGCAAGATGCTTGACCTGTTGCGCGAAACCCTTCCCGCCGAGACCATAGTCATGGGTGACGTCTGCCAACTGGTGTATACCGGCGCCTTCATATTCGACGTGGCGGCGCCGCGACTATGGAATTACCCGGGTGGTTACTGCACGCTCGGCAGCGGCCTGCCCGACGCGATCGGCGCCAGGCTGGCGCGCCCCGATACGCCGGTGATTACCCTGGCCGGCGATGGCGGCTTCATGTTTACCGCGCAGGAGCTGGTCACCGGCGCCGAGCTCGGCCTGGCGATTCCCATCCTCCTGTGGAATAACGAGGGCTTGAAACAAATCCAGGACGACATGATTGCGCGCGGTATCGGTCTGGTCGGCGTCACCGGCATCAATCCCGATTTCATCGCCCTGGCGCAGGCCTGCCATTGCCACGCCGTCAGGGCCGAAACCGCGCAAAAACTGCGCGGCGCGATTGCCGAAGCCTTCAGCACGGACCGTCCAACCCTGATTGAAGTCAGGGAGCAGGATGCATGGCTGAACTGACACCCGTATGTTGACCATCACAGCCAGAATTACCGGTCCACAATGGTATGGCTGAAATTCCCGACACGGGCCCGCACGACACAGCGGCCAGCGCAGCACCGCAGCCTGCTTCGCACAACATTAAGGTCGGCCGCGGCAAACGCTGCGCCACCTCACCGCGATATCGCTGGCGGGATTGATCGTAGGCTCGATCGCCGCCTTTGCAACCGCGGGCTTCGTCGAACTGGTGCAGTACCTCAACGATCTTCTATTTGTATCGCCCTCGAGTCGCGCCAGTCTGGCCACCGGTGAGCTTGCGTTGACTACCATCGCGGTGCTCACCATCGGGGGCCTGGCCGTCGGTCTGATTCTGAATTATGGCGTTTCGCAAAAATCACCGCTCGGCCCCGCCGACAGCATCTTCGCGGTGCAACTGCACGAGCGCCTGCCTGCGCCGCTATCCGGCCTGTCATCGACCCTGGCCGCGTTGCTGTCGCTGGGATGTGGCGCATCAGTCGGGCAATATGGTCCGCTGGTGTATCTCGGCACGCTGGTCGGCCAGCTCAGCAACCGCCTGCCGCTGGGCCTGCGCGACATCCGCAACATCACCATTGCCTGCGGTGTCGCCGCGGCCATTTCGACGGCATTCAATGCGCCGCTGGCGGCGTTGATATTCACCCACGAAGTGATTCTGCGGCACTACTCGCTGCGCATGTTCACCGCGGTAACCGTCGCCAGCGCCTGCGGCTATATTGTCGCCAACGTCATTTTCGAGCAGCCAGCCCTGTTCCTGGTCGATACCGACAGTCGCTTCCGCGCCGTCGAATTCCTGTTGTTCGCGATCGAGGGCATCGCCTGTGGGGCACTCGCGGTGGTGTATATGAAGTCGCTGCAATTCAGCGCCGTGCTGTCGCAGCGGGTCAGGATACCGGCCGTGATGAAACCCATGCTGGCGGGCTTTTTGGTTGCGCTGGTGGCGATACAGATACCCGAAGTGCTCGGCGCAGGCCAACATGTGCTGCGCGAAACCATTCCGGGCAGCAACTTTGGCGTCGCCGCGCTACTGCTGATCCTGGTCGGTAAACTGCTGGTTACCGCGACCTGCATCGGTTTCGGATTCGGTGGCGGCGTCATTTCGCCGACCCTGCTGATCGGCGCACTATTCGGCGCGCTGTTCGCATTGCTGGTGCCCGAGACCTTGTTCGACAGCTATTCCGGCATATCCGACTACGCCATCTGCGGCATGGTGGCGGTGATGAGCCCCGTCATCGGTGCACCGATGACCGCGTTGTTGCTGGTTTTCGAACTGACGCGCAACTACGAGGTCACCATCGCGGCGATGGTGGCGGTGGTGTTTGCCAACCTGTTCGCGTCGATCTGGTACGGCCGTTCGCTTTACGACCAGCAGCTCGTCATAAGCGCGGCATCGATCTGTCGCGGGGTCGCGAACACGCCTATCTGCAGCATCACAAGGTCGGCGAACACCTGACCGACTACCTGCCCGTGGTATCGCAGCCAGCCAGCCTGGCCGGGGCCCAGAGACGGATGTCGGCGCAGCAGATGACCTCGGCCGTCGTCGTCGATGATCAACGGCGTTACCTTGGCATTCTGTCGCGGCAACAGATGAAGGGGCTGGAGGAAGAGTCGAGCTGCGGAATCGAGTTGCAATCGCCGCTATTTGATGAGAACACCAGCATCTGGGAGGCGATGCAGGTCATGCGCGCCTATATGGGCGAAGCCATCGCCGTGGTCGATCACGAATAGCGGTCGCTACCTGGGCGCAATCCCGAAATCGGTGGTGATCAACGCCTACCTCGATGCAGCGAGAATCTACGCCGCGAAGAACACGAGATTTAAACCATGGATTTCTATCAACTGATTATCAACCAGGCGGCCAACGCGCTCGACGAAGACGTTGGCAGCGGCGACATCAGCGCTGAATTGATCGATGCCGATGCCCGGCTAGAAACCGAATTGCTGGTACGCGAAGACGCGGTTTTGTGCGGCTGCCCGTGGTTCGACGAAGTGTTTCGCCAGTGCGACGAGCGCATCGAAATTCGCTGGCTGGCGCGCGACGGCGATGCAATTGCCGCCAACAGCGTAGTCTGCGAAGTCAGCGGCCCCGCGCGCGGATTGCTGAGCGCCGAACGCAGCGCGATCAACTTTCTGCAAACCCTGTCCGGCACCGCCACGCTGACCCGCAGCTACGCGCGAGCAGATCGTTGACACCGACTGCCACATACTCGACACCCGCAAGACCATTCCGCAATTGCGCGTGGCGCAAAAGTACGCCGTTGTCTGCGGTGGCGGCCGCAATCATCGCATCGGCTTGTTTGACGCTTACCTGATCAAGGAGAACCATCTCGCCGCGGGGGGCGGCATAGCCCAGACCGTCGCGCGAGCCAGGCAACTGCACCCCGACAAGTTCCTTGAAGTGGAAGTCGAAGATCTGCAGCAACTGCAACAGGCTATCGATGCCGGGGTTGACCGCGCACTCCTCGATAATTTCAGCACCGTCGATATGCGCCAGGCAGTCGAACTCACCCAGCGGCGAATCGAGCTCGAGGCATCCGGCAACATCGATCACCAGCGACTGGTTGAAATCGCCGCGACCGGGGTGGATTTCATTTCCATCGGCGCCTTGACCAAAAACCTGCGCGCCATCGATTTTTCACTGCGTTACCGCTAGCCAGAATACTGCACCGGTCGGTCCTCGGAACAAATTCAGACCTGGTAACTATATGTAAAACCTATAGTTTTGGTTGAATAAATCGATTTTCAGCCCATATTCGTTTGCACTACAATTCAGCCTTGTTGCAAGTCCGCATCAAGCCACGCGCGCAGCATTAATGTTAGAGCCATTCACAACTATCTGCTATTATCCTTTATTAACAAATAGATAGCGCAAAAACTTAAACATCATCAAAGGAGTTCAGGATTAACGGCAGCATCATATTGGTCAACCTGATAGGAGGCGTGGCTCTCCTGTTATGGGGCCTGCGCATGGTGCGCATTGGCATTTCCGAAGGTTGGGGTAGCGAAATTCGCGGCGCACTCGGCGCCAGCCTTAACAATCGCTTCAAGGCGCTGTTGTCCGGCCTCGGCATTACCATGCTGCTGCAAAGCAGCAGTGCAACCGCCTTGCTGACGTCATCTTTTAGCGGCCAGGGCATTCTCACCACCGCAACCGCGCTCGCCATAATGCTCGGCGCCGATGTCGGCACCACGCTGGTCGCGCAAATCCTGACCTTCGACTTTTCCGCATTGTCACCGATGTTGATCGCCGTCGGCGTGGCGTTGTTCACTTACTCCGCAGGGCGGGCGCACGCGCGATGTCGGCCGCTTGCTGCTCGGGTCTCGGCATGATGTTGCTGGCGTTAAAGCTGATCGTCGCGGCATCGCTGCCGATGCGCGAATCGCTGATCATCCAGCAAATCTTCGTCGCCCTGGGCGAAGATCTGGTGCTGGCGGTCATTTTCGGCGCCATCATCGCCTGGGCTTCGCACTCCAGCCTGGCCACGGTGTTGTTGATCATTACCCTGGCGAGCACCAATGCCGTCGACACCACCGTTGCCTTTACTTTCGTGCTTGGCGCCAATATCGGCGGCGCGATCCCGCCAATGATCGCTACGCTGGGCGCCAATCGCGCGGCGCGCCAGCCACCGCTAGGCAACCTGATGTTTCGCATCATCGGCGTCGTGGTAACGCTACCGTTCATCTCGGTTATCGCGGCCCAGATGTCCCAGCTCGACAGTCGACAGTGCGCGCCAGATCGCCAATTTTCACATGTTGTTCAACCTCGCCCTGATGATCGTGTTTTTTCCACTCATCGATCAAATGGTGAGACTCACCGAAGACATGCTGCCCGAAGACGATACCAGCAGCGACCTGATGGTGCCGCGCGACCTGGATCGCAGCGCCTTCGAAACACCGCTGGTGGCCCTGTTAAATGCCGAGCGCGAAGTGTTGCGCATGGGTGAAGTGCTGGAGCGCATGCTGCGCAACACCTTTATCGCCCTCAAGAAAAACGACGTTGAACTGGCCTGGCAAGCGCGCGCGATGGACGAGGTCGTCAACGCTTTTTACGACAATGTAAAACGCTACCTGACCGCCTGGCGCGCGAAACGCTGGGCGCCAAAGGATAGCCGAGCGCTGCAACGAAATTCTCGCTACGCCACCAACCTGGAACACATCGGTGACATTATTTCGGACGATTTGATTCAAAATATCGTGCAAAAGAAACTGTCACGGCACGCAGCAAGATGTCGCTGCAGGATCGAGAGGACATCAACAGCTTGTACCAACCGGTGCTGGCCAGTTTTCAACTGTCCCTCAGCGTCTTTACTTCGGGCGACATCGCCATGGCGCGCAGCCTGTTGGCGCGCAAGTACAAGTTCGCCAAGCGCGAAAAGAAAGCGGTGTTGAACCACTTGCAGAAAATTCGCGAAGACGCCGACTACGATTCTGACCTCAGCGCCATGCAACTCGACGTATTGCGCGATCTCAAGCGCATCAGTTCGCACCTGGCATCGGTGGCCTATCCCATCATGGAAGCAGCGGGGCAATTGCGCAGCCCCCTGCGCCGCAGCAAGAAGGACGATTCGGATACCACGCTGTCGCCACGTATCGACGACACGTCCAAGCCGTCGACAACCTGAATACCGCCACTACCCAGGCCTGATCGAACTGCGTGGCACCCTGGCGGAGGAATTAACGTATTTTTGCGAAATAGATCGGGACAGCGACACCCGCGATCACATCACGCTGTACAGTCTGGAAGAACATCAACGTGAGTTCGAGCGCATCGATATCGTCTACCTGTCGATCTACGCGGATTCCCAGCTCGCCGGCTATTTCATCCTCGCGCTGGATTCCGATCTGCAAAGCGTAGAATTCCGCCGGATAGTCGTTGTGCCAAAGGGTGCTGGAATCGGGCAGGCGGCGATCGCGGCGATGGAAGCCTATTGTGTCGAAGCCCTGCAACGACAACGTATCTGGCTCGACGTGTTCGCTAGCAATCCGCGCAAATTGTTTTACCTGCAAAAAAACATCGATGACAACCAGCAGTGAGGGCGGTTACCGTCGAATCAGGCGTTTAACTGCTTAAGCCGCTCGGCGGTGCCGATATCAATCCATTCGCCGTCAAACAGCTCGCCACTGACCTGCCCGCGATCAGCCGCGGCGCGCAGCAGTGGCGCAAGCGCTTGCTTGCCCGCCGCGAGGTCGGCAAAGAAACTGCGGTGATATTGCGCGATACCACTGAAGGTATACATCGGCTGCCCGGCATTTTTCACGACACTTCCAGCGAGGGCAAAATCACCCCCCGCGTTGTGTTGTGGATTGTCCACCAGCACCAGGTGCGCAAGGCTATCCGCGTTGCGCAATCGGGCAAAGTCATAGTCGGTGAACAGGTCGCCATTGACGACGACAAAGCGTTCGCCCAGCAACGGCAAGGCTTGCAGGATGCCACCGGCGGTTTCCAGGGCCTGCGCTTCCTCGCTGTATTCAATGCGCAGACCAAACTCCGCGCCGTCCCCGAGATGTTCACGGATTTGCGCGCCGAGCCAGCTCAGGTTAATCACCACTTCACGAAATCCCGCACGCGCCAGCGCTTCGAGGTGATAAACAATCAACGGTTTGCCGCGCACTTCGAGCAGCGGCTTGGGTGTACTGTCGGTCAGCGGACGCAGGCGTTCTCCGCGACCCGCGGCAAGAATCATGGCTTTCATCGATGCTTCACGTCGTTTTCACTCGCTCGTGAGCGCGCTCGCCCGCTCACTTAAACGCAGTTGATCGATTAGCCTGAGCAGGCCGAGCATCGACATCTCCCCGGCGCTGACCTGTTCGATGTAACCCAGGGTACGCGGGATGTCCTGCAGGTAACCGCTCTTGCCATCGCGAATCTTGAGGCGCGAAAAAATGCCCACGGCCTTGAGGTGGCGCTGAATTCCCATCAGGTTGAACCAGCGTAAAAATTGCGGCGCTTCGACATCGGTCAGGCCCTTGTCGCTCGCCGCCTGGAAATACTCGAGGGCGAGTTGTTCGACGCGCTGTGGCGGCCAGGCGATGTAACAGTCGCGCAACAGTGACACCAGGTCATAGGTGAGCGGCCCGTACACGGCATCCTGGAAATCGAGGATGCCGGGATTATGGCGCTCGAGCAGCATCAGGTTGCGCGAATGATAATCACGATGCACGAAGACCCGCGGTTGGGCCAGCGCGTTGTCGACCAGCAATTGTCGGGTCTGTTGCCACACCGACTGTTGCGCGGCGTCGAGTTCGATGCCGAGGAGTTCGCCCAGAAACCAGTCGTGAAAAAGATCCATCTCGCGCGTCAACAAGGCTTCGTCGTACTCCGGCAACCCGGCTGTGTCGGCTTTTGACTGCATGGTCAACAGGGCAGCGAGCGCGTCGGCGTAGAGCGAGGCTTCGCTGTGCGCATCCAGCCTGGATAAATAGTCGTCTGCGCCAAAATCGCTCAACAGCAAGAATCCATCGTCGAGATTACTGGCCATGATTTCCGGCGCGTTCAAACCGACGGCACGCAGCCGGTTGGCGACATCGATAAAGCGGTCGCAGGGCTCCTGCTCGGGGGGCGCATCCATGACAATCAGCGATTGACCCTCGCTCTGCAGCCGCAGGTAAGAACGGAAACTGGCATCCTCGCTGGCGGGTTCCAGGCGATAATCTCGATAGCCGGATTGTTCAAGCCATTGGTTTAAGCGTACTGATCGATCACTCATTGGATGCTATCTGCTGCGATTCTGGTAAAAGGCCGGTATTATCCAGTTTTTATTCAGTGAAACGCAATAGAACCGATGAGCGCAATCGATAACCTGCTGCAGGTCATGGTAGACCTGCGAGACCCCGACGCCGGCTGTCCCTGGGATAAACGCCAGACCAGCCGGTCCATCGCCGGTCACACCCTCGACGAAACCCACGAGTTGATCGACGCCATCGAACGCGACGATACCGAAAACCTGAAAGAGGAACTCGGTGATCTGCTGTTCAACATCGTTTTCCATGCGCGCATCGCCGAAGAACAGGGACAGTTCGATTTCGACGATGTCGCGCAGGGTATCACTGATAAAATGCTGCGCCGCCACCCACATGTATTCGGCGCCGCGCGCGATCAGCAATGGAGCGATGAAATGCTCGCACAGCAGTGGCAGATCATCAAAAACCAGGAAAAGGATGAACGTGCCAGCAATGCTCATGTCGACCATGATTCCAGCGCCAATTCAGCCATTTACCAGGCGAAACAGATTCAGAAACAGGCGGCCGAGTCGGGATTCGACTGGCCCGACATCACCCCGGTGTTCGACAAGCTGGAAGAAGAACTGGCCGAGGTAAAGGAAGCCTTCGCTGCAGGCGACAAGCGCGCAATCGCCGACGAAATCGGTGACTTGCTGTTTGTCTGTGTCAACCTGGCGCGCCATGCCCGGGTCAATGCGGAAATGTCGCTGCGCAGTACCAACCGTAAATTCCAACGCCGCTTTGTCTACGTGCAACAGCAAATGGATGCCGCCGGCATCGCCATGGAGCAAAGCCAGCTCGAACAGATGGAGCGCTTCTGGCAGGAAGCCAAGACTCAGGTCGACGGGCCCCGGGCCGATGACTCGTAGCCGTCTTAAAACCGAGCAACGCCTGCTCGAAGCGGTGGGCGCCATCTTGCTGGAGCAAGGCTACCCGGCAGTCGGTATCAATGCCATCGCGCGCCGCGCGGGTTGCGACAAGGTTTTGATTTATCGATACTTCGGTGGTTTTGACGAACTGCTGCTGGCCTTTGCCGAAACCACGACGCTGTGGTGGGAGGTCGACGAAATCATCAGCGAAAGCGCCGCCGAATGTGCCAACATCACGCTTCCCGACTTTTTGCAGCGTTTGCTCAATCGCTACGTCGAAGCCCTCGAGGCGCGCCCTCTGACACTGGAAATCATGGCCTGGGAAATGTCCGTCCAAAACAACCTGACCCAGACCCTGGCACGCACCCGCAGCGAACGCGGCATGGAGCTGGTGAAACGCATCCGCCTGTATTACCGGCAACCCAATATCGACATCGGCGGTATCCTCGGCGTGTTCGGTGCGTCGATCAACTACCTGGTGATTCGTACCCGCAAGCAGTCGCGGCAATACAAAACCGAGGAATGGTGGCGCTTGCAGCAAACCATTGGCAAATTGCTGCAGGCCTATGCCGACTGAGGCCGCGCTAGCATCACCAGCGGTTTTAAGGCTCGCCGACGCTGATCGGGTCGAGCTCGGCAAGCTACTGCAAACTTTTGACCTGGCGCTGGTTCACTGCGCCGATCATGCGCCGATTACCGGCAGTTACTGGGGCGACGATGAAGCCGGACTCCAGGGGAACCGTCTGTACGCGCGTGCCGATACCCCATTGCACTCGATCCTGCACGAAACCTGCCACTACATCTGTGCGGCACCCGCGCGACGCCGACATCTCGATACCAATGCCGGTAGCGACGATGCCGAGGAAAACGCCGTCTGTTACCTGCAAGTCCTGCTGGCTGATTACCTCGACTGCATGGGTCGCGCGCGCATGTTTGCCGACATGGATGCCTGGGGCTACAGTTTTCGTCTCGGTTCTAGCGCGCGCTGGTTCACCAGCGACGCCGACGACGCCCGGCAATGGTTGATCTCGCGACAACTGGTAGACGCTAACGACCAACCGCTGTGGTGCTTGCGCAGTGCTTGAACATCGCCTAGCCAGTCAGCTTTCCTGTCTACCCACTTTGAGTAACCAGTCGCGCAGGCGCGCCGCGGCAACCGACAGCGGCCGGTTCTCTGACCAGGTCAGGTAAAACGACCCCGGCGCCTCGATCTCCATCGCACCGACGCGCACCAGGGTACCTCGCTCGACCAGCGCGCCCACCAGCGAGTGCCAGCCGAGTACGATGCCCTGGTTTTCCTCGGCGGCCTGCAACGCCACCACGTAATTGTTAAAACGGCGGAAGTTCGCGTGTGACACATCGCACTGCCATTGCGCCAATGGTATCTCCCAGCTGGTCCAGGTCGGATCGACACCATCGAGTTGCAGCAGTGGATGTTTTAGTAAATCGCTCGCGTCGAGCAGGCTGTGCTGGCGAGCGAATTCAACCCCGCATACCGGGTAGATGCGATCGTCAAACAGGCGCGTCACCTGTTCGCCGCGCCAGTTGCCATCGCCATAGCGAATACGCATGTCGGCATTTTGGAACCCACTGTCCTGCGGATTGTCGGAGATCGCATGGTTGAGATTGACGTCGTGGTTTTGCTGCCAGAAGCCGCCGATACGTGGCATCAGCCACAGCGAAGCAAACGCGGTGGTTGCCGCCAGGGTGACGTCGGCGCTGGCGGCGCGGCTGCGAAATTCCTGGCACAGACGACCGATCTGCTGGAAGCTCGAACTCAGTGTCTGAAACAGGTCGATACCCTCGGGCGTCAACTCGACACCGCGATGCAGGCGCAGGAACAGCGGGCAATCGAGTTCGACTTCGAGCGCCTTGACCTGGCGGCTCACGGCCCCCAGGGTAACCCCGAGCTCGCGCGCGGCAGCGGTGAAGCTGCCATGGCGCGCGCAGGCGTCAAATGTATTCAGCCCGGTGAGGCTGGGCAACTGGTAGTAACGGCGCGCCATGGCGTACAGGGACCTGTTATTGGGTTTACTTAAAGTAAAGTCTGAAAGAAGTTTTGTAATATTGCCAAATCATCGGTTTCGGCGCAATGTCTACCCTTTCCAATCCACTTAGCCGAAACCAGGCTTGATATTGAGGATCAGACCTATGAACCAGGACATGGTGCCCGACGCAACCCTGGATACGATCCTGCAGCCCATCGAAAAAGCCTCCGGGCTGCCCAACCAGGCCTACACCAGCGATGTCTATTTCGAACATGAGCGCGACCAGGTGCTGGGCAAGAGCTGGGCAGGCCTGTGGTTTGCCAGCGACCTGCCGAAGAAGGGCCAGGTCAAACCGGTGGAGTTCATGGGCCTGCCGCTGCTCATCCTGCGCAACAAGCAGGACGAGATCAGAGTGTTCCACAATGTCTGCAGCCATCGCGGCATGCTGCTGGTACACGAGGAAATGGAAGTACAGGGTGCGCTGCGATGCAAGTATCACTCCTGGTCTTACAATCTCGACGGTGAACTCAAGGGCACCCCGCACCTCGGCGGCATCGGGCAACAGAAAATCGATGGCTTCAACCACTGCGACCACGGCTTGAAGCCGGTGCGTTCGACCGTGTGGATGGACGTCATCTTTATCAACCTGTCGGGTGACGCCCCTGCCTTCGAGGATTACGTCAAGCCACTCAGCGAAAAATGGGATGGCTTTCTCGGCAACACCGGCATCGACCGTATGTGTCCGGCAGTCAACGGCAAGGGTCTGGAAATCGAGATTAAATCAAACTGGAAACTCGCGGTTGAAAATTATTGCGAAAGCTATCACCTGCCGTGGATCCATCCCAGCCTGAACACTTACTCGCGCCTGGAGGATCATTACCACATCATGTACGGTGATAATTTCGGCGGACAGGGGAGCTACGCCTATCGCCTCAGCGATGAAGTCGGTAGCGCGTTACCGCGCTTCCCGGAATGGCCGCAAGACAAGCTGGAGCAGGCCGAGTACGTTGCTTTTTATCCAAACGTGTTACTCGGCATCCAGGCCGATCACATTTTCACGTTGATTATCGAGCCGAAATCCAGCGCCTGTTCGAAAGAGCACCTGCGACTTTATTACGTCGGCGACGAGGCGGTTGGCGATCAACACGCCGCGAGCCGTAACGCTACGCTCGAATCCTGGCGCGTGGTGTTTGCCGAGGATATCGACGCAGTTGAGGGCATGCAGCGCGGCCGGCGCTCACCCGGCTATCGCGGCGGGGTGTTCTCGCCGGTGATGGACAATCCCACGCACCATTTTCACCAGTGGGTCGCGCGCAAGTTAAAAGCCACCTGACACCCGCCGGCTAGCGAGCAAGCGTTTCAACAAAGTTCACCGGGCGGATCTGGTGGTAGTGGAGAGATTTGGCGAATTAGCGCAAAGCGGTTGGGGCCCAACAAACTCAATCTCAGATTGCTGACAGGGATTGGGTTTCAGCAGATATTACCAACACAAACCACCAGAACACGATTAACCATCCTGCTTACTTATGGCGGTATTGTGCAATGCGTATTTAGATTGACCTTTACAGTTTTTGAGCCGATAGCAATGCCTACCGTTTTACCTGTGACATTAATACTTGAATCCAGGGTGATCTTCACCATGTTTTTCAGAGATTTGGCCCACTTTTTTACCTCAGCTTCTAAACTGTCTGGATCTGTCACCTGCACAACCACGCCAAAATCACCCGCCAGCGTTGTCAGTACATCCCTATTGGCACCACTTGTACTTAATACAATCACAACGGTTCTGTCATTATTTACAATTGTGGCAAGACCCGTATCACTATATGCACTCGACATATTGTCATTACCATCGGTAAACATTACCAGCATATGTGCGGGCCGACATCGTTCGATAAGACCAACAGTAGTAACCATGTCACCCTCTAATGCTACTCCCATGGAGTCATACAGTGCGGTTTGATCTCTCAAAGAGTGTTGTAGAAGCACTGCGTCTTTGATAGCAGTCGAATCTTCTGTCCAGGGCAGTTGTGTCTCAAGCTCATTGGAGAACGTCATAACCTGTGCCTCATACACCAACGGCATGCTATCCAGAATTTGCTCAAGAAGATCTGCGGCTAACTGCACATCAGTTTTAGTACTTTCTGAATAATCGGTTAACAGCCCCAAAGATAAAACTTTATCGCCGCTATCAACCGCAGTAATCGTCAGTTCTGGATCGTCTTTAAAGTTGTAGGAAACACCGCCAACAGTGACACTGGCAGTTTTCATTTCAGCAACAGTCAATGCAGCTCCGTCAAGATCAGTGCCAATTGCATACAGGACCAGGGTACCGAAAGGATCTATTTGAGCCCCCAGAACAAATACTTTACCCTCGAGACTATCCTCCGCTTCATCTGGCGTAGATGAATTGGACGAGCTGGATGACGAGCAAGACGTTAGCAGGGTTAATGCCAGGAGATTAATGATAAGCACCCAGGACCTGAAATGGCAGATAGGTGGAATACTGTTTATAGTTTTCATCCATTTACTCCTTAAATGGCTCTGACTGCGAGTAATCACTCACGACAACAAATCATCGACAAATTTATCCACCCCAATATTAACCTGCTTACACCGAATGAACACATAGTTTCTTAAGGCATAGTCTCTTAAGGCATAGTCTCTTAAGAGTGGATCACCGGGCTGATCAGGAATACTAACTGGCATCTGACATTACAGATAGTGGCTCCAAAGATCAGCAACTATGGTGCCAAAATTATTCGCTGGCTATGCTTTCGCCAGTTTCCCGCGCCGCCCAAAAAAGCTGCTCACAATGTTCCTTCTGAAGCTCTCATCGTCAACACTACCGTTTCGCTGCAAGCTGTTCATCACCCAAACAAGGTAAATATACAACTCCAGGTAATACTGGTTCACGAAAACGGCATTTTTCGTAACCTTTGCTGCAGCTAGAGAATCCCGGGGCAGTATCGATTGATCTCTCTACTGGTTGCTCATGCAGGTTCCTGATCGATTGTCGTCACATGAAAATGAATCGAACGAGATTCGCCACGGCGGCTCTAAAGGGACACACGCTTTTGATTCCTAAATAAGTTAAGGCTCTCATTAATTGGTTGTGTTAATAATGGGGTGTTTACAATTCCAGCCATTGGCAAAGTTGCCGGGATTTACAAATGCAGACTTTCAACCACGAGGTAGCTACAAAACTGCGTGAAATTGCGCAGCTATTGAGCGCGCAACAGGCCAACCTATTTCGCGTTAACGCCTACCTGCACGCCGCCGATACGCTCGACAACCTGGGGAGAAACGTCGCAGAGCTCATGCAGGCGAAGGGTATCAAGGGCCTGGTCGAGCTGCCCGGCATCGGCGAAGGCATTGCGCGCTCGATTTACGAGTATGTCGCCACCGGGCGCATGTCACGCCTCGAAAACCTCAGGGGCGCTGCCGATCCAGTCGAGCTTTTCCGTTCGATTCCAACCGTCGGCAGAGCGCTGGCTGAGCGCATTCATGACCAGTTGCACGTCGATAGCCTCGAAGCGCTGGAAAACGCGGTGCGCGAAGGTCAGTTGCACAAGGTAGAAGGCCTCGGCAGCAAGCGCCGCGAAGCGATCGAGGCCTGGCTGCAAAAACACCTCGACGAGCAGCGCCGGCAGTTCAGGCCAGTCGCTCGAGCCAGCGACGTCCCGCCAGTCGAACTGATTCTGCGCGTGGATGACGAGTACCGGCAAAAAGCCTCGGCTGACAAACTGCCGCGGATTACGCCGAAACGTTTCAATCCTGAAAACAAGGCCTGGTTACCGATTTTACACACGACTCATGATCACTGGCATTTCACCGCGCTCTACTCCAATACGGCGCGTGCACATCAACTCGGGCGCACTGCAGACTGGGTCGTGATTTACTTTTATGATGACCATCACCGCGAAGGACAGCACACCGTGGTCACCGAGACGCATGGCAGCCTGCAGGGCTGGCGTGTGGTGCGCGGGCGCGAAACGGAATGCCTGCAGTATTACGAAACAGCGCGCTGAATAACAGGGGTTAGACCACGTATAAATTGAGAATGAAATAAGCGTCATGACCTGATTATTACGAGCGACCGCTCCTGGCCGAAGAACGCCACCCGCATTCACCTAACGAGAGTCGGCTGCGGGCACTTTGCAGCCTGCCACTATCCAGGCACCCAGGAGGAAGACCCTCCAGGCAAAAGTTGCCGTTCAGGTCAAAACGTGTCTTACAGGGTTTGTGAGATCAGATTCCGATGCTCACCAATCAGGGATTGACCAGCGCGATACTAATGCGTTTGTTTTGCTTGCCCTTGTTTTTCAGTTTGGTGACCAGCAATTCGCCGATTTCGGCGGTGTTGCGCACGTGGGTGCCGCCGCAGGGCTGGTAGTCGGTATCCTCAATGGAAATGGTGCGTACCGTGCCGTGCCCGCGCGGCGGTTGTACCGACATGGTTCGCACCAGCTCGGGTTTTTGATCGAGCTCGGCGTCGGTGATGGCGCCGATGGTTACCGGCAGCGCCTTTTCGACCAACGCGTTCAACTCGGCGGTGAGCTGTTCCTTGTCGATGACCTGACCTTGCAAGTCAAAATCGAGTCTGCTTTCGGTTTCACCCACCGAACCACCGGTCGCCTGCGCGGAAATCAGCGAACACATCAGGTGCATGCAGGTGTGCATGCGCATCAAGCGATGACGGCGTTCCCAGTCGATTTGCATGTCGACCGCATCGCCGGCCTGGATCGTGCTTAAATCGTCAGCTTCCAGATAGTGAACAATATTGTGGCCGTCATCCGCGTAGCGGGTGTCGACGACCGCATAGTCGCGAGCGCCAATGGTCAGCGTCCCACGGTCTCCCGGCTGCCCACCACCGAGTGGGTAAAAGATGGTCGCCGCCAGCAGCACGCCGTCCTCGACTACTTCGACAACCTCGCTAGTCAGTGTCTTCTGGTAGCTGTCTTGATAAAATACTTTTTTCGTCATCGCTGGACCCCGCGGTTAAGCGGTGATTTTTACCCAGCCTGAAGCGGGAAGCAAGTAAACGATCCGTGAATCCAGCCATCACAGATAATCGTAAAATCATCCACATCGACGCCGATTGCTTCTACGCCGCGGTCGAGGTGCGTGATAATCCGGCGTTGCGCGGCAAGGCGATCGCCGTCGGCGGCAGCGCTACGCGGCGCGGAGTGGTTGCCACGGCGAGCTACGAGGCGCGCAAATTCGGCGTGCATTCGGCGATGGCCAGTGCCACCGCACTGAAACGCTGCCCGCAGTTGATTTTGATACCCGGGCGCATGTCGGTGTACCGCGACGCATCGCGCCAGATGCATGAAATTTTCGCCGATTACACCGATCTGATCGAACCGCTGTCGCTCGACGAAGCCTTCCTCGACGTTTCCAGGTGCCCGCGCTGTCGCGGCAGTGCGACCCTGATCGCGCAGGAAATCCGCCAGCGCATCGCCGAACGCATCGGCATTACCGTGTCGGCCGGTATCGCCCCCAACAAGTTCATCGCCAAGATTGCCAGCGACCTGAATAAACCCAATGGTCAGTACGTCGTCACACCGCAACAGGTCGATGAATTCCTGCACATACTCCCGGTAGAGCGCATCTGGGGCGTGGGTAAGGTCACCGCCGAGCGACTTCAGCAACAGGGCATCAAAACCTGCGCCGACGTGCGCGCCTACGACATCTTCCAGTTCGTGCAAAAGTTCGGTCAGTTCGGCGAACACATTCACCGGCTCGCGCACGGCATCGACAATCGCCCGGTGGTTTCCGAGTGGCGCCGCAAGTCGGTCAGTGTCGAAAACACCTACGAACACGACCTGCCCGACCTGGACAGTTGCCTGCAGAAATTGCCCGCCCTGCTCGAGTCGCTACAACCCCGCCTGCAAAAACTCGATGCCGATTACCGCATCCAGAATTCGTTTCTGAAAATGAAATTTTGCGATTTCACCCAGACCACGATCGAACGCCAGCAGACCAGCCCGAACCTCGACGACTACCGTAAGCTGTGCGCACAAGCCTGGCAGCGCGGTGCGATTCCGGTGCGCCTGCTCGGCCTCGGAGTACGCCTGATCGACCTGACCGACGCCAGCGGGCAAATGGATTTGTTCGAGGAATGACACATGTGACGAATCTCCCAGCTTTGCAAATGCCAATTATTTCCGCTTGTTTTTACTAATCAGAGAGTTATTCTCTTTATTCAACGTAGGTTAGCAACAATCAATCTCTAACTTGTTGGCATCAGGCAGGTAAACCATGAGCAACAAAATGAGGGCATCGAAGTTCGAAACCCTGATCTCGTCTCCCTGGGGGAAGCCACCGGAAAATTCTTATTACGGTGATCCCCGCAACGTCAAAAAGGAACAGCACGGCCTGGAACACATCGAGCGTGACCAGGTTGACGAAGAAGAAGTCGAAAAGGTTGTGATCCTCGGCTACAACTAGCCTGTTTCATAGCAACGCACCTCCCCCGCCGGTTACTGCCTGTCAGTCCGGCTAGATTTTATCACCCCTCTCGTTCATCTCTGTGCGCCAGGCATGCTGCACAATCCAGTATGAATAATGACATCCTGTTAATCCTGATCGCCGGCCTCAGCTCGACGATCACCGCGGTTACCGGCATCGGCGGCGGCATGATACTGATCGCCATCATGCCCGGCTTTCTGCCGGCGGCCGCTATCGTTCCGGTCCACGCGGTGGTGCAATTGTTCGCCAACTCCAGTCGCGCGTTGTTTGGCTGGCGTTTTTTGCGCTGGGAGTTCGTACTGGCCTTCATCGCAGGCTCGCTCGTCGGCGGTGGAATCGCCGCGGGCATCGCGCGTGAAATCAACCTCGAATACACACCGTTGTTCATCGCCGCGTATATCTTGTTCATCGTCTGGGGACCACCGTTAAAATTCAAGCGGCCTCCGCCCGGCGAGTTCGTCATTATCGGTGCGATCCAGACCGGTCTGAGCCTGCTGGTGGGCGCGACCGGTCCGATGAGCCAGGCGGCGCTGATGGCGCGCGACCTGAAGCGCGACGCGCTGGTGGTCAGCGGCGCCCTGATGACGACTTTTACCCACTTGATCAAGGTGCTGCTGTTCGCGTTACTGGGCTTTTCATTTGCCGAGTTCTGGCAACTCATCGCGGGCATGTCGCTGGCCGTCATCATCGGCGCACTGATTGGCACGCGCATCCGTTACCAGGTGCCGGAAGTCCTGTTTCGGCGCATCCTCAAGTGGGCGCTGACCTTGCTCGCGCTGCGCATGATCTACCTGACGCTCGGATGAAATCGAGTTGCGTGTCGGTAATATGATAGGCGAAAATCGGCAGTAACTCGGCTAAAGTCGCGCATCTTCAGCAATCGCCCGAGTAACCAGACACTGCCGCCAACGGATATGCCATGAACGATAAAATTCAGACCTTCGTTGAAAACGCCGGCTTTCAGCGATTTATCATCGGCTTGATCGTGATCAACGCCATCATTCTCGGCATGGAAACCTCGAAACCGCTGATGCTGGAATACGGTACCTGGCTGACTGCTTGCCAATCAGCTGATTCTCGGGGTATTCATCATCGAGCTGCTGTTGCGCTTTTACGTTTATCGCCTGCGCTTCTTTACCCAGCCGTGGAGCCTGTTCGATACCGCCGTGGTGCTGGTGGCATTGATTCCCAACAGCCAGGCGTTCGCCGCCTTGCGCGCCCTGCGGGTGTTGCGCGTGCTGCGCCTGTTATCCATGGTGCCGACCATGCGCAAGGTCATCGAGGGATTGCTGTCGGCCATTCCCGGCATCGCCTCGGTCGCCAGCATCATGTTGCTGTTCTTTTACGTGTTCGCGGTAGTTGGCACGCATTTATTCAGCGAAACCTTTCCGCAGTGGTTCGGCACGCTCGGTGAAACCATGTACACACTGTTTCAGATCATGACCCTGGAAAGCTGGTCGATGGGAATCGTGCGCCCGGTCATGGTACAACACCCGTATGCCTGGGCTTTCTTCGTGGTTTATATCCTGGTGACCACCTTCACCATGCTGAACCTGTTTATCGCCATCATCGTCAACGCCATGCACAGCGACGAAGACCAGTCGGCCAAGGATGATCGATCTGAAATGAGGCGAGTGTTGAGCGCGGAAATCCACGCGATGGAACAACGTTTGCTGGCTGAAATCGGCAAGCATAAAACATAATTATCCCATTTGTAGACGGGGAGAATTTCAGCATCATCGATAGTGCTGCAGAATCTGCAGGATGCGACCTTCCACGAAGCTGTGCGCCGCCAGATTTTCGAGGAAGCCGCAGTGCCCGCCCTCGGGACTGATTTCGATGTGCAGTTGCGGGTTCGCATCGATGCGCGCAATGTCACTCACCGGAATAATCGGGTCGTCGGCGGCGGCAATCAGGTGGGCGGGTAACGCCAGGGTCGACAGCCGATCGCCGACCAGTGAGTAGGCCTGAAAATAGTCTTCAACCCGCGGATAGATCGTGTGCCGGGGGATGAACAAACGATTCAGATCGTCGAGCGAACGGGCGCTGGCAAGATCGTCGGCATAATCCAGCTCCGGGAAGCACGCCAGTTTGCGTTGCAATGACTGATGCCAACGCCGAAAGAAGTATCGCTCGTAGGCAAAAAACCCATTGTTCAAAGCATCCATCGCGTGGGCCGGGTCGATCGGCGGACAGACCGCCACGCATGCGTTCAAACCGAGCTGTTCACCACTATCGGCGGCAATACGTAGTGCAAAACTGCCACCCAGTGAATACCCCACCAGGAATCTGTGCGCGTAGTCGTGCTGTTCGATAAAACCCTGCAAGGCACTACCGACCTCGGGCGAACGCGTGGAGTTAAACAGTTCGCGGTTCAGGTGGTGCGAATCGCCGTGGTCGCGCAGGTTGACGCGAAGTACGTCGAATCCCGCGCGCAGCAATATGGCGGTGGTGGTCAGCAGGTAAGACGAACGGCTCGACCCTTCCCAGCCATGCAATAAAACCACCAGTGCCGGCGACGTTCGCTCAACGCCATGGTCGAGTTCAGCCAGCAAGCGCGTGCCGTCTTGTGCAGTCAGCACCAGCGAGTGCGACTCGAGACGCCTCAATATTCGCCAGGCACGCCACTTGCGCGGACCCTGGCTGTTGAAAATGGTTTGCAGGTGCGCACTGCGCAAGTAGCCGGGCGCTGCAAACCGCTTCGAATTGGACACAGTGATTACCCGCTGATCAGGAATCCGGTATGCCGGGTTGGCGTGCCGGAGAAACGTCTATTCTGACATGGAAAATGCATCGCCAGAAATATCCATTTCATGCTGCCCGCAACGAACGCCTGCAGATCACCAATGCGCTCCGCAGGATTGTCACCCGCAGCGTTCAGTCAATCAAACAGGACCGGGTAAAGCGTCGCCAGCAACACCAGTGCCATGCTGTAATTGAAAATGCGCAAACGGGTATCGCTGCCGAGAAAACGCTGCAGCTTGCTGCCGAGCACTACCCAGAGGAATACCGACGGCATGTTGACCATCGCGCAGACCAACGCCACCAGTGCGACCGTGGCCAGGCCCTGCGACGGTGCATAGACGGTCAGCGCGGTCAACGCCATGCTCCAGGCTTTTGGGTTTACCCACTGGAACAGGGCCGCCTGCAGGGCACTCAGGGGTTTTCCACCCGCCGCGGCAACTTGCGGCCGGCTGGTCGCGATCTTCCACGCCAGGTAACTGAGGTAGGCGATACTGAAAACACGGAGGATGTCGTAAACGACAGGATAAGTGTCGAACACCCGGATCAGCCCCAGGCCAACCAGCACGATCATCAGCAGGAAACCAAACACGACGCCGAAATAATGCGGCAGGGTGCGGCGGATACCGTAATTGGCGCCAGAGGTCATCAACATCAGGTTGTTCGGCCCCGGCGTTACCGAGGCAACGAAGGCGAAGAGGCACAGGGCGATCAGAATTTCCGCGTTCATGGCGCCAATACTAGCTAAAATCAATGCGATTTTTATTGCAAATAATGTTCAAACATTTAGCATTCAGCAATATATGCTTAAATTAGATCGATATAACAGCAATATATTGCGCGAACTGCAATCCAATGGACGAATCAGCAACATCGATCTGGCGGATCGCGTTGGCCTGTCGCCATCGGCCTGCCTGCGCCGCGTCCAGGAGCTGGAAAAGACAGGTGTGATCGCCGGTTTCCGCGCCGTGCTCAATCCCGAGGCGCTCGGCATCGGCTTCATCGCCTACCTCGCGGTTGGCCTCGGCGACCACACGCTACCCTCGCAGCACGCCTTCGAAGCAGCCATGCGCGACTCCGACGCCGTGCGCGAATGCCACAATGTTACCGGCACCGTCGAATACCTGGTGCGCATCGAAGTCGCCGATATCGCCGCGTACAAGGCCTTTCATGCCGGCGTACTCGGCGGTCTGCCGCAGGTCAATTCGATCACCACCTACGTGGTGCTCGATTCACCCAAAAACGCAAACGGATAAGTCATGTCACCGATTCCCGCAACGATGAAAGCAGTGCTACTCACCGGCCATGGCGACCTCGATAAACTGGAGTACCGCGATTGCCCCGTCCCTGCCGTCGGTCGCGATGAAGTCCTGATCGAAGTTCACGCCTGTGGAATGAACAACACCGATGTCTGGGTGCGCCAGGGCGCCTACGGCACCGATGAAGATCCCGAGGCCGTTGCCTCCTGGCGCCGCGGTAAACCGACACTGGAATTTCCGCGCATCCAGGGCACCGATACCGTCGGCAAAATCGTGGCGGCCGGAGCAGACGTCGATAGCAAGCGCCTGGGCGAACGCGTAATCGTCGATTTCAGCATCTACAACGGTGATGGCATCAGCCTGGCCGACATCGACTACATCGGCCATGGCCGCGACGGCGGCTATGCCGAGTATTGTGCGGTTCCCGCGGCAAACGCGCACGCGATCAACAGCCCGATGAGTGATGCCGAACTGGCCACATTTTGCTGCGCCTACCTGACTGGCGAACACATGCTCGACCGCGCCGCGGTGCAAAGCGGTGAGCGCGTGTTGATCAGCGGCGCGGCCGGTGGTGTGGGCGGGGGCCTGATCCAGCTCTGCCGCGCGCGCGGTGCCATTCCTTACGCGATTACCAGCAGCGCCAAGGCCGCTGCGGTAAAAGCGCTCGGCGCCGAGGGCATCGCCCTGCGCGATCAGGGTGACTGGGTCGCCCAGGTGCAATCGATGATGAATGGCGCCGCCATCGACGTGGTCGCCGACGTGGTCGCAGGCCCGTTATTCAACGACCTGATCAACCTGCTACGGCCCGAGGGCCGCTATACCACGGCGGGTGCTTTTGGCGGTGCGCTGGTAGAACTTGATTTGCGCACCATTTACCTCAAGCACCTGCAAATTCACGGCTCGTCGCAGGGCACGCGGGCGGCTTTCGCGCGCCTGCTGCAGTACATCGAAAGCGGCCGGATCAGCGCTAACCTGTTCGCCACCTATCCACTCAGCGACTTCCATCGCGCGCAGCGCGATTTCATCTCAAAAAACTATGTCGGCAAGCTGGTGGTCATGCCAGATCAATTTTTCACAGCGATTGGTGAAGAGTGATCCGGGCAGTAATTCCTGGTGACCAGCGCCAAAGCGCTCACTGCTTATCCAGGTAAGCCTCGGCCATGGCTACTGTGCCATCGGTATAGGCACCGCCCATCGCCATCGCGGTCGGCGTCTCGCCATGGCTGCCGATCCAGGCGGTCAACAGTATGCGGCGCAGCATGACAAACATCGGCAAGGCTTCTTCATCGGCCGCCGATAACGGCAGCACATCGCGATATCCGCTCACCCAGGCCTGTTGCAAAATATCTATCTTCGGCGATGTCTCGATAAAACTGATCGACGCCGCAAAATCGTACATATACCAGCCGAAACCACAGTCATCGAAATCGATCACGGCAAGCTGCTCACCGTCGACGAGCAAGTTGGCCAGGCGCAGGTCCGCATGGATCAGCCCGAATCGATCGACTCCGGTACCATAACGCTGCAGCTCAGCACGTAGCTGCCTGACACAGCGTTGCAACACCAGCACGCCGCTCGCTGTCAATCCCGGCGCTTCACGCCAGTCGCCCCAATGCGGTTGATCGCCGAGGGTAGTGTCGTAGTTCCAGGTCTTGCGTATGAAGCTCGATGGCGGCCGCCATTCGCGTGCATGACGATGCAGCCTGGCGGTAATCCCGCCCAGTTGCTCGAAACCGGCGCGCAGCTCGCTTTTTTCATCGGGTTCACATCCCGGCATGAATTCAAAAGCGACCACCTGGTGCGTTTCCCCGGCGTCATCGAAACGGGCCAGCAACTGACCATCACGGGTCGGCATGGGTCGAGGGGTTTGTACAATATCCTGCTCGCGCAGCGCGTTGATCCAGCTGAGTTCCGCTTCGATTTCGCTGACACTGTGATATCCGGGTCGATGAACGCGGATCACCAACGCCTGCTCGCGCAGCGGATCATCGGCGCGAAAGGTGGCATTTTCCGATATGCACAGGAGTGAAAGTTGCGTCTGCTCAGACAGTTGCCACTGATCCAGCAGGCCGGTCACGCCCAGACGCAGACGTTCGATCAGCGCTTGCTGGTAGAGGCCGGTCATGCTCTGGCGCGGATGTGATGATTCAGCAAATCAAGCCGAATTCAGGAACTGGCATCACCCGTCAGGCGACGCTTCAGGTTTTCGTTGATTTTCTCGTACTGCTCAACCAACTTGTCGCAATCCAGCTTGCTGGAATGGCACAGCACCGACATGCCGATGTATATCTGACCATTCTTGCTGACCACTTCCCGGCGCACCGCGCTCGGGTGCACCGGATGATTTTCCGGGGTAAACGTCCAGATGATGTATTTGCCATCAACCTTGAGGTTAAATATTGTCCAGCCCTGGGCAAAACTCTGTGTTGCGGCGGGATCTTCGCGCAAGGCTTCGTAGGCTTCCTGCACCGTTTCATAACCAATCGGTGAAGGATTAAGTGATTTGACTGTGTCGGTCGCCTGCTGGGCGAACACCTGCGACTGAATTAGCAGCAGTCCTGCTAGCCATCCCAATTGTTTCATGCTTCCTCCCGCCAGCCGGTCCCCCGGCCAATCACGTTTTCCAGTATCTCGATTTCCCGCGCCAGTTCACGCGCCAGGTTAATCATCAGCAAACCGAAGTCGGCCGGAAAATCGACACGCAGTTGAAAAAACTGCTCGCTGCTGATGTCCACCAACAGGCTGTCCTCGAGCACAACATCGGTTCCATTGTGGGTGGTTAACCCGATCATCAGATCGAAACCGATTTGCTCGCCCGGGTTGAATGTCCGCGTCAATACAGAGCAATCGCCAAAGCGCTTGTAAAAGGCGATCTGACCACGCAGCAACACCTGGAACTCACTGGCAATTTGATCGAGGCGGGTAATGTATTCGCCCTTGTCATATTGCCGGATCACACCCCTGGTCACCAGGTCGAGAATGACATCATCCGATAATGCGCCGAAGGTGGATAATTCCTTGAGGAAATCCAGCCCGAGCTCGTCAATTGTCGCTTCGGCATCGAGTATTTTCATCGATCTATCCTGTAACGCAAGCACTAATCTTAGGCAATTGCGCTTACAGATCTGTGACCCTTGACAACAAAATAGGTTTTATCCGGACAATTAAAACAACGCCATCGGGACTTTGAAAAACACGACAAACGATTATGGGGAGTTTACGAATCGACGCTTCGACGACCAGCGCCGAGGGCAACCAGGTAGTGCTGATTGGCGCTGTGGAAAGGCGATTTTATTGACTGCAGAGCGTGCTCGAAGCGCGTTTTCTGCGGGTAAATTTAGCTCGCTTGCGCCAGTTCGCGAAACTCACCCGAACACAGTTTGGCGATATCGACTATGGGCACCGCCTGCTCGGCGTGGGTAAAACAACACATCGCAATCGATTGCAACAAGGCCGAAACGCTGTCGGGAGATGCCTCGCAAACCTGGTCGTCGTCCACGACAATTTTTTCCGGCGTGCGCATGATGGGCACGGCCAGGTAGTGCAATGGCTGACGTGGCGCTAGCTGGTAGCTAAGCAGACACACGAACGCGGCTTGGCGTTGCGAGTGACCCCGGAAAATTGCTCCAATATCCATCACGGGCACCAACCGATCTTGCCAGGCAATCACGCTGGAACAATAGTGGGGAGCTGCGGGAACCGGGTAAAAATTCACCGCCTGAAGGCACTCGACGATTTCGTGATCACCGACAGCAAAAGTCAGGGCATCGCCACATTCCAGTAACCAGGCGTTGCTTTTGCTCATGCTGCAACATCCACAGCGAGAAACTGGCGCATCGCGTCCACCTGGCTGAACAGCATCAATTGCCCATCCTTCAACAACATCGCCTCCAGTGGATTACCCGGATTGCGCATGCAGGGCTGCAAGGGTTTGATTTCATCGGGCGAACCCAGGGTCAGCGAGCTGACGGTATCGCAGGCTAGTGCAAATGCGGGCTGTCCATCGACATTGAAGGCGACGCAATACTTGTTGCCCGGCGCGCATTGGACCTGCGGGTTAAGATTGGCATCGAGCACGTACACCGGCCATTCAAGGCCACCTGCACGCAAACTACCAACAGCAACACCATCGCCGGACTCCATACTATTGATCATTTCGATGGTTGCGATACCGGTTTGCGGAAGCAACAACTGCACTCCGTCAAAGCCGATTACTGCCAGATTGACCTGATCCATGAGCGCTTACCTTTCAACCCGCATGGATCGTTACCAGTTCCCGGTCGATCGAGGCCAGAACTTCGTCCTCGGTAAACGGCTTGGTGATATAGGAATTGACGCCAGCCTGTTCGGCTTGCTGGCGATGCTTGGCCATGGTGCGCGAAGTGATCATAACCACCGGCAAGGGATTCCACTGCTTGGAGTTACGAATGTAGCCGACCAGGTCGAGTCCATTCATGCGCGGCATCTCGAGGTCGGTCAACACGATATCCGGTGCTTCCGTCTCCAGCATATTGACGGCCTCAAGGCCATCACGCGCGGTAACCACCTGGTAGCCGCCATCGGTCATCAACTGCGTCAACGAGCTGCGCACGCTGAGCGAATCGTCGACTATGAGTACCTTGGGTAGCGCAATTTTGACTGCGGCTCGCGGTGTAACCAGTTGCGTGTCCTTGGCTTTGCCGTGGACATCGCGTTGTTCCAGCAGGCCGGGTAGATCCAGTACGGTAACCACGCTTCCGTCACCGAGTATCGATACGCCGGCCACACCACTTAAGGATTTGATATAGGCCCCCATGTTCTTGAGTGACCAGGTCATAGCTACTGACCACCCGGTCTACGGTGACGGCCTTGATACCTTCGGCGGTTTGCACCAGCATCACACTGCGATCGTCAAGACTCTCATCGCTCGACTCGCCGGGTTTACCCAGCAGCGAATCCAGGCTGTAAGTGGCATACACCTCCTTGCCCAATTGGTAGGTAATTTTGTTGCCCACCCGGCCCAGCTTTCCGGTACCCGGCGACAGTATCTGGGTAAGCGCAGTGGTTGGAATGGCGAAGGTTTCATCACGGCCAACACCCACCAGCAAACAGTGGCTGGTCAACAGGGTTATCGGCAGGCGCAGCGACACCAGCGTGCCACCATCGGTGCCATCGGCCACTTCCATGCTGCCCTTGAGCCCCAGAATGGCATTGTTGACCACGTCCATGCCCACACCACGACCCGATACCTGGGTTACCTTTTCCCGTGTCGAAAATCCGGATTGTAATATCATTCGCGCCAGCGCCCGATTGGTCGGCGAATCCTGCTCGTCAATCAATCCATGGCGCAGCGCCGTGCTGCGAATACGATCGTAATTCAGTCCTTTACCATCATCCGCACACTCCACCACGACGCTATTACCTTCCTGGCGGAAGCTGAGCAAAATTTTTCCGGTTTCCGCCTTGTTGGCGGCGGCGCGGCGCTCGGCGTCTTCGATACCGTGATCGATCGCGTTGCGCAGCATGTGCATCAAGGGATCCGCAAGCTTGTTCAGTACCTCGCCGTCAAGCATCAATTCCCCACCGGAAACATACAGCTCTGCCTGCTTACCAGTGCTGCGACATACCTGGCGCACGGTACGCTGCAAGCGCGCCGAAATAGTGTTCACCGGCACCATGCGCGTGGTCATGATGACTTCCTGTAACTCCTTGTTGAGTCGCTGCTGTAACAGAAACAAGGCATTCAGCTCGGACACCTCACTGGTGAACTCACGCAGGATGTAGCGTGAATCGGCAACACCTTCTATGTAGGCGTGCGTGGCGCCGTAGAATTCGTCGTAGACATCCATTTCCAGGGGGTCAAAGTCAGATCCGCTACTGGCAGCCGCGCCGCGGTGTTGTGCCGCCATACCACGAATACTGACCAGGTTTTCCAGTTCGTAACGCCGTTGCTGCAAATCGACGTCATTCTTGCGGATGGTTTTATCACTCCGGTCCAGCCGTTTCAGGTGTTCCTGGATCTGGCCGATAGCGATCGCCGTTTCACTGACCACGCGAAACATATTGTCCAGTACCACCAGTGGTACTCGAACCGTTTCCGCGCTGGGCGCCTTAGTGGTAGTGGTTGCCGCTGGCACTGGTACAGCGTCAGCTTTGCGTCGATCGACAATCCCGTCGGGCAGTTCAACCGATGCTCCCTCAAGCCTGCTTCGGCGTTGGGCGGCGGGACTTTGCGGATCAAGATCATCGAGACGGACATTGCCCTGATCGATTCGATTGGCCCAGTCCAGCACTTTCTGCAATACAAACTGCGCCTCGTCGGGAGCAGGGGCCAGGCCCTGCAGGCACTCGAGCATGGCTTCAAGCGTATCGGCAGCTTCCTGCATGGTTTCCGCGAGCACCGCCGGCGGGCTCATTTTCTGCCTGGCAATGTAATCAAAAATATCTTCGAGGTGGTGCGCCAGGTTGGCAACTCCGCTGACGCCGACCAGGTTACCGGAACCCTTGAGCGTATGCGCAATGCGCTGGGCAGACTCAACATTTTGCTGGATGTTCTCGCCATTCGATATGGCATCCATCAGTTGAGACAGGGTTTCGGCATGACCCGGAGATTCGGCAAAAAACGCCTCGGCCAGCTCTTCGCTGACATCGTCGGACATTTGCAGCGAGACATCAGCTGCAGTGGCCTCGATTTGACGCTCTTCGACCACGAGGTCACCGGATATTTCGAGCTCACTGGTCAATCCTTCGATCAGATCCCTGACTTTTCGATAGGGTAATGCCTCGGGCCAGTTATCTTTTTCCAGGTAATCCACTACGGCAAGGCACAGGTCGTCATCGTTGGGTTGCACCAGGTGTTCAATGATAACGCCGGGCCAACCCAGCAACAGTTCTGATGCTCGCGCACGCTCAGCCTGCGGCATGTCACCGAACAGGGTGATGTTGTGCTGAACAAACAGGCACACCTGGATTAATCCTTCCAGCCCCAGTTCATCGGCTACCGTCAATATCCGTGCGACAATTTCCTGGTAGGCTTCGAGTGTCAGCTTCAGCGCTGCAAGGTCTTCAGTTTCACCAATGGCCTGCGCAAGTATGGCGAGTTCGGGTGTCGCGTCGTGCAGTTCCGAAGCCAGCATTCCCAGCATGCCACTGGTATCAAAATCAACCGCAACCTCGTCGCCACTCAGGCTGGCGCCCAGCGATACAACTCCATCGTTATCGTCATCCAGCAGCACCACGTCCTTGCCCTCGAGCTTATCTCCGGGCGAGGCTTGTGGCGGTATATTGTTCTCCACCAGGGCTGCGTCTGATAGCGCAGACCATTCCTGTTTCAAGTCGGCCTGTACCTTCTCGGTTAACGGGCTCAGCAGTAGTTGAACGGCATCCTGCCCAACCGGATCACCCAGATATGATTGCACATGATTCAACCATCTAACCAGATCAGCGCCCGATTCCTCGCTCCACGCCACCTGTCCAGTATCAAACTGTGCTTGTATCGTGGTGGTAATCGAACTTAAGCGTGCCAGCCCGGCCATGTCGGAGGCCCAGGTAATGGTTTCAAGATGCCCACGGCATAGTTCAGCAAAGTCATCTTCCCCGGCTTCGGCGAAACTGCCTGTCGCATCGGCAATATCCGCCTGCGCCAGATCGACCAGCGCCAGCAATGCCTCGATACTCTCTGTCTGAATCTCGCTCATAAATCATTTACCCGTGATGACTGAGACAACTGCCAGCAGCTCGAAGCCTGGCAGTCGCAACGTCAATTTAGGTCCGCAGGCAGCCTTAGACCGGCAACTTGAACACGTTTACAGATTCAAGCAACTGCTTGGAGAACTGTACAAGGCTGCCCGTCTGTGCCGCTTGCTGTTTTAGCTCCGCGTTGGTTTCCTGGGTACTCTTCTGCACCTTCTCAGTTTGCTCCCGCAGGTTGTTACTCACATGCGCCTGAACCAGTGAGTGCTTGGCAATCTGGGCCACCGCACTGGCCAGTTCGGCCGTGGTCTCCTGCGTTGCCTGCATCTGCACACCCGAAGCCTGGGCCAGCTCGGAACCTTCGACCACCTGTTCGATGGCCTTGTTCATGGTCGCCATGGTTTCAGCAGTTTCAGCCTGAATGTTACTCACCAGGCCGGCAATTTCAGATGTCGATTGACGTGAAGATTCAGCCAGTCGCTGTACCTCGTCCGCAACCACCGCAAAACCGCGTCCCGCGTCACCAGCGGCTGCTGCCTGCATCGACGCATTCAATGCGAGGATGTGTGTACGTTCAGCGATATTGTTGATGATTTCCACCACGCCGGTAATTTCCTGGGAACGTTCACCGAGGCGCTTGATGCGCTTCTCTGTCTCTGAAATGGTTTCGCGTATTTCGCTCATACCGTTTGCAGTGCGTGATACGGTGTCCAGTGCCTGGCGAGTAGACGTTGAGGCGCGTTCTGCGATCTCGTTACTGGCTTTTGCCTGTCGGGCAATCTGGTTCATCGTCTTCGACGCTTCTGCGAGCTGCGTCATGGAAGCCTCAACGATGACACGCTCGTCGTCAGCCAGCTGGTTGATTTTCTGGCCCTGGGTCTCAACCTTGATCGCTGCATCTGCTACCTGGCTCGCAATCAGGCGAATCTGGTTCAATACTCGTGCGGTCTCGGTTGCCATCATATTCATCGCGTCCGCTACCGGACCGGTAACATCCTCGGCCACCGGTACGCGCACCGTCAGGTCACGATCGGAGAGGTCGGACACTGCCTCGAGCAGCTCGATGATCGAGTTGTTGAGCTTTTCGTTCTCGTGCTCCGCCGATGCCATGGTCGACACGCGTTCGTTAAGCATCGAGTCGAAAGCGTGGCCTAACTGACCAATTTCATCCTTACTGGTAAGGTGGGTACGCGCTTCCAGGTCACCCTGGGACACCCTTTCCACAACCGCCGAGATGCTCTTGATCGGGCGCGTAATGGACAGGTAAATGAACGGCCCAAGCGTTGACGCGAGTATCAGTCCAAGCAAAACGATACCCGCACTGGCCAGCAGGTAAAGCTGCGCATCCTGCTCACCTGCGTCGAATACCTTTTGCGCTTCTACGGAACCCAGCGCCGCCAATGCATCCGCTGCGTTCAGAAACGGGTCGGAGTAACCGCGCGCATCGTTCAGCTGGTAGAGGGTCAAATGGCCCCGGTTTTCAGCTCGAACGATTTTCAATAATTCCTCAAAACCTTGCTTGACAAGTTGCGCTTCCAGGCCGAAAGCATCGCTAAAGAATTCTTCTGCCTTTGCGTCACCGGCAATATCGGCCAGCTTCAAATTCCACAGCATATCGAATTCTTTTGCACCGGATTCCAGTTCCCTGGCGGCTTCCTGCCAGGTCAAGGCACCCGAGGCGAGTTGTTGACTAACGTCCACAAGGTGATATCGCACCGAGCCTGAGATTCGGGTAAATTCACCCGCTTCTGCGGATTTCCGGTTTAGTTCTGCAGTATCCCGTGACATGTCCGACATACCGACCAATGTTACTGCGCCCGTTACCATGAAGGTCAGTGTCAATACACCGATCAACAACAGTAGACGACGGCCAATCTTGATATTGCTAAACATAAATATTTACCCTTGTTTAAATTGTATCGTTGTCGAGTTCCGTGCGGATATCCGATTAACGCAGCAGTCGATTCAGTTCTGCGCTACCGAGCAGATTAAAATCGTCGCCATCGAGGTAAGTCGAAATCACCAGATCTGAACCCTGGTTGTCGTCGGTGAAATCCAGTTGCAGGCCACCCAGATCAAAGCGCTTACCCTTGACGGCCGCCAAAAAGGATTGGCGCGTAATTTCTTTACCGGGCATGCTTTCCAGCACCTTCAGCATCATACTGCCGACAATGTAGCCTTCCAGCGTGACGTAACTGAGGTTACTGCCCAGTGCGGCTCTCGCCTGCTGCACGATGGGTAACTTTGAATTCAGCGGTGGCACCACCTGGGTGACAATGACGTTGCGGTTGATACCAAATTCACGCAAGGCATTGCGCAGGTTCTCGGCGCCGGTGAACGACACCGCGCTGTAAACCCAGCTTTCACCCTTCATCGTCGCGTAGCCAATAAAATTGGCGATGGATGCGTAAGCGCCCACGGTTACCACCAGGCGACACTTGGTACCGCTCTGCGCTTCCCATGATTTTAATGACTCGTAACCGTCACGCGATGTGAAGGTATTGCGCTTGTAAACACCAACTGGCCCGATCTCGTTACGGAAAGGATTGGCACCTTTCAAGCTCATGATTTCATCCAGCGTGGCAACAACTTCTTTGGCGCCACCGGCAGATGCCAACGCCGCTTTTACACCTGCGATTCCAGCCATACCGTAGCCGTCATTTTGCACATAGGCGCAAATCTCGGCGGGCTTGAGTCCCGACTTGATGGCGGCACCGATTACGGCCGCTGTTTCCTGGATATAACTGGCGCGATAATTAACGATGTCACCCTTGCCTGGGCGCAACAGGCCAGCGCCGGTGAAAAAGCCGACCGCGGGGATGCCAGCCTGAGCGAGCACCGGCAGTGATGCACCGGCCGTAGGCGTGCCGACATTACCGACCATGGTGAAAATACCGCGTCCAATCAAATCCTCGGTCGCGGCTTTAGTCTTGGTCGGATTGTAGGAATCATTCAGGGTCAGGAATTCAAACTGACGGCCTTTGACCCGCTTGCCCGCCAGAGCGGCCACAATGCCGTCCCGCATTCCCTGGCCTAATCCCCGGGAACGACCCTCGAGATCCATAACGCCGCCAATGACAATCTTGTCATTGGTCACCCCGATTTCAGCGGAAGCGTTAAAACTAACGCCAAGGGCTACGATTGTGGCCATGGCCACAGTTTTGCAAAGTTTCGATACTTCCATCTTCTGCATCGTTGAGCTTTTCATATTCTCACCCTGGGCATCACTTGATTCTGCAATTAAAATATTCGCTAGGTTCATCAGTTTCACCAGCCTTACTGCTGCGAGGCCAGGTAGTCGACCGAAACACCCATGATCAAAACCCCGATCGTCTGATTATTTGAAACAATTGGCGTACTGATTTGAACCAGGGTTTTATTGGTACTGGCGTCTTGCTCCAACGGGCCGATAAAGACCTTGCCGTCGCCGTTATTGAACGACGAGGTGAATTTTCCCTCGTCTCCCTGCCAGTAGTCAGAGGTAGGTGGATAGGCAGCAACATTCGCCCCCTGGTTATCGGTAATAAAGACCTCGTCGATCGCCGTGTTGTTTTCAACGCGTCGCTTCAGGTAGCGCGCAATATCGTTACGGGTGATTGCACGAATAAGCGCGTTACTACCACCATTCGCATCAATCCACATTTGATCGCGTTCCTTGATTTCCGCCAGGGTCAGCTTTTTACCATTTTGCGCTTCCACGGCACGAATGATATTGGGCTGGTAAGCCATGTGCGTGGCAAAGCGAATTTTAACGTCGAGCAACTCTTCGATCTGGGCATCGGTCAATTCAACTTCTGCTTGCGACACAACCGGCAGAACCAGCAACATCACTGTCAGTATTTTCTTGAACATTTTACTTACACTCCACTTTCATGTTGGTTGCGAAACGTCGATCAAGGTATCGAGGCGCCGGCTTGTTTGATTGTCCCGGAATGCGGAAGCTTGATGTCATGCCCCGCCAATCCGCGACCCACAGTCACAATAAGTTTCCCAGCGAGACAAAAAACTTCTGTACATCCCAGTCGATCCAGATCTGGCTATCCTTCTGGAAATATCGACTTGCGTGATTTTTAATGAAGTCGGGTAATGGCGGATCGCCAACGATGTCATCTTCTATACCGAGCATTACCATTCTCGGCATATCGTCCACCCAAAAGGCGACTGAAGTGGCACCCGATCCGATCACGATTACCCGTCGTCGGTCGCTGGCTACATTGACCCCGAATAAAGCATGCAGGTCAAAAACCGGGGTGATGTTGCCTCGCAAACTGCTCACACCACTAAACCAATCGGGTGTATTCGGCAATTTACATACGGGCAACCGGTCTACCAGCTCACTTACCTCGCCCGCTGGCAACAGCAATCCTATATCGCCAACCAGCACCGCATGAGTGGTAATCCCGGTGATTTCGCCAGCTTGATCAACCCCGGAAACCGCTTCCTCATCAAGAATAAATTCTCGATTTAATGCTTCGCTCGGTAACATCATCGCCAACAGCCCCGTCTATGGGTTGCAGATGAACTAGATGTAGGTTTCGAGTGCATCGACAATCACGGCACTGTCGGCAGGCTTGGTCAGTAATGCCTTGGCGCCCTGCTTTTCAGCCCAGAGCTTGTCGGCGCGCTGGTTCTTGGTACTGACGAATACCACGGGGATATCCCGGGTATCTTCGCCACGAGTAATCTCGCGGCAGGCACCATAGCCATCCAGATCATCCATAACAATATCCAGGAAAATCAAATTGGGATGCTCCGCCTTCGATTTCTCGACAGCTTCCCTTCCGGAAGTTGCCGTGATGACCTGGTAACCGGCGCCTGAAACAATGTCGGCAAGATGCTTCAGGTGGGCGGCGGTATCGTCTACTACCAGTACTTTTTTCTTGGCCATTGGTTCTACTCTCGTAGTCTTCAGGTTGAATATTTATAGTTAATATTTCAGATATAGCATTGTATTTGGGACCGCCGTTACTGCAACAAACCCTGTGCCTGCATTCGATTTCTATACTGAATGCACTTTTCTACTTCCTTGACCAGACATTCGTCAGACGGGGGTTTAGTAACGTAAGCATCGCAACCGGACATGGTTCCACGAACCTTGTCGAAGGGTGATTTCTTGCTGGTCAGCATGCAGATATAGGTCGTTCTGGTCGCCTTGATTGCCTTGCAAACCTTGTAACCATCGACGCCCTCCATCATGACATCGAGGAAGATAATGTCGTATTGATTGCTGTTGACCTTGCTAATCGCCTCTTCCCCACTACTGGCAAAACTGAGCTGCAAGGGACCTTTGACCAGCTCTCCCAGTTTGTTTTCCATGTACTTGCGTACCGGGTAACTGTCGTCGACAATCAAGACACAGACCTCGGGTTCTGTGATTAAATCGGGATTATTGGTTTGCGTTTGTTCCTTTATTATGTCGTCGAGGGCGGCGATCAGGCGCTGCACCCGGATGGGCCTTTGCAAAACCATGTCACCTTCCACTGACTCGCCCTGGCTGGACAACATCAGCGATGTCGCCAAAGCGTTCACATGCTTGATCTTTTCCCACTTTTCAACGATTTTCGGATCGTCTGCATCGACCAGGAAAACGTCTATTTCTGTCAGATCCTGGGGTGCTACCAGGGTGAATTTTTCACTCAATTGCGGGGCCAGGGTAAAGATACTTTTTAATACCCTGACCTCGTTGGCAGTAAGTCCGAGGTAACTCAGTTTAATGTCCTCATGCACCTTAGCTACTCTCCCCATCCAGGTTGGTTTGCTTGAAATCTTAACTACTGGCAGGCCATGATGGCTGTCCGGTAATCGCGACCGATCTACCGCTAACGCATGCAGGAAGACAACTTCGGCACAGGAACTCTCCCAACTCCGGGATCGAGCTCCTTATGTCATGAGGCTATTTTTGTTTTGATTATTCCCAGCCAGTCTTCGGTGAAATTGCGTACCGGGTAGATAAAAAGATAGTTCAATATCAGGGATTGTAAAGAAAGCTAAGCGTAGAAAGGGGCAGTTTCAGGGACCAAATGACGTTATTGCCTGCTCTATGAATCGGGGTACAGAAGGCGCAGAGCGAGGATCGCAGGTTCGTTACAGTTTGGAAAACACCGGGGGAGTCATCCCGGTTATTGCGGTTATTACCTGTCAGTCCAGGGCATTCAATCTCAGCGCAATTGATTTCTGACATCGGCGAGCAATGCATCAGCACCGCGCGCCAGTAGCCCGGTATCCGAACCGCAGGCAACGAAAGTGAACCCGTCATTTAGTAGCCGCGCAGCAAAATCGGCATCGGCAACCAGGGTTCCCACCGCAACGCCACGTTGCATCAACTCACTGGCAACGGGACGTATCAAATCCCAGACTTCGCTGGCCATCGGCTTGCCCAATTGACCGATATCCGCTCCGATGTCCGCTGGCCCGAAAAACACGCCTGATACACCATCAACAGCGGCGATATCAACGGCTCGCTCCAGTGCAGCACGGGTTTCAATCTGCACCAGCACCGCGGTCTCTTCTTCGATGCGCGCAAAATAATCCGTGGTTCGTCCAAAAGCGTTGGCGCGCGTTGCGTTGCTGACTCCGCGTATACCACGCGGCGGATAACGCGTGGAGGCCACCGCTTTCTCGGCCTCTTCGACCGACTGAATCATTGGAAACAGCAAACCCGGCGCACCGATGTCGAGTAGCCGCTTGACCATCACCGGGTCATTCCAGGGTGGCCGCACGATGGCTGTCGTAGCCGTAGACGCAATCACTTCGAGTTGTCCGAGTACGCCGCCGATACTGTTCGGTGAATGTTCCATATCCAGCAACACCCAGTCATAACCTGCCGTGGCGATGACTTCGGCAGCATAGTTATTGCTCAGGCTGGCCCACAGTCCAACCTGTTTATGCTTGTCTTTAAGTGCGCGATTGAATGGATTGACCGGCAGCTTCATATTATTGCCTTTTCATTAAAGGGTTCGTTACGCGCAATTCGATCGAAGTGAAAGGGTGACAAATCCAATGACCGATATTCGCCGTAAGTGATGAACTCGGCCGTACCCCGACCCATCGCCGGTGATTGCTGTAGACCATGCCCGGAAAATCCATTCAGGAAAATGAAGTTCCCCACCTCCCTGTGAGGTCCGAGAATCGCGTTTTGATCAAATGTGTTAAACGCGTAATGTCCCGCCCAGGAATTCATCAACTTGATCGCCTCAAACTGGGGAATACGCGTCGCAACGATGGGCCAGACCTTCTCCTGCCAGAGGCTGTGATCCTGTTCGTAATCATCGTAGTCTACCGCCGGATCATCATCCGGGGGACAGCCCGCCAGGTAGTAGGCACCGTCGGTACGCATGTGCACACCCGTGGGATCGATGGTCAGTGGCAAGTCACGATCCAGCGGCTGCTCGGCGGCGAAAATAAACGTATAACGTTTACGCGGCTCCACCGGAATTTCAATTCCCGCCATGCGCGAGGTCAGTATGGCGCGCGGCCCCGAGGCGTTAATCACGGTGCCACAGCCGATGACCTCCCCGGATTTCAGCGTCACATTTTCAACCCGACTGCCACTCGCATTGAGTCCCATTGCAACCACTTCATTACCCAGGAACTCGACACCCTTTTCCTTGCCGGATCGACGCCACCAGTCGAACAGGGTACCTCCGTCAAAATAACCTTCGTCGACCAGATTGTGGTTGGCGCCGACAATATCGTCGACATTGAAAAACGGATAATCGCGCTTGATCTCTGCGGCCGTCAGATACTTCGTACCCGCACCGCAAGCCTGTTGTACCTGCTGACTTTCACGCAATACTTCGGCAAAGGCATCGTTGTCCGCAAGATACATATAGCCATAGCTCTGTATCGGCAGGTTAGGAACGCGCGGGTCATCACCCATTGAATGTCGCATGTTCTTGACGAATTCGGCGGCAAACTGGGAAATGCGGACATTCAGTTCACGCGAAAACTGCTGGCGCATGCAGCTATTGGTATGGGTTGTCGAGCAGGCCGAATAGGTCGGCTCGCGCTCCACCACCAGTATGGAACCATCAAAGTCGGGATTATCGGCGAGAAACCAGGACACCGAAGAGCCATACATGGCGCCTCCGACTATGACCACATCATAATTTTTCTGTTTTGGTGTATCGGTTGCAACAGCCGGGTTCATTACAGCGCCTCTCCCTGGGCCACCGCCTGCTCGATTTTCTCAATCTCGACCTGCGCCAGGCCATAGATATCGCGAGCCTGTGCCGCCGAGATATAACCGCGTGCCAGGTCGCGCCGCACCAACTGTGGATCGCGATCCAGCGGGTCACCGTAGCCGGCCCCACCCGGGAAGGCCAGCTTGACGCGGCGGTCAGCCGGCACAAACTGCTTGCCCTTGCCCTTCATTGCGACGCCATCATCACGCACGATGGTTGTTGCTGCACCATTATGCCCGCCGCGCCGGCCACGTGCCGGATGATCGACGCGATCGAACATCGCTGAAAAATCGAATTCGTGCCCAGCGGCCGCACCGACCTCCATGAACTGCCCCAGGCCGCCGCGAAATTTTCCGGCACCACCACTGTCGGGGCGCAGCTCCTTGCGCCAGATTATAATGGGGCCAGTGTGTTCGGTGGCTTCCACTGGCATGGTCATAACACCCGACGGAAAGGCGGTTGCACTCATGCCGTCGGCCTGCGGTCTTGCACCAGAACCACCGGAGTTGAAGGTCAGCACCTCTGCTCGCCTGGCATCTGCGGGCGCTTCGATGTCGGTTCGTGGTCTTAATGAAGCCTGGAAATTACACAAGGTTCCGGCCCCCTCGGCGGGTATCGCATCCGGCAACATTTTATCCAGCGCATCAAACACGGCGTCGGGGATCATGTGGCCGATGACATGTCGCAGGGCAACCGGCGCCGGATGCACGGCATTGACAATCGAATTCACCGGCGCGGTTATAACAAATGGGGCCAGTGACGCCGTATTATTAGGAATTTCCGGTGCAATCGCACATTTCAGCGCATAGCAGGCATAGGCCTTGGTATACACCATTGGCACATTGATGCCTTTCCTGTCGAGACCCGAGGTACCGGCAAAATCACAGGTGACCCGGTCTTCCTCGAAGGCCAGCGCAACCTTGAGATCTACCGGATGACTGTAGCCATCGATCGTCATCGAACCGCTGGCCTGGATGCGCGGCAAGGCGGCAATTTTTTCCAGCGTGGCGCGGCGCGAATTCTCCAGGATAAACCCCGAGATCCCATTCAAGTCGCTCAGCTGGAATTCCGTCATCATATCGACCAGTCGGCGATGGCCGATTTCGTTACAGGTGGCCAGCGCGTAAAAATCGCCGATCGCCTGGTCCGGTTCGCGCACGTTACCGCGCACGATACTGATCAGGGTTTTGTCTACTTCGCCACGCTCGGCAAACTTCATGATCGGTATATACAGGCCTTCTTCATATATGGAATTCCCATCGGCGCCGAACCCGCGACCGCCGATATCGACGATATGCGCCGTACAGCCAAGAAATCCGATCAGGGTGCCTTGAAAAAATGACGGGGTAACCACGGTAATGTCGTGCAAGTGGCCGGTACCTTCCCAGGGATCGTTGGTGATGTAGACATCGCCTTCATACATGTTGTCGTAGCCAATGCGACGGATAAAGTGGGCTACCGCATCCGCCATCGCATTTACATGCCCCGGGGTACCGGTCACGGCCTGGGCGAGCATGTCACCGTTGACGTTATAAACTCCCGCCGACAGGTCACCGGCTTCGCGCACCGACGTCGAAAACGCGGTTCGCACCAGCGCCTGCGCCTGTTCCTCGACCACCGAAATCATGCGGTTCCACATCACCTGGTTGGCCACGGTTGACCCTTGCTGTGTCATGAGGTTTCTCCTGATACGCGTTGCAGGATATCGATGCAACCGTCCGCCTGGCCGATCGCCAGTCGACTGGATGGCAACACGATGGTAGTTTCATCTTCGGTAATCGCGGCGGGTCCCGACACGCCAAAACCAACACTCATCTGTTTGCGTAGTACGATGGACGATTCGACTGCCCTGCCGAGTGCCGGATCAAAAATCTTGCGCATGCCAGAGGATTCAGCAGCACCGGTTTGCGCCTGCTGGGCAACCATTTCGACCGGCGCCGGCAGGGTCGTGGCATTGGCTGACCAGACGGTGATCTCGATATCCATGCCATCGACAATGCGACCGAACAAGGCGGCATAGTCAGCTTCAAACAATTCCTGGTAGGTTGCTGCATCCGGATCTTTGGCCTGGTTGGCTGGAATGATGATCGGTATTTCTTCACCCTGCCCCGAGTAGCGCATGTAGACCTTGAACTCGGTCCTGATTTCCGCGCTGGCGTCACAGGTGCGCACGAAACCAGTCGCTTCCTGCTCAAGATCGGTGAGCAATTGACGGATGGTATCGGGGGCGAAATCCGACAGGCGCATGTAAACACTGCGGTTAGCCTCGAAACTGAAAGGCGCGCGCAGAAAGCCGATGGCCGAGCCTACCCCGGCCCCGGGTGGCACCAGCAAGCGGCTGATGCCGAGCTTTTCGCAAAGCCTTCCGGCATGTAAGGGCGCGGCACCGCCAAAAGCGATCATCGTGTATTCAGAAAGATCTTCGCCGTTTTCGACGGCATGCACGCGCGCGGCATTCGCCATGTTTTCATCGACCACTTCGGACAGACCGTAGGCCGCGGTTTGCGAATCCATGTCGAGTACCGAGCCCAGAATTGCCTGCAATGCAGTACTCGAACTCTCGGTGTTCAAATGTATCGATCCACCGGCAAAATTGTCGGGGTCCAGGCGCCCAAGGATCAGGTCGGCATCGGTTACCGCGGGCCGCTCCCCACCACGACCATAACAGGCCGGGCCCGGTTCGGAACCCGCCGATTCCGGGCCGACGCGAATCTGGCGCATCGAATCAACGTGTGCCAGCGAGCCGCCACCGGCACCGATTTCCACCATGTCGATTACCGGGATCGAAATCGGCATGCCGGAACCTTTCTTGAAGCGATAGGTGCGGGCAACTTCAAATACCCGGCTGGTTTTCGGGGTCTGGTTTTTGATCAGGCAAATCTTCGCGGTGGTACCACCCATATCGAAGGACAACACCTTGTCGAGCCCGTAACGCGCCGCGATATGCGCGGCAAAAACGGCGCCACCGGCCGGACCCGATTCGACCAGGCGCACCGGAAACTGCGCCGCGCTTTCGATCGAAATAATGCCGCCACCGGAATGCATCAGGAAAATCGGGCAATCGGCTCCCTCGGCTTTTAACTGTGCCCCTAACCGACCAAGATAACTCTCCATCATCGGCTTGATGTAGGCATTCGCCACCACGGTATTGAAACGCTCGTATTCACGCATTTGCGGTGACACTTCGGAGGAAATCGAAACCGACAGCCCGGGCATCTTCTCCAGCAGTACTTCGCGAATCGTGATTTCATGCTGACTGTTCAGATAGGAATGCATCAGGCCGATCGCGACACTCTCGTATCCGGCCATGACTATTTGTTCCGCCAGGCGTTCGACTTGTTCGCGTTGCAGGGCGACAAGGACTTCGCCTTTGGCGCTCACCCGCTCGCTGACGGTATAGCGTTGCTGACGCGGCAGCAGGGGTTCAGGCAGAACGAGGTTCAGATCGTACTGCTCGAATCGTGATTCGCTGCGCATTTCGATCACATCGCGAAAACCCTCGGTGGTAATCAATGCGGTTTTAGCGCCACGACGTTCGATCAGCGCGTTGGTGGCGAGCGTCGTGCCGTGGATGATTTGCTGAATTTGCGCAGGCTCGATTGCGGCCTTGGCGCACACCTGCTGCATGCCTTCGATGATGGCATCTTCGGGCGCGGCGTAAGTGGTCAGCACCTTGGCAGAGAACTGCTGCTGGCCGATCTCGAGCACGACATCGGTGAAGGTACCACCGATATCGACTCCGAGGCGAGTGGACGGTCCAGACATGATTTTCTCTCCGCAACGACAGTTAAGCCAGGGGCCAATTTAAACCCGAACCATCGATAGAATCCAATTATTTAATTGGATTGAAAGAATAGCTATTCGTTATTCTCTGAAATCGCGCCGATACCACTACTAGCGGCAAACGCCACCGAGAAATCATGCGAAACCTCAGCCGCAATCTCGGCCGCCGCGGCGACATATTGCGGCGTTCGATCAGCATCGTAGCGGGCAGAAAATTGCAGCGCACGCGGCGTCCAGGCATAGTTGATCTGTACCAGTTCACCCGCCTGCAATTCATCTACCACCATTGCCGCTGGCACCGCGGCGATGCCAAATCCCTCGATCGTCATGTGGATACAGGCGGCGAGGTTACTCGAAGGCACCAGGCGCGCCGTGAGGTTGCGTCGGTTGCTGAAATGCGCGGCCACCTCCCGGTAAGGCTGCGTATTGCGTGCATGCGTCAAAATCGGGTATTGCATCAGGTCTTCGAGCCTGACTTCGCCCAGTGTGTGCAACCCGGCCTGCGGCGACGCTATCCAGATCATCGCGAACACACCGAGATCGAGTTCACCACTGATTGGCTGGCCGAACGGTCCACTCTGGAAGGCGAGATCGATCGAACGCTCAAGTAACTCCTGCTCGAGGTTCGCCGACAAATCTACGGTCAGTTCCACGGCGATGTTTGGATAGCGCCCTTTCAACACGCGCATAAAATCCCGGGCCCAGGAATGCACTACCATTTCGGTCACACCGAGGCGCAGCTGCCCGTTGGCCAGCGAGTCGCGACCCGCCGCCGCGGTAAAGCGCTCGGCTGACTTCAGCACCTCGCGCGCATGCCCCAGCAATTCCTGCCCTTTCACGGTAAGCCGCACCGAACCCGCGTCACGCTGCATCAGCGACACGTCGAGCGCGGTCTCCAGCGCAGCAATGCGGGCAGAAATATTCGGCTGCGTGGTATTCAGCCGATCGGCTGCCTTGCGAAAGCTACCGAGGTCAGAAACCCAGACAAAAGCCTCGAGGTGTTTGAAATTGTAATTCAGTTTGCTTCTCCGTCCTTGCCACGGTTTAAAAACGGCTGAAGATATTGCTCATGATGATACTGATTCCACCAGGGCATTGATATGGTTCCAGGCGGCGGCATGTGGTGCCCAGCACAGAGTCAAACGCGATTATACTCGGTACCTCCAGAACCCGATATAAACCAGCGCCGCGGTACTTTTTCAGCTAGACTAATGGCTACTTTCCTGAAGCAGGCAGTCTGGACCACTCTTTACCAGGCAACTACTGCCGCTCTTCCCAGACCGGCAATTCCAGATGATAACGACAAACCGTCCTTGTCCTGATGGATACGGCTCATGGAGCCCCATGCGAAACTATCGTCTCAAGCACCAAATTATCAGCGTATGCGAGGTTGACTACCAGATCTGCTCACTGCTGGACAACCTGCAATACGATAAAGACGACCTTCAAGCCCTGGTGATGGGAATTACCTCATCCACCTGGTCACTGTTCGGTGTTCTCTGGCCCGCGTCACAAGTTCTCGCCGCCGAGGTGTGTGCTGCCAGTCTTGACGGCAAGCGTGTGCTCGAAATCGGTTGTGGGATCGGCCTTGCAAGTTTAGTGCTGCACAAGATGGGCGTGGATATAACCGCCAGCGATTACCATCCACGCGCACAGGAATTCCTTGACCGAAACGTTCTGGACAATGGTCTGTCGCCTATCAAATTTCAATCGGTGGATTTTGAAAAAGAAAATCCGCAGCTTGGGAAATTCGACGTGATCATTGCTAGCGATGTTTTATACCAGCCGCATCATGCGAAATACCTCTCCACGCTGATTGCAACCCATTCGAGCGACGATGTTGACGTCATCGTGGTGGATCCTGGCCGGGAAAATCGGGCCAGCTTCACGCACAATATGATCGCGCTGGGTTTCAGCCATCATTTCAATCGTTTTAACCGGCAGTTGAGCCCCGAACTTCAGTGCAAGGGCCGGATACTGCATTATCACCGCCTGGGTAATCCCGTCACGGGAGACATTGGCGGTCTCAAACCAAAACCCGCATCCGCACCCAGGATACCGCCGAGAGTAATAAACCATGTCGGAAATTGAAGACCTCAAGATCGTTGGAATTGACCTTGAACGCCCACCGCAGATTCGAAAAGAAGCGTATATTGATTTGTATTTCAACCTGTCCAGCAAGGCTCCCCTTGACTGGTGTGAAGATTTTAATGCACTGGGCCGTCGAATGGATCCAGCCATCAAGATCGAAAAAAATAACGGCCTTTACGTCGAGGCATGGGTCAGGAACATGAACGATATCGTCCCACACCTGGAAAAAATAAAGCAGAAAGTGGCCGACTGCAATGAACAATACAGGGAAAAGGAGCGCCTGAAAAAACTCGCCTTATTAGCGGCCAAAACCAGCACAGCCGGCAAGAATGTCGAGCAAACAAAACTCAACGAAATCATCGCTGATCTGAAATTTTGACGCCTGTTTCTCGGCCGGCGAGCACCGATTAGCATCGCAGCGAAGCGCCGTGACAGACGCAAAGTCGGGCGGTCGAAAATCGGGTAGATGCCGGATATACCACTACCGTTTAATCGCGGATCATTGCAGACGAAGGTTAGTTCTTCCTATACCCTAGTCGTCCATGCGGAATGTTCTGCAGGATCAACAAATTCAGGAGAGCCAAATGGCCGTCTACAGAATCACACGCTTTGCCGCAGCAGATATGGACAAGGCAAAAGAAATCACAAATAACATGCGCGATGTCATCGAGGGCATGGGTGCCGAGTTTATTGACCTGGTCTCTTACGGCAATGGCAAAGGTGTTGTCCTCGCGAAATACCCTGACCAGGCAGCGATGGATGCGGCAGCTGACACCGCGAAGAAAGTATTTGCAGACCTGATTGAGGCCGGTGTGGTCGATGCTGATTCGGTGCATCCGCACGCGGGTGAAGTGTTTAATTCATTCTAAGGCCAGGTAAGCCATTTATCTGGTACGGTTTATCGAACCGGGGATTTTCATCAAGTCTCCCTCCGCCAGACCCCAAAAAAAGCCCCGAATCGAGGGGCTTTTTTTGGTCTGGTCTTAGAGGCAGTCTCCAGCTAACAAGTCGCCAGAATAATTTCCCTGTTCCTGGGAAAAATATCAGGTAGTCCTACTCAGTTCGTCTAAGCATTTTCAAAGCGGAATAAAGTCAACTTGTCAGCTTCACTGCAAGCCTGCGCGGCGGTTCGACGTATCAGTCGAAGGGCAACTTATAGTATCCTGAGCTAATTACAAAAGCATCGATTTGATCGATATTAAGTAGCGGAGCATGGGTGTAGTCTGCCCCAATACTCTATGCTTAGATGGAAACCCTGTGTACCGTATCAAGCGAGTAATGGTAGAAATTTATGAGCCACATTGAATTAAAAGCAGTGCTGGATGACTTGCGCCGCACCGCAGCGCTCGATTTCAGCGCGGCTCGTTCCGCACCACCTTCCGTTTACCATCACCCGGACTTTCTGGCGCTTGAGGCCGACAAAATATTCAAACAGGAATGGATCTGCGTGGGGCGCACTGCAGAGATTCCAAATACTGGTGATTATCTGACCTACGAAATCATTGACCAACCCGTTTTTGTCATCCGGCAAAAAGACAAATCCATCGCGGCGTTTGCCAATGTCTGCGCGCATCGTTGCGCGAAACTGTTAAACGGCAAGGGTTGCTCGAGCCGAATCAGCTGTCCCTACCATTCATGGACTTATGCGCTCGACGGTCAACTGATCGGTGCGCCTTATATGGAGCAAACACCAGGCTTCGATAAAGCAGACTATCACCTGGCTCTGGTTCGCTCGGAAATCTGGGAAGGCTTCATCTATGTCACCCTGAACGATGAGCTGGCGCCGGTGGCCGAGCGGCTGAAAGGCTTGCATGAAATCGTTGGCCAGTTTCGAATGGCTGATTACGAGCCCGTATTCGAAGGTGATGAAATCTGGAACACCAACTGGAAATGCCTGGTTGAGAATTTCATGGATGCCATGCACATCCACCGCGTGCATAAAGACTCATTTGCCAAAGACGGCATCGCGGAAGATTTCACAACCTGCTTTGCAGGTGACCCGTATTTTACCTGGCACCATATTGAAGCGAAATCCGATGCAGGCCGTGGATTTGCGCATGAGTCCAACACCTGGCTGAGTGATGAATACCGCTCGCGCATCCTGTTGCTGGGTTTATTCCCCAACCACACGATTCAACTGCAACCCGACATGATGTGGTATTTATCGATCATGCCCCAGGGCACGTCCCGGGTTCGCATTCGCTGGCGCGTATCCATTCCACGCGAAATCCTCGACAACTCACCCGACCGTGAAAAGATCATTGCCGATCTCAAGGAACTGCTGACCCAGGTTAACTCCGAAGACCGACCTGTCGTCGAAGGCCTTTTCCAGGCAACCGCATCTACCCTCGCCAGGGCGGGCCCGATGAGCCACCTCGAACGTAACGTCTATGAGTTCGATCGCTACATCGCGCGCAAATTAATTGCGAAGGAGTCATAACATGCTGTCACTCGATATCTTTCAAAGCTTGTGGGCAATGGATTTTGATCGCCCGGACGGCTTCGAGTGGACAACCGAAGAGCGCTTCGAAATGATCGCCAAGGCGGGTTATCGGGGAGTTGGTTTTGATGCAGGCCTTTCGTATACGCCCTATGAGGAGCTGTCTGATTACGTCAAGTATTGTGAAGCGTACGATCTCGATGTGTCGATCAATGCATTTCCGCGTAACGACGCAGATGTCACCGCCGCCATCACCCAGGCCAAAATGTTCAACGGCCGCTGCCGCTTTATCAGCATCATCGGATACATTGTGCCCTGGAACGTCGACGAAGTTGCCCAGGTAACCCGCCAGTGGCTCAAACTGGGAGAAGAAGCGCAGGTGCCCATTTTCGTCGAAGGCCACCGCAACTGCATGACCAATGACCTGCTGTTTACCTTGCAGTTAATGGATGCCGTACCCGAGCTGATGATGACCGCCGACCTGTCTCATTTCATGGTCAATCAGGAGTGGGTATTTCTACCACTGCAAGACCATCAGCAAGCATTGATCAGCCGCTACCTTGAACGCAGCGAATCCTTCCAGGGACGCATTGCATCACCCGAACAGATTCAGATTCAGCCGGCATTCCCGCAACACGAAAAATGGGTCAACTTGTTCCACAACTGGTGGATCGAGGGACTGGAGAGCTGGCGCAAGCGCCACGCCGGCACCGACGACCGCTGTGTCTTTATGTGTGAACTGGGCCCCCCTCCCTACGCCATTACTGGCGCCGATGGTTATGAACTGACCAGTCGCTGGGATGAGGCATTGCAGATTAAGGAGACGGTTGAACGAATTTGGGGGGAATTGGAAAATTCCAGCCAGTAAATTCGACAGCTTTTGCAAAAACTAGGGGTTCTTGCCAGCGCCTACCGCTAGATACGCCAATAACACTTTCTTGAATGTAGATACGGTACTCACTAAATCGAATTTTGGGCGTATCAATGTACGGATCACGGCCCCGTCCAGGAAGGTTGACACCATCCGTCGAACTTCATCCACATTCACTTCTCGAAACTCACCCTTTTCTATTCCCTCCTTTAGAAAATTCGTTAGCATTTCCCATTCCAGCTCATAGAAGATGTCAATGGGACTACTCTCGTTGGACGAAGCTGAACCCAGTGTTTTCAGATCAAGACTCACCCGCACCATCTTGCGGATGGTATCCATCAATTCGATATGGGTTTCCAGCCAGCTTGCAATCTTCTCCCGGGGGCCCTCAACTTTACTGATCGATTCCTGGAATGCAGAAAACACCTGTTCAGCAGAATCTTCGATAGCGGCGCGACACAAGCTCTCCTTGTCAGAAAAGTAGTAATAAATCATCGCAGTATTTACATTGGCTGCGATGCCGATATCTTTAATCGTGACTTGCCCGTAGCCCTGTTCGGCAAACAGGTTGAGGGCGACTATCTTGAGTTCTTCCGCTATGTCCCGTCGTTTACCCGTATTTGCCGGACGTCCAGGCCTTTTCCGCTGCGCACTGTTTTCTATCATTTTTTTTCAAGGCGTCCTTTCTATTACTTTAGCGTACGATTTGAATATCGAACGATCAGGTAGAACCTGGAGGGAATCCAATCCATACGCTATTCCCTGGCAGATAGAATAACGAAGAACGACCATATTGCACAATCGGCAAAACGCCGTGTTTTTTTGAAGACCACCCGGCAACCTGATCACCTCAATAAGCTGTGAAACGGATAGTCCCGCAGGGAACCGGTCCAGTGTCAGAGCAAGCCGACCTGACTTCACAATATTAAAAAGAGCAGCAGAATCGAGACACTAATAGCTAGCATCCCGGATTCTGCTTCAATGCGATCTACTACAGCGCCTCTTTCAAAAGTGCGCAATCCGTCCCGTCTTCGAAATCGACTTTCTTCGTCATGAAGCCAAACTTGATCCACCAGTCGTTTGTGGTTTCCCAGTTGGCTTTGGCCTGGCCGTTGGGCTGGCCGAACGGCGCTTCGCCGGGAATGACACCACAAAAACGAGCGGCCTGTTCCAGGCTGTACATGTAGATACCGTTGTCCTCGGTGGGCACGAGAATTGACGCGACGTCTTCTTCCGAGAATCCGATTGCGTCGCCAATAATTTTGCCAGCTTCTACCGGGTTTGCTCTCCAGTACTCAACAGCGTCAAAAATAGCCTTCGTGGTTTTGACCGCTATGTCGCGGTGCTTGGTGGTGAATGTGTCAGACATAAAGAACGCGTCGCCAATAAGTCCCGTTTTGGTCCAGAATTCCTCACGTGAATTACTGACTGAACGCGCACCGGGGAGATCAGCCAGAACCTGCGCGCCAAAGGGATCCCACAGTTCAGCTGCAGCGATCTGGCCACTGGTCATTGCCGCCGCCGCATCACCGGCGACAAGATTGACCATCTGAACGTCGTCGACGCTAACGCCATTTTGCTCAAGCCAGATGGCCACCATGATTTGCGACAGGCCGCCCTCCAGGATCGCAATTTGTTGCCCCTTTAGATCGGATGCTGTTTTGATATCAGGACGCACAACAATATTGTCAGTACCATTGCTCAGGTTCGTAAAAGTAACGAGTTTGAATCCCATGTCTTCTGCGGTCGCGATAGGTCCGAACTCAACTGTACTGAAAACAACATCCAGCTGACCGGACGAAAGCAGGCTGAAGAGCTGAATTGGGTCTTCAATGATGGTGAATTCAAATTCAAGATCCGGCGACAGATTCTTTTCCTGTGCTACATACAAAAACCCATAACCTGGCCAGGTAAAATGGCCGACCCGAACTTTTTCTTTTGCGCTCACGGCTGCGGTCGTGCCTACGACCAGGGCACAAGACAGGGCCGCGAAAGCAAGCAAGCGCAAGAACTGCCTAAATAGTATTTTTGGAATCTGTAAACTCATTTTCATTCTCCTCACGGTTATAGTGTTATATATTTATTTTAAACTCTCTCAACTTGATGGACCCTGAATTTCTTCCCGCATCAAGGTGTAAAGATGCTTTTCCATTTCTACGTATCCCGGCTCGGTAAGCAGGTCCTCTTTCTTCTTAAAGCGCCGTCCTTTTTTGAATTCCATCGCTATATCTTCTTTTATTCTTCCGGGCTGGCGAGTGAAAAATATGATCCGGTCAGCCAGATAGATTGCTTCCTGAATGTCGTGGGTAACAAGAACAATCGTCTTGTCCGTGTCTTCACATATTTCGACCACCATCTCTTCCATTTCCCAGGTAACCTGGGCATCGAGTGCGCCGAAAGGTTCGTCGAGCAACAAAATTTGTGGATCCTGTGCCAGTGCCCGCGCGATGGCGACACGCTGCTTCATGCCGCCGGACAGTTCATCCGGATAAGCATTAGCGAAGTCGGTTAGATGAACGAGTTTCAGGTAGTGCTCTGCTCGCTCACGTTGCTCGGCTTTTGAATATCCCTGAATAGCGACGCCATGCTGAACATTTTCAATAACCGTCAGCCATGGGAAGGAGGTATAGGCCTGGAAAACGAGCCCGCGCTCGGGGCCGGGTCCATGAATCGGCATGCCAAAAGACTCGACATTGCCTCGTGTCGGGAACTCCAATCCTGCCATCAGGCGCAGTACGGTGGTTTTACCGCAACCCGACGGGCCAATCATCGCGGTAACTTCGTGCTCCTTGATATCGAATGACATGTCGTCGACGGCAACACGCTCGCCATTCAAATACTCTTTTGTCGCGCGATTGACGCTGAGAGGAAACTTACCTTCTTTCTGGGCAGCCTCGAGAGCCGCATGATGCTCCGGACTAAACTTGTTTTTGAATAAACCCATCCTGCAGATTCCTCAGCGCCGTGTACGTGTGTGGGGGAAAAGAAAATAAGCCGCGAGCCGGAAAGAAATATCCGTTAAGACACCCAAAACCCCGATTGTCAGAATGCCGCCCATAATCACATCAACGTGCAGAAAACGTGCGCCGCGCATCATGACTGCACCAATGCCATCTGTCGCGGCGACGATTTCTGCGATGACAAGATAAGTCCATGATACGGCAATCATATTGCGCATCGAGTCGAGAATTTGTGGCGCAGCGGATCGGAATGTAACGCGGAAGATGATATGAAATCGCCCCGCCCCCATCGTCTGTGCAGATTCGATCAGCGCCCGCGGCACTGCTTCGATATTATCGAGGATCAGTGCCACCAGGAAAAAAACACAGCCGAGGAAAAGGAGGGCCATTTTCGCCGCGTCAGTTGGTCCAAGATACACCAGCAACAGGGGCACGAATGAAGCAGCAGGCAAATAGCGCAGTCCGCCAACAGTCGGATTGATCAGGGCTCGCATTTTGATGAATGAGCCCATAAGAACCCCGAGTGGGATCGCAACCAGACAGGCGATAAAGAAGCTGAGGTAAATGCGATAGACACTCTTGCCAACGTCAGCCAGGTAACCTTTTTCGGTAAACAGAAAGTACACCTTGCTGGTCACCTGACCTACGCTCGGCAAGAATTTTTGCTGTTGCTCGGGCGTTAAAAGGTGTGCTATCTCCCATATAGCGAACAGGAAAATAACACCGAGAAGTCCCAACACAATAGATTGTGTGCGACTAATTGTCCCTCGAAGCTCCAAAAATTTTTCACGCGGGGGCTTGTATAGAGGTGCGACTCCAGGTGCCTCCACTCGGTTGTTTTCCGGTGATGCAGTCGTGGTCGTGTTATTCATCTGTGCATTTCCATACCTTTTCCCATCGTGTTCGCCGAACAACCACCAATTCCAGAAGCGCTTGTTCGCGCCTTCTTGGAGTTCGATGACTTACAAATTCTGTGGCCATAACTTTCCTCCAGGTCTGTAAGAGCGGTGTCTTACCACGTTAAGAAGCTTCATGATGCTCCAAACAGTTGTAATTTAATACCAGCCACCGCTCGATCAAACGCTACGGGAACTAGAAGGCAATTAGGGCAGACTGCTGACTTTTGGCAACTTGTCGGTCTGTGTTATCCGGTGGAGCATTCATTATTTTCTACCATTTTTTGCTGGATCCGGTAAACAGAATTCCTATCTAAGCATAGAGAATTGGGGCAGACCACACCCATATTCCGCTACTTAATATCGATTAAATCGATGCTTTTACCATTACGTCACTTCAGCTTTGCAAACAATCCCGGTCAATAAATTAAGCCGTTTTACTTGGTTCCCCGTCACAGACTTAATGCAATTCAGCTCTGCTATTAACCAGTGTTACCCGACCCTGGCCTATTCGGCAGGGACTGGGTTTGTACCTCAAAATCTTACTAAACCCCCCGCCTGTTTTCTCGGTCGGTTTAAGTCAAAGATATTTTTTAATTGGCCAATTAGTTAATTACATTTTTAAAGCACTGTCAAGCTTGACAGGATGCCCTGCTTTAAACCAGTTCCAGGTTATCCAGGGCGCACTGTCATTAGCGATTTGCAATCGATCACTATGGTTGAACTATCCGAATAATTAAATAATTGACCAATTAATTAATACATGGGATAGTTTATCAAGAATAAGTGATTGCAGAAGTGTTTAGGAACAATCTCCCGCCCTGGGCGCACAGTTGATAAAGGCCAAAATCCACCGATGTGACCTGGCTTTTGCCGTTGGACCGTGGCTGATAGCTGCGATTCTAGCCAACTGACCCGAGTGACCTGAAATCTTGCCTGCCTTCGAAGTTAACTGTCGTTATCTGAGTTAAAAAGAGGTTATAAAAAATGAGCAACGAACCCAAGAGTGTCGACCAGTTGCGACAACACCTGGTATCGCACAATATCAAATATCTGATTCCCAGTTATGTCGATATGCACGGAGCGCCAAAAACAAAAATGGTGCCGATTGCTCACCTGGAAAAAATGCTGAGAGGCTCGGAGTTTTTTACCGGCGCAGCGCTGGATGGCGTTCCGCAGGATGTGTCCGACGAAGAAGTTTGCGCACACCCGGATCCTGACTCCTGCATGATTGTTCCGTGGCGAGACGATTGCGCCTGGTTTGCCAGCGACCTTTGGACTGAAGGCAATCCTTTCCCTGCCTGTAACCGCGGTATTTTAAAACGCGTATTGGCGCAAGCCAAAAGCCTGGGATACACGGTCAATTGCGGTATCGAGGCAGAGTTTTATGCCTTCAACGACGATGACAAACGGCTGGATCCGATGAGTTCGTTGCCGAATTTGCAGAAACCCGCTTACGACATTGTTCGACTCATGGATAACCTGGATTTGTGGCTCAGCGAAACCGTCGATGCAATGAATGACCTGGGCTGGGACGTCTATTCGTTTGACCACGAAGACGGCATCGGGCAATTCGAAATCGATTTCGACTACTCCAATGCATTAACGATGGCGGACCGCTTTGTATTCCTGCGGGTGCTTACCAATGAAATGGCACGCAAGCATGGCGGCTATACCAGCTACATGCCGAAACCTTATGGTGATAAAGCCGGCAGTGGCGCGCACTACAACATGTCTCTGGCATCGGCAGATGGCAAGAATCTGTTCGACGTGGGTTCAGGAGAGGATCCACGAAATTGTGGATTAACGGAACTTGGCTATCACTTTATCGGTGGCGTGTTGCGCCATCTTCCTGCGATTCAGGCGGTGTCCGCACCGATGGTCAACAGTTACAAACGCCTGATCGTCAAAGGCAGCACTTCGGGTTATACCTGGGCGCCGTGTTTCGTATCTTATGGCAACAATAACCGCACCAATACCATACGAATTCCTGGCGGTGGTGGCCGTGTCGAATTGCGCTCAGCCGACAGTGCCTGCAATCCTTATCTCGGTATGGCGATGATGATTGCGGCGGGTCTCGAAGGCGTGCAAGAAAAGGTCGATCCCGGTGAACCCCACACAGAAAATCTTTATTACAAAACCGATGAGGAACGCGCTGCCCAGGGCGTTACCTGGTTGCCTCGTACCCTGGCAGAAGCAATCGACGCATTCGAAGCAGACCCACTCAGCCGCGAAGTATTTGGTGATTTGATGTTCGATTCCTGGATCGAGTCAAAGCGTGAAGAGTGGCTGAGTTATCAAAATCATGTGTCAGACTGGGAACGCGATCGTTACTTAAAGTTTTTTTAGTACTTGAATCTGTCGATACATAATTGAGCTAGCCTTCGGCGCTGATGATGGAGATACCAGCGACAATGATGAAGATCGCGAGCCATTGACGTTTCGAAACCGGCTCCTTTATAAACATCCTGGCGAGTAAAACGGTCACAACAGCAAAGGTCGAAGACAGTATCGCAACGATCACGCGATCCTGCCCGAGACTCCCCAGCGTGAGCGATAGCACGCCGATAACATCGAGAAACCCCTGGGCGAAGATCACCAGCCACCAGCACGGTGGGATCGACGGTTTGACGCCCTGGCGCAACAGTAAAAGGCAGACGGCAATCAGCCCAAAAAAACGTGTCCCCCAGGCGGCCTGGTAAGGTCCAAATACGAGTGCCGCTTCCTGGCTGACCACAACCTGAACCGCATAAGCAATCGACCCTCCCGCGGCAATTAGCGCGGTTTTATTAATGTACGCCCGATCCAGGTTCTGGTCGTCACCGCTGGTGAGGTGTGCCGTTTGCCGGGAAAGAAAGATCACGCCGAAAACAATGGTTATCAGACCGATGATTTCGAGCAGGCTCGGGATCACACCCAGCAACGCGAGGATGACCAGCACCAGGCCAGGATGGCTGGCCACGATTGGTGCCGCGATCCCGATCGGACCACGCGCCAGCGCCAGGTAAAGCAATACCAGCATCGCCATGTTGGCAATACCCGCCAGCGGCAACAACCAGAATCTGCCAGTCGCCAGATCGAAACCCGGGCCCAGCAACAGGATATAGGCGGTCAATAGAATACTGCCGGTCAGAAACACGCCAAAAACGACGCTGGTCGCGCCAATTTTACGACTGGAAAAGCGAGCGATGAAATCCGCGGTGCCGTAACCCAGTGACGACAGCAATCCCCAGAATATTCCGCTCATCGCAACCCGTCTCCGGGGCTGGTCACCGGCGAACACTCAACGGCATTTGCTGGATGTTGCATCGATAAAATACGTGGCATACGGAAAAGAATTCTCCGGTTCGCAGGGGCAGAATTGAGTAAAACTGGCTTTTTTTGTTACGCCCGACTGCCGATTTATTCAGTGGATTCGGCGTCGACGGATTACAGCTGTTGCCCGGGATTATCTCACAGCTAACTGGATAGCACACCGCCGACGAGGCCGATATCGTAAATCGTATAGGCGCCCAGAAACATGGTGGAAATTCCGATGACAGCACTCAGCCCGTTGCGCAGCTGGCCCGTTTTCAGCAGCGGGTGTCGCATTGGAACCGCGATGCAGATTGACAACAGTGCCATTCCAGCAATCGATCCCAGGCCGAAAATAACCAGGTAAAAAACCCCGATCAGTGGCGACTGGACGGCCTGCAGGGTCAATAACACCAGCGCCGCGGAACCGGCGAGCCCGTGCATCATACCGACTAACAGTGCGCGCAACGGGAAATCCCGCGGATGGAAATGATCGTGCCAGGTCGCTTCAGGATCAATCTTTACGGGGTGAGAGTGGAAATGATTATGGCTGAGCCCATTCGAGTGTTTATGGGAATGGATATGCCAGCGGTTTTGCACGACCCTGCGGATCAGGTCAGCACCGAGTACCAACAGCATGACCCCGACGACAAGCTCGAGCAGGTTGGCAACTTCGGCAGGAATCAAACTATCCGCGTATATAACAATCACACCCACAACCAGCAAGGTCAGGGAATGACCCAATCCCCAGGCCACCCCCTGCCGCACCACGCTGCGGGGATTTTTATCGGCGGCAAGGGATGCAACCGCCATGACGTGATCCGCTTCGATCGCGTGCCGCAGGCCAATCAAAAAACCGAATATCAGGATGCTGAACATGGTATCAGGCGCGAACCTTGTTACGGTGTCCCAGTTTGCCCTCGGTGGTCAGCACGCCTAATACGTCAAGCACTATCCGGCACGCGAGTTGCGACGTGTTCTGGTTTACGTCGTAAGGCGGCGAAACCTCGACCACTTCCATGCCACACAGGCCTTCACGTGCGATCAAACGTACCAGTTCCAGCGCTTCCCTCGGCATCAGGCCGCCGGGCTCCGGCGAACCAGTGCCAGGCGCAAACCCCGGGTCGATCGAATCGATATCGAAAGACAGGTAAACCGCCTTGGCATCTTTCCACGCGAGCTCCAGAGCCATCGCGGCTGCTTTCTTGATTCCCAGTTCTTCAATATCGGTCATCGTCATCACGCTGGAGCCGCGTTCGCGCGCGACTTCGCTGCCGGGACGCGAGCCATACCAGCCACCTATCCCCATCTGCACCAGGTTCTTGGGTGGGCAGTTTGAAAGGCCGACATCGTGCATGTGGCTGTGCGAGTGGTGCGACGTGGCCACATCCTTGCCTTCGTGTGCGTGATCGTGACCGTTGGAAGTCCAGAACCAGGGGGTGGTATGCATGCGCTCGTCCATGTCCATTTCCTGCATGTCGATATGACGGTCGATATGGATAATGCCGACATTGCCGTCGATATGCGGCGCTATTCCGCGCACGTTGGGATAACCCAGTGAGTGGTCTCCACCCATCAGGATCGGAAAAACGCCTGAGGTGTAAATATGCGACACCGCTTTGCTTACCTGGTCGAAGGTTTTCTCGATATTGCCAGGAATCACGAAAATATCGCCGGCGTCACAGAGGTCAAGCTCCTCCTGGATATCGACTGCGCCATCGACCGAATAACCATCGTAGAGCGCCGAAATCTGGCGCACCGCCTGCGGCCCGAAGCGAGCGCCGGGCCGATAGGTGGTACCGGTATCGAACGGAATACCGACAAACGCGGCTTCGTACTCGCCGACTTTACGAATGTCCTCGCAGTACGGCGCTTTCATAAAGGTATTAATACCGGCAAAGGCTGGCTGGTGTCCGCGGCTGAACAACGAAATGTTGCGATCGTTGATCGAATCGGCAGCTTCCAGCCCGTAGGTGAGCGAGCGCTCGATTTCTTCCTGCTGCTTTGTCTGGGTAATACCCTTGAGTCGCTTTAGATTGCGATTCCCTCTTAGTTCACCTGTTTTCGGATCGGGCATTGTTATTCTCCTGTGAAATTTAAATTCTGCTAGAACAGGCGCATCTCATCACCTCGGATCACGATTCAAAGATGCTCCAAACGGTTGTGGTTTAACGTCAGCCGCGGCACGAATAAACGCTGTGGAGATTATCAAGGCACGGAGACTGACGGCTGGTTTTTGGCAACTTGTCGCTCTGTACTATCCGGAGTGGCATTCATTATTTTCCACCATTATTCGCTGGATCCGGTTAACAGGCCTCCTATCTAAGCATAGAGAATTGGGGCAGACCACACCCGTACCCCGCTACTTAATATCGATTAAATCGATGCTTTTATCACTGCACCAGGATATTATGGGGTGCCCTTCGAGGCCGGGCCACGGCAATAGAATTATTTTAAATATTTGTTTTTATTAGCGTATTTTTTATTTGGGCGAGTTTCACGAAAGCCGTTTAGCGTTTATTTTGGCTTGTTTCCATCAATGAGGTACCGATCATCCCATGACACTGAGACGCAAAGGATTCGCCGCATCGCTAAACTGGAATCTGCTAAAAACATTCCATCAAATCGTTTCCGCCAACGGCATTACCGCGGCCTCAGTGGCGTTATCGCGCAAGCAATCGACGATTAGCCACGCGCTCAAACAACTCGAAGATGAACTCGGTGCGCGCTTATGCCTGCGTGGTCCGTCGGGCTTCAAATTGACCGACGAGGGCCACATCCTGTTCGAGTACTGCGAATTGATACAAAGGAAAATCGACGAGGTGCCAAACAAGCTCGACAACCTGGCCGAGGAAATCCACGGCCAATTGAAATTGCAGACGATCAGTAACCTGGTTTCTCCGCGCCTCGACCGAATACTGCACAGCTACAACCAGCGTTACCCCTTTGTTGAACTGGATATCAGCATCGTCCCGTGGGAAAGCATTTCCAAGGCAGTGTTGCGAAACCAGGTCGACATCGGCATTGCACCGGTCAGCGTCGTGTTTCCCGAACTCCGCTACGATTTCCTGTTTCCCGAAATTCACCGCCTCTACTGCAGCAGCGAGCACCATTTATTCGGTCAGACGATTGTCGATTTCACTCAAATCACAAACGAGCCATTTGTTCTCACCGGAAACGACGAACCGGAACAGCTCACCAAGTTTCGTCTGCAACATGGCCTCGGCCACCAGCTGGCGGGAATATCGTCGCACCTGGAAGAAGCCAAGCGCTTGACCCTCATAGGCGCCGGCATCTGTTTTCTGCCTGAAGGCTATACGGTTAACGAAGTCGAAGATGGTCTGCTATGGCCATTGACCCGGGCGAACAAGGATTTGACGCTGGATATTTTCATCATATCCCACCCGCAAATTCCAGAAAGTCTGATCCGTCAGCACTTCATCAAGGAATTCATGCGTACCAACTCTGACTAATCTCTATTTAAAACTCTGTGTAAATTACACAATAAGGGATGGCATTGGAGGCGATATCAGAAACGGCATCAACAGGTTAACTTATCAGTACCGATGAGCTGCCTGATCCCGATACGGTTGACCGTCCGACTGGAGATAGCCGCGAGTTACTTGTTTTATCAACCTGGAATGAAATAATCTGGCGCGCAAACTGAGGGTGGCGTAGCCCGATAAACAAAGCAAGGCTGGTCTGCATCGCGCCACCAGCCTTGCTCATAGTCCTAGTACAGACGCAGATACTCTTGAACCTCCCAGTCTGTCACCGCCTGGTGATAGCGCTCCCATTCATCAGTCTTGTACGCGAGATAGGAATTTCGCATGACTGGCCCGAGGACTTGCTCGGCTAAATCATCACCGCGCAATGCTTCGGATGCTACCATCAAATTACGCGGTAGCCGCCGAATTCCCGCCTCCTTGAATTCTTCATCAGTCATTGAATAAAGATCACGATCCGTTGCCGGTCCGGGTTCCATTTTGTTCACAATACCCTTAACACTGGCTGCCAGGGTCATACCGAGAGCAAGGTAAACATTCATGCACATATCGGCTGCACGATTTTCGATGCAGTAACGACTTTGTGGTAAACGAAATTGAGCCGAGCGATTGTTGTATCCATAAGTGATGTTGGTCGGAGCCCAGGTCACGGTTCCCCCTTCGAAACCGCCAACGCGTGGCACCAGCCCGTTATAGGAATTCACCGTAGGGCAGGTAATCGCAGTGAGCGCTTCGGCGTGCGCCATGAGGCCGCCGACCGCGTAACGCGACTCGTCACTCCAGCCATCTTCATCTGAACCAAATAGATTTACGCCGGGATTATCAGTCGACTGTAGCGACAGATTGATGTGCGCTCCCGAGCGCCAGTCGCCAGTGGTTGGCTTGGGCATAAAGGTGATAAACATATCGTGGTTTTTCGCCACTTCCTTCAACAGGATACGCAGGAACACCAGTCGATCTGCCATTTCCAGCAAATCCGTATAGTGAAAATCGAGCTCAAACTGCGAATAAGCACCTTCGCAAACCACATCGTGCATTTTCCAGCCCAGATCCTGGACAATATCGATCATGTCTTTGAGGAATGGCATTGAGTCGATCGAGTATTCGACGTCGTAACCGAAAGCCTGTCGGCGCGGACGCAACCCGTTTTCCGGTTCATCGTCAATTGCCTTGACCGGTTGGCCATTTTCGTCATAGCGCATGGCGATAAATTCCGGTTCGATACCGGCGTAACCGACATAACCGGCATCGGCAGCATCTCTAATGGCGCGCTTGAGCGCCTGGCGCGGGCAAACATTGTAGGGTTTGTCTTCCCAGAACAAGTCAGCGAAGATAATGGCCAACGATGTATCCCAGGGGCATATGTATACCGCGTCCAGGTCCGGCACTACCACCTGGTCGGAATCTGCCGGTGACAGTTCAGGTACAAAGGATATCGAGTGAACGGCAAACTGTGGTCCTTTCCCCATGCACAGCAGTTCGAAATCACTCATCGGCACCGGCTTGGTCTTGGGGATACCGAATAAATCTATCCAGCACGACAATACATATTTAACGCCGGCATCTTCGAGCTCTTTGCGGACTTCTTCAATGCGCTTTTTGGAAGGCAGGGCTTCTGCAAAACTTTCAACATAGGCAGTCATTCACGTTCTCCTGGGATAAATTTATTGATTAATGATGTTTAGATTTTTCGTACTTCGGCTTTAGTTAGTTTGGTCCATCGGCTCGTTCAACTCGATTACATAGCCACAAGGGCCTTTGAAAAACGCCATGATTCGTCTGCCGGCACTCATAGGACGCGGCTCATGCCGTAAGAATCTCCCTGGTCCCGGTTGCAGGTCATTGCAAGCGTGATATCGGGATCTTCACCCTGATCATATTCTGTTAACTCATAAAGCATTTAAGATTTGTCGCACAGCTCGCGCCCACCTCCAGTTCGTGATGGAAGCGATAAATTATCATATTTTTTTCATAATACGTAGATTATTAAGATAAAAAATACGTTTTCAGCAAAATATTCTACTTAAACCCTCGCTTTCATCAATTAATCAGGGGTATATTGCTGAACCAGGCATCTAGTGGCACCGCATCAAACACTTCTGATAACCATTCTCAGATCCTGTGGCACCGTTGCAACGGATGATGAACTAATCCGCTTGATCATTAATATACTGCTGGGCGATGAGCGAACCCCGCACAAAGACGAGTATTAATCGAACCTGTGGGGCATCAGGCCTCTCTATCCGCCAGACCCCCAAAAAAAAGCCCCGCGGTGCCTTTAGCTGGTATCGAGGAGGACTTGAGAGGGATAGACTCGAAACGCGATGACGCACAGGGATGTGCGGAATGCCGAAAATGCAGCGGTCCGGCGTACCGGAGCATTTTTCGGTCCCAATTGCTACGCAATTGGTCGAACCAGGGTTCTCGTCAAGCCTCTCTCTCCGCCAGACCTCAAAAAAAAGCCCCGCGTGTGCCTTTAGCTTGTATCGAGGAGGACTTGAGAGGGATAGACTCGAAACGCGATTGCATCTCGCGTTTCGACCCGCTTCGCGGGCGCCTGCGGCGGTCCAAATTGCTTCGCAATTGGTCGAACCTCAGGGTTCTCGTCAAGCCTCTCTCTCCGCCAGACCTCAAAAAAAAGCCCCGCGTGTGCGGGGCTCTTTTTTGAGGTCTGGCGGAGAGAGAGGGATTCGAACCCTCGATACGCTATTAACGTATACTCCCTTAGCAGGGGAGCGCTTTCGACCACTCAGCCATCTCTCCGAATCTGGTCGTAACTTTCTTACATGATGCAGTTTGCTATAGCCAGGCTTACCCGTCTATAGCAAACTACTAAACGTAAAAAAACGGGCGCTAACCGCTTTGCAGTGCCGAGCGTCAGGCCTCGGCCTTGTTTCCTATTTGTTCCTCGTCTTGCTCTTCCTGATCGTCCTTGTTAACTACTTGACCCTGGCCTTCCTCGGCCTTGATACGCTCATAGATTTCTTCACGATGCACCGCCACTTCACGTGGGGCATTTACGCCTATCCTTACCTGGTTCCCCTTGACTCCGAGAACGGTCACGGTTACTTCGTCACCGATCATCAAGGTTTCACCGACACGCCGCGTTAATATCAGCATTCCACTTCTCTCCAATGAATATCACAGTAATCCATCCCGAATCCTTCCCGGGACACTAATTATTATTATTGATTTTCTTCCGACCAACGACCATTTTACCCCAACTGGCTTCGGCTAGGCTAGTACTCCTTATGGATTAGAGGCTTAAGTGATACTACGTAAGGCCTAAGAGACTGTTTTCAAATCGAAACCATCGTGCAGGGCGCGCACTCCAAGTTCGAGGTATTTTTCGTCCACCACCACTGAAATTTTGATTTCGGATGTGGAGATCATCAATATGTTGATACCTTCGTTGGCCAGCACTTCGAACATGCGGCTGGCGATACCCGCATGCGAGCGCATGCCGACGCCGACAATCGATATTTTGACAATCTTGTTGTTACCTCGCACTTCGCGCGCCTTCAAGCGTTCGGCCGTCTGCGTCAACGAGGCCAGCGCCGTGTCAAAGTCATTTCGATGCACGGTAAAGGTAAAGTCAGTCGTACCATCCGCACTGACGTTTTGCAGGATCATGTCCACTTCGATATTGGCGTCAGAAATTGGCCCGAGGATCTGATAGGCAACACCCGGAGTATCGGAGACACCGTTAATGGTTAACTGGGCTTCATCGCGATTGAACGCGATACCCGAAATCAGGGCTTGTTCCATAGGTTTATCCACACCGTATTCAGAGGTTATCAGGGTACCGTCGCCCTCTTCGAATGAAGAAAGTACGCGCAGCGGCACTTTGTATTTTTGCGCAAATTCAACCGCGCGAATCTGCAACACCTTGGATCCGAGGCTGGCCATCTCCAGCATCTCTTCGAAGGTGATGGTATCGAGCCGGCGCGCTTCCGGCTCCACCCGTGGATCGGTGGTATACACGCCATCGACATCGGTAAAAATCTGGCATTCATCCGCCTTCAACGCTGCGGCCAGCGCCACACCGGTAGTGTCTGAGCCACCGCGTCCGAGTGTGGTGATATTGTCCTGCTCGTCAACTCCCTGGAAACCAGCTACCACTACGATGTGCCCGCTTTGCAAATCACTGGTGATTCGCTGATGGTCGATGGACTTGATACGCGCCTTGTTGTGCGCGCTATCGGTGGTAATTTTCACCTGCCCGCCGGTGTAGGAACGCGCCGGATATCCGCGCTTTGCCAATGCCATTGCCAATAAGGCTATAGTGACCTGCTCACCTGTCGTCAGCAGCACATCGAGTTCACGCCCACTCGCTTTGGGATCGATTTGCTTTGCCAGGTCGACCAGTCGATTGGTCTCACCGCTCATAGCGGAAACTACCACCACCATGTCATTGCCAGCATCCCGGTAGCCGATGACCTTGTCGGCGACCGCCTCGATGCGCTCGATCGTACCAACCGAGGTCCCGCCATATTTTTGTACCAGTAATGCCATGATTCAGGTCATGAAAAATCGAGCGCGGATTATAGGAAAATTACGCTGGTTTGTATAATTCTATTCATTCGTAATCCACTCGAATCACGAATACAATGCGCCTGCATGTTTTCACTACTCCAGTTTGACGGCCTGATCTTGTTGGCAATCGTCTGCGTGATCCTGTTTGCCGGACTCGTGCACGGCACCTTGGGTCTCGGCTTTCCGATGGTGGCAACCCCGATATTAGCGACCATGATGGACGTGCGCAGCGCAATCCTCATCACCCTGTTACCGACCATGGCAGTCAACATCGCCAGTATCGTCAACAGTCGCGCGGCGCTGACCAGCACCCGCCCGTTTATACCATTGATCGGATTTACCCTGTTGGGGTCAATTGCGGGCGCCATCGTGCTCGCCAGCACTGATCCGGCGCCTTTTCGCATCGTGCTCGCCAGCCTGATCCTGCTTTACCTGTGGAGCAGTCTGCGCATTTCCCGACCCTGGCTTGAAAAGAACGCCTTGCTCGCCATGGCGTGCTTCGGCATGATCGCCGGCCTCTCGGGTGGTACCACCAATGTCATGGTGGCGGTACTCATCATTTATTTCCTGTCGCTGGATACGGATCGCGCGACCCTTGTGCCGACGCTGAATGCCTGTTTCCTGGTCGGCAAGACATCGCAGATCCTGGTGTTGGCGATTGCCGGGCTGGTGGGGATTGGGCTGGTCGTGGAAACCGTTCCGCTGGCGCTCGTTGCCGTCGCCGCATTGTTGCTCGGGCAACGTTTGCGAACACGAATCGAAGTCAGCACCTACCAGGCCATACTGCGTAAGTTGCTGTTGCTGCTGGCCATCATCCTGATTTACCAGTTCCTGAGCGAATCAGGTTTATTGGCAGGGATGAGCTGGCGGAATGAGCTAGAGCCGGGATTCAACCCAGGGCAGCACCGACTCCAGCGCAGCGGCAAGCTTTTCTGGCTGATTACCACCGGCCTGGGCCATATCGGGTCGTCCGCCACCGCGCCCGCCACACTGCTCGGCAACGTGGTTGGCGAGATCACCGGCACGAATCCGCTCTGATTCCGCGCGCGTGACACCCGCGATAATCGACACCTTGTCGCCCTCGTGACTGGCCAATACGACGGCTGCGGCACCGAGTTTGTTTTTCAACTGATCGACGGTCTCGCGCAAGGTTTTTACATTGGCACCCTCGAGTTTGGCAGCCAGTACCTTGATGCCGCCAACGTCCTGCGCCTGCAGCGCGAGATCACCGCCGGTTTGCGAAGCCAGTTTCGACTTCAACGCCTCGAGCTGTTTTTCCAGGCTGCGATTGCTGGCCTGCAATTGATCAATTCGCGGCAGCAGGTCTTCGCGACTTGCTTTTAACTTTTGCGCGGCGTTGTCGAGCGTGCTTTCGCTGTCGATGAAACGGTGTATCGCAGCCTGGCCGGTCACCGCTTCGATACGCCGCACACCCGAAGCGATGCCGCTTTCATAAACAATTTTGAACAGGCCGATATCGCCGGCACGCGGCACGTGGGTTCCACCACACAGTTCTACCGATTCTGATCCGATGCGCAGTACCCGCACCACGTCACCGTACTTTTCTCCAAAAAGGGCCATGGCGCCGGTATTACGCGCGCTTTCCATGTCCATCAATTCGGCGCGGGTTTCAATGTTGCCGCGAATCTCGTTGTTGACCAGGGTTTCGATACGCGTGATTTCCTCGGCCTCGAGTGGCTGGTAATGCGAGAAGTCAAAACGTAATTTTTCGGCATCCACCAGCGAACCCTTTTGCTGGACGTGATCCCCCAGCACTTTGCGCAAGGCGGCATGCATCAGGTGCGTGGCGGAGTGATTCAGCATTACGGCCTGGCGATGTGGCTGATCGATCGTGGCAACGACCTTGTCCCCGGCGCTCAATTCGCCGCCGAGTAAATGTCCAACGTGCAGGTACACATCGTTTTGCTTCTGCGTGTCACTGACCTCGAAGCGGGTTTCATCACCCATCGAAATCACACCGATATCGCCAACCTGGCCACCGGATTCCCCGTAAAACGGAGTTTGGTCCAAAATAACAATGGCCTGGTCACCATTTTCAAGCTGATCGACCGTGGCGTCATTTTGCAATATGGCGACCACCTTAGCCTCGGCCTGCGATTGGTCGTAACCGAGAAACTCGCTGGCCGGGTAGGCGTCGAGCTTGAATCCCTCGCCAACCGCACCGAACTGGCTGGATGCCCGCGCACGTGCGCGCTGCGCTTCCATTTCGACATCGAAGCCCTCGAGATCAACCGCAAGCCCTTTTTCGCGCATCACGTCGGCCGTCAAATCAACTGGAAAGCCATAGGTGTCATAAAGTTTGAAAGCCGTCTTGCCATCGATGGTATCGCCGTCGATTCGCGTAATGGCATCCTCCAGAATGCGCATTCCCTGTTCGAGGGTTTCGGCAAAACGTTGCTCTTCCTTGTGTAATACCCGTTCGACATGCCCGCGATGCTGGCGCAGTTCGGGATAGGCATCGCCCATTTGCTGGTCGAGCTCCGCCACCAGCTGATAAAAGAAAGGTTTTTTACAGCCCAGTTGGTGACCATGCCGTGCGGCACGGCGAATGATCCGACGCAGCACGTAACCACGCCCTTCATTGGAAGGCAGCACGCCGTCGACCACGAGGAATGCGCAGGAGCGAATGTGATCGGCGATAACGCGCAGCGACTTGTTTTCCAGATCGTCGGTACCCGTCAGTTTCGCGGCTACCTTGATCAACGCCTGGAACAGATCGATATCGTAGTTGTTGTGTACGTTTTGCAAAATGGCAGCGAGTCGTTCGAGGCCCATGCCCGTGTCTACCGAGGGCTTCGGCAACGGTTCCATGGTGCCGCTGGCATCACGGTTATACTGCATGAATACCAGGTTCCAGATCTCGATGTAGCGATCGCCATCTTCATCCGGCGTTCCCGGAGGGCCACCTTCGATTTCCGGCCCGTGATCGTAAAAGATTTCGCTACAGGGTCCACAAGGTCCGGTATCGCCCATCGACCAGAAATTATCGGAGGTGCCGATTCGCGTGAACTTTTCGGGATCGACCTTGATGTCATTCAGCCAGATATCGGCGGCCTCGTCATCGTCGGCATAAATAGTCACCCACAATTTCTCAACGGGCAGGCCGATGACGTTGGTTAAAAAGTCCCAGGCAAAGTGAATCGCGTCTTTTTTAAAATACTCACCGAAACTGAAATTACCGAGCATTTCGAAAAAAGTGTGATGGCGCGCGGTATAGCCGACATTCTCCAGGTCATTGTGTTTGCCACCGGCACGCACACAGCGTTGCGAGGTCGTTGCACGGTCGTAACTGCGTTTGTCAGTGCCGAGAAACACATCCTTGAATTGCACCATACCGGCGTTGGTAAACAGCAGCGTAGGGTCGTTTCCGGGCACCAGTGGGCTCGACGGCACGATGGTATGTCCATGTGACTCGAAATACCTGAGAAACGTTTCCCGGAGTTCGGCGCTAGTTGTCATTTATACGTTTGCCCATTATCAACAGCAAAAACCAATTCTAAAACATCTGATTTTAAAATATCGGCTAGCAATACGTACTAGTTGATAAGTAGGTTACACAACA
>CAWIHJ010000051.1:0-4675 GCA_963835795.1 uncultured Gammaproteobacteria bacterium
GATGGTGATTTCGTAGCTGCGCGTGAGTTCGAATACCAGCAACAGGGCGGTCATCGGTGCGCCGATAACCGGACTCATAACCGCGACCATGCCGCAGATCATGTACACAGAACAGGCCGAATAGCTTTCCAGTAGCATTGCCGGAACCAGCTGGGCAAACAGTGCACCGAACAGGGCTCCGACCAGCAGCGTCGGCGAGATGACGCCGCCGGGGAAACCAAACCCAATACAGGTCGCGGTGACCAGCATCTCGGCGACGAGGATGAGCAACAGCGTGAAGGCGCGGTAGCCGAGCCCAGGGATGATTTCGCGCAATACCTGTTGTCCGGCGCCCAGTACTTCGGTATCTGTAACGCCACCAGTGACACAATGAATCCGGCCAGCATCGGTTTCAGCGCAAATGGAATATTAATCCGCTGTGCCAGCCCCGCGCTGATTTTCAGGGATTTCATATACAGCACAGCGATCGCGCCGCAGGCAGACCCTCGATCGCGAACAATAAAAACTCGGCGGCGCGAAAGCTGCCGTGGAAGATGTTGGGGAACAAGGGGGGATAATCGAATACCACATTGGCGACGAAGTAACCGCAGCAACTGGCCACCGTGACGGCGGTAAACATGCGCAGTGAATAATGTCGAAGAGATCACCTCGTGGGTAAATATCAGCGCTGCGATCGGGGCGTTGAAGGCAGTCGATATGGCCGCGGCGACGCCACAGGCGATAGTAATGGTGCGGATATTGGGTAGGCCGAGCGTCAGGCGGTTGCCGATTTGGCCGACCAGCGTGCCAAGGTAAACCAGTGGGCCGTAGAGGCCGACCGAGGCGCCGCAACCGAGCGACAGGACCGCGGCAATCGAAGACAGTAGTCCGGAAACGGGATTGGGCAGGCGTTCGTGCAATTGCACCGCGAAAATAGTGTCGGCTGGACCGTGTGGCGAGCGCCGCTCAACGCCGAACTGCAGGATCAGACCCACTACAAGCCCACCGCTGGTTAACACGACGACAGTCGCGATTGTCAGTTCAGCGGCAGGACAAACTACTGCGGCTATCGGGCGAAATGAACAGCAGGTCGTTCAGGTAATTGAACAGTTCGACGAAGCCGACGGCGGCGAAGGCGCTCGCCAGGCCAACACTCAAGCCGATAAGCGACAATGTCACGAAGCGATGCAGGGTTTGTCGCATCGGGCTGATACTGCCTCGATCGCTGCGCGACGCAGCTTCATCCGTCGCGGGGCGGTTGTCGTACTGGGCAGTTCGGGATCAGGCATTTTCGTGCAGCCTGGTCACTGCGGCCCGGGCCGGAAACAGGCCAGTATTAGTTGAGCCATGCATCCTGCTCCCTGACTTCGATCAGCGTCGGGCGATCGGCAGCAAACGCGGACGCGAACGCCGCGCGCAGCTGATCGGCAGTTTCAGCACGTATGGCGTGGCAATGGCAGGCTTGTGCCAGTGCGATGAAATCGGGATTGATGCCGCTGACGCCAACCAGCTCGATATCGCGCGCTATCATGTCATCCTGAATCTGTTTCAAACCCTGGTTATTCCACAGCAGGATGGGCAGCGGCAGGCCGAGTTCGGCGCCTGTGACCAATTCCTGCACGGTGAACATGAAGCCGCCATCGCCTGCCAGGGCGACCACGGGTTTCTCGGGTTGCGCCAGCTTGGCACCAATGGCATCGGGTAACGCGCTGCCGAGCGTGCAATAGCCGCCCGGGTAATTCCATTGTCGCGGTGCGAATACATCGAAAGCGAAGGCGCCGGTATAAACCAGTTGGCAGGCGTCACCCATCACGCGGGTGTTTCTCGGCAAAATATCGCGTAACAGGTCCAGCATCGTGAAATGACGAGCCTGGTTGACGTCCGAGGCGCGCTACGAAACTGGCGCCGTATCTCGGCTACTTCGGCAACCGTTTCACTGCGCGCGCTAACCTCACCGAGGTCGCGCGCGATGGCTGTGCAACTGGAACTGGCGCTGCCGAGCAGGGCCACTTCGACCGGGTACAGATCGGTCATTTTGCGGGTATCGATGTCGACGCGAATAATCTTGCCGTTGATTTCAAGCGTAGCTTCGAAGCTGTCGACCTCGGACAGTTCGGTGCCGACGGCGAGTACCACGTCGGCACATTTGAGATATTCCTGCACCTCGGCGCGCACTACGCCACCGCCGAGTGACAGCGGATGCGAACTCGGGACTATCCCCTTGCCGGCGATACTACTGATCACCGGGGCACCGAGTCGTTCGGCAATTTCGGTTATCGCCTTGCCCGCCCTTTGCGCGCCTCCGCCCACGCAAATCATCGGTTGCTTCGCCGCACGCAATAATTCGCAGGCGCGGGCGACCTTTTTTTGCGTAGGGATGGCCCGTCGAGGCAATTCGACTGCCTGCCAGTTACCGGTCGCCGGCATGGCTAATATCGATCGGAATGGCGATGTGTACCGGTCGCGGGCGTCCGCTGCTGAACACTGAAAAGGCCTTGGCAAACAGTGTGGGGATTTCCTCTGGCGTCATCGCGGTTGCCGAAAATGCGGTTAGCGAAGCAGTAGTGTTGGTCAGGCTCGGCACCTCGTGCAGACAGCCCCAGCCCTTGCCCAGGGTATGGCTCGCGGCGTCGGCAGACAGTACCAGCATGGGAATGCTGTCGGCGTAAGCCTGGCCAATTGCGGTCAGTGCATTGGTGACGCCGGGACCCGAAATCAGCAATGCCACTCCCGGTTTTGCCGAGGCGCGCGCATAACCGTCTGCCATGAAACCGGCGCCTTGTTCATTGCGTGTCTGCACGTGCCGGATACTGCTCTGGTTCAAACCTTTGCAAAACTCCAGCGTGTGCACACCGGGAATACCAAAGACGGTGTCCACTCCGTAGGCTTCCAGCAGTTTGATACTGGCTTGACCCACGGTGAGTTCGGAATCGCTTTCTGTGGTCATCGAATCGTTTCTCTGTAACGCCCGCCGGGTTGGATAGCTTATAGACGAATCAGGGCCAGGTAAAATCCGCGGTTTACAATAACTTTTTGAGACATTCCAGGTAGTTGTTCTGGTCCGCTTCACCGCCGTCGCGCTGTGCCTGCCAGAGCACCTGGCCAAGGCATTCCATCATCGCGTGTTCGGCATCGTGCTGGCCCTTGCGGGCGCGAGTTTCTGGTAGAGTGATCGTATCCCCACGGGGCGATCGCTCTACGCCTGTCACGCAGTGCGATGTGCATTCCCATGTGCAGGAACGGGTTGGTCTGACCCTGCTCGGGATTAAAGTCGCCTCGGCGACGATGTCACATCGTCGAGCAGCGCGTGGTATTCGGGGTGCATCTCGATGACCTCGGCGATCATCGCTTCCATGGGTTCGAGGAGTTGTTTCTGCTGCATCTTGCGCCAGACATTCAGATAAACCTGCCGGACCTCGTCGCGTGACTGGTACACAGGCTAATCGATCACTTTGTGCTTGTATTCGCACAGGTCTTCGATGACGCAGCTGCCGCAACGCGGTTTGCGCGCAATGCAGGTATAGCGACCGTGCAGGATCAGCCAGTGGTGGGCGTCCATCTTGAATTCGTCGGGCACCAGGCTTCAGCAGCTTCTGTTCCACCTCCAGGACGGTCTTGCCCGGCGCGAGGCCGGTGCGGTTGCTGAACCGGAAGATGTGGGTATCGACCGCGATGGTGGGCTCGCCGAAGGCGATGTTGAGCACCACGTTGGCGGTCTTGCGGCCGACGCCCGGGCAGGGCCTCCAGGGCCTCGCGGTCGCGCGGCACCTCGGAGCCGTGCTGGTCGATCAGGATCTGGCAGGTGCGATGACGTTCCTGGCCTTGGCGTTGAACAGGCCGATGGTCTTGATGTGCTCGCGCACCCCGTCCTCGCCGAGCGCCAGCATGGCCTCCGGCGTGTTCGCCACCGTGAAGAGCTTCGCGGTCGCCTTGTTGACGCTGACGTCGGTGGCCTGCGCCGAGAGCACCACCGCAATCAGCAGTTCGAATGCGTTTTGAACTCGAGATCGACGTGGGTTCTGCGATGTATACGGCCAAGGCGTGCGGAAAATTTCTCGCTTGTCGCCGGTTCATGCGCTTTCTTCGGGCACGTTGACGGGCTCGGTGCGCGGCCGGGCGCATCCAGCCAGTTCTTGGCGACGATGAGCAAGCCCAGCCCGATGAAGGCACCGGGCGGCAATACCGCCAGCAAAAACCCGGGGTGATCGGGTTGATCGTGATTCAAGGGACTGGCACCATTCGCCGAACATCAGCTCGGCCTGCGCGAACAGCGTGCCGCGGCCGATGATTTCGCGCAGCGCGCCGAGTGCGACCAGCGCCACCAGGAAACCAAGGCCCATCATCAGGCCGTCAGCGCGCTGAACGCAGGCCGGATTTCGGGAGGCAAAAGCTTCGGCGCGGCCGATGATGGCGCAGTTGGTCACGATCAGCGGTATGAAAATCCCCAGCACCCGGTAGAGGTCGTGAAACATAGCCTTGATACTGAGTTCGATGATGGTGACCACCGAGGCGATGATTAACACGAAAACCGGCAAGCGTACTTCGCTGCGCACGAAGCCGCGGATCAGTGACACGATTGAATTCGACAGCACCAGGGTGATCAGCGTGGCGATGCAGCCCAAGTCCATTGATCACCGTGCTGGTCACCGCCAGCAGCGGGCACAGGCCGAGCAGTTGCACCAGGGCAACGTTGTTG
>CAWIHJ010000052.1:0-43266 GCA_963835795.1 uncultured Gammaproteobacteria bacterium
CATCGCGTCTTCCAGCACCGGCATGAACTGCTCGTCCATATGACCTTCGAGTTCCTCAAAGGCAAAATCGAGCGGGATACCCTTCTGCCCCCAGGCAATCGCGTTCGGCTCGAAGGCGCCGACCAGCAAACTACCGGCATCTTCACGGTAATAGGCGCACTTGTCGTGATCGCGCATCACCGGCAGGTTGGCGGGCAAATCATCCAGCTTCTCGGTGTGCGCGTAGTAGTGCTCGCAGGCGTGCAGCGGCACGTTGACCCCGGCCATGCGCCCCACTTCGCGCCCCCACAAACCGGCGCAGTTGACCACGAAATCGGCCTGAATTTCACCCTGGTCGGTGATCACACCCGTCACCCGGCCATCGGCCTGGGTGATGCCGGTGACGCGAATGCCTTCGAGGCACAGCGCGCCACGAGCACGTGCGCCCTTGACGAACGCCTGGGTCACATCGACCGGGCTCGCCGTGCCATCCTGCGCCACCCAGCTGCCGCCGAGCAGATCACTGGTTTCGAGGTAAGGATAGATCGCCTTGATTTCTTCCGGGGTAACGATATCGACGCGGGTGACACCGAAGGCATTGTTCATCGCCGCGACGCGTTTCAATTCCTCGAAGCGCGCCACACTGTGGGCAATGGTCAGCGAACCCACCTGCTTGAAACCGGTGGCCTGGCCGGTCTCTGCTTCGAGCTCGGCCAACACCGCCATCGAATATTCGCACAGGCGCGCCTGCGATTCATTGGCGCGCATGGTGCCAACCAGGCCGGCTGCATGCCAGGTCGTCCCGCAACTGAACTGGTTACGCTCCAGTTGCACCACGTCGGTCCAGCCCAGTTTGGCCAGATGGTAAGTGACACTGGAACCGATAACACCGCCGCCGATGACGACTGCGGATGCACGTGCGGGGATCGCATTTGACATGAGCCTGGCTTCCTCTGAATTCGATTACTGAAGAGAGGCGCTATTCTGCAATAGTTACTTTGCTGAAGACAATCGAAATAACCGATATGCGCTGTCGGTCAGGGAAATACTGCGCCCTGGTGCGGGCCAGGGGATTGCCGGGACTATTACTCGGCGACTTTATCGAAGCGCCAGTTGGATTGTTCACAGTATTCGACCAGGCGGTCCAGTTCGACAGGACCACAGTAATAATAGCCCTGTTGCAAATTACAGCCGAGTTCCAGCAACAGTTTCGCCTGTTCCTCCTGCTCGATGCCCTCCGCCACCACCTTGATGCCGAGGTTTTGTGCGATGTCGATGATGTTCAACACCATCAGTCGATCTTCATTACGCGTGGCGATGTTATCGATGAAACTCTTGTCGATCTTGAGTTCATCGACCGGCAGTTGCTTGAGCAGGCTCAGCGACGAGTAACCCGTGCCAAAATCATCCATGGACAAATTGACGCCGAGGTCACGAATCTTGTAAAGCACCGGAATCAGGTACTGCAAGTCGTCGATAAAGATGCCTTCGGTAATTTCCAGCGTAAGCTGACTGGCGGGAAACTCGTTCTTGGCGAGGCAGGATGCCAGGCGCTCGGTAAACCCGGTTTCCTGCAGCTGGCGAATGGAAACGTTAATCGACAATTGCAGGCTCTTGCAATAATGGTGCTGGTTGATATCCGCCAGGTCGAAAAGCGCACGCTCCATGACGAAATGACCGATGTCGATAATCATGCCATTGCCTTCGGATACGCGGATAAAGCGATCCGGGGGCACCTGGCCCAGTTCGCCATTCTTCCAGCGGATCAGCGCCTCGACCCCGACCGGGGTATGACCGTCGAGCACCTGCGGCTGATACACCAATGAGAATTCGCCATCCTCGAGCGCCTGTGGCAGGGCCTGCTGGATGTCGGTCGTCTCCATCAGCTTGTCGCGCAGTTCGCTGGAAAATATATAGAAACTGTTCTTTACGTTCTTGGCCTGGTACATCGCGGTATCGGCCGCGCTGAACAGGGTCTCAAAAGAATCTCCGTCTGCAGGGAAACGTGAGATACCAATGCTGGCGCCCATCACAAAGTTATACTTTGCGACATAGTAGGGAGAGGCCAGCGCCTGCAACACGTTGGAAGCGAGATTGGTGACGGCAGTGTCGTCGCAACTGCGTGATATCACGATAAACTCGTCACCCCCCTGGCGACATACCAGGTCCTCGGAACTAAAGATCGACACCAGGCGCTCGGAAACCTGCTGCAACAGTAAATCGCCAAAGGAATGCCCATGACTGTCATTGATGTTTTTGAAATTGTCGAGGTCGATGAAAAATACCGCAAATGGCGGCAAGTTCTTGCCCACCCAATGCGGCTCGGCGAGGCGCAGATACTGGCGGTTCTTGAGCCCGGTTAGATAATCCTGGCTCGCCTGGCGCATCAGTTCATTGTGGCTCTTGCTGTCTGACATGGCGATCAGACGAAACATGAAATAAGCCAGTGTGAAAACTATTAACACGGTTACCAGGTAGAGCGCCAACGATTGCCCCAGGCGTGACAACAGCGCTTGTTGAGGCAAGGTGGCGCTGCTCCAGATCTGGTACTTGGGCAGGTAGATCAGCGAGTGCAGCCGGATGACGCCGTCGGGGTCGTTGGAGGTAAATACGTGGGGTTCCAGGCGTTTGCGCATATCGTCAAGACCGATGCCGAGTTGCTGCCGAGCCGCCAGCTCCAGAGCGCCGATCGCTTCCGCGCGGATTGGCGTATCGATGATCTCGCGTAAGACACCGGTTGCGGAGACCCCGCTGACATACGCGTAATAAAATTCCTGGTCGTGAAATATCTGCAGCTGGTAGGGCATACTTTCCGATCGCTGCCAGTTGATCGGGTCCAGCTGCGGCAATAATTCACGCGGCCTGATATCGGCCGTCATCATACCAATCAGGCGATTATCCTGATCTCGAATGCCCTTGCGGATTGGAATCACCATATCGCCCAGCATCGGCAGAAAGTAAGATCTCCCGAGCACCAGGCGATCAACTTCCATCGCTTTCAGGAAGCTGTTACGGCTGGTTTCCTCGTACTTCAGATTCGACAGGTTGTCGAAATTCAGGTTAGAACTGCCAACTTTGATGTCGCCGTCCAGGTTGGCAAGGCCAAATGCCAGCAGGGAGTGATTCTGCCGCAGGATGTCGTCCAGCACGCGACGCTGGGCGTCCAGATTGGCGGCGGAATCATCAGCCAGCAATTGCTTGCCGACCAGGTCGAGTATGATTTCCTGCTGATCGAAATTAAGGCTTAGCGACGACGACAGTATACGGTTCAGGTAGGCCAGTTCGATCACCGCATCGGCCTTCAGCACTTCCCACCTGGAATAAGTGGTCACCACCAGATAGATCAGGCCCAACGCCATAAAGGCGTAGTAAATCGTCCAGATATTTTTCTTTATCGGCACGGGAGGTCCATCTATATGGTTAAACGTCTACCCCGAGTGTAGTACATCCTGAATTTTTGACGGTTTTGCCAAAAATGGCTTAAGGGCTGAAGAATTCAGCCCTCGAATCTATAGCAAGTTGATATACCAGGCGTTTTCGGTCGATCCTGGCAACCGGCCCAGCTACCCCTGATTGACGCGCTCGATACCGAATTGTTCGAGCATGTTGCGCACCGCCGCGAGCGCGCCCTGCATGTGCTGCTGGTCGAGCCTGCCGATACAGCCCATGCGGAAACTGTCGGCCACGGTCAGTTTGCCGGGGTAAATGACATATCCCTGGTTTTTGAGGCCATCGTAAAACGCGTTGAAATCGAATTCCGGGTTGGCCGGCATGTGGAAGGTGACGATAATCGGCGCCTGCAATTCGTCGGGCAACAAGGTGGTGAAACCCATGTCGCGCATGCCCGCCACCAGCACATCGCAGTTGGCGCGATAACGCCCGCCACGACCGGCAACACCGCCTTCTTCCAGGTATTCATTCAGCGCCTGGTCGAAGGCGAGCAGGACGTGTGTCGGGGGCGTAAAGCGCCACTGGCGGGTTTTCTGCATCGCCCGCCATTGATCGTATAGATCGAGCACCAGCGAGGGCGAATTGCCCTCGGTTTTTTCCAGCGCGGACTCGCGCGCCACGCAAAATCCCATCCCGGGCGCACCCTCGAGACATTTGTTGCTGGAAGCGACCACCGCGTCGAATTCCAGTTCGCCGGAATCGACCGGCAAGGCGCCGAAAGCGCTCATCGAATCGATTAACAGGCTGCGCTGATGACGCGCCACGATTCGCGAGACTTCGTGGATCGGATTCAAAATTCCCGACGTGGTTTCGCAATGCACCACCACGACGTGGCTGATGTCGCTATCAGCGTCCAGCGTGGCATCGAGCTGCGCGGTATCGACCGGCACGTCTTCGGCCGATTCCTGCACCAGGTAACTGCGCTTGTAGTAATCACAGATTTTGGCGATGCGCTTTCCATATGCGCCGTTGACCAGGATCAACAGCTTGCCGTCGGCCGGTACAAAATTACCAATCATCGCCTCGACTACGAAAGTACCGCTGCCCTGCAAGGGCACTGCGACGTAACGCCCAACGCCATTGACGATGTCCACCAGTCGATCGAGGATGCGCGCATTCAGGTCGATGAAGGTCGCATCACGCGAACCGTAATCGTGCAGCATGGCCTGCTTCACGCTGAGTGAGGTGGTAAGCGGGCCGGGTGTCAGCAAGTAAGGATCGCCGCTCGGCGAACTGGCGGCTGCGTTACTGGTGGTGTCGTTCATAGGAGATTCCTGGAAAGGTTTGCAAAGGTTGCCATTTATACCGCCGACAAATACCATCTATCAAATCGATAATACATATGTCTAGAATAGGTTATGCCGATATCACATGCACACCTTCGATCTTTCCATGCGGTAGCTACCCATGGCAGCTTCACGCGCGCGGCGGAAATGCTGAACATAACCCAACCCACCCTGTCGGGCCAGGTGAAAGATCTGGAAACACGCTACGGCACCAAGCTGTTCGTGCGCCTCGGGCGCCGTATCGAATTAACCGACATTGGCAAATCGGCCTTTAAAATCACGCGCCTGCTGTTTCGTCACGAGGAAGAAGTCGAACATTTGCTGCAGTCCGCGCGCGCGCTGACCTCGGGAGAACTGCGCGTCGCCGCGGATTCGCCCTACATCGCAACGCCATTGCTGGCGCAGTTTCAGCGAATCTATCCCGGCATCCAGATTTCGATCCAGTATGGCAATTCGCAGCAACTGATGTCATGGATTGAATCGCGCCGGTGTGACGTCGCATTTCTGCCCAATATTCCAATGGGCGAAGACAAGCTTTTCTCGATCCCGCTGTTGCCCGACCGCCTGGTGGTATTTGTCAGCCAGGAGCACGAATGGGCCGAGCGCCGCTCGGTGGCCATCGAAGACCTGGTGTCGCAGCGGATCATACTGCGGGAAAAGGGATCGCGCACACGCTCAATTTTTGAAGAAGCGATCGAAACAGCGGGGCTTACGCTCGAAAACGTCATGGAGATCAGTGGACGCGAGGGCGTGCGCGAAGCCGTGGCTGCCGGTTTCGGCGTGGGAATTGTCGCCGAAAATGAGTTGCTGGCGGATTCGCGACTGCGGGCGCTATCGGTCAATAACGCCGAGCTGGTGCACGCTGAATACGTGGTATGCCTGCAGGAGATGCGCTCATTACGCGTCAATGACGCCTTCCTCGAAATGATCCGCGCGAGCCAGAAGGACACACCCTGACAACAACGTTTGTTCCCGCAACCCCATGCCTGCCTTTCCGAAACCGTCATTTCCACTCCACTACCCGTGATTCCCGCTCCCCCAAACGGTCATTCCCGCGAAAGCGGGAATGACCGTATGAGAGCGCGCCACCGTTGAAGATTCCCGCTTGCGCGGGAATGACGGTAAAGCGAGCGGGAATGACAGCTGGGGGCAGCGGGAGACGTGGGGTTCGGGCAGGCAGGGCTTATAGGCTGAATCGATAGATAGCATATGCAATATCGATTTAACCTGAGGCAGGTTAGCGGTATATTGGGCGGCCTTATTTTCAGCCGCAGGCAGACCATGACTTCGCAACCCTCCAGTATCAGCATCAACGGACGCGACTATCGCTGGCCGCAACAACCGGTGGTCGTGGTCTGTATCGACGGCTCCGAGCCCGACTACATCGAACAGGCCATCGCCGCTGGCGTGATGCCATGGATGAAGAAGGTGGTCGAACAACAGGGCAGCGACCTGCGCGCCCACTGCGTGGTGCCGAGCTTCACCAACCCGAACAATATTTCCATCGTTACCGGCGTGCCGCCGGTGGTGCATGGCATCTGCGGGAATTTTTACTACGATCGCGAAAACGATCGCGAAGTGATGATGAACGAACCCGAGTTGTTGCGCACACCGACTATCTTCAAGGCTTTCCAGCAGGCCGGTGCAAAAATCGCCGTGGTCACCGCCAAGGACAAGTTGCGGCGCCTGCTCGGTAACGAGTTGAATTTTGGCGAGGGCGGCGCTATTTGCTTTTCCTCAGAAAAAGCCGACCAGGCCACCCTGGCCGATAACGGCATCGAAGGCGTCGTCGACATGGTCGGCATGCAAGTGCCGTCGGTGTACAGCGCGGAGCTCTCCGAGTTCATCTTCGCCGCGGGCGTCAAATTGATGGAAACCGTGCGTCCCGACCTGATGTACCTGTCCACCACCGACTACATCCAGCACAAGTTTGCACCCGGCAGCGAAGGCGCCAATGCTTTCTACGCGATGATGGACAAATACTGGGCGCAACTCGATGCACTCGGCGCAGTGATCGCGCTGACCGCCGATCACGGCATGAACGCCAAGCACGATGCGGCTGGCGAACCCAACATCATTTACCTGCAGGACGAAATGGATCGCATCCTGTCACCGGGTGCCGCGCGCGTCATCCTGCCGATCACCGACCCCTACGTGGTACATCACGGCGCACTCGGATCCTACGCAACCGTCTACCTGCCGGCCGACGCCGATGTCGCCGCGCTGAAAACAGAGCTCGCCGCAATACCCGGCATTGACGCGGTTTACGACAACCAGGAAGGCTGCGCGCACTTCGATCTCGCGCGTGACCGCATGGGCGATTTGATCCTCGTATCGAGCAAGCACGTGGTCATCGGCACCACCGCCTCACGCCACGACCTGTCGGGGCTCGAAGTGCCGTTGCGTTCGCATGGCGGTGTCACCGAGCAAACCGTGCCGCTGATCGTGAGTCAGCCGGTGGAGCGTCTTGACCCGGCGCAACAATTACACAACTATGATATTTTCAATCTCGCCCTCAATCACGTGGGACACGCGTAATGGATTCTCCAATGACAGTCAGACATGAAAAAATGCGCATCGCCGGCAAGCTCGTCGATGGCGATACCGGCAAGCGCATCGATGTGCTCAATCCTTACAACGGCGAAGTCGTCGGCAGCGTGCCGCGCGCCAGCCGCGAACAAATTGCGCATGCGTTTGAACTCGCCGCCAGTTACAAACCGACCCTGACCCGCTACGAGCGCCAGCAAATTCTGACGCGTATCGCCGAGGCCATCATCGAGCGCAAAGAGGAAATTTCCGACCTGATCACCGCCGAGTGCGGATTGTCAAAAAAGGATTCACTCTACGAATGCGGCCGCGCGTTTGACGTTTACCACCTCGCCGGGCAACTGGTGATCAACGATGACAGCGAAGTGTTTTCCTGCGACCTGACGCCGCACGGCAAGCAGCGCAAGATATTCACCCAGCGCGAACCCCTGCTCGGTGTGATTTCAGCGATCACCCCGTTCAACCATCCGCTCAACATGATTTCGCACAAGATTGCGCCGTCGATCGCCACCAACAACTGCATGGTCGCCAAGCCGACCGAGCAGACACCGCTGACTGCGTTGTTGCTGGCCGACATCGTTTACGAGTGCGGCTTGCCACCCGAGATGCTGTCGATCGTCACCGGCCTGCCCGAAGACATGGGCGACGAAATGCTGACGAATAAACACATCGATCTGATCTCCTTTACCGGCAGCGTGCCGGTCGGCAAGTACATCGCCGAAACCGCGGGTTATCGTCGCACGATTCTCGAACTGGGTGGCAATTCCGAATTCATCATCATGGACGATGCCGATCTCGACAAGGCGGCTGATCTGGCCGTCGCCGGCGGCACCAAGAATTCGGGGCAGCGTTGTACCGCGGTCAAGCGCGTGCTGTGCCACGAAACGGTCGCCGATGAATTTGCCGCGCTGGTCGCGAAAAAAGCAGCGAAGTTGAAATACGGCGACCCGATGGATCCCGATACCGATGTCGGCACCGTCATCAACGAAGCCTCCGCCATCCTGTTCCAGGATCGCGTCAACGACGCGATCGAGAAAGGCGCGACCCTGCTCTACGGCAATGATCGCCAGGGTGCAGTCTACTCGCCGACCGTCCTCGACCACGTACCCTTCGATTGCGAACTGGTGCGCGAAGAGACCTTTGGTCCGCCGATCCCGATCATTCGCATCCGCGATGTCGACCACGCCATCGAAGTCGGTAATTCGACTGCCTTTGGCCTTTCGGCAGGCGTTTGCACCAACCGCATGGACGACATCGTACGCTTCATCAACGAGCTCGAAACCGGCACGGTCAACATCTGGGAAGTACCGGGCTACCGCATCGAAATGTCACCTTTCGGCGGCATCAAGGATTCGGGTCTCGGCTACAAGGAAGGCGTCATCGAAGCGATGAAGTCCTACACCAACGTCAAGACCTTCTCCCTCCCCTGGTAGTATTCGCGAAATCGGGGACAGTTTACTTTTCGAGAAATACCAGGGCAAAAAAGGGACAGTTTACTTTTCAGGTGAAATTTCGGGGAAAAGTAAACTGTCCCCTTTTCGTTTGGAAATTCGGGCGGAAAGTAAACTGTCCCCGGTTTAGGCGACCATCACCGGGAAGGCCTTGTTGGCGGCGTTGGTGTAGCTTTCCATTTCGTTAAAATTCAGGTAACGGTAGACATCGTCGGCCATCGTGTTGATATCTTCGGCGTATTGGAGGTATTCTTCCATGGTCGGAATCTTTCCGATGATCGCGGCTACTGCGGCCAGTTCCGCGGACGCCAGGTAAACGTTGGCGCCTTTGCCGAGGCGATTGGGAAAGTTACGCGTCGAGGTCGACACCACGGTTGAATTTTCCGCGACGCGCGCCTGGTTGCCCATACACAGTGAGCAGCCCGGCATTTCGGTGCGCGCACCGCTGCGACCGAAGATGTTGTAGTAGCCCTCCGCGGTCAGCTGTGCCTCGTCCATCTTGGTCGGCGGTGCAATCCACAAGCGTGTCGATCACTGGCGTATCGAGCTTGTCGAGCAGCTTGCCGGCGGCGCGGAAGTGACCGATGTTGGTCATGCAGGAGCCGATGAAGACTTCGTCGATTTTGTTGCCGGCAACCGCGGACAGCGGCTTGATGTCGTCCGGGTCATTCGGGCAGGCGAGCAGCGGCTCGGTGATTTCAGCCAGGTCGATTTCGATGATCTCGGCGTATTCGGCATCGTTATCGGCTGCCATCAATTCAGGGTTGGCGAGCCACTTTTCCATTTCCTCGATGCGTCGAGTGATCGTGCGCACATCACCATAACCTTCGTTGATCATCCACTTGAACATGGTGATGTTGGAATTCATGTACTCGATGATCGGTTCCTTGTCGAGCTTGACGGTACAGCCCGAGGCGGAACGCTCCGCGGAGGCGTCCGACAGTTCGAAGGCCTGCTCGACCTTGAGCTGCGGCAATCCCTCGATTTCGAGTACGCGTCCGGAGAACACGTTCTTCTTGCCCTTCTTTTCCACCGTCAGCAGGCCACGCTGGATCGCCGCGTAAGGAATGGCGTTGACCAGGTCGCGCAGGGTGATACCGGGTTGCATTTCACCCTTGAATCGCACCAGCACCGATTCCGGCATATCCAGCGGCATGACCCCGGTGGCGGCGGCGAAGGCGACCAGCCCGGAGCCGGCCGGAAACGAAATGCCGATCGGGAAGCGGGTGTGCGAATCGCCGCCAGTGCCGACGGTATCGGGCAACAGCATGCGGTTCATCCACGAGTGGATGACGCCGTCACCCGGGCGCAGCGAAATACCGCCGCGGTTTTGCATGAAATCGGGCAGCGTGTGGTGCGTCATCGACATCGACCGGTTTGGGGTAAGGCCGCGGTGTGGCAGAAGGACTGCATCACCAGGTCGGCGGAAAAGCCGAGGCAGGCGAGATCCTTGAGTTCGTCGCGCGTCATCGGCCCGGTGGTGTCCTGCGAGCCAACGGTAGTCATCTTCGGTTCGCAATACATGCCCGGGCGCACACCCGGCAGGCCACAGGCGCGACCCACCATCTTCTGCGCCAGCGTATAGCCCTTGCCGCTTTCTGCGGGCACCACCGGTTTTTCGAACAGATCGCTATCACCCATCTCAAGGACCTTGCGCGCACGCTCGGTCAAGCCGCGACCGATGATCAGCGGGATGCGTCCACCGGCCTGCACTTCGTCCTGCAGCACGTTGGTGCTGAGTTCAAAAGTGATGATAACGTCATCGCTGCCGTGCCGAGTGACCTTGCCCTGGTGCGGATAGATATCGATCACGTCGCCCATTTCCAGCTGGCTGACGTCCATTTCGATCGGCAAGGCACCGGCGTCTTCCATGGTATTGAAGAAGATCGGCGCAATCTTGCTGCCGAAGCAGTAACCGCCATTGCGCTTGTTGGGAATAAAGGGAATGTCTTCACCCATGTGCCACAGCACCGAATTGGTGGCCGACTTGCGTGACGACCCGGTGCCGACCACATCGCCGACATAGGCAAGCGGATGCCCGAGCGCTTTGAGTTCGTCAATTTTCTCCAACGGCCTGTCGGTTAGACCTTCACGGGGATTCTTCAAAAACGCGAGGGCGTGTAAAGGAATATCGGGCCGCGACCAGGCATCCTGCGCGGGTGACAGATCGTCGGTATTGGTTTCACCAGGCACCTTGAATACCGTCACCGTAATCTTCTCGGCCAACGGATCGCGCGAGGTAAACCAGTCGGCGTTTGCCCAGGATTCGAGCACTTGTCGCGCATGACCATTGCCGGCCTGCGACTTTTCGACGACATCGTGAAACGCGTCGAACACCAGCAGCGTGCTCGACAGCGCGGTTACCGCAGCGGCCGCGGTTTCATCATCATCGAGGCAGGCGATCAGCGACAGAATATTAAAACCACCCAACATGGAGCCGAGAATCTCGACCGCACGCACCTTGTCGATCAGCGGAGTCGACACTTCACCACGGGTAATTGCGGTGAGAAAGCTGGCCTTCACATAGGCCGCCTCATCCACCCCTGCGGGCACGTGCTGGGTCAACAGTTCCAGCAGATAGTCTTCTTCGCCGGCCGGTGGATCTTTGATCAACTCCACCAGATCAGCGGTTTGTTGCGCGTCCAGCGGCATCGGCGGTATACCCGCTGCGGCACGCTCATCGATGTGATCACGGTAGGCTTGTAACATATCTGTTTCCCGGGTACTTGGAGGTTTGGGTTGCGGTAACTGGTACTCTACTAACGTTTCTCAATCGGCACGTAGTCGAGATTGATCGCGCCGTTATAGAGCTGGCGCGGCCGCCCGATCTTGGCTTCCTTGTCAGCCATCATTTCATCCCACTGCGAAATCCAGCCAATGGTACGCGCCATGGCGAAGATCACGGTAAACATGTTCATCGGAATGCCCATCGCGAGAAAGATAATACCCGAGTAAAAATCGACGTTCGGGTAGAGGTGGCGCGAAACGAAATACTCGTCTTCGAGCGCCACCTTTTCCAGGGCCATCGCCGTGTCCAGCAGTTTCTGCTGTTCTTCGGTGGCGTCCATGTCGTCCAGCAACTGGTGGCAGATTTTGCGGATCAGCTTGGCGCGCGGATCGTAGTTTTTGTAGACCCGATGGCCGAAGCCCATCAGGCGGAAGGAATCTTTTTTGTCCTTCGCACGATCGACGAAATCCTGTAACGGCTTACCCGACTCGTTGATGTCGATCAGCATGCGTATTACCGCCTCGTTGGCGCCACCATGCGCCGGCCCCCACAACGCCGCGATTCCGGAAGCCACTGCGGCAAATGGATTGGCATCCGAGCTGCCGGCCAGGCGAACCGTCGAAGTTGACGCATTCTGTTCGTGATCCGCGTGCAGAATCATGATCAGGTCGAGCGCCTTGGCGAGCATCGGGTCGGGCGTGTATTCTTCCGACGGCATCGAGAACATCATGTAGAGAAAGTTCTCGGTATAGCTGAAATGGTTTTGCGGGTAGACAAACGGCTTGCCATTGGCGAAACGATAGCTCATGGCTGCGATCGTCGGCATCTTTGCGATCAGGCGATAGGCCGTGATCATGCGATGCTCCTGGTTATGGATATCCATGTGATCGTGGTAGAAGGCGGCGAGCGCACCGACCACGCCTACCATGATCGCCATCGGGTGTGCATCACGCCGAAAGCCGCTGTAAAAACGGATCATGGCTTCGTGCAGCATGGTGTGATTGGTCACCGTCTCGACAAACTCGTCGAGTTCATCCTGTTTTGGCAGCCGGTTGTTCAGCAACAGGAAGCAGACTTCCAGATGCGAGCTGTGTTCGGCCAGTTGATCGATCGGATAGCCACGATACTGCAGCACGCCCTCGTCACCATCGAGATAAGTGATCGCGCTGGAGCAACTCGCCGTCGACATGAAACCCGGGTCATAGGTAAAGTATCCAAGTTCCTTGTAGAGCTTGCCGATATCGATGACTTTCGGCCCCGCGGTGGGCGTATAAAGGGGTAACTTGACTTCTTTACCGGTAGTGTCGTCGATGATTGTTACGGTTTCGGTACTCATGGCATTTCCTCAAGGGTCAGGCTAACTGGGCAAACTCACCGGGCTAACTTTCTGGGCTAACTTTCTGATTTTACGATTGCGACGATACGTCAACGGGCTACAGCGCAGCCAGGACTGACCTGGTTAGACAACTGCGAGCGCACAATATACCCATTATTGAAGAAACCCGCTAACCCTGGATTCCATCATTAAATAAAATTATCCTGTAAATTAAATCTCCAATCCCGCAATAACACTGGCTTCAAGCCGGGTACGTGTACGCACACTACCACTATCAATGGTAATATTGTTGACAATAATCGTTCGAATAGTCATATTTCAGTCCAATTTTGTCAAGTGTAGTCACAATTGTCGACAATCATGCCTGTAACGCCAATAATCGCCCACAGCGAATCGAGTCTCGAAGCGCCGACACTGGCGCGCCGCAGTTTCGATAGCATCAAGGCCGATATCATCAGCGGCCAGTTGGCACAGGGCGCCAAAATCGTCGAATCGGACCTGGCCCTGAAGTACGGGATCAGCCGGGGCCCGCTGCGTGAAGCAATTCATCGACTCGAGCAAATCAAGCTCGTCGTGCGCGTGCCGCACGCCGGTTCACGCGTGGTCACGCTCGACATCAAGATGATGCAGGACATTTACAGCGCACGCGAGGCGCTGGAAGGTATGGCGGCACGTCTCGCGGCGCGCCTGATGCCCGACGACGACATTGCCGCACTGTTCGCGCTGCTCGATCAGCACGCACAAAACATCAACGAAACTGGCGGTAATGCCTATATCCAGCGCGAAGGCGACATCGATTTCCACTATCGCATTGCGCTCGCCAGCCAGAACCAGTGGATCCTGGAAAATCTGCACGGCGAACTCTATCAATTGATTCGCATGTGTCGTCACCAGTCGGGACAGTTTCCCGCACGTGCGCCCAGGGCGCTCGAACAACATCGCCAAATCGCCACCGCCATCGCCCAGCGCGACGAGGAGCTGGCCGAAATCCTGATGCGCCGTCACATCAGTGGCGCATGGAAAATTGTCCGTAAGATACTCGAGAAACAAGATGACTGAAAAAATAACTCCTGGAAATCAACTGCGCGCTGCCGTCACCGCCAACAATCCGCTACAGGTGGTGGGCACCGTCAATGCCTACAGCGCCATCATGGCGCAAAAGTGCGGGCACCAGGCGCTCTACCTGTCTGGCGGCGGTGTCGCCGCCTGCTCGCTCGGCACCCCGGACCTCGGCATCAGCACGCTCGCCGACGTACTCGAAGACGCACGCCGCATTACAGCCGCCAGCGACCTGCCCTTGCTGGTTGACGTCGATGTCGGCTGGGGCGGCGCGTTCAACATTGCTCGCTGCATCCGCGAAATGATTCGCGCCGATGTCGCCGGCATACACATCGAAGACCAGATCCTGCAAAAGCGCTGCGGCCATCGGCCCAACAAGGCAATAGTCACGAGCGCCGAAATGGTCGATCGCGTCAAGGCGGCCGTCGATGCGCGCAGCGATGCCGGCTTTGTCATCATGGCGCGCACCGACGCACTCGCGGTCGAAGGCATGAATGCGGCGATCGATCGCGCCCAGGCCTGTGTCGAGGCCGGCGCCGACATGATTTTCCCGGAAGCCATGACCGAACTCGATCAGTATCGGCAGTTCGTCGAAGCGGTGCAGGTGCCGGTACTGGCCAACATCACCGAGTTCGGCGCCACGCCGTTGTTCACCACTGAACAACTGGCATCGGTGGGCGTCAAGCTCGCGCTTTACCCGCTAAGTGCCTTCCGTGCCGCGAGCCTGGCGGCGCTCAACGTCTATCGGCATATCCTCGCCGATGGTACCCAACAACAGGTGGTCGACAGCATGCAGACGCGCATGGAGTTGTATGACTTTCTCGATTACCACGATTACGAAAAAACCCTGGACAAGCTGTTTAACGAGGAAACGTCATGACTGAAGCGACTGCATTCAAACCCAAAAAATCGGTTGCCCTGTCAGGAACAACGGCCGGCAATACCGCGATCTGCACCGTCGGCAAGACCGGCAATGATTTGCACTACCGTGGATACGACATACTGGATATCGCCGAACAGTGCGAATTCGAGGAAATTGCCTACCTGATTATTCATGAAAAGCTGCCGACCGAGGACGAGCTGGCCGCCTACAAGGCGCGCCTCAAGGCGTTGAGAAATATTCCGCACGAAGTCAAGATCGTGCTCGAACAGCTGCCTTCGACCACGCACCCGATGGACGTATTGCGCACCGCCTGTTCTGCACTGGGTTGCCTGGAGCCCGAGAGCGCCGATCACGATCGCGAAGCGACGCGCACGATTATCGACCGCCTGATGGCCTGCTTCGGTTCGATGCTGGCTTACTGGTATCACTATAGCCATCACGGCAAGCGCATCGAGCTGGTGACCGACGACGATTCCATCGGCGGCCATTTCCTGCATCTGCTGCACGGCAAGCCGGCGCCCGAATCCTGGGTCAAGGCGATGCACATTTCGCTGATCCTGTACGCCGAGCACGAGTTTAACGCCTCGACCTTTACCGGCCGCGTGGTGGCGGGCACCAATTCCGACATCTACTCCTGCATGACCGCCGCCATCGGCGCACTGCGCGGACCCAAACACGGCGGCGCCAACGAGGAAGCGTTTCGCATCCAGTCGCGCTACAGCTCGGCGGACGAAGCCGAAGCTGATATTCGCGAGCGCGTCGCCAACAAGGAAATCGTCATCGGTTTCGGTCATCCGGTGTACACCATCGGCGACCCGCGCAACGACGTGATCAAGCGCGTGGCGAAAGACCTGTCCGCGGAAAACGGCGATTTGTTAATGTACGAAGTCGCCGAACGCCTGGAAGCGGTGATGTGGGAGACGAAGAAAATGTTCCCCAACCTCGACTGGTTTTCCGCCGTCTCCTACCACCAGATGGGTGTGCCCACCGACATGTTTACCCCGCTGTTCGTCATCGCCCGCACCACCGGCTGGGGCGCGCACGTAGTCGAACAGCGCGAGGACGGCAAGATCATTCGGCCATCGGCCAATTACACCGGCCCCGAAAATCTGGCATTCGTACCGATCGCGGAACGCGCTTAAGACAACCGTGGGTCATGGCGAGCACAGCGAAGCAATCGACCCGGGCAACGTGCAATCGTTGCGCGATTGGCTTCGGCGTTAGCCTCGCAATGACAAGCTGACCGTACACTTTTGCGCGGGAATCCAGAGAGACGAATGATGAACGAGAATTACCGTAAATCCCTGCCTGGCACCGCGCTGGAATATTATGATACCCGCGAGGCGGTCAACTCGATCGCAGCAGGCGCCTACGACCGCCTGCCCTATATCGCACGCGTACTGGCTGAAAACCTGCTGCGTCGCTGCGCTCCGCAGAACCTCGAAGATGCGCTGCGGCAAATCGTCGAGCGCCGCAACGACCTGGATTTCCCCTGGTACCCGGCGCGCGTGGTGTGCCACGACATTCTCGGCCAGACCGCGCTGGTCGACCTCGCCGGGCTGCGCGACGCGATTGCCGAACAGGGCGGCGACCCGGCACGCGTCAACCCGGTGGTGCCGACCCAGCTCATCGTCGATCATTCGCTCTCCGTAGAGCACGCCGGTTCCGACCCGGACGCCTTCGACAAGAACCGCGCCATCGAAGATCGCCGTAACGCCGATCGTTTTGATTTCATCGAGTGGACGCGCAGCGCTTTCGAAAACGTCGACGTCATCCCGGCCGGCAACGGCATCATGCACCAGATCAATCTCGAGAAAATGTCGCCGGTGATCCAGGTACGCGACGGCGTGGCTTTTCCGGACACCTGTGTCGGCACCGACAGCCACACGCCGCACATCGACTGCCTCGGCGTGATTGCTCTCGGTGTCGGCGGCCTCGAGGCCGAAACCGTGATGCTCGGTCGGCCGTCGATGATGCGCCTGCCCGATATCGTCGGCGTTCGCCTCAGCGGCCAGCGCCAGCCCGGCATCACCGCGACCGATATCGTGCTGGCACTCACCGAATTCCTGCGCGAGTCGCGCGTCGTGTCTGCCTGGCTCGAATTTTTTGGCGACGGCGTCGCGGGTCTGACCATTGGCGACCGCGCGACAATCTCCAACATGGCGCCGGAATACGGTGCTTCTGCAGCGATGTTTTACATCGACGCGCAAACCATCGACTACCTGAAACTGACCGGGCGCGAGGCCGAACAGGTGGCGCTGGTGGAACACTATGCGCGCACCACCGGCCTGTGGGCCGACAGCCTGCAACAGGCCGAGTACGAGCGTGTGCTCGAGTTCGACCTGTCGAGTGTCGAGCGCAATATGGCCGGTCCTTCAAACCCGCACCGACGTTTGCCAACCGCGCAACTTACCGAGCGCGGCGTTGCCAGCGAGTGGCAGGAAACACCGGGCGAAATGCCCGACGGCGCGGTCATCATCGCCGCGATCACCAGTTGCACCAATACCAGCAACCCGCGCAACGTCGTCGCCGCCGGACTGATCGCGCAAAAGGCCAATGCACTGGGTCTCACGCGCAAACCCTGGGTCAAATCCTCGTTTGCGCCCGGCTCGAAGGTCGCGCGCCTGTACCTCGAAGAAGCCGGCCTGCTGGCCGAAATGGAGCAACTCGGCTTCGGTATCGTCGGCTACGCCTGCACCACCTGTAATGGTATGAGTGGCGCGCTGGACCCGAAAATTCAGCAGGAAATCATCGCGCGCGACCTGTACGCCACGGCGGTGCTGTCCGGGAACCGCAATTTCGACGGGCGCATTCACCCCTACGCCAAACAGGCTTTCCTCGCCTCGCCACCGTTGGTCGTCGCCTACGCCATCGCCGGCACGGTGCGCTTTGACATCGAACGCGACGCGCTCGGTCACGACGCTGACGGTAAGCCGATCACGCTAAAAGACATCTGGCCGAGCGACGCCGAAATCGACACCATCGTCGCCAAACACGTGCGCCCCGAGCAATTCAATCAGGTCTACAACCCCATGTTTGATCTGCGGCAGGTCGAGGCGGGAACGAGTCCGCTCTACGACTGGCAACCACAGTCGACCTATATTCGCCGCCCACCTTACTGGGAAGGCGCACTCGCAGGTCAACGTGGGCTTACCGGCATGCGCCCGCTGGCCGTACTCGGCGACAACATCACCACCGACCACCTGTCGCCGTCGAATGCGATCCTCGCATCGAGCGCGGCCGGCGAATACCTGGCCAAAATGGGCGTGCCCGAGGAAGACTTCAATTCCTACGCGACCCACCGCGGCGATCACCTGACCGCGCAACGCGCGACCTTCGCCAATCCGAAACTGTTGAATGAAATGGTGATAGAAAACGGTGAAGTCCAGCAGGGCTCACTGGCGCGAATCGAGCCGGAGGGCAAGGTGACGCGTATGTGGGAAGCAATTGAAACATACATGGCACGCAAGCAACCGCTGATCATCATCGCTGGTGCCGACTATGGCCAGGGTTCGTCGCGTGACTGGGCCGCCAAGGGTGTGCGCCTCGCCGGCGTCGAGGCCATCGTCGCCGAGGGCTTCGAGCGCATTCACCGCACCAACCTGGTCGGCATGGGCGTGCTGCCGCTGGAATTCCAGCCTGGCGAAACCCGCAAGACCTACAACATCGATGGCAGCGAAATCTTTGACGTCGTCGGTGAACCCAAACCCGGCGCCATGCTAACCGTCGTCATGCAACGACGCGATGGCGAACGCGTCGAAATTCCCGTGACCTGCCGCCTCGACACCGCCGACGAGATGTCAGTCTACGAGGCAGGTGGCGTGCTGCAACGCTTCGCCCAGGATTTCCTCGAAGCCGGAGCCGCCGCGTGACAACGGCACCGCAGATCCGCATCCCCGCGACCTACGTGCGCGGTGGCACCAGCAAGGGCGTTTTCTTCAGACTCGACGACCTGCCCGCAGCGGCACGGGTCCCGGGTGCGGCGCGCGACCAACTGCTGTTGCGCGTCATCGGCAGCCCCGACCCCTACGGCAAACACACCGATGGCATGGGCGGCGCGACCTCGAGCACCAGCAAGACCGTGATCCTGTCGCCAGGCACGCAGCCGGATCACGACGTCGATTACCTGTTCGGCCAGGTCGCGATCGACCGCGCCTTCGTCGACTGGAGCGGCAACTGCGGCAACCTCACCGCCGCGGTCGGCGCCTGCGCGATCTCCGGCGGGCTGGTCGATGCCAGTCGAATTCCGCGCGACGGTATAGCCGAGGTGCGCATCTGGCAGGCCAACATCGGCAAGACCATCATCGCTCACGTGCCGATGAGCGGCGGCGAAGTGCAGGAGACCGGCGATTTCGAACTCGACGGCGTGACCTTCCCGGCGGCCGAGGTGCGCATCGAGTTTCTCGACCCGGCAGACGCACGCGGCGCGATGTTCCCGACCGGTGCGCTCGTGGATACGCTCGAACTCCCGCAAGACGTGGCGCCAGGGGGCAGCCTGCAGGCAACGATGATCAACGCCGGTATCCCGACGATTTTTTTGAATGCCGCGGAACTTGGCTACAGCGGCTGCGAATTACAGGAAGCGATTAACGAGGATCCGGCGGCGCTCAAGCGCTTCGAGACGATCCGCGCTCACGGCGCGATTGCGCATGGGATCTGATCGACAAACTCGAACAAGCCGTCGATCGCCAGCACACGCCCAAGGTCGCCTTCGTCGCGCCACCCGCCGATTACACCGCCTCGAGCGGCAAGCCGATCGCCGCCACGGACATCGATCTCAACGTGCGCGCGCTGTCGATGGGCAAGTTGCATCACGCGATGATGGGCACCGCCGCGGTCGCGATCGCCACCGCGGCCGCAATTCCGGGCACCCTGGTGAACCTCGCCGCCGGCGGCGGCGAGCGCAACGCCGTGCGCTTCGGTCATCCGTCGGGAACGCTCCGGGTCGGCGCCGAAGCCACCCAACACGACGGCGAATGGATCGTCGAAAAAGTCAGTCATGAGCCGCAGCGCGCGCGTGCTGATGGAAGGCTTCGTCCGCATCCCGGGATAAGAAAAGGGGACAGTTTACTTTTCCGCTGAAATTCTCGGGAAAAAGGGCCAGCCCGTGAAAGGGGGGTGGTTTACTTTTGCTGTTGATTTATTGGGAAAAGTAAACTGTCCCCTTTTATTCTGTCCCCTTTTTTGGAGGACTTCGGTCAGTCCTCGTTTCTGCGGCTATTCCGCCGTTCTCTGCGATCGAGGTTTTTCCTGCGCGCGGGGCCTATGTAACTTGTCGTCTCATTGGTTCGCCGATCGCTGTCGGCAACCCTTCGATCCAGTTTTAGTTTGCGACCCTTTACATTCAGTGAGTCTGCAAGTCGACGCTGGTCACTGGTCGGTTTTCGACTTTCCGTACCAGGCGCTTCGGCTTCTTCACAATCATCGGGAGATACATTCGGTTTCACTTTTGGTGCATACATTCTGAACTTCCACACTTTCCGAGAGCACTACAATATCTCTATATATAGCACCGAAACTCGAACCGGGATCAAATTCCGGATAAACGGTAATGAATTGGGGACAGTTTACTTTTCCGCTTAAAAACCAGGGGAAAGTAAACTGTCCCCGGCGTTCTATTTGAACAGGTCGAGAATGTTGGCGAGGTCTTTTTTGCCGGCGGCGATTTCACCGACTTCGAGGCCTGCGAGTTCGTGCGGGAACACCAGCCACTCTTCGCTTTCGTGCAGGTAATAATCGGGTTCGAACTTGACGCTGTTCTTGGACGGTTTGTACCAGGGGCAGGCGACGCGGATATCGGTGGGCGCATTCAATCTCGATTGCTTGCGGATCGCCTTGATCAACGCGTCGACACTGCGCCCCGAATCGAACACGTCGTCGACGATCAACAGCTTGTCGCTGGCATTGGCGTTTTCGATCAGGTAGTGCAGCCCGTGCACGCGAATCTTCTTCGCCTGCTTGTTGATCCCGTAATAAGAGGACGTGCGCACCGAGATATGATCGGTGTCGATATTGCGGTACTCGAAGAATTCCTGCACCGCGATGCCGACCGGCGTGCCCCCGCGCCAGATGCCGACGATGAAGTGTGGATGAAACCCGTCCTCGAAAATCTTGTGCGCCAGCCGAAACGAATCTTCCAGCAATTCCTGTGCGCTAATGTAAACCTTGTCCACTACATTCCCCTCCCCGAAGCAGCCGCAATTCTGTCATAACCCCGATAGCCGGGCCAGTCCCGCTCGCGCTGCCTGATGATTTCCCGGGCATGCAGGCACCTTTTACCCGAATACAGGCCTCAACCTTAAGCTTCCCTTAAGCTTGAGACGCTAGTTTTGTGCAGGGCCTCCATCCAGGAAATCATGCACAAGCCGCTTCAGACATTAATTCCTGCCAGCGCCAGTAATTTGGACCAGGCGTACAACCCGGTGGACCGATTCGATTTCGTTACCTGCAGTGTCCTGCAGCGAAATTTCAGCCCGCGCGCAGCAAACACCGGATTGCTCTTCGCATTCCTGTTGGCGACAGGCTGTGCCTCGAACAACCAGCCGGTCCTCGGTAACTCGATGACGCTTACCCCGGGATGGGCGCGGCTCGGACATTCGACCAGCCTGGCGGTGCGCGATCCCAATGTCTGGGCACCCTTACTGGCAGCACTATTACTCCAGGGCGGCAACCTGGACGAGCAAATATCGGATAGCCTGCGCGAAGACACGCCCCTGTTCGGTTCTACCCAGAGCGCGCTCGATGCCAGCGACGACCTGCGCTCCTTGAGTGAGATCGCCTATGTATCCACCGCGTTGTTGACGCCGGGGCCCGATACCGCCGGCGACTGGCTAGCCACCAAGTCAATTCTGCTTGGCTCGGAATTGCTGATGTCTGAAATCGTGGGCACGACCACCACCAGTATTCAGGGTTACACGGGGCGGGAAAAGCCGAATCAGAAAAATGACAACAGCCTGCCCTCTTACCACGTGACGACGACGACCTTCAATACCCGCCTTGCCGATCTCAATAGCGCTTACCTGCCGCTAGACGATGGCCCGCGGCAAGCCTTGAGTTATGGCTACGATGCCGTGGCCGGCCTGACCGCGTGGGCGCGGGTGGAAGCCGGTGAGCACTATCCGTCCGACGTGCTGATCGGTTGGGCGTTCGGATATTTCACCGGTTACCTGGCGGCGGATTTCATCGCTTCCGATGATGCACAGCTACGGCTCAGCCCGGATCTGGCCAGGGACTACACCGGAATCCGGCTGGTGCTGAATTTTTAACCCCTGTGAAAGCACGCCCTTAGCACCAGGCTGTGAACAGGATCGGTTACAACAGCCTTGCGTAATTGTCGCCTGCAGGGATCACGTAACAATGCGTCGCAGCAATTGTTCCGATTGCATGCGGCCCTGACAGGGGTCGTCTTCAGGTAGCCATCATGATTTGGGCTTTAGTAAATCACGTATTTCGGTCAGCAAAACCTCCTCGGTAGAAGGGGCGGCCGGGGCCTTAGGCGCTTCCTTTTCTTTTTCCTTCAGTTTTTTGATTCCTATAACAACCATAAAAATCACAAATGCAATGATGGTGAAATCAACAATGGTTTGAATAAACGCCCCGTAACTTATCACCACTGCTGGCGCTTCGCCTGCAGCCTCCTTCAGGACAATTGCCAAATCAGAAAAGTTTACGCCGCCTAACAGCAGGCCAATCGGCGGCATGATAACCCCGGAAACCAGTGCCGTGATTATTTTCCCGAATGCCACGCCAATAATGATTCCGACCGCCATGTCGACCACATTCCCCTTCACTGCAAAATCCTTGAAATCCTTCATCATGCTCATAACCTTGTTCCTCTCTCGTTTGTTGATAGTTTTAATTATTTTCTAACGCCGCGTGTTTTCGATTCCCCGAGCTTTTTAACTGGCAGCTAAATCGCAAACCCCTTGATCGTACCGAAAAGCCACCGCATTCAACGTCCGCTTGCGGGGCCGTGTTTCGGTAAGATTGCGCATACTAGCGGTTTCAGCTGAACAAGTGCAGCAGAGTTGTCCGGAAACTCAAATTGAACCGTTCGCCGGCAGCCCGGGCCCCGGCGAATGGAATCGCGGGCCATCGCGAATATCAGGGCAGGTGGAGCAGCGGTTGCTCGGCCTCGGGGATGTGATAATCGATGCAGTTGTGCCCGGGGCCGGCGCGGTCGACGCAGATGAAGCGCATCGGCGCATAGGGGGTCAGCAATACGTGGTGCCAGGTGCCGAGACGGTAGTTGATACCCTGTTTACCGTCGGTGACGAAGGCGCGTAGCTCTGCCAGGTCAGGTTTGTCGGCGGCGGGGCTGACGACCACGATGAAGGGACTCGCATCGAGCGGCAGAAAGGCCTGGCTGCCGAACGGATGGTATTCGAGGTGGTCGACCTGGCGCGGCATGTCGAATTGTCGGCTCGCCACCAGGCTGATGATGGCGCGCGCCTGTTCACCGTCCAGTTCGACTTCGGCGAGTGCGTGATAACGATCCGCCATGCCATTGTTGATCGGGTAAAAGTCACTGCCCGCGAACTCGACCACATCGCCAAAGGGAGCGAATGCCGCTTGCGTCAGGGGCTGTATCGGCATCGCCTCAGCCATCGATCTTGCCCAGCAGGCGCACGCGGCTCAGGCCCCCATCCGGATAGATATTGATGCGCACGTGGCTGATCGAACCGATGTCCGCAAGCTCGGCCGTGAACGCGTGTTCGCGATTCATTTCCAGCTTCTGAGCGGGCAGCAACTCATCCCAGAACTGGCTCTGCGTAATAATCGAATCGGTCGTGCCGGCACCCACGCTGGCCGCCTGGATCGAGCAGCGATCGGGGTAATTACCCTTGAAGAACGCGGTGTCGAGCACCACGGTTTCAACACGACCCGGGTGCCCGAGTTCGATGATGCACCAGTCATAACCTGGCTCGCGCCGCCGCCGCGTTTCCCAGCCATCGCCCATGTTGACGCCCTTGCCCGGGTTCAGCAGGTTGGCGACCGCACCGAAGTGCGCGTCGTTCCAGCCGATGCCACGTGCACCAAGCGTGACCGAGGCGAGATCGTGTTGCGCCGCGTGATCGAGCTTTGCTACATCACTGACGACGCGGCCGTGTACGCGCAGCCTGGCCACGCCGCCATCCGGGTAGATATTGAGGCGCACGTGGTTGAAACAGCTGGCATTGTCGATTTCGAAATAGTGATGGCTGTTGCCCTGCAGACTGGTCGATGGGATCAATGTTTGCCACTCGCTGTTGTCGTCGGCAACACCCGTGCAGAAACAGGCTTCGAGCGATGCCGCCGGTGGAAAGTTACCGGTGAAGTGCGTGGTATCGATGTCGATACCCTTGATCTCGCCGGGCAGACCCAGCTTGACGATGGCATTGTCGTAGCCGCCGTTGCGACGCCGGCGCGTCTCCCAGCCGTCCATCCACTTGCCGTTGTCGTCGAACTTGCCGGGGATGAACTGCGGCGCTTCGGGGTTCAGCATGCGGCAGCACTCAGCGAAGAAGTCATCGCTGCAGGAGACGATTTCGGCGCCCAGGCGCGGCTGCGCCAGGTCGATCCACTGGTTGATAAAATCGGGTTGGGTTTCACTCATGGATTTACTCGCATGCGGCGGCTTTGCGCAAGAGACGCGCGGCCTGTTGGTTGTGTTGGGTGACCAGCGACTCTAGATCGAGGCCGGTGATTTCACCCTGCTCGATGACGACGCGGCCGTTGATGATGGAATAGCAGGCGTTCACCGGCGCGCAGGTCAACAACCCCGCGACCCGATCACCGCCGGCGCCGGCATGTTGAATGCCGTCGATTCGGTAAGCGACGAGATCCGCTGCCTTGCCCGCTTCGAGGCTGCCGATGTCGTCGCGGCCAAGCACCGCGGCACCGCCCAGCGTGGCGAGCTCGAGCGCCTCGCGCGCGGAGAAACGATCGGCGCGCGATTCGAAGCCGGGCCAGCCGACGCGCTGCAACAGCATTGCCTGGCGCGCTTCGCCGAGCAGCTGGTTGGAGTCGTTGCTGGCAGATCCATCGACACCGAGACCAACGCGCACACCGCGATCGCACATTTCACGCACCGGGGCGATACCAGAAGCGAGAATCATGTTGCTGCTCGGGCAGTGACAGACCCCGCAGAGCGTGTCCGCCAGCTGATCGATCTCGGCGTCGTTCGGATGCACCATGTGCGCGAACCAGACATCGTCGCCGGTCCAGCCCAGGCTTTGCAGATAGGGCAATGGCCGCATGCCGAACTGTTCTTCGCAGAAGCGGTTTTCATCGATGGTTTCGGCCAGGTGCGTGTGCAGGCGCACACCGGCATGGCGCCGCGCCAGCTCGGCGGTTTTACGCATCAGCTCCGGCGTGACGCTGAACGGCGAGCAGGGCGCAAGACCGATGCGCAGCATCGACAGCGGCTCGGGATCATGGAATTCAACGATGACGCGCTCGCAGTCGGCGAGGATTGCGTCTTCGTCTTCGCAAACGCTGTCCGGCGGTAAGCCACCCTGGCTTTGCCCGAGACTCATGCTGCCGCGCGTCGGGTGAAAGCGCACGCCGAGTTCGCGCGCGGCGCGAATCTCGTCGTCGAGGCGCGCATCGTTCGGGAACAGGTAGAGGTGATCGGCCACCGTGGTGGCGCCCGACAACATCAGCTCGGCGAGGCCCAGGCGCGCGCTGACGTAAACCGCCTCGGCGTCCATCTGCCCCCAGATCGGGTACAGGGTCTGCAACCAGTCGAACAGCGACTTGCCCTCGGCGGTGCCGATGCTGCGCGTCAGCGTCTGGTACAGGTGGTGATGGCAATTGACCAGTCCGGGGATGACGATACAGCCGCTGGCATCGATGCGCCGGTCGGGTTGCAGGCCGTCGCGCTGCATCCGCTCGCGCACTTCGCTGCTGCTGCCCACCACCTCGATACGATTGTCGAGAATCAGCACGGCGCCGTCGTCGATTTCGCGACGCTCAGCGTCCATGGTGACCAGCACCGCCGCGTTTTCCACCAGCAAACAGGTCATTGCGGGCTCCGCTGATACTGGCGTTGCCCCATCACGTGGGTCGCCTGCACGCAGCGATCGTCGCCGAGCATCATCAGTGCAAACAGCCGGTCGTCGAGCGAATCGGCGTTTTGCATGCGCAGCGCCATCAACTCGGTGGCCTCGAGATCCAGCACGACGAAATCCGCCTCCTTGCCCGTCTCGAAATTACCGATGCGGTGATCGAGGTACAGCGACTCGGCAGCCCCCAGCGTCGCCAGGTGGAAGGCCTTCAACGGCGTCAGGCTGTGACCGGCCAGCTGGCACACCTTGTAGGCTTCGTTCAGCGTCTGCAACTGGCTGAAACTGGTGCCGGCGCCGACGTCGGTGGCGAGCCCGACACGGATACCCTGCCGCGTCGCGGCCTCGAGGCTGAACACGCCACTGCCGAGAAACAGGTTTGAGGTCGGGCAGAACGCCATCGCCGCACCGCTGTCGGCCATGCGTTCGCGGTCAGCTGCATCGAGGTGGATGCAATGCGCGTATACCGAGCGCGGACCGAGCAGCCCGAAACGATCGTAGACATCGAGGTAACTGCGGCTTTCGGGAAACAGTTCGGCGACCCAGTTCACCTCGTCGACGTTTTCGGCCACGTGCGACTGCAGGTACAGATCGGGATGCTCATCGAGCAACTGCCCGCAAAGTTCGAGTTGTTCGGCGCTGCAGCAGGGCGCGAATCTTGGCGTAACCGCGTAGTGCAGGCGTCCCTGCAAATGCCAGCGCTGGATCAGTTCCTGTGCTTGCCGATAACTCCGCTGCGTATCGTCGAGCAGCGCTGCGGGGGCGTTGCGATCCATCATCACCTTGCCCGCCACCAGGCACAGGTCGCGCCGCGCGGCGGCCTCAAAAATCGCATCCACCGATTCGGGATGTACCGTGGCAAACACCGCGCTGGTGGTGGTGCCGTTGCGCAGCATCTGTTCGCAAAAAAATTCGGCAATGCGCTCGGCGTACTCGCGAATCGGAAAATTTTTCTTCGGTCGGAAAGGTGTATTGCCTGAGCCAGTCGAGCAGTTGCAGGCCGTAGCTTGCGATCATTTCGGTCTGCGGGTAATGGCAGTGGGTATCGATGAAACCGGGCATCACCAGGCAACCGGAATAGTCGTACAGCGCCGAGCCGTCGGGCAGGTGGTCGATCCAGTCGCGCGCGTTCACCAGTTGTTGCACGCGCCCCTGCTTCAATATCAGCAGGCCATCTTCAAGATACTCGTAAGCTTCGCCGGAAATATCGGGGTCAGAGAGGAAATGCAGAAAACTGGCGCGAATGGCGATATCGCAGGAATCGTTGTCCAGTGGCTGGGAGATGACTGCCATGGTGATCTATTGGTTGAGCTGAGCGTACCAGCTCGCCACGCTAGCGCGTTCGTCATCGGTCATTGTGGTCAGGTTGCCAATCGGCATGTAACGGGTCTGCACGGTGACCGCAATGCGCTCGGCACGATCGCGAATCTGTTGCGGCGTTTCCAGCAAAATGCCGAGCGGCGCTTCGAGAAATCCCGCCTGCGTTGGCTTGCTGGCATGACAGGCGATGCAGCGGGCGTTCATGATTTCGCTGATTTGCGCGTCGCTCACCTGCCCGGACGACGCTGCATCCGGGGTAACGGGGCGCAGGTACCAGACCATCGCTAGCAACAGCAGCACCGCGATCGCCGGCAGCAGCGGGCTCGCCCGGTGGCTATGACGCATGACGAAATACTGGCGGATCAAAACACCGGCGAGCATGATGAAAATCAGCACCAGCCAACCCTGCGGATGGCTGTAGGTCATCGGGTAATGGTTGCTGATCATGATGAACAGCACCGGCAGTGTGAAGTAAGTGTTGTGCACCGAACGCTGCTTGCCGATGATGCCGGGTTCGGCATCCGGGGTTTCACCGGCGCGCATCTGCGCCACCACCCGCTTCTGCCCGGGAATGATGTGAAAAAAGACATTGGCGGCCATGATGCTGCCCATCATCGCACCGACGTGCAGGTAGGCGGCACGCGCGCTGAACAGTTGAAACAGCACCCAGGCGGTTAGCGAAACCAGCACAAAGATAATGCCGGCAAGCAAATTATCCCTGCCGCGCAGCAGGCGGCACAGGGCATCGTATACCACCCAGCCGCCGACCAGGATTGCGATACTGATGCCGATAGCGGCGGTGGTCGACAGGGCCATGACCTGCTGATCGATCAGGTAGGTCCTGGCACCGAACCAGTAGATGATGACGAGCAAACCCATGCCCGACAGCCAGGTCGTATAGGCTTCCCATTTCGACCAGTGCAGCTTCTCGGCCAGCGGTTCACCCAGCGGACCGAGCAGAAATTTCTGACTCTGGTAGACCCCGCCACCGTGCACCGCCCACAGCTCTCCGGTGACGCCGCGCTCCTTGTCCTGCTGGCGCGCAGGCGCACTCAATGAGCTGTCGAGCATGACGAAATAAAAAGACGCCCCAATCCAGGCGACACCGGCAACAAAGTGCAGCCAACGCACCAGCAGAGCGGCCCAGTCGAGGAGATATGCGTCCATAAGTCGAATCGTGTCAGGCTGGCCTGACAACAGGCCTGAAGCTGCCTGCTCGCACGACCGTTGTGGCTAGCTCACGGGTTTTACCGGTTTCCGTAGCGATATGCACATGGATGTGCAGTAGTAGAGCAATGCAGGAGCAATTGCCGAGGGCGCCGTAAAGACGCTGTGGCGGGCTGCACAACCCAATGTGCCTCTGGCACATTGGGGGAGAGGTTCGCGCAGGCGCAGTGGACACTGCGTTGAGCGAGCCGTCGGGAGTACAGCCCGCCACAGTGCGCTTTGCGGTGTCCGCACGACGGCAGGGATGCCGGAGGTAGAGCAACGCATGGAGCAGTTGCCGAGTAGGAAATCGGTGAAACATGCGAGCTAGTTCGGTATCTTGCTGGCCACGCCCTGCAAGTAATAATTCATCTTGTTGAGCTGCTCATCGGACATTTTCTCACCGGCCTTGACGATGGTCTTGCCGCCCTGATCGACGACCGGCCCGGCGAAGGGGTGTAATTCGCGCGCGGTCAACTGCTTTTCCATGTCACGAATTCGCGCCTGCAGTTCGGCCGGAATGGCGTCATTCAGCGGTGCCAGCTTGATCATGCCGCGCGGGTAACCACCCCACACGCTGACCGGCGCCCAGGTACCTGACTCGACTTCCTTGATCGTCTTGACGTAGTAATCGCCCCAGTGATGGGTGGTCGCGGTGAGGTGCGCGCGTGGCCCGTACTTCGACATGTCCGAATGGTAACCAAAGGCGTGCACATTTTCTTCCTCGGCCGCCTGAACCACCGCGGTTGAGTCGGTGTGATGGGTCACCATGTCGGCGCCCTGCGAGATCAGCGTCAATGCCGCCTGCCGCTCCTTGCCCGGGTCATACCAGGAGTTGACCCAGATCACGCGCAGCTCGGCTTTCGGATTGACGCTGCGTGCACCCTTGATGAAGGCGTTGATGCCCTGCAGCACTTCCGGAATCGGGAACGCGGCAACGTAGCCGAGCACGTTTGACTTGGTCATTTCACCGGCGATGACACCGGTCAGGTAACGACCTTCGTAAAAACGCGCGTTAACCAGCCCCATGTTCTTGCCGAGCTTGTAGCCGGTCACGTGCACGAAGGCGGTCTTCGGGAAGCTCTTTGATACCTTGAGCATGTAGTTCATGTAACCGAAGCTGGTGGCGAAGATAACCTTGTCACCACGCTTGGCCATCTCGCGGATGACGCGCTCGGCGTCGGCGCCCTCGGCGACGTTCTCGACGTAACGGGTCTTGAAATCGGTTTCCTTTTCCACCTGCAGGCGACCGAGGTCGTGCTGGTAGGTCCAGCCGGCGTCGCCGATCGGGCTGACGTAGATGAAGCCGACATTGTCGGCCGCAAGCGCGGTGCCACTGAGCGCGCAGGCCAGCAGCGTCAACGCCAGTTTCTTCAGAGATATCTTGGTAAATGTCATTTCACAACCCTCCCGGGTTTCCAGTTTATGTTGCGGGATTTCCACCCCATTATAATCTTGTGTCGATGAACCCATGCTGACTAAGCTTCCGGTCGATAAGGCTGACCGAGCGACACCGGCGCGTTCAGCCGCACCGTATTCTGATCGCGCGAAATAATCACCAGCACCACGATGGTTGCGAGGTACGGCAGCGCCGACAGGAACTGGGACGGTATATTAATATCCATGCCCGAACCCTGCACGAACAATTGCGCGACCATCACACCGCCGAACAGATAGGCGCCGACCAGCACGCGAAACGGGCGCCAGGTGGCAAACACCACCAGCGCGATGGCGATCCAGCCGCGCCCCGAAACCATGCCCTCGACCCACAGGGGCGTATAAAAAACCGACAGGAAGGAGCCGCCGATACCCGCCATGGCACCGCCGAAAATGGTCGCCATGTAGCGAATGCGGATCACCGGGTAACCGATCGAATGCGCCGACGATGGCGACTCGCCAACCGCGCGCAATATCAGGCCGGGGCGGCTGCGGTAAAGGAACCAGGCGATACCGGCAAACAGCAGCCAGGAGAAATACACCAGCGCCTGCTGGTTGAACAGGGCATTGCCGATGATCGGCAGAGTCGGCGAGCAGCGGAATGCGGATGGCGCCAACGGTCGGCAATATCTCCGATTCGTAGGGCTTGCCGATGAAGGCCGACAGGCCGACGCCGAGGATCGACAGCGCCAGCCCGCTGGCGACCTGGTTGCCCATCAGGGTCAACACCACCACCGCGAAGATGAATGACATCGCGGCACCCGCCAGCATGCCGGCGAGCACACCCAGCCACGGATTACCGCTGTGCAGGGTCACCGCGAACCCGGCAATGGCGCCCATCGCCATCATGCCTTCGGCGCCGAGATTGAGTACGCCGGATTTTTCCGCGACCAGCTGCCCGAGGGCGACGATGATCAACGGCGTGCCGGCAACCACGGTGGCGAACAGGATCGAAGCCAGAATTGAGCTATCCATCAGGCGGCAACCTCCTTCCAGCGCAGGCGATAATTGATCAACACATCCGATCCCAGCAGGAACATCAGCAACATGCCCTGGAACACGTTGGAAATGGACGACGGCAGGGCCAGGTATTGCTGCGCCTGTTCGCCGCCGAGATACAGCAGCGCCATCAACAGGCTGGCGAAGAAAATACCCACCGGGTTCAGGCGCGCGACGAAGGCGACGATGATCGCGGCGAAGCCGTAGTTATTGGAAACGTGATCGGTGATCTGCCCCATCGGCCCGGCCACCTCGGACATGCCCGCGAGCCCGGCCATGCCGCCGCCGCTCAACAGGCCGATCCAGATCATGCGCTTCGCCGAGAAACCGGCGTAACGCGCGGCGTCTTTGGCGTAACCCGCGACCTGCATCTGGAATCCGGCGAAGCTGCGAAACATGAAGATGTAACCTACCAGCAGCGCTGTAAGCGCGAAACTGAAGGCCAGGTTGAGGCGCGTGCCTTCCCAGAGTATCGGCAACAACGCGGATTCCTCGAACAACCGCGACTGCGGGAAATTGAAACCGTCGGGATCCATCATCGGACCGTGCACCAGCCAGGACACCAGCAGTTGCGCGACATACACCAGCATCAACGACACCAGGATTTCATTGGTGTTGAAGCGGATTTTGAGAAACGCGGGAATCGCCGCCCACAGCATGCCGCCGATGGCACCGGCGATGACCATCAGGATCAGCACGTGCGCGCCTTCTGACTCGTAAAAGTACAGCGCCACCGCGCTCGCCGCGATCGCACCGACAATCAACTGACCCTCGGCGCCGATATTCCACACGTTGGCGCGAAAGCCGACCGCAAGGCCGATGGCGCACAGCATCAACGGCGTGGCCTTCAGCAACAGTTCGGAAACACCGTAGGCATCGCTGATCGGACTGATGAAGAACACCTTGAAGCCTTCGACCGGATCCTTGCCCAGCGCCATGAACAGGAACAGACCACCGATCAGCATCAGCACGATGGCGATCAGCGGCGATGCGTAAGACATCATCTGCGACGCCTCGGGACGACGTTCTAGTTTAACCCACATATCTCACCGTTCTCCTGCTGCGGACGTCGCAAAGCGCACTGTGGCGCACCGTACTCCCGCCGGCCCGCTAAACGTAAGATAAACTACGCCGGCGCGGACCTCTCCCCCAATGTGCCAGAGGCACATTGGGTTGTGCGGCGCGCCACAGCGTCTTTTCGACGCCCTCAGCGACGTAAAACGGCGAGATATGTGGGTTAGGCATGAGCCTGCCCCCCTGCGCTTGCGGGCGCATCCCACATGCCACTCATCCACACGCCGATTTCATCGATGTTGGTATCGGCGAGTGGCCGCGTTGGCGACAGCCGGCCATCGGCGATGACCGCGATGCGATCCGAGATTTCAAACAACTCTTCGAGTTCTTCCGAAATCACCAGGATCGCGGTGCCCTCGTCGCGCAGGTCGATCAGGCGTTGGCGAATGAAGGCCGCGGCCCCCACGTCGACGCCCCAGGTCGGTTGCGCGACCACCAGCAGTTTCGGCGCCAGCAGTATTTCGCGGCCCATGATGAATTTTTGCAGGTTGCCCCCGGACAACGAATTGGCGGCGTGGTCTTCACCGCCACACTTGACGTTGAAATCGCTGATGCACTGGCGCGCAAAAACAGCGATACGCTCGAACTGGATCATGCCGTACTTCAGCATGTCCGCCTGGTGCGCGGTCAGTAGCGCATTCTCGGTGAGCGACATGCGCGGCACCGCACCGCGGCCGAGGCGCTCCTCGGGAACGAAGCCCATGCCGTTCAGGCGCCGCTTATCCGGCATATCGCTGCCCGAAGGCTTGCCGCAAATGATGATGGCGTCGGCGTCGGCGACCGGCACCTCGCCTGACAACGCATACAGCAATTCCTGTTGTCCGTTACCGGACACCCCGGCGATGCCAAGAATTTCGCCGGAGCGCACTTCGACGTTGATGTCCTTCAAATCGGTGCCAAACGGATCGTCCGCGGCTTTCGACAGGCTCTGCAACTGCAGGCGCACTTCGCCAGGCGCGGCGGCTTCGCCGCGATCCGGCACCGGTAGTTCCTTGCCGATCATCAGGCTGGCCATCGACTTGGGAGTCTCTTCGGCGGGGACGCAATGCCCGGTGACCTTGCCGTCGCGCAACACCGTGGCGACGTGGCAGAGTTCCTGGATTTCATCGAGTTTGTGGCTGATGTAGAGAATGCTGCAGCCTTCGTCGGCGAGCTGACGTAAGGTATCGAACAGCTTGCGCACCGCCTGCGGGGTCAGCACCGAGGTCGGCTCATCCATGATCAGCAATTTGGGGTTTTGCAACAGGCAGCGAATGATTTCGACGCGCTGACGCTCACCGACCGACAACGCGTGCACCAGCCGTTGGGGATCGACGGGCAGACCGTAGCGGTTGGAAACCTCGGTAATCTGCGTGGACAGTTCGCCGAGATCGGGGTTACCCGGCAGCGCAAGCGCCACGTTTTCGACCACGGTCAGGGTTTCAAACAGCGAAAAGTGCTGGAACACCATGCCGATGCCCAGGCTGCGTGCGTGCGCCGGGTTTTCCACCTTTACCGTTTCGCCTTCCCATTTCATTTCGCCGGCATCGGGGTAGGTCACGCCGTAGATCATTTTCATCAGCGTCGACTTGCCGGCGCCGTTTTCACCCAGCACCGCGTGAATTTCACCGCGTTTGACCTCGAGTGAAACGTCCTCGTTGGCAATCACCGACGGATACCGCTTGGTAATCCCGCTCAGCTCGAGCCGCAAAGCCTGACCATCACTTGCCGCGGACGTCATGCTCTCCCTCCCCGTTGAAACGATTTATTGTTGTCTAGCTTATTGTTATGGCTTGCTGGTTGCAGCGTTTGATCGTATACCTGCAGGATTTCAGCGGCAACCGAAATCGCGATCTGCGCCGGTTGCTTGCTGCGGATACCGTCGATTCCGATCGGGCAGGTCATGCGTTCGAACCTGAGCGCATCGATACCGCGGCGGCGCATCCGCGTCTCGAAGTTACGCCGTTTCGAGCGCGAACCGATGAGACCGAAATAGGCGAAATCGTCGCGCTTTAGAATCGCCTCGCTGAGGCGTTGATCGAGGCTGTGATCGTGCGTCATCACCAGGAAGTAACTGCCGCCAGGCGCCGCATCGATTTCAGCCTCGGGCGTATCGCTACAGATCAGCTCAACCCCGGTCGCCACCGCTGGCAACATGTTGTCGCGCGTATCGATCCAGTGGATACGTACCGGCAGAGCGGACAGCGCAGCCACCACGGCATGGCCAACGTGGCCGGCACCGAACAGATAGAGCTCGATGGCGTCTTCTTCCCGCAACAGCTGCTCCCAGTCGCTGTCGGTACCGAGGTGTTCGAACATCAGGTTGACCAGGCCGCCGCAGCACTGCCCAAGCCCCGCGCCGAGCGGGAAACGCTGCAGTCCGTCCTCTGCACCCAGCTCAAGTTGATCGCGCGCGATGCGACAAGCCTGGTATTCGAGGTTACCCCCACCAATCGTGCCGTAGAGGCGCTCGGCCGTGACAATCATGCGCGCTCCCGGCTCGCGCGGGGTCGAGCCAACGATCGAATCGACACTGACCAGCACCGCCGGTTGCAGCGATTGCCGCAATTCGCAAACGTTTCGTTGCCAGTCGTTCATTTCGAGGCTCCGCGCAGCGCGTCGATGGCGTCGAGTATCGCCTCCGGCGTCGCCGGGGCGCGTAACGGCGGGTTGATGCGGTTGTCGGCGACGCTGGCGATGGCGTCGCGAATCGCAAAGAACACCGAAAACGGCAGCAGCAACGGCGGTTCACCAACGGCCTTGGAGCGCAGGATGGTGTCTTCGACATTGTGATTGGCATACAGGCGCGTGGTGAAATTCACCGGGCAATCGGTAATCGTCGGAATCTTGTAGGTCGAGGGCGCGTGCGTGGTCAGGCGGCCCTGGTCGTTCCAGCACAGTTCTTCGCTGGTAAGCCAGCCCATGCCCTGGATGAAGGCACCTTCGATCTGGCCGATGTCGATGGCCGGATTGATCGAGTTACCGGCGTCGTGCAGGATATCGGCCTGCAGCAATTTCCATTCACCGGTCAGCGTATCGACCACCACTTCGGATACGGCGGCGCCATAGGCGAAGTAGTAAAACGGGCTGCCCTGCATCGCCTCGCGATCCCAGCTTAAACCCGGCGTCTTGTAAAAACCGTCGGACCAGAGCTGCACCCGGTTCTGGTAGGCCTGCAACCACCAGCTCCTGGAACGACATTTCGCCGCTACCCCAACGCACCCGGCCTTCGGCAAACTCGATTTCGGCCAGGTTGGCGCCGTGCTCCTCGGCGATGAAACGGGTCAGGCGGTTGCGAATCTGGCGCGCGGCATCCTGCGCCGCCTTGCCGTTCAGGTCGCTGCCGGTCGAGGCCGCGGTCGCCGAGGTGTTGGCCACCTTGCTGGTATCGTTTGCGGTGGCGCGCACCTGGGCCACATCGATGCCCAGTTCCAGCGCGACTACCTGCGACACCTTGGTGTGCAAGCCCTGCCCCATCTCGGTGCCGCCGTGATTGACCAGCACGCTGCCGTCGGTATAAATGTGCACCAGCGCACCGGCCTGGTTGAAGTGCACCACGTTGAAGGAGATGCCGAACTTGAGCGGCGTCAGCGCGATGCCCTTGCGCAATATCGGACTGTCGCGGTTGAAGGCCGCGATCGCCGTGCGCCTGGCCTGGTAGTCGCTGCTGATTTCGAGTTCGGCCACCAGTTCGTGAATGACGTTATCGCGCACGGTTTGTCCGTAGGGCGTGGTGTTGCGCTCGTCCTTGCCGTAAAAATTCAGCTTGCGTATTTCCAGCGGATCCTTGCCCAGTTCGCGCGCGATGTTGTCGATGATGTACTCGATGGCGATCGCGCCCTGCGGCCCGCCAAAACCACGAAAGGCGGTGTTCGACTGGGTGTTGGTCTTGACGCTGTAGGCGTCGATGGCGACGTCGCCGAGGTAATAGGCATTGTCGAAATGACAGACCGCGCGCGTCACCACCGGGCCGGTCAGGTCGGCGGAAAAACCGGCCTGCGCGGCCATCTCGACCTGCGCCGCATGGATCAGGCCGTCGTCGTCGAAGCCGACGTCATAGGAAAATTCAAAACCGTGGCGCTTGCCGGTTATCGTCATGTCGTCGTCACGATCGAGACGCAACTTGACCGGTCGCTTGAGCTTGTGCGCCGCCACCGCGGCGATGCAGGCAAAGATCGCCGATTGCGATTCCTTGCCGCCGAAACCGCCGCCCATGCGGCGCATTTCGACCACCACCTGGTTGAAATCGATGCCGAGCGCGTGCGCGACCACCTGCTGCATCTCGCTCGGATGCTGGGTCGAACACCACAGGTGAAAACAACCGTCTTCCTTCGGCGCCACGTAGGATATCTGGCCTTCCAGGTAAAACTGTTCCTGGCCACCGACCGAGATGTCACCCTGCAGGCGACGCGGTGCGGACTGCAGAACGGTCGCGGCATCGCCGCGGCGCAATTGCATCGGCGGCAACACATAGGATTGCTGTTGCCTGCCGCTGGCGACATCGAGAATCGCGGGCAGCGATTCGTATTCGATAACGGCGTGTCGCACCGCCTTGCGCGCGGCCGTGAACGTGGTCGGCCACGACGGCAAATATCGGCTGACCGACAAACTGCACCACGCCGTCGGCGAGGATCGGGTCGTCGTGAATAATCGGGCCGCAGTCATTGTGGCCGGGAATATCGGCGGCGGTGATGACCGCGACCACGCCGGGTGCGCTGCGTACCGCGTCGAGATCGATTGAACGAATGTTGGCGTGCGCTTCGCTGCTCTGACCGAGCGCAACGTACAGGGTGCCGGCAAGCTCGGCAATGTCGTCGACATAGGTCGCTTCGCCGGCGACATGCAGGGCAGCGGATTCGTGCGGGATAGCCTGTCCCGGTGCGGTTTCCCTGGCTTGCTGGGTAGCCCGGTCTTCCATCAGGCGTCCACCGCAAAGACGTTCACCGCGGTTGTCGGCAGCGCATCGAGCGGGCGGGTTTCGAGGTAAAAGCGATACAGCAGGTTGGCGGTGGCGCGGCTGCGATAATTCGCGCTGGCGCGCATGTCGGACAATGGCGTGAACTCATCGCCAAGGCGCTCCATCGCGGCTTGCGCCGTTGACTCGTCCCAGGATTTACCCTGCAGCCAGCGCTCGGTCTGCGTGGCGCGTTTCGGTATTGCCGCCATGCCGCCGAGCGCAATGCGGATGTCTTCGACACGATCGCCGTCGAGGCGCAGTGCGAAGACGGCGCACACCGCCGAGATATCCTGGTCGAAGCGCTTGGCCAGCTTGTAACAACGCAACTGCAAGCGTTCGTCACGCGGCGGCACAACAATCGACTCGATGAATTCACCCGGCAGCAGCGCGTTCTTCATGTAGTCGAGATAGAGGTCTTCGAGGGCCATTTCGCGCGACGCGTCACCCTGGCGCAACTTCACCCGCGTTGCGCAAACCATCAGCGCCGGCATCGAGTCACCGATCGGCGAACCGTTGGCGACATTGCCGACCAGCGTACCGGCGTTGCGCACCGGCACCGAGGCAAAACGGCGAAACATTTCAGCGAACTCGGGGAAAGTTTTAACGATTGCCGCAAAGGCATCGGTCAGCGACACGGCGGCGCCGATTTCAGTGCCGTGAGCCCCGTGATCAATGCGCTTGAGTTCGGCGACATTGCCCAGGTAAATGAGCGCCGGCAGCTCGCGCAACTGCTTGGTCACCCACAGGCCCACATCGGTGCCACCGGCGAGGATGCGCGCATCCGGATTTTGCAGATACAACTCGGCAAGATCAGCGCGGCTGGTGGGGGCGTGATAGCTCACCTGCTCAAGTTCCAGCGACAGACCCTGCTCGCGCCGAATCTCGCGCAGTCCTGCGATCAGGCCCACCGCGTCGATGGCCACCCGCGGGTAGGCATACATCTGCACGCAGGCTTCGATAATCGAGCGATAACCGGTACAACGGCACAGGTTGCCGGACAGCGCATCGTCGATGTCGGCGCGCGTGGGCGCGGGATTGTTCTGGTACAACGCAAACATCGACATGATAAAACCCGGCGTGCAAAAACCACACTGCGATCCGTGATGATCGACCATGCTTTGCTGCACCGGATGCAAACGGCCATCGGCCGACTTGAGCGATTCGACGGTGAATAACGCCTTGCCGTCCAGCGTCGGCAGGAACTGGATACAGGCGTTGACGGCACGATACTGCAGATCATCGCCAAGCAGTTCCGCGATCACCACGGTACAGGCGCCGCAATCACCCTCGGCGCAACCTTCCTTGCTGCCGACCCGGCGCAAGTCTTCGCGCAGGTATTGCAACAGCGTGCGCGTCGGCTCGACGACATCGACTTCGACCCGATCACCATCCAGCAGGAAGCATACGGCGCTCATCAGGATCCGCGGTAGGTCGAGTAAGCGAATGGGGAAACCAGCAGCGGCACGTGGTAGTGCTCCGCGGCATCGCTGATGCCGAAGCGCAGGACGACTTCGTCGACAAACAGGGGTTCGGCCAGCTCGCAGCGCCTGGGCACGAAAATAATCGCCGGCCTGGAACACCAACTGGTAGACGCCAGCGGTGAATTCGTCGCCCTGCAGGATGGGTTGATCGAGTCGCCCGTCGGCGTTGGTGCAAGCCTTCGCCACTTCGAGCAATTCCGGAGTCAGCCGGTAAAGCACGACGTCGACACCGGCCGCCGGAACGCCGCGCGCGGTATCGAGAACATGTGTTGTCAGCCTCCCCATCACTACTCCCCTCGTCAGTAGAGGCGGTAAAATCGCACTAATCAAATATATTGTCAACAATTTTGATAATTATTGTTAACACTTTTACAGCCGTGATACACTGCACCGCTCACAGGCACTCGACCCGGGCACAATGTCAGCCACCACGACCACCACCATACCGAACGAAGACGAAGTTCTCCGCCGCATCGAACAGGCCGTTCTCGACCACCGCCTGGCGCCAGGCACCAAGCTGAAAGAAGTGCAGCTGGCCAATCTGTTTGGCGTGAAACGCGGCCTGATCCGCAAGGTGCTGACGCGTCTCGCTCACTCCCGACTGGTCGAGCAAACCCCGAATCGCGGTGCCACTGTCGCGAGCCCGTCGGTGAAGGAAGGTCAGGATCTGTTCGCCGCAAGGCGCGCCATCGAATCGGCCATCCTGGAAACCCTGATCGCCCGCATTGAAGACTCCGAACTCGCACCAATTGCGCGACAGGTTGCAACGCGAGCAACAGGCTTACCTGCAGGGCGACTCGGAACAGGCGCTCGCCCTGTCGGTCAATTTTCATCGCGAACTGGCGCGCATGGCCGGTAACAGCGTGCTCGATGCCTACCTGAATGACATCATTCGCCGCACGCCGCTGGTGATTCTCGCACATCTCGGTGATGAAACGGAAAATCGCTGTCGTAACCAGGAACACGAGGCCATAGTCGATGCCATTGCACGGCGCGACGTCAAAACCGCGATCGCCGTCATGAACCAGCACTTGCTGCAGATCGAAAGCAAGATCAAGCACAAACCGCAACCCGCGGATACCAATCTCGCTACCTTGCTGGGTCTCGAAGCGGCCGCGATCATCCCGTGAACGACTATCCACGTGACATGATCGGTTATGCCGGCCAACCACCACGGGCCGACTGGCCGGGTGACGCTCGCATCGCGCTGCAGTTTGTACTCAATTACGAAGAAGGCGGCGAAAACAACGTGCTGCACGGTGATGCGGGCAGCGAACAGTTCCTCTCGGAAATCATCGGCGCGCCGGCCTACCCGGCGCGCCACATGAGCATGGAGTCGATTTACGAATACGGTTCGCGCGCGGGCGTCTGGCGCCTGCTGCGCGAATTCGAAGCGCGCGGGCTGCCACTGACGGTATTCGCAGTGGCCATGGCTTTGCAGCGCAACCCTGAACTGGCCACGGAACTGGTAAGACTCGATCATGAAATCGCCTGTCACGGGCTGCGCTGGATTCACTACCAGGACGTCCCCGAGGACATCGAACGCGAACACATGCAGCAAGCGCTCGCTATTCTCACCGAATTAACCGGACAACCACCGCTGGGATGGTATACCGGCCGCGACAGTCCCAACACCCGCCGCCTGGTGGTCGAACAGGGTGGCCTGCTTTACGATTCGGATTACTACGGCGATGACCTGCCCCTGTGGCAACGGGTCGAAACCTCCAGCGGCGAACAAAAGGCGCACCTGGTGGTGCCCTACACGCTCGACGTCAACGACATGCGCTTCGCCACACCACAGGGTTTCAACAGCGGCGAACAATTCTTTCATTACCTGCGCGACAGCTTCGACGTGCTCTACGCCGAAGGCGAGCAGGCGCCGAAGATGATGTCGGTCGGGCTGCATTGCCGGCTGGTCGGCAGGCCCGGTCGTTTTCGCGCGCTGCAGCGTTTCCTCGACCATGTGCAGCAGCATGAGCGCGTGTGGATTTGCCGGCGCATCGACATCGCGCGGCACTGGATTGCCAGGCACCCGCCACAAACGGCATAATGCCGCGATGGGTATTCGCATAAAACACCTGAACGACTGCGACGCAACGCGTTTCGTCGAGTTGCTGGGCGACGTTTTCGAACATTCGCCCTGGGTCGCCGAACGCGCATACCTGGTCGGTCCGTTTTCTTCATGCGCCAACCTGCACCAGGCCATGGTCGGCATGGTGCGCCAGTCGTCGATTGAAAAGCGCATGGAACTGTTACGCCAGCACCCGGAACTGGCCGGCAGGGAAGCCGCTGCCGGCGAGCTCACCAGGGCCTCGCAACGCGAGCAGGCGGGGGCCGGGCTCAACCACTGCAGTGCCGCGGAACTGGTGCGAATCCAGAAGCTGAACCATGCCTATGTCGAGCGCTTCGACTTTCCATTCATCATCGCGGTGAGCGGACTCCACAAGCATCAAATCATCGCGGCGATGGAGCGCAGAATCGAAAATTCGCCCGCGGACGAATTCACCACCGCCATCGGCGAAGTCGAAAAGATCGCCCGCATACGCCTCGAAAAAATAATCGATGAATGACGCCGAAAGGCTGATGCAGCGCGCCCAGGTTCACCCCGAATGGCGCGACATCTTGCGCCATGCACTCGCCACGCTCGATCCTGATTACCTGCATTCACTGATCAACGACGATGCCTGGTTGCCGGGCCCCGACCACCTGCTGGCCGCCTTTCGGCGCGATCGCCAGGGCGTCACTTACCTGCTGATCGGCGAATCGCCCTATCCACGGCGCGAGTCGGCGAATGGCATCGCCTTTTACGATGCCGCGGTCAACGCGCTGTGGAGCGAGAAGGGTTTGAGCAAAGCGATTAATCGCGCGACTTCGTTGCGCAATATCATGAAAACCGCATTGCTCGCCGAAGGCCATTTGCGCAAAGACGCCGCGGGCAAGATCCCGCAATCGGCGATTGCCGCAATCGACAAACAGCCCTTGATACAGACCCTGGATGAATTTTTCGGCAACTTGCAACAGGCCGGGTTTCTAATGCTGAACGCAACCCCGGTGCTGCATCCGCAGCGCAAACCGTTGCAGGAGGCGCGCTACTGGCAAACTTTCCTCGAACGCCTGCTGGCATCGATTGCCGAGCAGGCTTCGGCGCAGATCACTTTGCTACTGTGGGGCAAAATTGCGCAGCAAATCGACGCGCTAATAACACCGATGAACTATCGAAAACTGGTTTGCGAGCATCCATACAACCTGTCGTTCATCGACAACCCGGCCATGCTCGCCCTGTTTGCCGAACTGGCCCCACTGCAGCGAAAAACCGGGGGACAAATTACGGGGGACAGTATACCTAATTCATCAGATTTACCGCCGTTGGTTAGGGGCTCAATGAAATAGGTATACTGTCCCCGGTTTTTCACCCGGTTTCTCAGAAGCGGTAATTCACCCCGAGACGAACTCCCGATACCGTGTAATCACCATAGGAGTCGCTGGCACCACTCACGCGATCGGTCACTGTCCAGTCGGCTAAATGGCGTTCGATGGTAGCTTCGTAACGCGCCGACCAGCTTTCACTGAGGCGCTGGATGAATCCAGCCCCGCCCAGCAGCACCGTCTCGGTGTCCGCATCGACTTCAATATCAAAGCGTCCACCGCCCTCGACATCACCCTTGGCATTGTCGGCATCGATACTGGCAATACCAACACCGAGGTTCCAGAAACCGGTCCAGTTGCCTTCGCCGAGCGCATAACGCCGCTCCGCGACGGCGGTGAGCATGGTCATCGAGGCCACTGCATCGGTTTCGCTGGTACTGTCGATATCGAGCAGTTCGTTGGGTCGTTCCACGTCAAATTCGGGCGAGTGCTCGATGCTGACACCCAGATGCCAGTCGTCAGACAGGCGCCGATGCACGATCAGGCCATAACCCAGGATATCGTTGGACGGCGTACCGGTAGCACCCACGAGGTTCAGGCGTGCCGTCAGTTCGTAGTTTGCATCATCGGTTCCCGCCAGGCTCACCGTGGGTAAAACCATTGCTACCAGCGCCAGGACAGCACTCTTTTTCACTTCAAGAATATTCATAGCTCATGCTCCGTAAGGATAAGATGTGCTTTCCAGATTACCGGCTGAAACTTAAGATTGGTTTAAGATTGTGATATCAACGCCCAATTTCGCCATGATTCAGCTGCCACTCGACCAGCGGGCTGGCAAATCCCAGGCTGGCGAAATCGCCGCGTAATTCGAAAGTGATGCCGTGGTCTTTTTCGGTAGTACTGCCGCGATAGGAGCTGAAGTAGAGGCGTGTTCCGCTCGGGTCAAAGGCCAGCCCGGTAATCTCCGAATAATCGTGATCCAGCACTTGCAGCAACAGGTTTGCCGGACTTTGCGCAGCTTCGAAATGCAGTAGCCGCATGCCGCTGCCGTCCTCGGCAACCAACATATTGCCATCTGGGCTATGGAGGAGATCATCGACATCCTCGATTTGCCCGGTGAGATTATGGAGCTGCTTGATGCGATCATTGCGCAGGTCGATCTCCCAGATGCGATTGTCTCGCTTGGTAGTGAAGCGCAGCCAGTGATCGAAAATATCGATCCCCTCGCCGCCGCGAAACGGCGTACTGTCTTTTAACTGGTGACGCAACGGTATCTTGCGCGCAAAGGGGTCGGGAACATCGAGCCAACTCACCTGTCCACCCTCAACACGTGCCGCCTGCAGCTTGCCCTGACCCAGGTTGGTGACCCCGCCCAGGGAGACACGCCGCGGCGTAAAGCGATACAGGCAACCATCATTCTCGTCCTCGGTCAGGTAAACCCGATGGCTAAGCGGATCGACGCTCGCCGATTCGTGTTTGAACACGCCGAGCCCCGGGACTGCGAATGCGGCGCGCTGATTAAAGGGATCGCACTCCCAGACCAGACCGTTGTCGACTTCCTCGCAGGATAACCAGGTATTCCATGGCGTTTTGCCACCCGAGCAATTCATGCGCCCCCCACTCAGAATCGAATAGCCATCGATCACCTCGCCAGCAATACGATCCTTGTCAGGGTTACATAAC
>CAWIHJ010000053.1:0-13188 GCA_963835795.1 uncultured Gammaproteobacteria bacterium
CCCTCGATCAGACCCGCTAGCGACTGTTCGCTGCGCGATCTTGTCTAGCCCGCATTTCCCACCGTTTTCCGTAGCGAGGGCGTCGCAAAGACGCTGTGGCGCGCCGCACAACCCAATGTGCCTCTGGCACATTGGGGGAGAGGTCCGCGGCCGGCGTAATTTACACTACGTTTAGCGGGCCGTCGGGAGTACGGCGTGCCACAGTGCGCTTTGCGGCGTCGGAATGCCGCACCACCGCAGTACGACTGCATGGATGCTGCGGGCGGCGCTCCGTCGGTCCGGCGTCCCGGCGGTCCGACGCTTCGGGGTAGAGCAATGCAGCGATCCGACGTATCGGCGGTCCAGCGCTTCGGGCAATTGCCGAGGAAATCGGTGAGAAATGCGGGCTAGCCCTGATGTTCCGGTCCAAGCGGGCCGAGGCGCACGCCAGAACGCAAATTGCGGTAATTCAGATCATCGAGTTTGCAGGGATGGATGCCGGGCGCAATCACCACCAGGGTTTCGGCTGCGATCGGATCAAAATCGGCGCGAAAATGCACGGTACTTTTCACCGCAACAATTCTCTGCGTGGTCGGTTCGATACCGAGATGGCGGATCATCGAGAGATCGAGGCATTGCGAGCGCGAACTGCCGACCACCACGCGCACTTGTGAGTCTTTATCAACCACACGCAACAGGGCCATGTTGCCGAGCTGCGCTTTCGAATTCAGGTTCATCGCACCGGTGAAGGTAAAGCGTCCATCACCGAGCGCTTCGACCGAAAATTGGGCACCGTAAGGTTCGATACCTTCCAGGCCAGACTTACCGCCGAGCAGGGTATCGAACGTCGCACCCACACCGGCCCGGTGCGCCATGTCGGCCACTTCGGGATCGTAGATCACCGCGATAACCGCCTGCCTCGCGCCGTTACGCACCATCGCCGCGAGCAAGCCGGTGGTATCGGAGGTGCCACCCGCACCGGGATTATCCTGGGCGTCGGCGAGCACTACCGGTTTATCCGAGGCATTATTCATCGCACGCAGCACCGCGGCATCCGGCTCCAGCAATTCAAAGTCGAAGTCGGCCTCGGCGACCAGCACCTGCTGGTAGATGCGTTCGACGGTCAACTCGACCGCTTGCTGATCCTCGCCGTAGGCAACAACCGCGGCCCCACACTCGTCGATGTCGGACGGTGGAAAGCCGGTGGCGAAATCGACGTTACTGATACCCGCCTGCGGCGCTAAGCCGCAGGCAGGCCGTCGTAGATCGATCGGCAGGGATCGAAATTGGTGCATTGCGAGGTCAGCGGGAGCAAGAACGGCAGCTTGCGCATCGACTTGTGCAGTGTTCGACCGGCCAGCAACGGCAGCAGCAGATCGTAGGCCCGCGCGCCGGTCGTGGCCATGTCGAGGTGCGGATAGGTGCGGTAGATGGTCATCGCATCGCAGTATTCGAGCATGGCGCGGGTCACGTTGGCGTGCAGGTCGAGACTGATGACGACGGGTATCGATGGCCCGACGATGGCGCGCACGCGACGCAACAGTTCACCTTCACCGTCCTCGTAATCTTGCGTGACCATGGCGCCGTGCAGATCCAGGTAAACCGCGTCCAGCCCGTCGATGTCACGCAGCGGCGCACAAATCAGATCGGCCACGCGCTCGAAGGCTTCGCTGGTGACATAGCTGCTCGGCTCGGCGGAACACCAGCACAGCGGATGCAAGTGATGGCCGTCCTGCTGCGCGCATTCGTTAAATCCGGACAGCGGAATATTCAGGCCTTGCATGGTCGCGAACAGGGGTTCACCGACCGTCAATGCGGGCCAGCTATCGGCGCGTTCGAATGCCGCCAGCTCCGCGAGGTGCGGTGCGAAGGTATTGGTCTCGTGTTGAAAGCCGCCCACGGCAATCGTTTTCGCTTGCGACATGGCAATCTCCTGGATTCAGTTGCGCTGTAACAGCGACTCGGCGTTGCGGTAAGCAAGGTTTGCGGCGAGTTCCGGCGGCAACCCGGCAAGCCAGCCATGCGCCCAGTCGTGGTATTCGCCGAGGTAAAACCAGCGCTCGGGCGTGTAGGTATCGGTGCCGAGCATGAAGCGGGTCGGAAAGCGCTCAAACAGCACCCGCCACGAAGCGACGACGGTTCCCAGTGACGCGACCTCTTCGCGGAAGGATAAATCGGCCCATAGCCCGGGGTAGGATTGCATCAGTTCCGCAATGACCTCCGGCGCCTCAAACCCGGCGTGGGCCCACAATACGCGCGCGTCGGGATTGGCCGCGAATATACGCCGCAGCGCATCGGCGTCGACATGCGCATGCAGGAACAGGTCATGGCGCCTGGCTAGCTCGATCACCTGCTGCAGCACCGGCAACTCGATCTGCTTGCCATCAGCGTGGAATTCGCCAATCCCGGCATAGATGTTGGTTGTCAGTTGCTCGCTCAGCATCGGCACCACTGTGGCGTCGTGCATCCAGCTGGATAATTCGCCGCGCTTGCGATAGGGCCGCAGCACCGGCACCACCAGGTCGGGTGCCAGGCGATACAGTTTCTGCGTACCCTCGTCACTCGAGCTCGATACCAGGGCCTTGCTGACACCCGCTGCACGCAGCAGCTGGATCGCTTTTTCCGGCGACAATACCGCCCAGGCGTCGTGGCTGTAATGAATGTGCGCATCCACCCGCGCAATGCGTTCGGCGCCATGCACGCTGAGGTTCCAGTACAACAATGGCAGGCACAGCAGCGGAACAGACAGGTATTTCAGCATCAGATCTCCAATCGCTAAGCTTCGACTTTGACGGTTTGCGGCTTGCTCACCAGGTATAGCGAAGCCATCAGTAATGCCGCGCTCATCCACATCCAGGCACTCGGGCGTTCGGCAAAGATCAACATGCCCCAGCCCACTCCGCTAATCACCATGAAGTAGTTCGCATGCGAAGTGTAAATCGGACCCTTGATACGGATCAACTCGAAGTAGATATAGATGTCCACCAGCGCGATCGTCGCCATGAACAAAATCGCGCTATGCCCCTTGTTCCAGGCTTCGACATCCTGCCAGTCCCAATGAAAAGCGGCGATTGCGAGCAACAATACGGCGCCGAATATTGCTTCACCGCAGGCCACCTGGTAAGAGTCGGAACCGGCCGGCCAGCAGCGCGCGGTAAAGTTGTGGTGGATCGCGTAACTGACTGGCACGACCATGGCGAGCAACAGCCAGCGCCAGGCAACCGCTTCACCGAGGTGCGCATCGGGCAGCAAAATAGCGATGATCGCAATGGCCCCGAGCAGCATGCCGCCGACCCGGGTCAGGCTGATGTGATCGGTTTTCATCCACCAGGCGAGCAGCAAGGTGACTATCGGCGCCATGCTGACGATCAGGGTTAACACGCCGGCCGGCATGTGCGCGATCACCAGCAATTCGGCAATCATCGGCAACAGGTAACCCGTCACCGCACAGACCAGGTAAAACCAGATGTGTTGCATACCGAATACTGGCCTGCGGCGTCGCCACAACGCGATCAGGCACATGCCGACCGCTACTCCCAGTGTAATCAGGGTGAGGATGCCGATGTAAGAAAGACCGGACAACACGGCGATCTTCATCATCGAAAAATACAACCCCCAACTGCTGCCGAGAATCAGCAACAGTATTAAAGGACGCAGTCCGCGGGTTGACGCCATGCAGTGAATCGATCGAGAGAAAATAACAGTGCGCTAGCCTAACCCGGCTGAAGCGGGTTTGACAGTACTTCCCCGCGCCTAATAATCACCGGTCTTTCAGGAAAAATTCAGATAAACCATCTAGGCTATTTAACATCAGGACAGTCATGTCCAAGTTGTACCAAACGAGGCGTAACAGATTATACTCGATTAACTTCACGGGAAATCCATGAAAATACTGCTGGTAGAAGATTCAGAACGTTTGCAACGTTCATTGTCGACAGGCTTGAAGCAACACGGCTTCACCCTTGACCAGGCGTTTGACGGCGAGCAGGCGCTTGCCTACATTGCCGTCAATCAATACCAGGCCATTATCCTCGATTTGATGCTGCCCAAGATCGACGGCCTTACGGTGCTGACGAAACTGCGCAAGCAGGGCAAGGATTGTCACGTGCTGATCCTGTCGGCGAACGATCAAACCGAGGATCGCGTGCGCGGCCTCGATCTCGGCGCGGACGATTACCTGGTCAAACCCTTTGCTTTCGACGAACTGGTGTCACGATTGAATGCACTCAATCGGCGCCGTTCCGGGGTCAAGAACCCGGTGATCGAGATTGAAGGCATCAAGCTTGACTCGGTCGGCCGCCAGGTGAGTTATGCCGACGACGTGGTGGCACTGACGCCGCACGAGTACCTGATCCTGGATTTCCTGGCGCGCAGGCGTGGTCGGGTTTTTTCACACGATCAGCTCATCGACCACCTCTACGACGCCAGCAGCTATGTCACCCGCAATGCGGTCGAAGCCCACATCAGTTCACTGCGCAAACGCCTCGATGCGGCCGGTGCGCCAAAACTAATCAAAACCCGGCGCGGTTTTGGATACCTGGTCGAGTAGAGACTCATGTATTCGATTCGCAACAAGTTGAATCTGACCATCATCGCCAGCATGGCGTTGCTGTTATCGCTCACCGCGGTATTTCTCTATCTGCGCGTGGCCGATCACGTCGAACAGGTGTTCGACTCCGCAGTGTTCGACAAGGCGCATGCGCTGATCTCACTGACCGAATTTGACGACGAAGGGGTCGAATTCGAATTCGCCGAAGAAGGCCTGATGTCCGAGTTCAAGGGCGAGGGAACCGCTCAGTACTACCAGCTCTGGGAACACGGAACCGAGCCGCTGATCAAGTCACCCACGCTCGGCGAAACCGATTTACCGCGCATGGGGGTTGCCTTCGGCGAACACGCATTCGCCGACCTGCGCCTGCCAGACGGCCGTGCCGGTCGACTTATCGAAATTGTGTTTCTGCCGCGCGTTGAAAGTGAAGAAGAATGGGAAGCCGAAGAGGGTGACGACGACAACTGGAGAGGCGACGATTACCAGCCGCAGCCACCGCAACCGATCACCCTGGTATTTGCGCGCGAACGCGAAACGCTTGATGAAGCCCTGCTGATGATTGCCAGCACCATTTTTGGCGTCATCCTGATGGTACTGCTGATTGTCGGCCTGCTGGTGTGGCGACTGGTCGGTAGCGGTCTGACCCCGTTATCGCGACTGGCGCACCAGGTGAGCGCAATTGACGAATCCAGCCTCGACGCCCGCCTGACGCACGAGGGAGCGCAAAGCATCGAAATCGCTCCGATCGAAAATCAGCTCAATCATTTGCTGGAACGGCTGCAGTCCGCCTTCGAGCGCGAGCGACGTTTCTCCGCCAACGCCGCGCACGAATTGCGCACTCCGCTCGCTGAACTGAAAACGCTGGCCGAGGTTGCCCGCATGGTGCCGGACGACAAGGAACAGGTAACGCAGTTTTTTACCGACGTCGGCGATATTTCGGGGCAAATGGAAAAAGTGGTGGCGACCTTGCTGGAACTGGCTCGCTCCGAAGCCGGTTTACTGCGCAGCGACCCACAGGATATCGAGCTTGCAAGCTACTGCGACGAAATCTGGCAACACAGCGTCAACGGTAGCGGTAAAACCCTGGTCAAGCGCATTCCGCCTGACCTGGTGATCAACACGGATCGTGAAAAACTCGGCATGATTCTCAGCAACCTGATGGGCAATGCGATCAGCTACAGTCCAGCCAATGCCAAAATCGAATTATTTGCCGAGGTGCGTAACAACAACGTGGTCATCGAGGTGCGCAACGCGTCAATCGACCTCAAGCCGGAAGACATCGTGCACATGAAAGATCGCTTCTGGCGCAAGCAGAAGGTCCGCGCGGACAACGGGCATTCGGGCCTCGGTCTGACACTGGTCGATGCGCTCGCGCGCATCATGAAACTCGACGTCAGCCTGCGCCTCGATCGGCAAAGCAATTTCATGGTGATCATTTCAGGTCTGCAGCCGACGACCCAGAGACACTAATGCGCAGCATAAAAACCGGCTTCTTAGAAACGGTACTCCAGTTCCATTGACAGGTATCGGCTGCGCTCGCCTTCCCCCTCACCGTAAGCAGAACCGGCCTCGAACTCGGCGGCAATCAGCGTCAATTCAAGATTATCGACCGCTCCGATGACCAGCATTAGATCGATTTCGCGCCCGAGATCCCGATCGACGCCATTGGCATCGCGTTCGATACTGACATCACGGATGTCTTCACTCGCCTCCTGTTGCCGGTAGTCATAGCCGAATAATGCAAGCTCGTAACCCGGGTATACCTCCCAGATGACACCGAGCGCCTGTACGGCCATATTGGAAATTTCCGGTTGATACAACTCACCGAACAATTCGCTGTCACCTTGCAGGCCGGTTGCTTGAAAGGATTTGTCGCGTCCGTCGTCGGGATTACTGTCACCCGAACCACGCGCGCCACCGACTACAAAGTTCCAGTCGTCGAGGTTGGCTGGCGTCCAGCTCAACCGGTAGCTCTGCGCGCTGCCGCTGACACGACGTTTTTCAATTTCGTCAACCTCTGACAGCCCGCCTTCGGGATCTTCAAATTCGGTCAGGGTTTGGTCACCGCTGACCCGTGCGTAATGCAACTCGATGCCAATTTCACCGACCGAGTCGACTTCAAAATCACCCAGGTAGCTGATGCCGGTCCAGGTCAGGTCCGCATCGACTTCGTCGAGATTTTCATCGTCGGCCACCTCGCCCTCGGCGAAAGCACTCGATCCATCCTGCTGGTCAAGGTAATACAGAATCAGCGACTGATCCTCGGCGAAGGTCCAGCTCAGGCTGGCGAGCACGCGCTGCACATCCTTCATTTCAGGATCGATAAAATCGGCACCAGTCGATTCGCGTGCCTGTTCCTCGGCAATCGCAATCATGCCGTTCACCGGCCCGTAGTTTGAATCCAGGCTGATTGCGTCCAGCTCTTCATCCCACCACACCCACCACTCGCTGGAACTGACAAATTCGATGCGCCCGACCTTGAGTTGGCTCGGGACTATCTCGCCAAAATTGATCGCAACCCCCATCTGGTTGCGTTGCAGGCCGGATTCCGTCTCGCGCTCACCGAGAGGTTTGATTTCTTCAGTTTCATCGATCAGGCTGACATTGAGGAACAGGTATGCCGATTCGCTGAGCGAGTACTCGAGGTCCATTTCGATTTCAAAATCACGGCTTTCCAGGCGATCGATCTCGGCATCATCGCCAAGACTCAGGTTGTCGAGCCGGGTTCCTTCGAGGCTCAGGGTAAACTCGTAATACAGGTCGGAGAAGTCACCGGCGGCGCCGGCCGGCGTACACTGCAGGCCAGCGGCAAAGAGGGTAATGCCGATGAGTTGGAACGGGTTTCGCATGGATCGATCCTCAGTTTGTCTTCAGTTTGGCGAATTAATATCGCAACTGAAGTACGCGTACTCCCTGAAAAGATGCGGACTTTAAGCGGGTTGACCCCGTTATTATAGTTTATCGATTGAGGAATTCAGCCACAGACAAAAGCATAGCAAAACAGTCCGCATCAGGACAACCTGAAAAAACATAAATCATTGAAATAAATAGGAAATTTCAGATCTACGGGCGCTATTTCCCGAATTCCGCGCGGCGCGGCTCAATCGTCGATTCCAACCTTGATGAATTCACCATCGAGACTGATGATGGCTTCCAGATCCTGGCCCTCGTGCTGGAAGTCTACTTCGAAAATTTTCTGACCCCGATAAGTCTCACGTTCTATTTCGGTAATATTGGCCCCGGGGTATTCGCTCAGAATGAGATCCCTTACGTCGCTTTTGCCAAACGCAAATACCGATTCGCAAACCAGGATTAAACCGAGAATTGGCCAGGTAGTTCGATTCATTATTGCAGCCCTCCATGCATCAGGATCGCGATCAAATATGATACACCTGATAATAGCAGACGCCAGTCTCAAAATCGGGGCAAATCACTATATTGCCCTCCGGCTCAGGCACTCAGGCTGGCGACCATGGGATCGGAGAACACCGTAATGGCGCCGGTTTCACGATCGTAGAGATTGATGTTGTCGAGATAGGGAGAGTAAATGTGCAGGGTGACCAGGTTGCTGTCGCCGTTGTTGCGGATTTCATGGATGTCGTCGTCGAAGGATCCACAGACTTCACCGGCTGACATACTGCTCACCGAATTTTCCACGAGGCCCCCGTCCTGCCAGCGAAAGCTGGTTTCAGTTGCCACTCCCTGAATAACACGGACGCCACAGGAGGCGCCCTTGTGATCATGAATCGGGCTCGCCTGCCCCGGCTTCCAGCACAACACCAGGGCATAAAACTGCGGCCCGTACGCGAGCAGGTTGCGGCTGTAGCGTTCGTCCGAGAAATGAATCTGCTCGGCCAGCAGTTCAGCCGTAATCGAATCATCGTCCAGGCGCGAGGTCAGCGCATCGAGATCGATGCGTTCCTTGTGGCCCTGCAGCCATTCAATCAGTTGATCAACACTTTGCATAGAATCAATATCCAAGGTCCGGGCGCACCACGTTGAGCAGCGGCTCACCATTCAGGTATCGCTGCATGTTATCAAAAAACAGCTGCATTGTGATCGGCACGTAGCTGTCGCCGTCGTCCGCCGATACGTGTGGCGTCACGACGAAATTGGGTGCTGTCCAAAGCGGCGAGTCGGGTGGCAGGGGTTCTTCGTCGAATACGTCGATAATCGCACCGGACAAATGCCCGTTCGCCAGCAGCTCCGCGAGTGCCGTGTAGTCGAAGGTCGAGCCGCGCCCGACATTGACGATGCCCGCGCCCGCTTTCAGCGATTGCAGGCGCTGTCGATCAAACAGGCCGCGCGTTTCCGGCGTCGATGGCAGTGAGACGAAGATATAGTCCATGCGCGGCAACACCGCATCCAGCTGATCCATCGCCACCATTTCGTGAACATGGGGGTGCGGTTTGCCGTGGCGACTGACGCCGATGATGTGCACCGGCATTTTATCGAGTTGCGTCGCGGCGCCGCCACCGATACTGCCGACGCCGATGAGCCCGACTGTCTTGCCGTCGATCGGCGTCGAAAACAACGAGTTCCAGGTGGCGCTGCGCTGATTGCTGAGGATGGCCGGCATCTTGTTGTGCAGCATCAGCACCGCCATCAACGCGAACTCGCCGGCCTTGTCGGCATGCGCGCCCTTGTTGTTGGTGATGGTCACGCCCTCGGGCACCCAGTCCATCGGGCACAGGTGCTCGACCCCGGCGCCGATGCAGTGAATCCATTTCAGATTCGGCGCAAACTCGGCCAGGTTCTCGGTCGGCAAGTCCCAGGTCAGCAGCACTTCGGTATCGCGCATCGACTCCGCCCAGTGATCGGTATCCCAGTCGACGAACACCTCGAGTTGTGACGGCAAGCTGCGGGAAACTTGCTCGGCAGCCTGCAGGTACTTTTCCATCGATATGGTAAACACCGGTTCGCTTTCCGGCGTCGACGGAAAGGTATCGGGCCCGGCATGATTATTCTTGATGTGCAGCTTGATGCTCATTTGCGGTATTCGGCCTCGTAAAGTTTGAAGGGCGTCGATGACGCGCTGATCACGTCGCGTCACCGCTCAGGGATTCGACATCGAACTGGATCTGCATGACGCGCTCGCCGATCTCGATCAACAATTGCGGCAATCGTCGCCTTCAGCGGCCGGCATGTGCAGCACGGTGTCACCGCCGTAGGTCGGTACCGGGTTGGGCCAGAGGTCGCGTGAACCCGCGCGGGTTCTATGCCGGCCTCGAGGTCACGGCACAGCTTGCGCAGCTTGCTTGCGATACTGAATGATGCCCTTGTCGCTCGGCACCAGGTGTTCGAGTTTCTGATCGGCGATTCGGCCCATGCCTTCGACGGCCTCGGCGTCGCCGGGAAATCGCTGGCGCTGCGTCGTAAGGATCGATCCATCAATTCACCCTGCTCGATCAGTTCCGGGCCCTTCGGGTGTGTTGTAGGACTCCGGGTCGGCGCGATCGCCGAAGATCGCCCAGGCAAACGCGGTCGTATTTTCGTCGTCGATCGGCACCACCCAGCGCGAAAACGCGGTGCGACCGTAGTAGATAGGCCGGCGTGCCGTCGGCGGAAAACGCGGCGCCGGCCTGGGTGTAATTCGGCAACACCAGTTCGTTGACCCGCACCCAGACGTGTTCGTCGACGCGACGCACGTTGGCGCCGAGAAAACTCATCTCGCGCTCGTAAAACAGCAGTTCGCCCAGTTCGCCCATGCCCTCGGAAAACTGCGCGCGACTCATGCGCGAATGCAGGAAGCTGGTGTGGATCGGATCGAGAATCGCGTCCAGCACCTGCAACCAGTTGCAACGGTAATCGGCGCGGTAAGGCACCAGTGTCTGGCCTTCGATTTCGAGCGTGTCGTAGACCGGAAACTCGGGCAGGGCTTCGATCGGCCCCAGGTAGGCGAAGATCAGGCCGCGGTATTCCCTGACCGGGTAGGCGCCGAGGCTGGTCTGGCGTTTGACCAGGTCGGCAATATTTTGCGGCTGCCCGGGAATTTCGAGAATCTGCCCGTCGACATCGAACAACCAGCCATGGTAGCAACAGCGAATGCCATTCTCCTCGCAAACTCCGAATTCCATCGATGCACGCCGATGCGGACATTGCTTGTGCACCAGCCCGTAGCGTCCCGAGCGGTCGCAGAACAGCACCAGTTCTTCACCGATCACCCGCACGATCTGCGGAACGTCGGTGACTTCACTGGTCAACGCAATCGGTTGCCAGTAACGGCGCAGGTATTCGCCGCAAGCGGTACCGGACGCCGTGCGCACCAGCAACTCGTCGCTTTCACCGCGCTGTGGAGCCCGGTAACCGCTGTATCCCGCGGCGGGATTGGTCGATGTCTGGTTCATGGCATTAACTAGTCAAGGGTAAAAAACCGAGTGTGTCAGAATTTCAGCTTTGCGCCGTAGCGAATATTATTTACTATGGTTGTTAGATTAATTTACAGCAAACGATGAAGCGAAGAAACCTGCCCTTTAACGCATTGCGCGCTTTCGAAGCTGCCGCGCGTCACGCCAGCGTCTCCGGCGCCGCGCGCGAGCTTGCGGTCACCCACAGCGCCGTCAGTCATCAGCTCAAGCAACTCGAGAGCAGGGCTCGGTACGCAACTGTTCGAACGCAGCAATCGCGGGTTGAAAATTACGCCGAGTGGCGAAATGCTGCTACCGGTGTTGAGCGAATGCTTTGACCACATCGACGCCACGCTCGAGCAACTGCAACGCAAGCAGGTGCCCGAGATCATTCAGGTGACCAGTACACCGTCGTTTGCCAGCAAGTGGTTACTGCCACGCCTTGGCGCCTGGTACAGCGAGGCAGCGGACAGCCGCATTCAGCTGTTGCCCGATCTCGACAACCTCGATCTCGGCGGCAACATCGATTTTGCTATTCGTTGCGGGATTCCACCCTGGGACGATTGCCGCCACGAACTGCTGATGCCGATCCACCTGGTGCCGGTGTGCAGCCCCGAATACGCGGTGCGATTAGCCAACCTGAAGCACCCAGCCGACGCGCTGCAACATCAACTGATCCATGCCGATATTGACGACCAGCCGCAGGGACAGGAGTGGCGCGACTGGTTACGCGGCTGCGGGGTCGAGTGCCCCGAGCGACTTGACGGTCTGTCGCTGAAAGACCCGGCGCTGGCGATGCAGGCAGCCGCCGACGGGCTCGGGCTTGCGATCGGCTATCAGGAATTGATCGACCGCGACCTGAACTCGGGCAGGCTGGTGTGTGCCAGCGAACAATTGATTAAACACGAATTCTCCTATTACCTGCTCAGTCATCGCGCGCAACGCCTGAGCGCGGCGCAGCAACGCTTCCGCAAGTGGCTGTTTACCCAGATCTAGGGATTTACGCGCCGAATCATTCGCTTGCACCGCCGGCGCCGGCTACCCGCAGCAGCTCGGCGATGCGCCCATAGCCGCGATCGACAGCGTGCTTCAGTGGCGTTACCTGGTTTTCATCGGCGATGTTCACGTCGGCCCCCGCATCGATCAATAATTTTGCGATCTCGATATAGACTGGCCCACCGTCGCCGAGAATCACGGTTTCGAGCAAAGCCGTCCAGCCCAGGTTATTGACGTGGTCAATATCGATCGCGGTGTTGAGTAATTCACGCACGGTATCGATGTGACCATGGTGCGCGGCCGGAATCAGCGCGGTACCGCCGTAGCGATTCACGCTGGCAAGGTCAGCTCCGTGCTGCAGGGTCATGCGTAGAATTTCCAGGCGGCCTTCGGCGCCGGCGTAGAGGAATGGCGAATCATGAATACCGTCCGTGGCGTTAACGTCCGCGCCGGCCCTGATGAGAATTTGTGCCGCTTCGATCGAATTGCTGTGAGTTGCGAGCAACAGCGCACTGCGACCAATCGCATCGCGCGCTTCGATGTCGACGCCTTGCGCCAGCAATTGCTGCAGTCGTGCGGTCTGGTTTGCACTCGCCGCCGACAACAGCTCTGTCTGCAATGTTGCGTCTGATGAATTCACCGGGGTAACTGCCAAAACCACCAAAGTTAAACCCATGAAGCAGGCTAACCGCTGCATACCGTCTCCACGCATCGAACGAAAATAGGCCCTTTACTCCAGCCGGGTCAAGATTTTCACAACTCTCTGCCCACCGTCCCGGTGGGTAGTATTGGCGAGCCCAGATGCTTCCCGCAGCGAAGCGCTGCCCGAATCCGGTTGCTTTATCGGTCATTGAATTTATGCTGTCGCTGCAAACACGAATCACTTCGAAATCTTCCACAGGGAAAATAACAGCTTGCTGTGGCGAATCAGATACAGACCCACCAGTAGCCAGTTACAGCGAGTTGCGCACTGATGCGACTGGGCATCTATTTAGTGCTCATCGGCCTCAGTCTGCTCGCGCTAGTCATTGGCCTGTTCTGGTTGAAAGATCGCCTCGAGAGTCAGCGGCTCGCGCGCGTTGCGCATTCGGAACCGATGATGCGCCTCGCAGTTCTCGGCGCTGCGATCAGCGCAATCGGTTTACTGCTGATCGTAGCCAGCCAGTTTTAATCCGCCGTCGGCGAGTCGGAACCAGGCGCGCCTGGGTCGAAGCCACCGATGGTTTGCCTGACCTCGTCGGTCAGCCGTGAACGGCTTTCATCGGAGGCAAACATCCAGATCAGTATCCATCCCACGACCACCAGAACCGTTAAAAT
>CAWIHJ010000054.1:0-9765 GCA_963835795.1 uncultured Gammaproteobacteria bacterium
CTACTGTCCGGTGTACCCCGTCAGCCCCAGCTGGACAATTTAGCCTGATTGCCAAAGAAACGGCTTTAGCTCATCGTTAACCTGAAGAGGAAACGATGATGGCTATTAAAAGAAGTGCTAAAAGACTGTTCGAGAGTTCCATCGAGCGGCAACATCTGCTACCAGCTTGAGCCATCAGCCAAGTCCGTTTATCTGAAGTCCAGGCAGCCTGCGCTGAAAGGCTGCTCCGTGTCACCCGCGAAGCGTGTGTCCCTGTGAACTTGCGGCGGAGCTGGGTCTTGCTGGCCAATGGCTGTCCCCGGAATTGATCCGCAATTGGCATTGTCAATCTTTGCTGATTTGTTTGGCTGTCTGCCAAGGCCATTGTCCCTCTATCTCGAAGTGCAGGGTAAAACCGAGAAAGGTTCTTATCAGGATGATCAGCCCCAGTATCATCACGTTGGTTAACGTGTCTGCAACAATCACCGTGCGAATGATATCCCCGGCAATGAGAAATTCCAGGCCGAGGATGATCGAGCGCCCGAGCTGGCGCCGAAATATGCCGTAGGCAAGCCCTTCCGATTCCTGGCGAAAATTCGCCAGGAATCGGAACGTCGACACCACCGAGCCCGTAATAATGACTAGAACCCCGATTGTCTCTATTGCGTAACCCGCTATCGAAATCAGTTCTATAAAATCCATGTTATTTGTTTTCCAACGGTTGCATCATAAAAGAGCCTTTATTCCAATAGAACACCGATAAAGAGATCAAGTTGAGTCTCTCACGATCCCGATATGGTGCCATCGAAGCAGCGAATTCGAATTGACCTGGCGCAATTGTGCCGAGGGTCGAACGGACTATCGTGATCCACGATTAGCACCGGGACAGGAATGATGGGCCGACGGAAACAGCGGATAACAGGGGCGGATAACAGGGACAGACACTTTCGGTACCTGGGAAGTGTGTGTCCCTTACCAGTTCCCCCTACCACGAATACAAGCTCGATCGATCGCAAAAGCTGATTATTGTCATATTCCTGGTCACCGTAACAGGCTGGTTGACCACCAGTTTGAGCGGCTTGTCCGCCGCGACCGTGGCGCTGGTGCCGGTCATCGGATTGTTTGTCCTCGGATTGCTCGAGGTTGACGATCTGGCCAAAATATCCTGGCCCACGTTGCTGCTGTTCGGTGGTGGGTTGAGCCTGGGCTCTGCGGTCAACCAGGTGGGCATAGACAGTTGGCTAGCAGGCCTGGTACAGGAATCGATCACCGGAATTCCACTGTTTGCGGTGCTGCTGATGCTGCCGCTGGCCGATGAGCTTGGGCTCGACCTGAAATCGATGGTGATGCTTATCGCGATCGGCGTGTCGCTCGATTTCATGATGCCCGTGGGCACCCCACCCAGCGCACTTGCCTACTCCACCGGCGTGGTCAACGTGCGGCAAATGATGAAAAACGGTTTCCTGGTGAATCTCGGCACCGGCCTTATCCTGGTGCTGCTGTACTATTTTTTCTACCTTTAGCGATCAGGTAGTGGTGACCTATTCGGGACCAGTATGCCTGATTCATACAGAGTCCTTGTGAGCGAAATTTTAGCTCCGCTGTCCCCTGGTTTATCCCCTCAGTTTCCAAGTACGTTTTTACTTTCCTTTTTTGATGATTTCGCTGCTTTCTTTTCTTTGGGTGTCATAACAGCTTTCTTTTTCGTATCGCGCTTGTTTTTATGTTCTTTGCTCATTTTCTTTACTCCGGTAGACAGTATGGGTATCAGTTCTGACAATTTCTTACTTCGGGCCGTTGGTATTCGGCCGAAACTGTATGCAACTACTGAAATCGATGGAGAGTAGTCCGTCCTGTGGTGCAACTGTGGGAAGGCCGCTATGCGACAAGAGACAAGCTGGCGTTGGCGGGGAAGGCGTGCCGCGCTATTTTCGCATAGAAATGCCCCGATATGGAATAAATAAAGCGGGTAACAGGGTTGGTGACATTTAATTACCATTCGCATTTGCCCCCGGTTCAGGGGTTCTCGTCAAGACTCACTCTCCGCTAGAGTCCAAAAAAAGCCCCGCAGTGCCTTTAGTGAGTATATGGGAGGTCTTGTGAGGGATAGACTCGAAACGCGATAAGGCACAGGGATGTGCCGTATGCAGGCCATGCAGGAGCAATTGCCTGCCGCATCTCGCGTTTCGACCCCCCTGCGGGGGGCGCCTGCGGCGGTCCAAATCGCTTCGCGATTTGTCGAACCAAGGGTTCTCGTCAAGCCTCACTCTCCGCCAGAGTCCAAAAAAAAAGCCCCGCATTGCGGGGCTTTTTTTTGGACTCTGGCGGAGAGTGAGGGATTCGAACCCTCGATACGTTGCCGTATACACACTTTCCAGGCGTGCTCCTTCAGCCACTCAGACAACTCTCCTAATTCTTGATCCTCAAAGTAGCTAGCATTTTGCCATCTTCGAGACCGCACGCTACGCGCGCTCGCTGCTCGGGCTGTCCCTGCCCTCGCCCCTGCGGGGCCACGCTTACGCGTGTCCAAAATCACAATGCACATAAATGTGCAGGTGCCGCGAAGCACACGGATGCGCAAGAGCGGCCTCCCGGCGATTTTGTCAGCCACTCGGACAACTCTCCTGATTCGGATACTTCGACAAACCGCGCGAAGCCTACCCGATGATCGGCACGCAATCAATATATAAACCGGCAGGAGCGGCTTTATGCAGCAGTTATCGTGCAATTGCACAGGATTGTCCGCGATCCGGCCTGCCCTGGTTGCGGTGAGAATTGTCACAGAATTTCGATTGGTGGTATGATTTTATCCGCTGGTGATTAAGGACTAATTATTAGTTAACCTGCAGACAGTCTGAACGTACCTGGATCACAAAGCATGTAACTTAAGGAGAGAGTTGGTGGTTTATCAGTCCACTTTGAAAGTCCTCTTACAGAGCGATCGGAGCAGCATTGTGCCGGCGCACTCACGGGTAGCAGATCCCCAACTCGCCGGGCGCCACCCGCAGTTCGAATTTCGCGCGCATTCACCGTGCAATCCTGTTTGCTACCCGCGCCAACTCCGCTCACGCATTGCCGCTCTACGCGATATTCCTGCCGCTACAAGGTGCATCATAAAACGGCCCCCCGTTTAAGGAGACAACATGAAAAGGCTAAACCTATCCCTGGCCGCCATCTGTATCGCCACGCTGCTAGCCCAACCTGCCGTTGCTGATGAAAAAAGCTCTTTAGAGGCATGCAAGGAAATGGTCAAAGGTGGTTTGCGCCCGCTCCCCGATAATCGCGCCGAACGTTACCTGGGCAAGGTAGATAGCGAGGCCACCGCCTTCTGCCGGGGTGGGGAAAAAGCTACCCGTTATCGCAATACACCGTGGGTGGACTGGCCAAACTACTACGCGACCGGTGACGCCAGCTCCCGCTCCGAAGACGGCTACAAGGCCATTACTTCGCTGGGTGAACATCTCGAACCCAATGGCCGCGGGATCGATGGCTCGTTGATGGATCTCGAATACCAGCGCATCGAACTGATCAAGTTCAACCTGTTCGACAACCACAGCTATCAAACCTACATCAAGGGTACCGAAGACAAGCTCGGTCCGGTGGTCAAGGTCTGGGACGAGATGCGCCTGCCCGCCAGTCATCCGGCCTACCCTGAGGTGGGTGGCGATGACGATCAAATCTGCCAGGGCGAACTGATCCGTCACCGTACCCTGAGCGGTATCTGCAACGATATCTTTAACCCGTTAATGGGCTCCAGCGGTACCGAGTTCGCGCGCAATGCGCAGTTCGAGGCCACCTTCCCACGCCTCGCGCTGACCGAGCTCACGCTCAACCGCCACAGCGACGCCGAGAACGGCCAACGCCTCGGCTTGCTGACCCCCGATCCACAGTTGATCAGCCGCAAGCTGTTCACCCGCGATCAGAAATCGGCTAACCCCCAGTGCCTGTCCACCGACGGCAAGGATTTACCGGCCAGTGCCGAGTGCGACTACCAGAAAGTACCCTTTTTCAACGTATTAGCCGCCTACTGGATCCAGTTCATGACGCACGACTGGTTTTCACACACGATCGAAGGCCACAACCAGCGACGCATGGCTGCGGTGGGTTGCGACAGCGATGAAGCGCGTGCACTGGGGTGCCGCTCGGGTGATCGCATGGAGCCGACGCTGTACGCGCGGGTCACCCAGCCAAAAGAATTTATGCACAAGGGTGTGACTTATATGAAACGCGCACCCAAAACAACGCGCAACCAGGTCACCGCCTGGTGGGATGCTTCGCAGATCTACGGCCATGACGACCTTTCATTGCAACGCGTCAAGCGCGATCCCGCAGATCCGGCAAAACTAAGCCTGCCAAATAAATACCTGCCAGTGCTGACACCCTGCGATGACCCGCAGGCGCCCGATTGCCCCACCCAGATGCAATGGACAGGCCAGGAATCGGTGGCATTTCCGGCAAACTGGAGCATCGGCCTCAGCTTTTATCACAACCTGTTTGCGCGCGAACACAATTACTTTGTCGATTACTTCCGCAAGCGCCAGGCGGATACGCCGGGCAAAGATTCCGGCCTGCGCGATCCAGATGATGTTGACAAGGTCATTACCTATGCCGAGGTCACCGATGATGAGTTATTCCAGGTTGCGCGTTTGGTAATCTCCGCCGAAATCGCCAAGATCCACACCATCGAGTGGACCACGCAGCTGCTCTACGACGAACCGCTGTTCCGCGGCATGAATTCCAACTGGTTTGGCCTGTTCAATCTCGAGGAAAGCCGGGTGAGTACCGTCATGCGCAAGATCGTCAACCAGGACAAGAACTTCCTGAGTCGAATGTCGACGCGTATCGCGGCGGCCTTCAGCGACGATAACGACGCCGCCAAGAACGCAACGCTGTATTCCATCGCCGCCTCCGGCGCCGGTATCTTCGGCCTCGGCAACACCCGCATGGAAGGGCTACCCTACCTGAAATCCGATCGCTGGAGCCTCGCCAACAAGGACGATATCAACGGCGGCGTCAACCATTTCGGTTCGCCGTTCAACTTTCCGGAAGAGTTCCCATCGGTGTATCGCCTGCATCCGCTGTTGCCCGACCTGATTGAGTACCGCAGCCTGGATAATCCAGATCATCTCGCCTCCAAGGTGCCGATCATGAACACGGTGCGCGGTCTGGCGACCGAGCAAATGCACAGCCGGGGCCTGGAAAACTGGGCGCTCAGCATGGGTCGGCAACGGCTGGGTTTTTTGTTTTTGCGCAATCACCCGCACTTTTTGCAAAACCTGCCGATGCCGCATCTCGACTCCGCGTCGAAAAAAATCGATGTCGTGGCGCTCGATATCATTCGCGACCGCGAGCGCGGCGTGCCGCGCTTCAACGAGTTTCGCCGCCAGATCGGTTTGAAGTCGCTGACCAGCTTCGACGATTTTATCGACCAGCGGCTGCCTGCGGACAGCCAGCAACGCAAGCACCAGCAGGAAACCATCTCGCGCATGCGTGAAATCTATGGCACGCACATCTGCGACCAGAGCAAGATCATCTCGGTGGTGCAATTGAACGACGCGGGTGAGCCGATCAACGACTGCTTCGGCTTCCCCGATAAAACCCGCGTGGACAACATCGAAGACGTCGACAATGTCGTCGGCTGGCTGGCCGAGTACACTCGGCCACACGGTTTCGCGATTTCCGAAACGCAGTTTCACGTGTTCATCATCAACGCCTCGCGCCGGCTATTCAGCGACCGCTTCTTCACCTCCAGCTTCCGTCCGGAGTTTTATTCCAACATCGGCTACGACTGGCTGATGCACAATGGACCGCTGGAAGAATGCCCCTACCCGCTCGATGAAGTGGATAAAGATAATTTTTTCTGCAACGAACCCGTTCCCTCCAACGGTCACCGCATCCAGGTCGCGCCGCTCAAGCGCGTGCTGATGCGCACCGCACCGGAGTTGCGCGACGAATTGCTGCACGTGGTGAATAGCTTCGACCCCTGGGCGCGCGATCGCGGCGAGTACTACAGCCTGAAATGGAAGGCGCGCGGCGACGCCGCAACCGACCCAACGTTTGCCGAATGAATCACCGGGGTAAAATGATGAAACCAACCTGCAAAATCCGCTTAATGCTGGGCGCGATCCTGCTCAGCCTGTGCAGCGCAACCGCCACGGCCGACGAGCTCGATCAGATCGCCAGCAGCATGATTCGGTTGATTACCGAAATGCAGGATAACAACAAACGTGACGGCAAAATCATGCGCTTCAACCAGGGCAAATCGTTGGGCTGCTTCAATGCCGATTTTGCGGTGTCCGACGATCTTCCAGCCGAGTTGCGGCAGGGTCTGTTCGCGCAGCCCGGGCATTACCAGGCACGCCTGCGTTTTGCCAGTGCCAGCACTTTCGACGATAGCGAAAAAGATTTACGTGGCCTGTCGATCAAGGTGCAGGGCGTCGCCGGTAACAGCCTGAACGGCATCGATGGCGAACAGGATTTTCTGCTGAACTCTTACCCTGCCCTGTTCGTCGACACGCCGGAAACCTTTCTCAAGTTCATCCAGGCAAGTTACCGCGACGAACGCATGAAATTCTTCATCAACCCCTTCGATTCGCACCTCGGTTCGCTGTGGATTTTATTCCGCGCGCGCGAGAACCCGACCAGCCCGTTCGACATCCGCTACTGGAGCACGACGCCGTCGGCACTTGGCGCCGGGCAGGCAGTTAAATACTCGGCAAAACCCTGCTCCAGCGTCTCCAGCAAAAAACCGGGGGCGCTCGGCGAGAACTACCTCTCCGACAACATGGAGAAACACCTGGCAAGCGCACCGGCCTGTTTCGATTTCATGGTGCAGTTGCAGACCAACGACGACGACATGCCGCTGGAAGACGCGTCGGTTATCTGGGACGAAGACGATTCACCGTTTCAAAGCGTCGCGCGCATCACCATCGAGCCACAGGAGTTTCGCAGCGTGGACGCCATGACGCGCTGCGAAAACATCGCTTTCAATCCCTGGCAAAGCCTGCCGCAACACGAACCACTGGGGCGCATGAACCAGGTTCGTAACAAGGTTTACTCACTCATTTCGCGTTATCGCAGGGGCGCAAACCGCGCTGACGTTACTCAATAGTCGGTCCAGCCGAGGACAGTACCATGACCAGTTTCGATCCCAGCATTCAACAATGGCTGTCGCTGTCGCGCGACGAGCTCGATCGCATTTACCGTGACGCAGACGCCGGCACCATTCCACGCGGCGATACGCGCGGCACCGCGATCATCGCGGGATCGCTGCTGGCGAAGGCCTACGCGGCTTTTGCGCGCCTGTTCGGCTGGCAGGGGAAGGTTTTCGACCTGTTCGCCGCCGACTGCGACAAGGGCTTGCTGGTCAACAAGATCACGCCGTTCAGCCTGACCTTCATCGTCGCCAAGGTTTACCGCGATGCGAGCTGGATGGACGGCAAGGAGACGATCGTGATCGATTACTCGACCACGTCATTTTTCGCCAAAAAAATCAGGGACGAAATTCGTGAAGTGGCGCCGGGGATCTATCTCGGCAAGGTCTGGTTTGGCAAGACCCGCATCCTCGATTTTGCCCTCAAACAGGTGGACTGAGCCTGATCCTGCGGGCTAATGGCTCGCGTCAAACACTTCATCCCCGGTAGGTTCCAGGTGGCTGGTCTGGTTCATCTTCAGTCGAAATTTCGACAGTTCATCATACATGCGCCGCCGTGCGCGACTCTGGTTGCCGAGCGGCCGATGTTCGTGCAGGCAGTGCCACGGATTCAACGTCATCTGCCGGGTAAAGGCGAACTGCGCGGCCGAGTCAAAGCTCTGTCGCGGAATCCGAATCGTCGCGGCCGGGATAAATGGCGACAGTTCTTCCGGCCAGCGCACCGCCGCATTTTCGATCGGCATGCGATGCGGGTCGGTTTGCACCTGCACCAGTAAATCGAACTCGACATCCTTGCGCGCCAGTGTTTTTACCATGTTGTCGCGCAGGTAATGCTCGGGCACCTTGCCAAAGGGCACGCCCGGAATATCGGTGTCCACTTCGGATTTCGGCGCAAACGAATACATCATCGCCTGGCCTTCGCCGAGCAGGTAAGGCACGCAGCTCCAGTAACGCTGGCCCAGCGGATTGTACTGGGTCTCATTCCACAGCGATTGCATGAGGAAATCGCGCAGGTGCGAATTGAACGGGTTGAGGAAGTAATAAAGCGGCATGTCGCGCAGGCTCCAGTCCTGTAGGAGTGCATTGCTTTTAGTATCCGGGGTGACAAAGGTCGGGGTGCATACACAGATCAAATCCTGGGTGAATTTTTCGTCGTCCATGATCTTCGGTCCGGGCACGTCCATCAGCTTGATCGCCATGCTACCGAAACCCACGTCCTGGATATCGGCCGGCTCCTCGGGCCCCGGGCCGGAAAAGCGCACGTAAGCCGGGTAGCTGCGCTGCTCGGCAAAAATGCCGCGGCGCATGCGCTCGGGCAGGTCATCACGAACGGTCACCGTGGCGCGCACCAGCCCATGGGTCTTGGTATTGCCGCCGCGCTCATAATGACCGGGTTTGAAATGCCCGCGCATCTGATCGGCCATCAACTCGATGATGGCGTCGAGGCTCTCCTCTTCCCAGGGAAATATTTTCTCTTCGGCGATGGCGAGACCCAGGTTCGTCCGCCGAAAATTGATCAGCCACTGCAACAACCTGGCGCTCGGTTCGCGCAGCAGGTAATTCATCCGGCGGCGAAAAAATGGCTCCAGGCGCCGTTCCACCTCGAGCAATTTGACCATCACGCGATGTATTGTTCTCAGCAACATTCTCTCCTCGCTCCCTGTGCCCCGGGCTAGTGCCCGTCTCCATCGGCATGCGTGGCGATAAAGCGCAGGGCCTTTATGCCAGGCATAAAGAAATAGGCGCCGCCGCGGACCGTGACAAACTGCAGCAATCCCGCCTGGTAACTGGTTGGGGCATTCGCCTGTGGTTCACTGAATGCATCGGTTGCGCCACCATCGGCGAGCGCTTCGCGATTGCCGAGCAGCGGGTCGGTCTCGCCACTCAAACCACCAAAATGGCTGTTCATCAACCAGGCATTCTGCACGAACTCGAACTGGCGCATGATGTTCGCGGCCAGGCAGATAAAATGCAGCCCGCGTGCGCCCGCCTCGGCTTTCGCATCGAGGGCGTCTGCGGGCTCCAGCACCGAACCGTAGGCCCGTCCGCGGCGCAACAGGCGATGAAATCGGGTTGACGAGATCAGGTCTTCACTCGCGTGGCTGCGATAAAATCCCAGGGTGCGCAGCAGACGTATCAGCCAATTGTCGGTACCGGGGGCGAAGTCACCGGTGCGTGGATTGGCGCGCCGAATGTGCGCGCCGACCGGGCAGCTATGACCGTATGGATCGTCGTCAAAGGTAAACCCGTTGTCGCCGGCGACACGATGCCCGGCGATCATCGGCGTGCCGTCGCGCTGCCGTCCGACCATCGCGGCCGCCAGGCGCTCGCGCTCGGCGGCGTCAGCGTCACTCGCCGCGTCGAGGAACTGCCAGAATCCGGGGACATCCTGCTCCAGCTGGCGCATCACCAGGTAGCTGCCATTGCGTCCAAAATCTCGGCGACCGGGATCGTCCTCGGCCTCCGGCAACAGATCGGCCTGCGCAACGCTGTCCGCAGACAGCAGCGGGCGATCGGTATAGAGCCCGTATTCGTTGACATAGCCCAGCAGGACTTCGCCGGTTTTCAACCGGTTGCTGTAGTCGGTGCGCGCGTGCAAATCGGTACTCAACTGGTCTTCCCAGTCAAGCACC
>CAWIHJ010000055.1:0-40015 GCA_963835795.1 uncultured Gammaproteobacteria bacterium
CTGTCGTCTACTTCGTTCAGTTACATATATATGCAGAACCCCTGTTGCAAGGCAGCTGGGAGCGCTCCGCGGAATACCAGTATCCGCTTTACGGCGTTCCTTCGGATTTACTGGTTGTCGATCTCGGCAGCGTTTACCCGCAACTGAAGGGCATGCGTTTGCGCGGCAAGCTGGTTGGTAACAAGGTCGTCCCTTACTACGATCGCGCGCAACTGGATGACGACCAGGCATTGCTTGAGGGCACGGAGATTTTGTGGGTGAACAGCCCGGTAGACGTATTTTTCCTGCACGTGCAGGGCTCCGGGCTGGTAGGGCTCACCGACGGCTCTGTGGTGGCGGTGGGCTACGCCAACCAGAACGGACACCCGTATCAATCCATCGGCAGGGTCCTGATCGGAATGGGGGAACTGCAAAGAGAAGAGGTCACGCTGTTTACCATCAAGGAATGGTTAAGGACGAACCCGTCCCGATTGAATGAAGTGCTCGCGAAAAATCCGAGTTATATTTTTTTCGAGCTGAGAGATGCCGAGGCAGGCGGGCCGACAGGCGCGCTCAACGTGGCGCTGACGCCGCGGCGCAGTATTGCGGTGGATCGCAATGTGATTCCGCTGGGCGCCCCCGTCTGGTTGCAGACCACGCTGCCGAATGAGGAGCAATCGCCACTGAACCAGCTCATGCTGGCGCAGGATACCGGTGGCGCCATCAAGGGCCATGTGCGCGCCGATGTGTTCTGGGGCCGCGGCTTTGAGGCTGAAAGAATGGCGGGCTTGATGAAGCAGCAGGGAGAGCTTTTCGTGTTGTTGCCCAGGGGCTTTACGTTAAAGAGTAATGGGGCCAATCAATAAGCAATCCCTGCGTCTCCGTTTACATCTTGCTGATATCCTGAATCGTTACATCCAGCCGCAATTAGAACGCACTACAGTTCCAGCCCAGGCCGCCAAGTTTTTCTGCCAGGCCGTTGGCTTTTGCATCGCAATAAGTCTCATCAGAAGCCGCTGTCCACAGCACGCTGGAGCCAAGGCCTTCGGCTTCCTTGTTGTATTTCACCGAGCAAGGCACCGGGTTGTCCGTCGGGCGTTCAACGGTTATTTCGCGTAATAAATTACCGTGCTCGCAAATCCACGACTCGGCATTGGCGGTGGTTGGTAAAGTTAATACAGCCAGGATAACGCTTAACCCCAAACATTTTACATTTCGCATTGTTTTATACTCCCTATTTAGTTTGTCACCGAGCCAGACAGGTCGGTGATACAAACTTGAGCATAGTATCAAAAGGTGGGGGAAGTAGAAATTTTTACCTTGAACGAAAGTGGCTTTCGGTGAATGTAAACCGGCGAACGGTGCCAGGCGTTGCCTCGGCAATAAAGTATACTGTCCCCGAATTTTCACCCGATTTTCACTTACCGGAGCTCGATCCCCATCTGATGACTGATCCAACCGATGCTGATGCGATAGCGGCTTCTGTGCGCCACTGGGTGGAGACCGTCGTCGTCGGTTTGAATCTATGTCCATTTGCGGGGCGCGAACTGTTGCAGGAACGCATCCGCCTTGTTGTCGCCCCGGCGCTAACCGAAGCCGAACTGTTGGCGAGCCTGCAGGCCGAGCTGGAATTGCTGGATTCGAATCCGGCTATCGAAACCACCCTGTTGATTCACCCGCATGTGCTGCAGGATTTTGACGACTATAACCAGTTTCTCGAAACCGCCGACGATCTGTTGCGCGCGGTGGATGCGGAAGGCGTTTACCAGATCGCAAGCTTCCATCCACATTACCAGTTCGCGGAAACGGCCGCCGCTGACGTCGAGAACTTCACCAATCGTTCACCCTATCCGATGCTGCACCTGCTGCGGGAGCAGAGTCTCGAACGCAGTATCGCCAGTTACGCGGATACGGCCGAGATCCCGCTGCGTAACATGGCGCTGATGAAGCGCCTGGGCATTGCCAGACTGAAACAGCTGATGCGCGCCTGTCTCGAGACCACACCCAAAAAATAAACATAAGGTCATTCCGATACGTCGGACCGCCCGTGGCGTCGGACCGACTCCAAATACCGTCATTCCCGCGCAAGCGGGAATCTTGTAATGGTGGCGTCATTGTAAAATTCCTGCTTACGCCGTTCCGACGTATCGGCCGGTCCGACGCCTCGGGCGGTCCGACGTATCGGAATGACGGTATTTGGAGTCGTTCCTGCGGCCGGGATGACATGGTGGTTGGATTTTATAAATACTAAGTTTGGCTTTGGGTATAAAATTATCGTCGCTTATTGGAACAAAGCGAACTCGGCGCGATCCAATGACTTCGGTTTACACGAAAAACCACAGGAGAATTCCATGAACCGCTCAAAAAAACAGACCCGCACACTCGTTTTACTGGCAATGCTCGCGGTCGCCGGCGCAGGGCTCAGTGCTGGCGCCTATGCGCAACAACCGGAGATGACATTCTTCATCACCAGTGCCGGTCCGGGTGACGGTGCAAACCTCGGCGGCCTCGCGGGGGCGGATGCACATTGCGCGAAGCTCGCGGCCTCTGCCGGCTCGAAAAAGACCAGCTGGAAAGCTTACTTGAGCGTCAACGCGACAATCGATCGTTCGAGCGGTAAGGCGATGGTTATTCCGGGTGTCAATGCGCGCGACCGCATCGGTAACGGTCCCTGGCACAACGCCAAAGGTGTGCAGATCGCCAGAAACATCGACGACCTGCATTCCGCCAACAACCCGATCAGCAAGGAGACCGGCCTCGACGAGAGCGGCAACTTCGTCAACGCCCGCACCGACAAGCCGAACCGCCACGACATCCTCACCGGCTCGGATCCGAGCGGCCTTTATTCGACTGCCGGCGGTGACACGACCTGTTCGGCCTGGACGAGTAATGGCGAGGGCTCGGCCATCGTCGGTCATCACGACCGTGCGGGTTTAAGCATGGACTGGCACATGCTCTCGTGGAATTCGGCACACGGCACCGCTGGTTGCAGCCGGGACGACGTCAAAAAGACCGGCGGTAACGGATTGTTCTACTGCTTTTACGCGCAGTAAGGACGGCAATTCCGGGGACAGAATACTTAACTTATCTGGGATGATTGGGGGCCGGGTCGTTCAGTTCCCAGGCGATGCTTCGGCAATTAAGTATACTGTCCCCCGAATGCCTGCAGGGATCCGGGTTGGCGCAGGGTCATTTCGGTAGCGGAGTGCCAATGTAAATCTGCCGTGGTCGCGAAATGCGAGCTTGCGGATCGCCGTTTTGTTCGTACCAGTGCGCGATCCAGCCCGGCAATCGGCCAATCGCAAACATCACGGTGAACATGTTGGCGGGGATGCCGATGGCCCGCAGGATGATGCCACTGTAAAAATCGACGTTCGGATACAGGTTGCGCTCGATGAAATAGGGGTCGCTGAGGGCAATTTCCTCGAGGCGCCTGGCTATCCCCAGTAAGGGATCGTTAATACCCATTTTTTCCAGGAACTTTTCACTGACCTTCTTCAACAGTTTGGCGCGCGGGTCGAAATTCTTGTAAACACGGTGCCCAAAACCCATCAAACGGATCGAATTGGTATTGTCCTTGGCCTGCTCGACGTACTGCTCCGGAGTCAGGTTATTGGCATGGATGGATTCCAGCATCTGGATCACCGCGACGTTGGCCCCGCCATGCAATGACCCCCACAGTGCGTTGACCCCCGCGGCGCAGGAGGCAAACAGGTTGGCCTGGCTCGAACCGACCATCCTGACCGTCGACGTGCTGCAGTTCTGTTCGTGATCGGCATGCAGGATCAACAGCAGGTTGAGTGCCTCCACCACCACAGGGTCGGCCTGGTAAGGCTGGTAGTGCTGGGAGAACATCATGTGCAGGAAGTTCGAAGCATAGGGCAGGTGCGGATCGGGGTAGATATACGGCAAACCCAGCGAGCGTCGATAGGTGTACGCGGCCAGCGTGCGAATCTTGCTGATCAGTCGTGCTGCTGCCTGCTGGAAATCCTGGCGATTGTCGAGCGTATGAAATTCGGGATGAAAACAGGAAAGCGTTGAAATCATCGCCGACAGTACCGCCATGGGTGGTGCGGCGCGCGGGAAGCCGTCGAAGTGATGTTTCATGTCTTCATCGATGTTGGCATTGTTGGTCAGCACGTGGCTGAAGGAACGATAGTTTTCTTCGTCCGGCATCTTGCCGAATATCAGTAACCAGGCCGCCCGAACAAAATTAGGGGAAGATTCAAAGTGCTCGATTGGAATTCCGCGGTAGTGAAGAATTCCTTTTTCCCCATCGGTGAAGGTAATGGAGCTGCGGCAGCTGCCGGTATTGCCGTAACCCGGGTCCAGCGTGATGTGACCAGTGCGGCTGCGCAGTGACGAGATATCGATGGCGCGTTCGCCCTCGGTGCCGGTGACGACGGGGAATTCAAACTCAACATCGTCGAGTATTATCCTGGCGGTCTTGTCCATTTCGAACCTCCTGCGGCAGTTGGTATGGGAAAGGCCGGGCCCGGGCCGGATTCGTCGACTACAGCGACAGGATTAATCGGCCTGGGGCGCGTGTTCGTCTGTGCAAAAGAATAGGTCCGGCGGCGATAAATATCCATCGAAATCGATCGCTTGAATGCTGCTATCTTAACGGCGTCTCCGTAGCAACTACCTGGCCGCGCAGGTGCTCGCGGTAATACAGGAACATCCCGGATCCCACGATCAGCGTCATGCCGATGGCTTCGCCGAGCGATGGCACATCGCTCCAGAACAGGTAGCCACAGACGATCGACGCCAACAATCCGCTGTATTCAAAAGGGGTGATCTTTGCCGGGTCAGATATGCGATAGGCCAGCGTCAGCAGCAGGTAGGCGAGCGTGCCGATGATCGAGATCGCGATTATGCCGGTCACAATAAACAGGCCATCGAAACTCCAGGCCCGGGTCATGAACTGGATAGATTCGAGCTCCGGGGTATCGAGCCTGCCGTCGCCGATGAGAAGGCCCAGTGTGCCGCTTATCAGCGCGGTCAACAGGTACATGAATATGATCTGCTGGAAGACGGAATCCTTGTCCGAGGTGATCTTGGCGATGATCATGGACACGCTGTACATCAGGGCGCTGGCGATGGGGAACAGGTAATACGGATCAAAATCGCCAACCTCGGGTCTGGCAACCAGGATCACGCCGGAGAAGCCGATCAGCATCGTGATCCAGCGGCTGTATCCCACCAGGCTGCCGAAAGCAAAAATGGACAGGATGGTGATAATGAAGGGGCTGATGAGAAACACCACCGTCGCGTTGGCGATGGGTACCTTGGATTGCCCGAAGTAAAACGCCGAATAGCCGAGGAAAAACAGCAGTCCCCGAATAGTGCTTAGCAACGGGTAGGCGGTGCCGAACTGCAATCGCTGGCCGCTGAACTTGAGGTAAGTGGCGATCACCAGCACACCGATACCCGAGCGGCAAAACAGCACCTGGAACAGCGATATGTCGTCGGACAGGAACTTGATGATCACGTCCTGCACCGAAAATATGGTCATCGCGAAGATGACCAGAATGATACCCCGCCGGTCTTCCTGCATCGATTTGAATTCTCAAAGGTAGAATTGCTGGCAGCTTATCGGCGAAACGCTGATGTACCTGGGTAGCGAATACCTACCGCGTCAAAACGCGACGTTATTGTTACCACTCAATTGCGGTGGCGAGCGCTTGCAACCCGGAAAGGTAGCATCGAATGCGCGGGGCGGATAGCCGTGGATGAAAATAAAGTCTCGTCGAGCCAATGGCGATTTCCTTAAGCGTACTTTTCACCGTGCAAGTAGCTGGGTTGTTAAACTGCCTGAAGACAGGTGGGGCGAGGTCGCCCTTCGCCTACCCAGGACTAGTCCAGTCGCGGCCAGGCACGGAGGGACCTGGCCCCGACTTTCGCAGCCAAAACTACCCCAGGTCGGGCTCGGTAATGCGATAGCTCTCCAGTTGCTGCATCCGATCCCACCATTGCTGAAAGCCCGGCACGTCGAATACCTTTGCAGCGTCATCCACTAAACCCACGTAGAAACAGGCCGGGGCGAGAAATAGATCCGCTAGTGTTGGTTTATCACCGGCAATCCATTTGGAATCGCCCCGAATCTTCATTATTTCGGTAAGCAGTTTGCGCGCTTGATCGATCGACGTTTGCAAAAAACTGGCATCGGGATTGCCAATAAAATCCGGGAAAAGGTGATAGCCCGCAACACCTACCAGCGCATCGTATCCGTAGGAATCAAATAAACCTATAGCCATATCCATTCGGGCTCGGTCTTTTGCGTTATCCGGAACAAATGACGGCCCATCAAGGACGTCGTTTAAGTAGCGCGTGATGGCAGTGGTTTCTAAAATGCGCATGCCATCATGATCGAGAACCGGCACCTTGCCGAACGGATGCCGTTCCAGGTGTTCGGGCTGTAACACCTCGCCCGAAAGCACATTAACAGGCACCTGGTCGTATTCAGCGCCTTTCTCCGCCAGCAGCATGCGCACCGTGCGCACGTAGGTACTGCCATCGAAACCATAGAGAACTATATCTTTTGCCATGTCGTCACCTCATTCTGGTTGCGGGTATGGGAAATTCAACGGTAAGCAGATGATCCGCGGACATCATGTTTGGCGTAATGATGGCATGCCGAGGAATTACGCACAAATCGGGATAGTCGGGAACCCTGACCTCCCAAAATAATAATTAGTAATTAAGGATACAGTTCGTGGATTGGGCGGACTGCCGATGCGTCGGACCGACGCAAGCCGAGTTTCCAAATGGCAGCACGGTCGTGAAATTGCGGTGGACGCTGGAAATTTCAGCATTAGTCACCATATGCGATGGTATTGCCGCCGCTTGCGATAACGCGGCGCTTGCCCGCTATTCTGGCGCGCAATGACATAATCAGGGGATAAGCGTGGCTGAATTCTTTTTCGAGTATGGGTTGTTTGCCGCCAAGCTGGCTACCTTCGTGTTCGCCATACTGGTCGTCGTCGGCGTGTCGATCGGCGCCACCCGGCGGGTGAAGAAATCGATGAAGGGCCATATCGAGACGACCCGGGTCAACGACGAGATCGACGCCATGCACGACGCGCTCGATGCAGGGGTGTCTGACCCGGAAACCTTCAAGCGGCACATCAAGCAAAAGGGCAAGCAGCAAAAGCTGGAGCGCAAGGCGCGCAAGAAAGCGCTCAAAAAAGGGCCGCTGGACGACGCAGCCGACGCCAAAGCGCGGGTGTATGTCCTCGACTTCGATGGCAACATCAGGGCGTCCGCGGTGTCCAGCCTGCGGCGCGAGATCACCGCAGTGTTGTCGATGGCGCGCGCCAACGACGAGGTGGTGGTGCGCCTCGAAAGCCGTGGCGGCATGGTGCACGCCTACGGGCTTGCGTCCTCGCAGCTGCAGCGTATCAAGGAGCACGGCGTCGCGCTGACCGTCTGTGTCGACAAGGTCGCCGCCAGCGGTGGCTACATGATGGCCTGTGTGGCGAACAAGATCCTCGCCGCACCTTTTGCCATCCTCGGATCGATCGGCGTGGTTGCGCAGCTGCCCAATTTCCATCGCCTGCTGAAGAAAAACGACATCGACTTTGAAATGATCACGGCCGGCGAATACAAGCGTACGCTGACCATGCTCGGCGAGAACACCGACAAGGGCAGGGAGAAGTTCGCCGAGGAAATCGAAGACATCCACTTGTTATTCAAGGAATTCGTTAAACAACACAGGCCCGCTCTCGACATCGAGCAGGTTGCGACCGGGGAGAGCTGGTTCGGGCAGCGCGCGCTGGAATGCAAGCTGGTCGACGAATTGATCACCAGCGACGAATACATCGCCAAAGCCTGTGAAAACGCGGACGTGTTCGAAGTCAGCTACGTGGAGAAAAAACCCTTGCCAGAGCGTCTCGGCAGGGTGCTGCAGAACTCGCTCGACGGAGTATTGATGAAATGGTGGGAAAGGAGCACGCAATCGCGGTTCTTTTCCTGAGCGCGCGCATCGGCGGGCCCGATATTCGACAGCCGCAAAACGCGTATAATGAGCGCGTAATGACCGTTGCAACGTGGTTGGCATGAGTGACGCAGACAAAGATCTTCCGCAAACATCGAGCAAGGCCGCGATCGACGCTTTCGTCGATCAGCTGCGTTCGACGCCCGCGCTGAAATCCGGCCAGCAGCGCGGGCGCCTGATGTTTGCACTCGACGCCACCGCCAGCCGCGAACCCACCTGGGACCGGGCTTGCCGAATCCAGGGTGAGATGTTCAGCGAAACCGCGGCGCTCGGCGGCCTCGATATCCAGCTTTGCTATTACCGTGGTTTCGGTGAATTCGAGGCGAGCCCGTGGCTGTCGTCCGCGGACAGCTTGCTGCAGCGCATGACCAGCGTATCCTGCCGCGGGGGACAGACGCAGATCGAAAAGGTGTTGCGCCAGGCCATCACGCAGCACAAAAACAGGAAGGTGCAGGCGCTGGTGTTCGTCGGCGATTGCATGGAGGAAGACGTAGACAGCCTGTGCCACCTGGCGGGGCAGCTGGGCCTGCTCGGCTTACCCGTGTTCATGTTCCACGAAGGTGACGATGCCGATGCGCAGCGCGCGTTCAGGGAGATCGCGCGCCTGACCCGCGGCGCCTATTGCGCCTTCGACGCGTCCAGCGCCGGGCAACTGCGCGACCTGTTGAGCGCGGTCGCGGTGTATGCCGCCGGTGGCCAGAAAGCCTTGCAGGATTTTACCCGGGGCCGCGACGAAGTGGTGCACCAACTGACCCGTCAGCTGGGCAAACGCTGAGCCATGGCGCGGTTATTGCTGTTTCTTGGCTTCGCGGCCGGTCTGTATTTTCTGTTCCACTGGCTGTCGCGGCAACCCCCCAGGGTGTACTGGCGCCTGGCAACCAGTTTGCTCGCGCTGGGGTTGCTGTTACTGGTCCTTTCCGGTCGCGCGCACTGGCTGGTGGCGGTGATCGCCGCGTTGCTACCGTTCGCGCGCAGCTGGCTGTCACGCAGGCCCCCCGTCATACCGAAAGCCGAACCGGCCAGCGGACAAACCTCCAGGGTGCAGAGCAAGTACCTGCGCATGACGCTGAACCACGATTCGGGCGAGATCGGCGGCGAGGTGCTCGCCGGGCAGTTCGCGGGTAAATCGCTGCATCAGCTGGACCTCGATGGGTTGCTGCAACTGCTGCGCGAGTGCCGGGACGACGACGAGTCGGTGGCCTTGCTGCAGGCTTACCTCGACCGCGAGCACGGCGACTGGCAACAACAGGCTGGCGCGCAGGAACAGCAGCGATCGGCCGCCACCCCGGGCGCTATGTCACGCGACGAGGCGCTGCAGGTGCTCGGCCTGTCCGCCGACGCGGGCGAGTCCGAGATCATCGACGCGCACCGGCGGCTGATGCAAAAGCTGCACCCGGATCGTGGCGGATCGGCTTACCTCGCGGCTACGATTAACCTCGCCAAGGACACCTTGCTGCCCGGTTAAAGCGGGTCCTCAAGAGAGTTAAAGTCCGTTTACTGGAAGAAGTTGAACATCTTGACGCGCTGCTGCGCGCGCAGTTGGCGCAACGGATAGACGTTGCCGCGCCAGTAAACTCCGCCATGACGAAGGCAACTGGCCAGCGAACGCAACATGCCGTAGAGGACGATCGCGTAACCGATCGGCAGGCTCCACAGCGAGGCACGTGGAATACCAATATTCCTGCCGCCGGCCTGCAGGGCGACGGCGGGAACGAAGTAGGCGCCGAGGAAAAGCCAGGCAAACGCGGTCTGCGGCGCGAGCGCGATTACCAGCACCAGCGGCGCACCCAGGCACAGGGCGATGAAGGCGCAGTTGAACGCAAACAGGCCCAGGTGATAGTTGGAGCCCATGATGCAGCGCTGCAAGACGCCGTCGAGCATGGTCGCGATGCTCGGGTACCAGTCGACGCTCAACAGGTCGCGGCCCGACAGGATATCGGGGTTGGCGCCGCGTTGTTTCATCATCAGCGCGAGGCCGGCATCGTCGGCGAGTTCCATGCGCAGCCACGCCAGCCCCGCCTGCGGATCGAGGTGTTCGCGTTTCACCAGGTTGAAGGCGCCCACGCCCATCGCCGCCTTGCTGTGCGGGTCGGCGATCCTGGTGAAGTCCAGCAACGACAGCAGCAGCACGCCGAAGGCGGCCTGCGCCGCGCCGACCAGTTTCCCCGCGCTCGACATGCCGGGAAACAGCGCGAGGAATCCTTTTTCGTGCTGCTGGCAGTAGGCAATGGCTTTTTTCAACACTTGCGGCGTGAAGTGAATATCGGCGTCAGTGAACAGTAGCCAATCGCTGTTGCTGGCCTCGATCCCCCGGTGCAGCGCATGCACCTTGCCGAGCCAGCCGTCGGGGAGTTGCTCGATGTGAACCGGCTTTACGCGCGCGTCGAGCTGCGCCAGCTGATCGACGATGGCGCCGGTGCGATCGGTCGAGCGGTCGTCGATCAGGATGATTTCGAGGTCAGGGTAATCCACCTGCAGCAGGCTTTGTACCGCGGCGAGCAGCGTGTCTTCTTCGTTTTTTGCTGGAACCAGCACGCTCACCCGCGGCCAGTGCGAGGGCGTATCGAGCCGCAACGCCGACAGCGAACGCAGCTTGCGGTCATTCAGCAGGGCGCGCAGCGGCACGGCGACCCACCAGGTCAGCGAGGCCAGAACGAGCACGAAAATTACGAAAGGGTTGTGCAACAACAGCGTCAGGCTCCGGCAAATTCGCGGAGGAGAGTATACCAGCCTGGGGAATTGGCTTGCTTGCCTGAAGTGAAGATAAAGTGTGTGTCCCTTTGAATCTCCTATACGTCGGACCGCCCGATGCGTCGGACCGGCGTAGGCAGGAATCTTATACCAATGCCATCGTCGTAAGATCCCCGCCTACGCGGGGATGACGTGAGGTGGCGGGGAATGACGTGAGGTGGCGGGGATGACGTGAGGTGGCGGGGATGACTAGTTTTAGTAAGGAAATAAAAAAGGCCGGCGACTAATAAGTCGCCGGCCCTTATTTTGTAAAGCGCGCGAAGCCGGGTGTTAGTTGGGACCGGTGGGCTTCGGAGTATCGCTCGCAGGCGCAATAGACCCGGGTAATTTATCTTCCTGGCGGCGATCCTGGCGGATGCTCGCAAGCTCATGTTCGTGATTGAACAGTAATTCCAGGGCGACTTTATAGGTGTTGAAACCACGCTCGTATCGATCCTGATCCGGGAACAGGGTATTGATGTATTCCATCATCAGCGCGGTTGGCAGACCCACCAGCGAGCTGACAATCGCCACGGAGGCACCGGCCTTGATGTCTCCGCCCTGGCTCAGCGCCAGGTAGAATCCAGCAAACGTACCGATAATACCGAGCAGGATGATCATGAAGGGAGCGCGGGCGAGAATGCCGGCAATCGCTTCCGACTCGAAGTAGCGATAAGTCGTGCCAAAGTGCGGATTGCGGTCGAGTGCGATACGGCTGATCATTTCGTAATCCGGCGCCTGGGTATTGTAGGCCTGATCTTTCACTTCGTTGGTGGTCAGGTCGATGATCGCTTCCGTGCCATTGACCATATCGAACCAGCGGTCGAGCAGTTTCGGTTTCTCACCGGTCACCAGGTTTTTCTCCACCAGGTCATGCTGCGTTTTGTCCAGCAATATGTCCGCCTGGGTGTTGAGATGGCGTGATTGCAACTTGAGTTTTTCCGCTTCCTTGATCTTGGCGCGCAATTCCTCGAGATAAGAATCCTTGCCCGAGTACAGTGAAATGGGAATTGCCAACTGCGATGCCGTCAGCGTCGGGTCGAAGTTGGCGGCAAGCGCTACCTCGGCCTGCTCGCGTACACTGTCGACGAATCTCAGATCTGAGGGCGTGGTTTGCACCTTCTTGTATTCGAAAACCGCATAGTAAAATGCCGTCGCAAAGCGGTTGAGCGATGCGATTTTATAATGCAAACCGAACTTGAAAAACGCAAACACGACGAAGCAGCTCGATATGCCGCCGATAAACATATTGCCGATCATTTGATTAGTGAGCTGCATTTCAAAAACGAATACGAAATACGCTACCGCCGCTACTATGGCCAAAAAGATGTACTTGAACATTATTGCTCCCTAACCTAAAACCAGGATTAAAATTGAGTTTTCTGTTCCGAATAAAGTCGGAACTCCAGAATGGATGCCTGCTCTTTCTTGCAGTCGTAATCGATACAGTTTGCCTTTTGCCCTACCAGTGCGGCGGGAACCGGGGTAGCCGTGCGGTAACCCAGGGCTTCGATGCCGAGGTCGGCTTTCAATTGCGCCCGATGCGCGTAATCGCCCATTTCCTCGCCGTTGAAAATAAAGTTGTACATGGCGAGTGCGCGATCGTTACTCAACTTCAAGTTGTATTCACGGGCCTCTTCGCCTTCGGCGGAGGTGTCGTTGATGTCGAAATAGCGGCCACGGAACACGGGCGAGGTCAATCCGGAAATCCTCAGCGACTCGACCTGCTTGGCCGCACCTTCGTTTTCATAAATGCTTTTCGCGTATATGGGAATCATCTTGCGCAGTAAATCCTTCATGCTATCCGAAAGCTCGGCAGAGCCACGCACGAAATAAGATTCCTGAAAATTGATTCTGACCTTACCGGTCTTGCCGTCGATATCCACTTCGCCATCATTCGAGTCCTTGAAGTTTTCGAGGAGGTTGTTGACGATCTCTTCCCTGACTTTCTGCGCCGCTTTCCTTTCCTCTTCGGCTTCGAGAAATGGCTTGATCTCGGCATCCTTCGCTGCCTCGAGCTGGGCCAATTGCTGCTGCATCTCCTGTGCGTGCTCCGCTTTGACTTCGGCTTCAGCCTGCTGCTTGGCTGTCTTCATTACTTCACGTTCTGTTTCCGCGGCAGCTGCCTGTGCCGCTTGCTCGGCCAGTTCCTTTGCATCCGCCTCGGCCTGCGCCAGTTCCTGCGCCTTTTGCGCTTCCATTCTTGCTTGCTGGGCCGAAAGTTCCTGCTCCAGTGCCTGCTGTTTGGACTTATCTGCTGCTGCCTGCGCCGCTGCCAGTTCCTGTGCCTTTTGCCCTTCCATCCTGGATTGCTGAGCCGCCAGCTGTTGCGCGAGCACCTGTTCAGCTTCGGCTTCTGCCTGTTGTTTGGCCTGTGCTGCGGCCGCCTGTGCCGCCGCCTGCTGCTGTGCTGCGGCCGCCTGTGCCGCCGCCTGCTGCTGTGCTTCCATTTGGGCTTTCTGCTGAGCCATGGCCTGGGTTTGCTCTTGCTTTACCATGGCCACTTCAATGCGTTGCTGCTGTTCGAATTGCGCTTTTTGCTGCGTCAAATCTTTAACCCGTTCCATTTCCGCCGCAATAACGGCCTGCGTGGTCGATTCGAGTTGCGCCTGCTTTGCGGAAACGACTTGCTCGAATTGCTGTTTAGCCGATGATACTTCCGCTTCCTTTTGCTGCTCCAGCTGGGCAACCTTGGTTTGCAATTCGTTTTGTTTTTGTGCTTCGAGGTCGGCCTTTTGCTTTTCCACTTCCTCCTCGTGCTCGAGTTCGAATTTGGCGACCAGCGTTTCATACTGCATAGCTGCCTGGCTTTGTTGCTCGGTCAGCATCTGCGTAAATTCAGCGACCAGCTCCTTCGCTTTCTGCTCGCGTTCCACCTCGATTTCTTCCAGCGACTTCACCGCATTGTTAGCCAGCATCTCGCGGCGCTCCTGTCTGGACTGCTCGGCCGCGGCAACTTCTTCCTGCAGCTTTTTGTAATCGCTGGCGATCTTCTCGATCGTCTCCTGGCTCTGCTCCTGCGAGGCAATGATTTCATCGCTCGAATAAATCATGAAGACGATCGCCAGCACGGCGAACAGATCGATCATGGGGATCAGCGCGTCGATGGTTTTCGACTTGTTGGTATCGGCTTTAGAGAAGAACATGAGGCACGTTTCGGTTGTTTACGGAATCCGGGATTAATCAGTAAGGATTAATAATAGGTCAGATATCGAAAAAACCATGGAGAATTTGGTAATACGCAGCTTGGCGAATGGTTAGTGGAACTTTTTCACTTTTCCTGTGCGCGTAGTCGGTTCAGCAAATAATATATAAAGCAATTATTTATATGACATTCTTCAAATTTTTATTAAGAGGCAGGAGTTTGCACGGATCGGTATAGAATGATGGTGAAATATGTTGAATTCCAGGTATGCTGGCAGTTTGCCCCGTTAGGGGGCTATGGGTTCAGGTGGCGGGGATGACTGCTTTAGGTTAGGTGTCATTCTTCTCTGCCCCCATATTTCCGCATGTTGTCCCATATAATGGGGCTCGACATGAATAATCGAAAATTATGAAACGAGTTGAAATTCCTGCCGAATCTGCCGCCTCGTTAATAGTTGATGCCGGGAAGATTTTCCGTGTCGTCAATACCGAGGGCGGGCAGGTGGTCGACACCTGGGCCTTCTGTGTCGATGACTCGAACGAATACCTGTCGATGGAGCATAGCCGTTCGGCAAACTACAAACTGTTGTTCGAACCCGGGGATCAACTGGTCAGCAATCACTTCCGCCCTTTGCTAAGGTTGGTTGACGATACTTCCCCCGGTTACCACGATACCTTGCACGCCGCTTGCAGCGTCGGCAGTAACCGCTTCTACCAATCAACCCGTGAATATCCTAACTGTCAGCATAACCTGCTCGAGCAGATGGCTGGGCACGGGCATCGGCTCGAGCATGTGCCCTGTCCGTGGAACCTGTTCGAGCACGCCCTGGTGGAACCCGGGTACCGCCTGGTGGATGAAGCTTCGGCGGCGGCGCCAGGCGATTACGTTGAACTCGAGGCTTTGGCCGACCTGATCCTGATCTGTTCGGCGTGCCCGTCGCTGGTGGGTCGGATTAGTGGCGACATGCCGCGGGGTGCCGCGATCGATCTTCTACCCGATAAACAAAATTGACTCGCAAGCGCTACCACACCATCACTGTTCTCTCCCAAGTTGAGGGTATCGGGATTTTAGTGGGCATAAATTAATTCGTGGTGAACGAAACCCGGCAAGGGTTTCCGATACATTTATTGCTAATAAATGGATTTTCCGGATTTAAATCCCGCCACGAAGGCAACACGATCAGGCCGTGCTTTTTCCCCAACCGCCGCCGCTGGATGGCTCCGCAGGGCACAAACGATGCGGGCAGACGTTATTTTCCAGATTAAAAGGCAAGCCTTATTTTTGACCTATATCAAGCGGGTTGCACCAATGTCTCTTTAGACTTGATGGTTTAACAATAACTACCAGAGGCGATTATGAAAATCCAAACCTTCCTGTTAGCGATCCTGTTGACACTGGCGACTGCATCGACATCGGTGTTGGCCAAAGAGAGAGTTGTTTTTAGCGGTGGTCCGGCGGGTGGCACCTTCCAGGTAGTCGCGAATGCCATGCAGGTATACAAGCCGATGAAGGCATCACCGGATTTCAGGGTCAGGGCCCAGTCTTCGGCCGGGTCCGTGGAAAACCTGCGCAAGGTTAACTCCGGTAAAGCACAGATGGGCGTGGTCTATTCCGGTCACGTTTTCCTTGGCAGAAACGGCCAGATGAAGAATGATCCCGACAAGTACGAGGACGTCATGGCGGTGGCCTGGCTTTATGGCGCTCCCGGGCAGCTGGTGGTTCGCAAGGACTCCGGTATCAAGAGCGTCAAGGATTTGGTCGGTAAAAAAGTCGGTGTGGGCAATGCCGGATCAGGCGCGTTTGCCAACTGCGAACTGTTTTTTACGCACATGGGTATCTGGGACAAAATCGAGCGCAATGCGATGGGATACAACGATGCAGCCCAGGCTTTCGGCAACAATCAACTGGACGCCTTCTGGCTGTTTACCGCTTTCCCCAGTGGCGCCGTCATCATGGCCGCGCAGACCAACGATATCGAATTGGTTAACCTGGGCAACGATGCCGAAAGTTCCGGTTTTTACAAGAAGTATCCGTATTTTTCGAAAATCTCGGTACCGCCCGGCACCTACCGCGGTGTCGACTACGAAAGCCCTTCCTTTCAGGATTCCGCTCTCTGGGTCGCTAACACCAAGGTTACCGACGACACGGTATACAAAATGTTGTCGATGATTTACACCGACGAAGGCCTGGCTCACATGCTGGAGCAGAAAAAGACGTTCAAGCATATGAGTCTGAATACGGGCGCCCAGGGTGTGGTTACACCATGGCATCCCGGTGCGATCAAGTTCTGGAAAGAAAAAGGCATGATGTAGATTTGAACGATGTCGATCTAATCAGGAACAAGGCGAATGAGTTCGCTTCATTACAGGGATGTAAATAACCAAAACTGGCCAGGGTGCCGATAATAACAATGCCGGGGGACGATCTCATGAAAGTGGATCAAATGAGCAGGTTCGAGCAGTTGCTGTTCGACGTGATGGCCCTCGGCCTGGTGTTGTTTTATTCCTATTCGGCGGTCATCTCGCCTGCTGCAACCCAGTTTCATCGTGGCATTTACGTGATCGCAACCTATGTCCTGGTATTCCTGGTATATCGATCGAAGAGCCTTCCCGGGCGCATCTGGGATTTCCTGTTGATCGCGGTTTCCGTAGGCGCGCTCGGTTACTGGATCTTTAATTTCGAAGTCATTAACTACCGCGCGGGCGCCGAAACCGATCTGGATAAATGGATCGCGGTGGCAGGGGTACTGGTGGGCATCGAGGTCGCGCGGCGTGTTGTCGGCATGGCCTTCGTTATCATAGGCACCATTATGCTGCTGTACGGAGTCTTCGGAGAGTATGCACCCGAATTGATTTCGCATGCGGGCGATACCTTTCCAGATCTGTGCACCAGTATCTTTTACAAGAGCGACGGTGTCTTCGGAATCATGGCGAATGTGCTGGCCACCTATATTATCCTGTTCGTATTTTTCGGCGCTTTTCTGGAAAAATGCGGTGCCCAGCGCTTCTTCATTGATTTTCCGCTCGCCGCGGTCGGACACAAGATCGGCGGAGCAGGCAAGGTTTCGGTTATCGCCAGCGGGCTGTTCGGTTCCATTTCGGGTAGCTGTATCGCAAACACGGTATCCACCGGCGCCTTTACCATTCCAATGATGAAAAAAGCGGGCTTCAAACCGCATGTGGCCGGGGGTATTGAACCCGCTGCCTCGATCGGTGGAATGTTCATGCCGCCGATCATGGGCGCAGGTGGATTTATCATGGCGGAGATGACGGGTTTGCCATACTCGCAGATCATGCTGGTAGCGATATTTCCGGCCCTGATGTATTTCTTCAGCGTTTTCATGATGGTTCATTATCACGCCAAGAAAAACAACATTATCGGTGAGAAAAGTGCCGAGAGCGCTTCTGCAATCTTTAAAAAGAGCTGGTATTACGTGCTACCGCTGGTCTCGATTACGGTGCTGATGCTGATGGGCTACTCGCCCGGCTTTTCGGCCATTATCGGAATCGTAACCTGTATCGTGGTGAGTTATTTCCGGAAAGAGACGCGTATCGATTTGCGCGGATTTTCCAGCGCCTCGCGTGCCGGTGCCGAGGCCAGCCTCAAAATTGGTGCGACGGTCGGTGTCATTGGCATCATCATCGGTGTTTTAACTTATAGCGGGCTGATTCTGACCTTCGCGGATATCGTCATCGAACTGGCTGCCGGCAAGCTTTGGCTGACCATTTTACTGATCGCGTTGGCCTCGTTGATCCTTGGCATGGGTGTGCCGGTGACAGCCGCTTACCTGATCACCGCCGTGGTCGCGGTTCCCGCGTTGACTCACCTTGGCGTGAATGTACTTGCGGCGCACATGATCGTCTACTGGCTCTCCCAGGATTCCAATATCACACCACCGGTTTGTATCGCGGCTTTTGCCGGGGCCACCATCGCCAAGGCCAATATGTGGGCGACTTCCTGGGTCGCATTCAAATTCGCCAAGTTCCTCTACCTGGCGCCATTCCTGTTTGGTTATGTACCGGCATTTTCGCTGAATGGCAGTTCCACCGACATCGTCATCACCTTCATCCTGATATTTTTCGGTACCTGGGCCTATAGCTGGCTGCTCAGTGGTGTGTGGATGAGCCGGTTCCTGAAAACCGCCTAGTCGCTCCACAGAGCGGGTTAAACGGTAATTCGTCGGGTAACTTGAATTTGAAAAGCTGGTCAGGCCTGGTCCTGGCATTCTCGGATTCCAGAGCTTGCCGTAGTATTTTTTTAACTGGCATCGAAGTCTGGCGGGTATTCGTCATTCTGCGGCAGGTCATCACCGATGGTTACCCAGGTAGCCTTGGAGCCGACGAAGATGTGTTGGTCCGGATGCGCCTCCGGATCGCCTTCCATGGTGCCGAAGGTGACCTGGCAAACAACGCCTTTCCAGGACCCGGCCACGTTCGATCCGCACTGGCTGCAAAACAGAAAACCACCGTCTTCGGGGGCGTAGGTCTTGACCAGTTCTTCACCCGACAGCCATTTGAAATTTTCCGGTTCGACGCCGAGATAAGAGCCACAGCATGCCCCGTGTGCCCTGCGACATTGCGAACAGTGGCAGTGCCAGGCAGTTGGATAAGGCCCGGACACTTCGTAAGAAACTTCTCCACACAAACATTTGCCTCGAATCGACATGAGTCCTCCTGCTTTAAATTGATTTATGCAACATCGCGACGCGGGTGTTCTGTCATGGGGATACTGTAGTATTGGCGCGCAAAATACGATATGGCTTATCGGTTTAATTTGTATAATTCGCTTCAATCACGACGAAATTCGGGCTGATATCTGCTGATAGCAAACAATTTTGGCCACAATGGCAGAGATGATAACCCAGGAACGGGCATGCCCTGCCAGCACCAACGAACCGGAAATAAAGCTGGCAGAGCCCGGATTCATCGCGGAAAATCAACAGCATGACTAAAGATCCTGAACTGACCTTAACCAGTAGCCATTGGGGTACCTACCGTGTGGAAACCGCAAACGGTGTCGTCAGGGCATTGCACGGTTTCGAGGAAGACGACGATGTATCGCCCATCGGTGCCGGCATCGTTGACGTGCTCGATGCGCCGTCGAGAATCAGGGCGCCGATGGTCAGGAAAAGCTGGCTCGAATCGGGCCCGGGCAGCAACAATCATTTGCGCGGCGCCGAAGCCTTTGTCGAAGTGACCTGGGAGCAAGCTGAAACACTCCTTGCCGAAGAATTATCCCGGGTCAAAAACCGCTTTGGCAATGAAGCCATTTTCGGCGGTTCCTACGGTTGGTCGAGCGCTGGCCGATTTCATCATGCGCAAAGCCAGTTGCATCGTTTTTTGAAATGCATCGGTGGATACACCCGCTCGGTCGGAACCTACAGTTTTGCGGCCGCCGAAGTGATCGTTCCGCACGTGCTCGGTGACTTCTGGGCATTGTTACTGGAGACCACCAGTTGGCGTTCGGTCATCGATCACGGTGAATTGCTGGTCGCGTTTGGTGGCATGCCGCTGAAAAACGGCCAGATCAATGCCGGGGGCATCGGTCGCCACGTGCAGCAGGAGCACATGATCGCCGCGCGCGAGGCGGGTATCGAGTTTGTTAACGTCGGTCCTATCCGTGCCGATATCGATGCTTCGCTGCAGGCCGAATGGCTCGCGATACGGCCGGGGACGGACACGGCGCTGTTGATCGCCATCGCCAAAACGCTGGTCGATGAGCAACTGGCGGATGGCGGTTTTCTTGACCGCTACACCGTTGGCATGAATGAGTTTCAGAATTATCTGCACGGAGTGGATGATGGCATAGCGAAAGATGCCGACTGGGGCGCTGCGATTTGCGCGGTCCCCGCGGAGCGCATTCGTAAACTCGCACGCCGCATGGCGGCAAAGCGAACCATGCTATCGATCAGCTGGTCGCTGACTCGCCAGCATCATGGCGAACACGCCTACTGGGCCGCGATTACCGTGGCGGCGATGCTGGGACAGATCGGCCTGCCTGGCGGTGGCATCACTTTTGGTTACTCGAGCACGAACGGCATTGGCGGGCACAATACCAAGGTGCCGGGGGCGTCGTTACCGCAGGGTCAGAACGCGGTCTCAAGCTTCATCCCGGTGGCGCGCATCAGCGACATGTTGTTGCATCCTGGCGAGGCATTCGAGTTCAACGGCAGCCGTTACGAATATCCCGACATTCACCTGGTGTACTGGGCCGGCGGTAACCCGTTCCATCATCACCAGGACTTGAACAAGATGCTAAAAGCCTGGCAAAAACCCGACACCATCGTGGTCAATGACTGGTGCTGGAACAGCATGGCCAAACACGCTGATTTCGTCCTGCCGTGCACTACGACCCTCGAACGCAATGATCTGTCGATATCACCGCGCGATCCTTACGTGATCGATATGCAGCAGGCGATCGAGCCGGTTGGTAGTAGCCGTAATGACTACGATATTTTTTCGGGCCTGGCGCGGCAGTTGAATATCGAAGCGGAATTCACCGAAGGGCGCACCGAGCAACAGTGGATTGAGTCGATTTACCAGGCGACAGTTGAGCGCTGCAAGGCCAAAGGCATCGATATGCCAGGCTATGCTGAATTCAAGAAAACCGGCTGGTTCAAACCCGAACCACCGAATGAACCCGTGGTGATGCTGAAGGCTTTTCGCGATGATCCGGTTACCAATCCATTGGCTACCCCGTCCGGCAAAATTGAAATCTACTCTGCCGTCATCGCCGGTTTTGAATACGACGATTGCCCGGGGCATGTCACCTGGATGGAGCCGCTTGAATGGCTCGGCGGCGATACCGCGAAGCATCCGTTGCATCTGATTTCCAATCAGCCGAAAACCAAGCTGCATTCACAGCTCGATCACGGCAGCCATTGTCGTGCCGCCAAAATCAATCAGCGCGAACCGATCATGCTGCATCCGCAAGACGCCGAAACCAGGGGCCTTGCCAACGGCGATATCGTGCGCGTGTTTAATGATCGTGGCGCCTGCCTGGGCGGCGTGGTGGTCGATGACCAGGTGATGCCGGGCGTTGTGCAGATGAGTACCGGCGCCTGGTACGATCCGCAGCAACCCGGCAGCCCTGGCAGTTTGTGCAAGCATGGAAATCCAAACGTACTGACACCGGACTTCGGTACCTCCCAGCTCGCCCAGGGCCCGATTGCGCATACCTGCCTGGTTGAGGTCGAGCGCTTTCTTGATCCCTTGCCGACGGTCACGGCATTTGACCCACCGGAAATTCTGTCGTACAAGCAATCAGGCTGAAGCCGGTTACGCCAGGCTCGTCGTCCAACACTCCCGAGATCTGATTGCATGAACATCCAGGAAAACCTAGACATCAACGACACCGTGCGCGTCAGTTCGAGGGTGTTTGAAGCGTCACCCTTTCTTTCCCGTTATGACAGCCCGGAGATGATTCGCGGTGTCTACGCGGGCCGATTTTTTACCATCTACAATGGCGAAGATCCGCTGCAGAAGTACTGGACCCTGCGACGCAAGGCGCTGATTTACGATGTGCCGGAGAAACCGGTCGAAATTTCCGGTCCCGACGTGGTGCCGTTCCTCGAGAAAGTATTCGCGCGTAAGGTGTCGACGCTGGCCGAAGGGCGCGGGCGCTACTGCATCGCCTGCACCCCGCAGGGCGGTGTGTTCATGGACGGCGTGCTGTTCAAGCTCGGCGCCGACCGTTACTGGTATGTACAGGCCGACGGTGCGATGGAAACCTGGTTCATCGCGCACAGCGGCGGCTTCGATGTGACGATCTCCGATCCCAATTCGCGCGTGATCCAGATCCAGGGGCCGGCGTCGATCGATATCATGAACGCCGCTTCCGCCGGGGCCATAGACGACAGCATGAAATATTTCTCCGCCGGCTTCTTCGACCTCGGTGGTCAGGCGCTTTTCGTATCGCGCACCGGTTTCACCAATGAACTGGGCTTTGAAATATATTGTGGAGGAGAAGCCACCGACCACCTCGCCCTGTGGGATCACTTGATGGCCAGCGGCGAACCCTTTGGCATGGAGTTTTCCAGTACGCGCTCGTTGACGATTCGCCGCATCGAAGCCGGTATTCTCGGCAACATGTCCGATATAGACACGTCGATGACGCCGTTCGCCGCCGGTCTCGAAGCCTTTGTCGAGCTGGACAAGGGTGACTTTATCGGACGTGACGCATTGTTGAATGCCGACCGGCGTTCGCGGTTGTTCGGCGTCACTTGCGCCGATGCAATCCCGGGGCGCGGCAGCAAGGTCATGGAAGGTGGGTCAGCCGTTGGCACGCTGACGGCAGGCAGTCGACTCGCCGACGCTGGGCTGCGGTATCGGCTACGTGGTGTTCGACGAGCCCGGCGACTGGCCCGGACGCAAGCTGCGAGTGCGGCTGCCGGATGGCAATGAGCACGACTGCGAAATCGTCACGCTGCCGTTCTTCGACCCCGAGAAAAAAATCGTCAAGGGTGTGGATCGAAGCATTCCCGAGATACCGGTGCGCTAGATCTGCCGCGTCGAGAAAGTATTCATCGCCAACACATCGAGCAAAGAGAAAGCATGAGTCAACCCATCGTACGCCCGCGCCGCAGTTTTATTTTCACCCCGGGGCTCAAGCCCGACATGTTTCCCAAGGCGCTCGCCTGCGGCACGGACATCGTCTGCGTCGAACTCGAAGACGGCATTGCGCCGAAGGACAAGCGCGAGGCACGCAGGCTCGCGCTCGCGCTGTTCGCAAGCCCGCAGGCCGACGATGGGGTCGAACGCATCCTGCGCATCAACTGCCTGCGCGAACAATTTGGCGTCGAAGATGTGCAGGCCATTCTCGCGACCGACACGCCGCCACCCGCGCTGATGATGCCCAAGGTGCGCACCCCGGATGAAGTGGTGATGCTCGATAACCTGCTGAGCGAGCGCGGCCACGCTACGCGTTTACACGTCATCATCGAAACCAATGCGGGCCTCGAAGCCGCCTACGACATTGCGCATTGCAGCACCGCGCATCGACGCGCTGTTCTTCGGCGGCGTCGACATGGCCGCCGAGCTGCGCTGCGAGAACGCCTGGGAGCCGTTGCTGTACGCGCGCTCGCGCGTGGTGCACGCCGCCGCAGCCGCGGGCCTCGACGTGATCGACGTGCCTTATCTCGACCTCGACGATCACGATGGCATGGTCGTCGCCGCCAAACAGGCAAAGGCGCTGGGCTTCTCCGGCAAGGGCTCCGTCCACCCGAAACAGATTGCCGCGCTGAACGAAGTCTTCACTCCTTCCGCAGACGAGATCGCGCGCGCACGGCGCATCCTGCAGACCTTCGCCGAAGCCGATACCGGCCTCGTCGTCATCGACGGCAAGCTGATCGAAAAACCGGTGTTGCGCGACATGCATCGCATCGTCGCGATTGCCGAACGAACGGGAAGTTAAGCCCATTGTCCTGCCCTCGACAATCAGTCGAGTAAACGTCTGCTGTCTCGGAACCGTGTCGCGAAGCGAGTTAAAATGATACCTCGCGCACCATGAGCGTGCGCTGCCTGCACCAAATGCAATCAAATCGTTAGTTTCGGCGCTTATATTTGCCAGCGAAGGCAAAAAGCGTAGGATTATTTCGCATCGACTTGCCACCGACAATTTGCACAAACAGGAGAATATTGACATGCATTGTTATAAAACTTTCGCCGCCACCACGTTGATTGCCAATACGTTCGAAATCTTGCCCGAGGTCGGACGCAAATTGCCGCTTGCCGCGGTGGCCGACTGGATGGCGCAACACGACATCGAGCCAGAGGACGTGCTCTATGCCACGCCCGAAGCCGTCAGGGAAAAGCTGGTGAACCTGATTGAAAGCAGCCGCCCGCAAATGCCGCACGCGGCCTGACCGATGGCTCCGCCCCTCGACTTCAACCTTTAAGGAACCCGCGATGCATGTGAACGAATACAAAATGTCGATACTGGAAATAACGCCTGAGCTGACCGAGAATTCTTACTTCGGTGATCCCTACCAGTTGCACCATGAGCAATACGGCCTGGAATACCTGGACCGCAACATGAATGCTGCGGACGAGATAGAGCGGGTAGTGATTCTCGGTTACAACTAAGGCCCTTGCTCAGGATCGAGTGACGCCAGGGGCAGGTGGAATCGAGCAGAGGTATTAATCTTCGGTAACAGGATCCCCAGCAGAATGATTGATGCCGGCGGCCTGTTCCTCCCGGGATTGCTGCTCATTTTTGAGTTGGCCTGGGGTAGGAGCAGCCACCAAAACCTTCCGGATAAACCTGGGTCCCTCCTGCCCTGGAATTCCCCGCGAGCAGGGGGTTAGCGTGTATCTTGGCAAACAACTGGTTTTCCACAGTCCTGCCTTCGCTGGTCCAGACAACCACCTCGCTCCTCACGTAACAATTTGAAGGACGCCCACGGACCCGTTGCTGGGGACGTATTCGATTTTCTGGCTTGGGCTATCGACTGGTCTCGAAAGTGGCGATGATGCCCTTCATGTTCGGCAATACTTCAATGTTGTCGGCTTTTTGATGCCCCATGGTCACCACGGTGCTGCGCCATAGTTCCTGCCCCTGGATGATCAGGCTGGCATTTTTCTGCCCGACGTAAAATTCGGCGAGGACGCCGCCTTCCGAAATGGCGGGTACCCGTTCGATTTCGTAGCCAAATTTGCGTGGCAATTCTTCGGCCGATCCGGGTAGCCGCACCAGGTAGTCGATATCGACTGCATGTCCACCGCCGTCCGCCCCGATATCGCATAAATCGAGAACATAATTTCGCGCTGATGATCCGGGTTTACCCAGCCCGCGGGCCATCGTTTTTTCCAGGTCGGGTAATTCAGCCTGATCGATCCAGCAAGTATCGATTTCGAGGCCGATCGTTGTCCACCAGCTCGGTACGGAGATGACCGCCGATAGCGAATTATGTGCCGGGGCATGATAAAACTTGATCTCACCATCGGTTTTATCCGCAAACACAAATTTTGGGCCTATTATCCAGCCGAAATCGATACCCTGGTCTACATCGCGATCAGTGCCGGATTCGACAGGTTGCCCGCGGCCGAAGCTCAATATCAGCGGCTTACGCTGTATTTGCTCGGTCTGGGCGGCACTTTCTGAAAAGGCGCTGGTAATGCTGTTTACCGTTGCCGAATCAAGGCCATTGGCCGACGAGGCGAGCAGTGACAGGGCTAATTGCTTCTGGCGTCGCTCCGAGGCAATGCTCAGTACCCGCTGTGCACTTTCTTTCGGTGTGACCGCATAGGAGTAATAGGCTTCATCAATATTCAGCAAACGTTCAAATGTATCCTGAACCTGGCACCAGGTTTTGTCATCCCCGGCCGCCTCTCCACATATGACGTCCTGGCGGGGCTCAGGTATGCGGGATTCTACCCTTACCGTGCAAAAATCGAGACCATTGCACGCGGTCTTTTCGAGATGCGCAATACAACTCATGGATTTCGGGTCGAACACTTCGAGCTGATCGGCGTAAAGCTTTTTGCATTCCTCGACTCGATCCTCATTTTTATAGGTATATTTTTCGATCCACATGCCGACCACGGCATATCTCAGTAAATTTTGTTCGGCCAGTTCAGCCCGCGCAATCAGCTCTTCGGTGTTGGCCATCAGCTTTTCGGTTTCGACAATCCGCTGCCGGGCATTGGCAATCCGCCTTTCGGCAAAGCCTATCTGTTTTTCGTCATAGGCATCCGGCGTTTGGGCTGCGGCAATCCGCATGCGGGTATCGGCAATCAGTTTTGCGGCATTGGCAATCGACCTTTCGGCATCTGCGCGTATTTTCGCAATGCGCAGTTCAATTGGAATTTTCTGGCGTGAATTTCCGCTTTCATGATCCTCCCTGAAAGTATCAAATTTCTCCTGCAGGAATTCCTCGTGAATTTCTATGAATTCCCAGTGCGCGGATTTATAGACAAGTTTGTCGTAGTAATAGTAAAGCAATAAATCCCGCAACTTACCGTAACGGGCCAGGGTTTCCGGGTCGAGGTTTTCGGGGAAAAAGCGAGCTACGGGTACCAGCGGGCAGGATCTGATTTGCAGGCTTCGGTTTTTCGCGATACTCGGCGTCGGATTCATTTTCCTGGCTTTTTTGCGGAATTGCTGGCTCATCTTTCCCACGCAAGCCGTATTGAATTTATGAATCTGGTTCCAGATACCTATGTTTTCGATTTGCTTGCTGACGAAACTGTTCCTGGATCTCCATTTCTCGGTTTCATCCAGCCTTGAAACTTTCACCTCCAGAAAGCGCACAAGTTCCGCGAAATCGGATGTCGACAAACTGCCGCGCCTGATCGATTTGATCGTGCCGTCGATGGCGAGATTGATTTTTTCTTCGGTTTGCTTCAGCCAGCTGTCGTATATGGCCTTGATACTGATGCAGGGAATATGATGAGCGTCTGACCCGGAATCGTTGGGCTCGCAAAATTGGGCTCGAGCCAGTTTCACCTGAATGACGGCGAGTTTTTCGGTTTTATCCTCGGGCAATACCGTGGTATCAAATTTTAAACGATACAGCGTGTTCCCCTTGATATCGTGCCGGTCATCCAGCAGGGTTTCCATCATTTCAGTTCTGATTTCTTCCCGGTAGGCCCGAATATCGCGGAAGCGTTCGCTGGGTGACACCGAAGTTCCGGGGCTGCTCTTCTTGCCAGGGTCGGTGGCGCTTGCCCTGGTACCTTTCGTTGCGCTGTCGCTTCCTGGCGTAGAGTCGGAATTCCCGATTTTGGTATCCAGTCCCAGAATTTGATGCAGGTCGGATATTGCCTGGTTGCCAAAAGATAGCCCAGGCGATTCATCCAGTTCCTTTTCCAGCCAGGAAGCCTGGCGGAAGCGGTCATTGATCAATCGCTCCCTGGAATAAACTTCCGGACTGTCTACGATAACGATGCCACCCTGACCCTTATTAAAATAATTACTGATGAAACCCGGTGTCAGTTCGGGGATCCAGCTGCCGACGACAATCAAAACCATCACCAGTAACACCAGCCTGCCAAGATTCCAGAATTTACCCAGAATATCTGAGCTACCGAGCGCCTCCAGTTTTTTTATTATTGGTTTCATTTGCATCGTTGATGTGCCCCCTGCACGATACCTAATTGCTGTTCCAGTTCACCCAGGGCAAAATCGACACAGGCTTTTTTCTGCAAGCGACAGAATTCGGTTTCGCTGCTGTCAAAGCACCGGTTTTCCGCAAGCTTGTTGGAAGGTGATCCACCGCCGCAGAGTTCGAAATAATCGCATTCGCGCTGGCACAATTCGACGCCGTCACGAATTGCAGTTGCGATTCTTTGATAATGCAGGCTCTGCTGGCACTCGCTGATTGAAGTTTCGAACAGGTTGCCCAGCTTCATGTCCCCGTATCGATCACTGCTGGTGCCCAGCAATTCGGGCGAAAAGGTGGCGAAGTTACCGTTGACATCGACATTGAGAATCTTGAATGGGGTGTTTTCCTGGTGCCTGATTGCATTGTTTTGAGGATCACTCTGCCAGTTCATCACGGCGCTAATCACGCCATCGATTTCGCGAATTCTGAAGCTTGAGCCGTGTTCCTGGCGAAGTCGCTGGAAGCGATCCAGGAATTCAATGTAATTCGAGTAGCGGTCATTCTCGAGTACTGTCGAGCTTTGGTTGCAGCCTTCTATTTCTTCGATGTTAAAGCAAATGTATTCACTGCCTAATGCATTAAAATAGTGAAATAGTTTATCCGCCTGTTGAATGGCATCGTCGGTCAGCACCGCGATCACATGATAACTTGTGCCGCTGTCATTCAGTAGCTCGACTGCCCGGGTCACCTTGTGATGAGTGCCTTTGCCGTTTCGGGTTTTGCGATAGCGATCGTGAATATCCTGCGGACCATCGATGCTGAGCCCGAGGCGAATCTTGTGTCGGTTGAAGAAATCACACCAGCCCTGATCGATGAGAACGCCGTTGGTCTGGAAGGAGTGGTGGACAGTGATCTCGTCCGGTACAAGGCTGGCAATGCGCTCGATCGCCTGCTCGTAATAATCGACCCCCACCACCAGCGGTTCTCCCGCATGCCATACCACGGTAAATTCGCCTTCGGCGAGCTTTGCCTCGAGCACGCGTTCAATGGCTTTTTCGACCACCGCTAAATCCATCTTGCTGCGATCGTCGCGATCGGGCAGGTAACAGTAACTGCAATCAAGATTACAAAACGGGGTCGCCTGCAGCACCAGCAGTTCGAGCGGACCGATGGGCTGCTGCGTAAAAGAAGTTTTGATAGGCGGTACAGGCACGGATTGGACGTGCATCATTGCACTCCTGTGCTACAGATCATTGCCTGGAAAACCGGCAAAACCTGCTTCTAGTTATACCAGTTATTCCAGTCTTGCCAGTCGGACCAGTTATACCACTGGGAAATCTGGTTGTTTTGCAAAAATTCAGGTGTTTTGTTCTGCGATTTTGACTCTTGCTGGATTTTCGCAACCCGGTTGAGCACTTCGTTGTTGCTCGTATCCTGAGGAGTCGAATTGGCGCCAGCAATTGAAGATAATTGCGCCCCGAAAATCGCTGCCACGGTCAGCGCATAATGTTTGATTCGATACATTCCCTTCCACCCACAAACTTAACTGTCGTTACGAATTATCCGATCAACACTATGCCTAATTGAAAATGAAGTCAAATCCTGACCCGCTGAAGCCGGTGTTCCAGTAAATTAGATGATTGTAAATACCTTTTGGCACAACAATCCGCTGACCTCGGCAATGATTTCAGGTTCATGACTATCGCCGTTGCTTTAACTTTTCATTACCGCCTTTTCCCATTACTCTGATGCGTCAGGCTGACCGTGTTGAGACCTCTGTTAATGACACCGGGTAGCGGTCCGAGCCACTAAACGTGAACCTGGAGGGATGACCATGGCACTCGAGCTAACCGGGAGCGTCGGTAAAGGCGGAACAAATGCAGCGCGCGATGTGATTGCCGTGAAGCAACGCCTCGCCGAGCTCGGATTTGGATTTTTCGCGGTAAATCGCGAGTCGGATCAGGGGCTGATTATGGCGATTCGGCTGTTCCAGTCGATCATTGCCGGGCGCAGCGCGGTCGGCGGGGACGGGCGCATCGACCCCGGGTTCACCACCAACAAATACCTCGACGCGGTAAACGCGCCGCGCTGGACTACCATGCCCTTTGATGGGCCGGGCTTTACCAATTTCGAAGCGGTCGATGAAAACGACCAGCACGATTTCGGCACCAACTGGCTGGCTGAAACCATTCGCAGCCTGGGCGCCGCTTACGACGGTGCATACCTGCAGGATAATCCGCATGCCGCGCTGCTGACCGTCAACGACGTCAGCCTGCCGGAAGGCGGCGATACGCCGGATCACGCGGGACACGAAACCGGGCTCGCCTGTGATTTACGCTTGCCGCGCCTGGACGGTGGGTCCGGTGGTATCGGGAATCCGAACACTAACGGCGCCTACGATCGGGAGGCGATGCGCGCCCAGCTCGTCGCATTGCAGGATCACCCGCTGGTGACCAGCGTCTTTTTCAACGACCGGGTGCTGATTGGCGAAGGTTTGTGCGCCCATCTCGGTGGCCACAATAACCACGTGCATTTCCAGATTAAACCGCCACCGCCCATTCTGCCGTAAACGGATCATTCGATTCGCCGTGGTAGCCATTGAAATAATGGCCACCACAGCGAAAATCCATTTCCTTCAGATCTCCAGCGTGATCGACCAGGCGTTCAAGGTACCGACGTCGACGCGGGCGGAATCGCGCACGCTTAAACGCCAGGTACCTTGTACAGGCGTGCCGCCAAGATCATTGAGATCGGCTGTCGTGTCGACATCGTAGCTGCGTTTGATATCGTTTTTGCCGCCGCCTTCCTTGTTGTGTAGCCGCACCAGTTCTCCCGAAGGCGCGATCAGGTCGATGCGCAGATCACCGATATAGCTGTGCGTGATGTCGACATCCACTACGATACTCTGCAGATTACCGGCCGGGGTAATATCGATGTCGCTGGATATGCCCTGGGTATTGTTGTCGGGTATCGCCAGCCCGGGCGTTGCCGTCCCGGTGATACTGGTCGCCGTGTTTTGATACTTGAAAGCGAGACCCCAGCGCAGCAGGCGGCCGACGTCCTGCGACGCCTGGTCGATCACCACCAGCGTCCACTCGCCCTTGACCTCTGTGCCAACAAGATTTGCCAGGCTCGCCAGCTCCGCGCTGTGATACTTCTTGCGAATATCGTCCCCATCAGCCCCTTCGCGGTTGTGCAGAATGACTTCAACGCCCTGCGGCGATACCAGTTTGACGGTCAGGTCGCTGATCCAGCTGTGGATGATTTCGACGCCGACCGTGGCCTCGGTGATTTCGCCTGCGATGTCCAGGTTCGCCGAACTGCTCACGCCGTTGGGATCGTTGTCAGGAATCACCAGGTTTGGAAACACTTCGAATTCGGCGAGCGGATTACTGCGCGGGGTACCGACCGTGAACTGGATATCCTGTCCCGGGTCGCTGACCTCCGAAACCACTAATCCGGAATCCGTACCGTTCCACATGCGCGACGATGGCACGGTGGTATCCGATAGAGTGAGTTCCGGGTTGGCGACGAACAGGTCACCGGCATCACCGGCATTGCGGTTGTTCTCGAGATCGAGGCTGCCATCGGCCTGCAACAGCGCGCACTGGTAATGCCGGTTGCGGGTACCGTCCTGCCACTCGTTGGAACCGAAGGTGTCGCAGTGGTAGACCGCAAGACCGCTCGCCGGCAGGTGCGCGTCCAGGCCCAGGCGACTGCGGTTTTCCAGCATGAAGTATTCGTTGGGCAGCGTGGTTTCTGCCTTCCAGGCCTTGTCATAGCTGCTGTGCGGCAGGGTAATCCGCGCCGGGGAGTCGAGCAGCACCACGTCGTCAACCCAGCCGGCCAGCTCGCGCAGGTAGGCGCAGACGGGCGAGGGTGTGCGCCGATCGTTCAGGTGGTTACCCGAACCCATCAGGCAGTAACGACCGATGCCCTGGCTACTTTCAAAATCGCCATCGCGCTTGCCATAGTCGTACATGTCCGGAAAACGGCAAAGTAAATGGCCGTTTTCGTGGCATATCGTGCCGATGCGCAGGTCGACCTCGTGGGTCCCGAGCCCGGTAAGCTGGTAATAGTGGGTGCGCATCTCGCCGTAGCGCAGGCTGGCAACCGAATTGTGTGGCCACAGATCGCCCGAATACTGGGAATTGCCGGCGTAGAGGATATTGATCGCATCCACGATCCCTTCGCCGCGCGAATCGAAATCGGACAGCTTGACGCCGAATTGATCGATCGCAAGATCAAGCGCTTCCTTGACCAGCAAGTTGTTGATGTAGTGACTGCGACGTTTGGATAGCTTGACCGGGCCGACCACCGTGTTGCTGTATTTCAGCTTGCCACTGGAGACGATCTTGAAGTACTGCTTGACCGAGCAATAGTTGCCGTTTTTGGTGAAGTTGGCACCGTTGAACATGTCGTCGACGGTGTCGCGGGCAATGTTGGTGGTGACGTCGTCGAAATCGACGATGATCGTCAGCCCTTTGACCCGACCCTGGTGCAGTTTGCGGCCGTCGAGCAGGCCGGCATCCGGGCCTAGGGTGAACGAGCTGCTGGTATCTTCATCGAATTCGCGTGGCCGCAGGCGATTGTAATTGCGCTCGAATTTTTCGTTGCGGACCTGCGGGTCTTCCTTGATGTGCTTTTGCAGCCCGGCGGGCGCCGGTTTATAAAGCGGGGTGCCGCTCGACACGAAACGGCCCGCCACCAGCTGCGCATAGCAATAACAGCCGATGTCTTTGTCGAATACCACCGAGTATCCATCCAGCGTTTCGTAGCGTGCGTAATATTCGTCGCCAAAAATCCTTAGCTGTGCGCCTGCGCTGCCGCGTTGGCCGCAGACGATGGTCTCTCCCGTTAATGCACTCATATCGATTCTCCATGTTGTGTAGTATCCCGACGGTCTTCGCGAACCCGACGCACAGGCCGACTGGAACAACCGGTATTCTAACTGCAGGTTGATCCGCCCGACAATCAGCGGCTCGCGGCAGGATGGGGCATTGGTTTCCACCTGTCTGTGGTTTTTCTCACATCGAACCCACTTGCCGTTGTTTAACCTTGCTCCGGTTAAACCGGAAATGCGGGAATGCTGCCAGGGTTTAAAGCAATGCAAATGACAAGGTAAAGGCCAGGGGAGGGCAGAATTTGATATTTATAGCCGGGTAATTATTGAGGTCGTTCGCTTCAATGCGCAACCGTTAATCCGGTGGAGGTATGAGCTCGTGAAACGCAATATTGAAATAGGTGACTTTGTCGTGAGTGACGATGTTGAGGGTAAGGTCATCGAAGTATTGGACCTCGCTGGCGATATATATCTGAAGGTGAGAACTCCGGGAGGGGATCTCATCGTGCCTTGCGAAGAAGCGCAGCGTCGTGACGATGGCGTTTAAGCGGAATCCTGCGACCAGTGGTGGAATTTGTTGAGCCGGGCTGTTGAATCGAGGTAACTTCAGTATTCAGCAACACGACTGCATTCCTGTCGCGCTAGTGATATGGTTGCCCGGATCAAACGAATGAATGACCATAAGAATGAGGTGTGCCATGCAACATGGTGAGGAAAACAAGAATCGGGGTCAGGTCAACAACGCAACAAGTCCGGGCGCGGAGATGCCGATGGATGGGATGGCTGCGGACACCAGGTTGAATGACGATTTCCAGGAAACTCAATGTGTTGGCGATAGCGATGTCGCAGTGGGGATTGACGAGTCATTCCCGTTGTCACGCAGCCGCTCGCGTTCAAGATCAAGGTCGCGTTCGCGATCACGTTCTCGATCACGTTCGCGCTCGAGATCCCGCTCGCGTTCGCGCAGTCGCTCGCGTTCTGCGGGTGATGGTCTGATCGATGATTTGGATGCCGGGCTTGACGACGATTTCGATGCGGACGAAGTGCGCAGCGCGCTCGACTGGATCAGCGCCACTTACGTAAACCGCTTCATCCAGGTTTGCGACGACTGGATTATCTTCAACCCCGACGGGTCGCCCGATACCGCCACGGTGGCATTTAATGCCGGTAGCGCGTCCGATCTTTATCTTCGCGTGGCGCGCAAATGTTACCTCAAGGAATTCAAAGGCAAGATGCTGAATGCAGGCTTTCGCACAAAGTATTGTCAGGACGCAATTGAAGAGTTGGTCGCCGCGGAAAACGCAGAGCGGGTCGCAGCCGGCGGAACTCCGATGAGTCCTGGTGATGAAAAAACATTCAGGGCCAGACAACAGGCCAGGTTTAAAGGCATGTCGCTGCCCAATTTGAAAAAGCATGCGCGTGAGACCCTGCTAACGGTTTCCGACCCCGAGGTTCGGGAGCTGGTGTGGAAGCAGGAACACCCACAACTGGATGAACGCGTCGACGACATCCTCGACGAATCCGAGGACTTTCTGCCGCGCATGATGCACGCCTGCGGTATCGACCCGCGGGTCCACGTGGCCACGGTGCGCCTGATGGAAACCATGGTCCAGGTTGCCTACGCGGTAGCCATGCATTTCAAGCTCGGGTTCAAGCGCCCGCGCCCATCACAGCTCACGCAAAAGCTTTTCCCCACGGTGCTGGTGCCGGCGCACTTTTCGTTTCCGAGCGGACACTCGACCCAGGCGCATGCCGTCAAGGAAGCGTTACGCCAGGTATTCAATCAGCCGGAGTATGCCAGGTTGCAGAATTACGTCAGCCAGGAGGCCCGTGACATCGCCGAGAATCGCGAGTGGGCAGGCGTGCATTACGCCTCTGACAGCGCCCTCGGCGAATACCTTGCGGGAGAGATATGGAACCGGGGTAACAGTGCGGTGTTCAAGAAACTCCTGGATGATGCGCGCAGTGAGTGGGAATAGGACGCTGCCGATAACGATGAGCAACCCGGGGATACAGGCGTGGTGAGAATAACCGTTGCTAATATTGAAGTCGTGCAGGCGATTCAGAACGTCCACAACGATGTACCCCTGGTCGCCGGCAAGCGCAGTTATGTGCGGGTGTACCTGAGCGCTTCCGGTGTTGCCGATACGGCGTTAATCACCGGGCACTTGAGTATCTGTTTACAGCGGACGATCGGCAGTCGGCCGAATCGACTGATCTACCAGGCCAGCTCGCGCCCCGTGCGCCTGATGGCGTCGATGTCGCTGCGCGACCAGCGAGTGGACTGGACGAGTTCCCTGAACTTTCAATTACCGGATGCGTTGCTGAAGCAGGCTGCCGGTCAAACCATAATCGCCAAACTGGAACGCGTCACGGTCACCGATGCGGGAAGTGTTTGCGATGCTGAGCTCGTGCCAAAACGCGCAACCGAAACCGGCCCGATCACCGTGGTTGCGAGTCCCGATATGCATTGCCGCATCGTGATGTTTCGCCACCGTGATGCGGCGAATCGCGCCTACCTCCAACCGCAGCGAGGCGAGGCCGAAGCCATAAGGCGCTACGTGGAAAATACCTTTCCGGTCGCCAATGTCACCTGGAGCAGTGTCGACATGGGCGCGCCACGCAATTTTCGCGCGCTCGGACCCATACAGCGCGAAAGCAGGCGTACCCAGGAAGAATTGACGCGCAGCTATGCCAGTTTCTTTCAGTACCTGCTGGCCATTCGAGAGCAGGATATTCTTCACGGCCGTGATACCAGTACCCTGTACCTCGGCCTGATTGCCGATCCCAGTGGCCGCTTCGGCGGCGCGGCGATGGATTCGCCCCAGTTCGCAGCACCCCACGTGGTGACGATGACGTCAGCCGACATGGAAGGGGACCTGGGCGCGCACGAACTGGCTCACGCACTCGGACGTCGCCATCCCGGAATACCCGATTGCCAGCTTCACGGCTATGTCATTGGTCAGCGCAAAGAACCAGGCGCCGACCGGGACCCTGGTAATAAACATGCGTCGAGCAAATACGGATTCCTGTCCGCGAAACTGAATGATCAGGCCGGTGAGACGCACGTCGGTCTCGATAATCGGTTTAATGGCACTGCTCCAGAAATGCTGGCGCATGACCAGTGGTTCGATTTAATGACCTATCAATATCCGAAATGGGTCTCCGACTTCACTTATGTCGGCCTGCTGGAGAGACTTCGTCAGATTAGTGACAAGGACTTTTGCGCCAATGGGGATGTCCTGACGGTCATTGGTGAATACGATCTCAAGCGAAAAACCGGCAAGATTTTCTACGCGGCAAAGGGCAGGTACAACACCCCGATGCCCGCATCGCCTGGCGCCCAGTCTGCGGTTGTAAAACTGGCCTGGTGGGCCGAGGATGCTCGCTGCGTCGTTACGGAGTGCGTGAATATCCGCGATTTCGAAGGGCTGGATGGATCGTCCAGCGTCGGTGTTTTTCAACACAGCATCGGTTTGAGTGGCGAATTCCTGGATAAATTTCGTAGTATCGACTGGATCGAGGGGGACGCTATATCCGTCAAAACCTATCATCAATTATTCGACAACCTGATCACAGGTGATGGTTGCCTGCAGTTACTGGTTGACGACGTGGTAGTCGATGAAATGCAATCGGTCAGTGATGACCAGGCGGCGGCGATTGGTAGTTATCTGCAAGATGTCGTGAAGGCGTCGGGCACCTGCAATGGCCAGCCAAAATCGATCGGGGAGCAGACCCTGGATGATGGTGAGTTCTATCTGCACTATTCCATCGATGATGGCGGTTACTACCTGCGTTACCGTTGGAACTGGGATCTAAGTGACACCGATGTGAAAAATCTGTGCCTCGTCACATCGATTGCCTGCAAGCGCAAAAGACAGGGGCACCAGGATGGCGAAATGCAGACCGATGGGTTTCCCCTGTGGGAAACCATTGCCGTCAACCATCGAAATAGCGATCACATCTGGATCAACCCGGTATTCTTTCCCCATCCGCGCGCCGATGATGAATCCACTGCGAACCATGGCGATAACCTCAACGATATCGAGCACGAGGACTACGGCGAGCTATTCGTTAGCGGGGCGGCGATACTCGAGCAAAGCCTCACGCTGAAGGTCAGCATCAGCGTTGGATTCACAACGATTAGCAGAGAAGTTGAATTGCAGTTTCCGATCGAAACAAAGCTGGCGATATCACAGCGGCGTTCCGCCGCTGGCGGCTATTTACCTGCGCCGGGGAGTAGCGCCGAGCATGACAGCGAAAAACAGTGGTATCGCGACGCTGTCGCCGACTAGACGACAGCGCCGCGCATACCAATTCCTGAATAGCGCCTGGCAGGGCGCGGGTCTTCAGGAAAACTCACCCACCATTTTTTGCAGCAGGCCGATGTTGGCTACCAGCCGATTGTTGGCTGTTCTGAATATGATCCCGTCTCTTTTCAGTTTAGATATCTCCCTGGAAACGGCCTCGCGGTGCGTGAAAATCCGGTTGGCGATTTCTTCGTGAGTCGGCAGGTTATCAATCTCGGCAAAACTTGAACCCTGTGCGCAGGCCGCATGCGACATATGCCGTAACAATTCTGCGCGGGTGCGTGCCGGCACATCCATGGCACGGATTTCATAGAGCTTGTCGGAAAATTTGTGCGCCTGATTGGTGACTTCGTCCAGCACCGATTCGGTAACCGATGGGTCGGCGCGCATCAGGCGGATAAACTCACTCACGCGTACCGCGAAAACCTCGGCCCGGGTGCAGGCGATAAAATCCGATTTTGTACACTCCATCTGGTGCGGCGAAACAATGCCAAAGCAATCGCCTTGCTCCAGGGTGCTGAACACGATTTCCTTACCCGAGCGACTATACGTCGACTCCTTGATGCGCCCTTTCACGATGAAATAAACACACTCGATACGCGAGCCCTTGGCCAGGATCGTCTCGCCGGGCTGGAATTCGACGCGGCGAGTATGCTCAATCAGGCTGCGCGTATCCGCTTCGCTGATATCACGAAAAAAAGGAAAGTCCGAAATCTTCATTTGCTAACCTCCTGGAATAGTTTTAAAACTATCGAGTCCAGATTTCTGGTTGATCGGATAGCAAAAATATCGTGGTCGCGTGAATCAATCGTGAATCCAGCATGATTAAGTGATAATTAATGCCTGGGAGCACAAAAAAATAGGTATAGTCGATGAAAATTGCTGGAAAGATAAGGACGTAACCGTGGATAGCAGGCCGTTACGTATCGATGCTCGGGGTGCAGGCGAAATCGCCGTTCATGGCACGCCCATCGATATGCGTAACAAGAAAGCGCGCGCCATACTGTCGATGCTGGCGCTTGCGCATGCAAACCGGTTGACGCGTAGTCAGTTAAAAGATCGCCTGTGGAGCACCCGCAGCGAGCAACAGGCCGCCGCCAGTCTGCGCCAGGCATTGACCGCGTTGCGAAAAGCCCTGCAGGATGCCCCGGGGGTGTTATCGACCACCCAGGAGCATGTCGCGCTGGCAGCCGATAAATTTGAAGTTTTGTTGCCGGCGCCGCACGAAACCCTGCTGGCCGGACTCGATATCAATGATGAAGGCTTCGATGACTGGCTGCGCCTGGAACGCGCCGTGCACGAAGTCAGCGAATCGCGACCCGTCCGGGAAACTGTTGTTGATTCCAGTTTCACGTCGCCTGGCGATCGCAACGTCATCGGCATCGGTGTTTTAAGCAGCCTCTCGGAAGGCGAGTCGCGACGCGATAATGTCGTTGGCGACATGATCTCCGATTTGATCGCACGTGAACTGCGTAATTTCGGCATTGCCGAAACCTATGACTATCGGCATCGGATTCTGACCGGTGCCAACAACGACAGTTTCGCGGCCGGCGGTGTTGACTTCTTCCTGCAGGCTTCGGTGAAACTCGTCGACGACAGCTTCTTCATCCACTGTCGATTCTTCGATTCGGTCGACAACCGTCAACTGTGGAGTGGCTATTGTCGGGTCAAGGCCGACGCCGGCTATTTCGAGTCTGTAGGCCTGCGCGTATTTATCAATGAAATAATCGACGCGGCGCTGTTCGTTTTCAGCAGCCCGGGGTTTGTCGCGCACAGCGAACAACGCGAATGCGCCAAGCTTGCGTTGGCAGCGATTAATGAAACCCTGAAAGGTCGGCACGGAGACCTCCACAGTGCGGACCTGTTTCTCGACCAGGCGTATCTCAATAACCCGCGCAGTGTCTACCTGGGCTGGAAAACCCACATCGTTGCCTACATGCTCGGCGAACGCCTCGTCGAAAATCCCGAAGAGCTGCGCAAGGAGCTGCTGGAAACGGTGACTGTCGCCGAGGAGCAGGGGCGCTTCAACCCGGTTACCCTGGCGCTGATCGCGCATGCGCATTCGTTTATCTTCCACAACTACGCCAGGGCCCAGCAAATTTTCGATCGCATGTTCCAGTTAAACCCGATGCAAGCCATCTGTTTTGATTTGAGCGCGGTAACCAATGTCTACATCAACAACAAGGAGGCGGCCTACCAGCAATCGCAACTCGCGCTCAAGCTCGGCCGCTTCAGTCCATACCGCTACTGCATTTACACCACTTGTGCGATGGCCGCTGCAATCAACCAGCGTTACCAGGAGGCCGCCCACTACGGGGACCTCGCCACCCAGGAGAAGCCGACCTTTACCGCGGCCCTGCGCTATTTGACCGCGGCTCAAAGCCTTGCGGGAGATATCGAAGGCGCCCAGGCTTCCTACCGAAAACTGATCGAAATCGAACCCGACTTCAACCTCAAGCTGTTGCTCGATGAAAACTACCCGGTGGCGGCGGTCGGTGAAACGGGCAATATGCTGACTGCCGGCATCTCGAAAATATCCTTGCCCAGGGATAGCTAACCCGCTTGCCACCCAGGGTGCTTTCCTGGCTGTGTGAAATGCCACATACAAAGAATTCGATATCGGGATCATGGAAAGCCACGGGCCCATGAGGGCCGCAGTTTACACAGAGGCAGGCATTCCGGTGAAGTGGACATTAGACAATGCAATTTCGTATTTCAACCAGGGTAGTGATCTGGCGGGAGCCGCGGAACACGGCAAGGTAAAGCCCTGCGCCACCCCCGCAAGGGCTCGATCCGCTGGCTGGAAAATCCACGATAACGTCGCCAAAACCTGTGGCCGGGATCGCAAGCCCGCGGGAATTTTTTACGCTGATATCGCGAACTACTCCCAACTCACCGAGCAGGATGAAGAAGGCACTCATCGATTGCTGGTCGAGGCGATCAGGATCATGATGTCCAATGTGGCCGACAACCATGGCCGTATTGTGCACCTGGGAGGCGATGCCATCCTCGCAGAATTCAAGGATGCCGACAGCGCGTTGCACTGTGCGATCAATGTGCAGCTGGCAGCCCGGCAATGGAATACCAACCGGGCTGTCGATCGGCGAGTGCTGTTCCGAATCGGTGTCAACATTGGCGATGTGATCAGCGATCGCGGTGATGTCTACAGCAACGCAGTCAACCTGGCGGCGCGCCTGGAAAAGCTGGCCAGCTCCGGTGGTATCTGTGTTTCCGAATCGGTCAGGCAGGAACTCGATGGCCAGCCGGGCTATCGATTCGTCGATATTGGCAACCAGAATGATAATAAGCTTCACCAGTCAGCGCAGGTTTTCTGGATCGAGGTCGATCAGCAGGAAGTTGTCGATCCGGCCTTCACCACCGCCGTAAAAATCTCGGCGATGTCTTCATGAGTAGACGACTCCGCTTGTCGGGGCTGGTTTCCCTCGGACGCCAGTCCCGATTTTTTTACCGGCGCAACCCGTCCCAGGCTTCCCCCCAACTTGCCGGCTCGGCGGTAGATTGCGCCCAGTCAAACCCATGCGATGGCCGCAGCGAAACGCGGCCACTGGCGCAAGGAGGTACGATCGCGATAAACTTTGAGCGGCTCGACGAATTGAGGATCAACGAATTGAAGCCGGGTAAAATCGCTTACCGGCGAACTTATTCGTACACATTAAACAGTTGAACTGCGCTGAGGAATCAGCCTGACCACAGATTGACCGGTCGTCATAATTATATAATCTTGTAAGGTTAGTTATCTGGAATTAATGTAGTAGATTAAAAAATAAGGTGGCGCGACGGTAAACGAAGACGACTTTGAAACTAGTTGAATCCACAGATTTCGCAGATGATGAGGATTACTCTGATTGCTCAAAAGGCGATTCAGAACCATCTATGGCAACTAAATAGAAACTAATGTAAAGCATTAGAAAATTGTCGTAAGTATTCTAAATATAATTCATAATATTTA
>CAWIHJ010000056.1:0-22538 GCA_963835795.1 uncultured Gammaproteobacteria bacterium
GTCCTTTTTAATAGCCGGATTTTTATTACCGGCATTTGTTTCAAACCCGGTAAAAATAAAAGACACTGAAAAGGTGAAAGTTTATTATTTCCACAACACAACCCGTTGTGAAACCTGCAGGGCAATTGAAAATGAAGCTCAAAATGCACTTATGGAAAATTTTGCCAGTCAAATGGAAGAAGGTCTTGTAACCTTTGAAGTTTATAATTTTGATGATATTAAAAACAAGGAGATTCATTTAAAAAACTAAAGGTCGAAGGACAAGCTCTTTTTGTTCTTAAGGAAGGCAAGAAAACAGACCTCACTGATAAAGGCTTTTTATTTGCACGGACTAATGCAGAAAAATTTAAAAAAATTGTAAAGGAAGCTATCGGCGATTTATAAAATGGAATCCTTGCTGGCTAATTTATACGAAAATAGCTCAACGCCATTTTTTTCGGCTTTTATTTTAGGCTTATTAATGCACGGAGATTAGCCCATGTCCAATGGCTACAAATATTACAGCTATCGGATATATTGGCAAAGACCTTTCAAACCGGAACCGTGTTTTTATTAATGGATTAATTTATACTGCCGGGCGGGCATTTTCATATACAGTACTTGCTATTGTTTTATTTATAGGTGCCGATAAAATGGAGTTATCCCTGTTTTTTCAAAGACACGGTGCAAAAATATTGGGCCCGTTTTTAGTAGTAGCTGGTTTGTTGTTATTAGGTATATTAAAAATAAATTTCCCCTTTTTCAAAAGCTTATCAGGCAAAATGGAAGGCAGAACCAAATGGAGCTTTCTACATGTATTTTTATTGGGGATAATATTTGCACTTGCTTTTTGTCCATACAGTGGAGTGTTATACTTCGGAATGCTTATACCCCTTACTATAAGTAGCACCAGCGGGCTTCATCTACCAATTGTATTTGCAATAGCAACCGGGATTCCTGTAATTCTGATATCTTGGATCATTGCATTTGCAATTGCGAATATCGGGCGGTTTTATAATGCATTAAAAACCTTTGAATTCTGGATGCGCCGGGTTATTGCCGTACTGTTTATTGGAGTAGGCATATATTATATTTATATCATTTACTTATCTGATTTATTTATCAATAATAATTAGAATTGAATACAATAAAGAAATATCTTCCTTTATTAACCCTTCCGGTTTGGATTCTTATTTATCTGAACCTTAAAGGAATTACTGATTTTATTATTTATTCCATCCTGAATTTAAAAGAAGGTAATCATTTTACACAGGCACTTTGGTTTTTTATTTATGAAGTGCCAAAAGTAATGTTATTGCTGGTTCTGATAATTTTTATTGTTGGAGTTATCCGCAGTTGGTTTTCTCCTGAAAAAACGAGGAAAGCACTGGAAGGCAAATCACTTTTTACCGGAAATATAATGGCCTCGTTATTAGGCATTGTCACACCATTTTGTTCATGTTCAGCAATCCCTTTATTCCTTGGTTTTGTGGAAGCCGGAATACCATTAGGTGTCACTTTTTCGTTCTTAATTGCGGCACCACTGATCAACGAAGTAGCATTAGTTTTACTGGTTGGGTTGGTTGGATGGAAAGTGGCATTAATTTATGTTACCACCGGGTTAGGAATTGCAATTTTTTCTGGATTTATAATTGAAAAACTAAACCTGAAACATTATGTAGCCGATTGGGCGGCATCGAACAACTGACTTCGATTTATCTGCTGCCGCGTTACGTCAAGAGTAGCGACGATATCGTGTACAAGCTGGGCGACCTGATTAAATCGGTGATCGTCGCCGCCGACCGTCTCAAGCAGACCCAGGACATCTACCGCGATGCCGCGGTTACGCTGCAGCAGACGATTGCCGCCAATCAGCAACAGGCGGATCGTTTTGCCGATGAGTTAAAACAGATCCGCAGCCTGCTGCGCGAGGGCTTCCGCCTGCCGCCCGAAGCAATCGCAGAACCGACAAGCAGACGCAGACGAACAGTGAATCAGGGCTTCGTCCAGATCGGCAGCAGCCACAGCCGGCATCGGCGGCGAGAACAGCTTCTGGCCGTCGTTTACTGACGTCATGATGGTGATTACGCTGATCTTCCTGATGGCAACCAGCATCCTGGTGGTGCGCAACTGGCAACTGGTCGCCGAGCTGCAGGAGAGCATTGCCGCCGAACGCATGGCCGCGCAGATGATCGAATCCACGTCGATGGAAAACGTGACGCTCGAAGAACGTCTCGCCAACGCCGAGCAAACCAACTTCAATTCTGCGCCTGCGCCTGATGAAAAAAGATGAAGAACTGGCCACGGCGCAGGCGGCACTGCGCGACCAGGAAAGCAGCGTCACCGAGCTGCAGCAACAAAATAGTCAACTGAAGGAGTCGTTGGAGCAGACTCGCGCCGAACTCGACGCCGCCAATTTTGAAATCAATGCGGCCACCGCACAGTTCAATGAAATGGCCGAACAGATCGCCCTGCTCAGCCAGCAACTGGCACAACAGCGGCAGGCGGGTGAAGCGGCTCGAAGCGAGCTCGATTCCGCGCGCCTCGAAATCGCGGAACTGGCCACGTCCAGTAGCCAGCAACAACAAACCATCAGCCAGTTGTCCACCGAGAAGGAGCGACTGTCGCAGGAGATCACCGCTTATAACCAGCAACTGCTGGCATTGAAGGGTGAATACGAAACGGTGAAGTCCAAGTACGAAGAACTGATCAAGCCGGCACGCAGCGCCCGCGGCAAGTACATCGCATCGGTTTATTACATCAAGGGTGAAAAAGGCAACGTCATCCGATATCGCGAGCCGGGGGATAAGGATTTCAGCACCCTCACGCTGGCCGAGGTCGAAGCGCGCCTGGCAAAGCTTAAACGCGAACAGGGCGAAAATCTGTACGTCAAGATCATCATCCCCGAGGATAGCGGTCTCGCCTATAACGAGGCCTGGGAATTCATGCGTCACCTGCTGGTCAAGTACGACTACTACTACCAGGAATAACGCGGCCAGTCATCCCGGCCTCCGAGCCGGGGATCAGCACGGCGCAATTGCTGAATCCCCGTGGGCGCCGGTCTAACGCACCGGGGGGGACGACTCAAGAAACCCGTTATTCTTCGCCAGGCGGCAACACGCGTATTTCAATGCGCCGATTGAGCTGACGACCAGCTGCAGTGTCGTTGCTGGCAACCGGCTGGTGCTCGCCATAGCCGACGATCTTCAGGCGGCTCGGATCGACCTGGTTATGTTGCTGCAGGAAGTTGACTGCCGAAAGCGCCCTGGCCGCTGAAAGTTCCCAGTTCGAGGCAAACCGCGAATTCTTACCCACCGGCACAGTGTCGGTATGTCCCTCGATGCCGATCTGGCGGTCTGGGTAGCTGTTCAGCGATTCTGCAATCAATGCCAGTACTTTCCGGCCCGCCGGTTTAATGTTTGCCGACCCGGACGCAAACAGCACTTCGCTGGTCAGCTTGATCACCGTCATGCGATTCTTGAGCTGTGAGATTTGCACCCGGCTTTCATTAAGCTCGCGCTGCAGGCGCCGTTGCAGCTCGGCAAAATGCTCCGCTTCGGCTTCACGCTCTCGATTCAATTGCTCCAGGTTGGCCTGCAATTGCCGTTGTTCCTGTTGTTTTCGTGCCAATTGGTATTTAAGGCGTAGAGCCGCAAAGCCAGCCCCTTTCAGCGCCGTTTCCTTTTCATCGATATCGTCTGCTACCGCCGTGATCTGCTGTTGCAACTGGCGTTGCGCTTCACGTTCCGCGGCGAGCCGCGCAGCGAGTTCACTTTTTTCGTTACTCACCTGTTGCAGCGACTGGTTGAGCGATGCCTGGGTTGATTGCCGCTGCTGCAGTTCCTGTTGCAGCTCCGCAGTGGATAACTGCATACGCGCCAGCTCTTCGTGCATGTTGGCTTCGATGCGTGATTTATCCGCCTGTGTCGCATCGAGCGCTGCTTGCAAGTCGGCCACTTCCCGGATCAACACCTCGAGGCGGGCATTGTCCGCCTGTGCGGCATCGAGGGCGGACTGCAAGTCGTCCACATCCCGGGTCAACGTCTCGAGGCGGGCATTGTCCACCTGTGCGGCATCGAGGGCGGCCTGCAAGTCGGCCACTTCCCGGCTCAAGGTTTCGATGCGGGAATTATCCGTTTGGCTGTTGGCGAGCCCCGCCTGCAGGGTAGCCCGCTCCGCTGCCAGTTCCTCGATTTTCGTTTGCAGCCCGGCTTCACTCTCACGGCTTTGCTCGCGCTCGTCGGTCAGTGCCTGCAGATACTTTGCCGCCTCGGTTTCCAGCGCGTTGATCCGGTCTTGCTCTGCGTCATGCAGAAACCACCAGATCAGCAACGCAATCACCAGTACCACGACACCCGTTATCACCGCCTTGCGATTGTCGTTACCCTGCCCCATATTCCCCCCTTTTTTATCTATCCTCGCGTCGACACCGTTTTGCTGGCGTAGCAGACGCCAATGCAGCTAACGTATGAATACAGACGCAATCATATCGCATTTCGCTGGCACGATAAAAACTGGCGCAATGGTTGCGTTGGAGACAGCGGCTGAAGCACCCGTGATTCAGGGTTTTGACAGTGCCCGCTTGATCTTGTCGAAACCCGCGTCACCCCAGTCTCCGTGGCAACGCGCGGCGCGCTGCAACAGCCAGCCTTCGGCATCGGCGTGGCTGAGCAGTTCGACGCCAAAATCCTGTTGCAGCGAAGGCAGGGTATCGCTGGGGTAAGGCTTGGCGAACATCGTCGCCGCCATGACCAGGCCTGCGGTTGGCCGCGGGTGCCCGTCGGGGCGGTAGTAAAGGCTGGCCTTGACCGGCTGCAACACGCCTTCGAGCGTCATTGCGTTGGCGTAAGCGAAATTAAAGTAGTGGATGCGACTGCCACAGGATTGTTGTTTCCGGCGTAGAAATTCAAGCGCTGCCATCTCTTCGCTGGCGCGAGGATCACAGGTTTGCTGGCGAGTGTGTGTCGGCGTGAAATACGCGTAGACATCGACGTTCTTGGCGCAAAAGCCGTCGATCATCACACCGAGCTCCGCTTCGTTGGCAATCACCTGCTTTGCCACGGCATCTTCCGGCGGGACATCTGAGGGTTTGCCCCGCTTTGGAAATATGCGTTTGCGGATGGGCTTCAGGTTGCGCCGCGTCAGGTCTCCCTGTTCGTAGGATTCCAGGTAATCGGGTCGCGTGACACCGCGATCGCGCGCCAGGATCGTCGAGATCAGCTTGATATTCGCGCCCACGGCCCAACCGCCCAGCGCCAGTGAATAGGCGCGCCGCAGGCCGACGAAATGATTGGCGTGATGCTCGGCGTCGACATTGAGTATCGATTCGTCGAAACCGTAGCGAAAGCGCGCGCCGCTGTCGTCGCGGTAAAAGGTATTGAGGTTGATGATGGCCGCCCGCAGCTTCGGATTGTCCAGCGCCGAGTCGGCAAAGCGACGCGTTTCATAGGCGGTGCCACCGGACACCCCGTGGTTGAACACGCGACGACCCGAGCAGTTGGCCGGTTTCGAGTGGGTCGAAGGCATCGCGCGCCCAGGACGCACCGAAGACCACGATCTCGGGTTGATTTCGTCGTGGAGGATCGGCTTGTAGATACGTCCCCAGCCCGACAGCAATTGCACGATGGCCTGGTTGTCGTCTGACAGCATGTAGCGATAGGCAACCAGGTTGACGCTGGCGACGATGGCTGCAATCGCTATCGACGACACTGCTGAAAATACGCAGAAACCGGGGCGCGTTACGGCGCTGCGCGGTCAGCTGTGCGGGGTGTCGGGTCATCATTGGCAGAATCATTCGTTGCACATCAGAACTGAAAATAAATGAAAGGGCTCAGGTTCGACAGGGCGAACCAGGCGCAGATAAACTACGGCCGCGGTGGTCACCGCCCAGCGCGGAGATATTGCAAACTTCAACCAGCCGGGTCGCAGGGCTCGCTGTTGATCGTCACGATATTCCTCGACGTGCAGCGCGGCCCGGGTCGCCTGGAACAATTTCCATGGTATTGGGCATACACCAGACGATTAGCAGGTACACCGGGAACATCGGCACGATGCCGCGCGTCAGCGAACGCAACTTCGTGCCAGGCGCCGAAAAGCCGAGCATCGCGCTGGCCAGGCGCAATGCCGAGTCGAGGTCCGGCGAACGGAAGAATACCCAGGCGAAACTTACCGCGAGAAAAGTGACGATGACCGACAGCGCGTGCAGAATCCAGCCGCCAGCACAGGTGGAGCGCTTTTCGCTTGTGCGCTTACCGGCCGCGACGCCTGACGAGGGCGCGCCACAGGTGATTCATCGCCAGGTAGCTGCCGTGCAGTGCACCCCAGATAACAAAGGTCCAGCCTGCGCCATGCCACAGCCCGCCGAACGCCATGGTGATCATTAATGCGGCAACCGTGCGCAGCATCCCGTGACGGCTGCCGCCCAGCGGAATGAACAGATAATCGCGCAGGAAACGCGACAGTGAAATATGCCAGCGGCGCCAGAAGTCGCGAATGCTGTCAGCCTTGTAAGGTGAAAAAAAGTTCACCGGCAGGCGCAGGCCGAACATGAAGCCGAGACCGATGGCCATGTCTGAGTAGGCGGAAAAATCGAAGTAAATCTGAAAGCCGTAGCCGATGCCGGCCATCCAGCCATCGACAAAACCGACGGTGTCGCCCGCGGCCGCCGCCGCGTAGATCAGGTCCAGGTAGGGCACGAAGGGATCGATGATGGCCGCCTTCTTGAACAGCCCGAAGGCAAACAGGGCGATGCCGATGGCGATGTAATCGGCACGCAAACGCCAGTCGCGCCGCGCCGCCAGTTGCGGCAGCATGTCGTGCTGGCGCACGATCGGGCCCGGCGATCAGTTGCGGGAAAAACGCGATGAACAGCACGTGGTCCCAGAAGCGCAGTTGCCCTACCCGGCCCTTGTAGGCGTCGACCAGCAGGCTGATTTGCTGAAAGGTGAAAAACGAGATGCCGATCGGCAAGATGATATCGGGCACGTCAAAGCCGCTGTCGAAGGTCCAGTTGAGCGACTCGACCAGGAAGCCGGCGTACTTGTAAAAACCGATCAGGGCAAGGTTTAACGCGACACCGATCACGGTGAGCGCAAGGCGAATGCGCGGCGCTGGACCCGCGAGCAAGGCACGCGCAATGGCGTGATTGAACAGGATCGAGGTGGTCAGCAAAACCAGGTAAGCCGGAATCCAGAATCCGTAAAACACGAAGGATGCCGCGATCAACAGCGGTTTGCCGAAGCGCTCGTCGTGGCGCACCGCCAGCCAGTAGAGCATCAGCAGGACAAACAGGAAACCGAGAAAGGAATGCGATGCAAATACCATAACCTGGGGTTCAACCTGGCTTGTCCCGGGCGCCATCTGGAGTCGCAGGTCAGGCGCTGACCGCGTCGCTACCGATGACGAATATGCCTTGCCCGCGAAGGGCCTGGCACGGGAATTACTGCAGCTTGTCTAGCCTCCTGTGATGGTTGGATCGGGAATCAGCGTGCCGCGGATGATACCGACGACGCCATGCTAAGAGCAAGCCCGCATTTAACAGGAACCCTTGTGAGCGTATACCGAACAGACCAGGGTCAATTCTGTAACTGGAAAGTGTGTGCCCCCTAAGATGTCCCCCTTCTGGTTGGTAAATGCCATTGAGGCCTTTGCAGGGAATACCAATCAAGCCTGAAGGCTTTGTTCTCGCAACTGATTCATATATTCTGCAAGGTTCGGTCCCACCTGTTGTTTCCCTCCAGAGATCCGGTGTCCCGGCTAACACGTAAAACTTTCATAGAAGAATGGCATTTGAGTTGATGAAACGATTAGGTGCAAGCCTGTTACTGGTATTTCTGTGCAGGATTTATACAGCGGGTGCTGCGGAAATCAGTGTCGGCGTGAACAACGCTCCGGTCGACGGGGTGCTAGTGTTCCAGGTGTACAGCAACGCCAACACCTTTGGCGATTTCCGTAACCCGGCCAGGGAAGTGCGCTACCCGATTCAGTCGTCGGGCAGCTATGTTATCGGCGACGTACCGATCGGTGCTGTTGCTGTCCTGGTTTACCTGGATGAAAACGATAACCGAGCGCTCGACAAGAATTTTATTGGCATCCCCAAAGAACCGCTGGGGCTGTCAAACAATTACCGACCGAAAGGGCCGCCGAGTTTCAAACGTGCGAGTTTCGTGATTCAAAGCGGTGAAACGGTTGCACTGGATATCGGGCTCTACCGGGTGCTGGGTGATTCGGGACAGTGGGGTGTCGGCATCGGCGTGATAGGCCGCAGCAGCCCATACATGGACTCGAATAGCAACGTCAGCAAGGTGATCCCGGCAGTGACCTACTTCGGCGAACGATTGCAGTGGGTGGGACCCGAGTTACGCTACGGGCTGGTTGGCTCTGACGATTTACGCCTGGCGTTGACTGCATCGTATCGTATCGGCGTCTATGAGGAAGACGACAGTCCGCTGCTCGAAGGACTCGGCGACCGCGACGACACGCTGCTTGCCGGGCTTGGTCTGGTCTATGAAGCGGCCGGTGGCGTCGAGCTCGACTTGCGCTACCAACACGATGTGCTCGATCGAATCGGGGGCGGTACGGCGACGCTAAGCGTATCAAAGGGCTTTCAAATCGGTATCGCGCGGCTTAGCCCCAGGATTGGCGTTAACTGGCTGAGCGAGGATTTGGGTGACCACGACTATGGTGTGCCAGAATCAGCCGCCAGGCCTGACAGGCCAGCTTATTCCGTTGACGACAGCGTCAGCCTCGAAGTCGGCTTTGGTGGCCTGGTCGAGCTTTCGGAAAGCTGGCGTGTTGCCATAAATTTCGCCGTTGAATATCTCGATGATGAGGTTACCGACAGCCCGATTGTCGATGACGATCGCGTGATAAAAGGTTTCGCTGCCTTAACATATACCTTTTGAAGGTCCGGTACTGTAAAACCTGCTCAGCCCGCCGATGAAGGTAACATTCGTTCCTTAAGCCTTGTCAATGGCAGACATGATTCGCTGCTATCCGATTCAGAGTGAAGATCGATTCGAGTGATGGCTGATCATTTGGATAAATTCGGTCGCACCCAATACCCACGGTATGAAATGGACCGCTCAGGGCACAATCGAGACCCTCATTCGTGATCCGGAGGTGTCCGCTTTTAGATGAGCATCAACGCCCTCGGGGTTTTACCGGTTCCACATTTGGGGATGTTCGAAATTTCCCTGGTATATGAACGAAATATGGCACTCGTCTCCCCTTCTCTATAAAATCCACGCTTCAGGGTACCAAGTTGTTTATTCCGCAGGTTTGAAAAACAATTACCCAGGTTATTGATTTACATACATTGTCCCCGTGGCACAACTGGATAGCGCGACGCCCTCCTAAGGCGTAGGTTGCAGGTTCGATTCCTGCCGGGGACACCATCTAATCCTGCCATCGACCCCGGGTGAAACATGCCTCTTGTAATCAATCTGCACAGCGCATCATGAACAAGGTGGCTTACCAGCTGAAACGCGATCAACTGAGCGCGCAACTGCGTGCCAACAATGATGCCATTCGCCTCGAAAAATCGACCTCCAACCTGTTTCGCACGCGCGATCAGGCGAGCGGTGGCAAACTCGACGTGCGCAGCCTGAACCAGGTGATCGAGGTCGATTCCGAACGCCAGGTGGTCGAAGTCGAGGGCATGACGACTTATGCGGATCTAACGGACGCCTGCCTCGCGCATCAGTGCATGCCGATGGTGGTGCCGCAGTTGAAGTCGATCACCATCGGTGGCGCGGTATCGGGTATCGGCATCGAATCGACCTCGTTCCGTCACGGCTTGCCACACGAGACCGTGAATCGTATGGAAGTGTTGCTCGCCAGTGGTGACATAGTCGACTGCAGCGCGGACAATGAGCACGCCGACCTGTTCTTCGGTATCCCGAATTCCTATGGCACGCTGGGCTATATCACCAAGCTCGAAGCGCGCACGCTGCCGGTGAAACCCTTTGTCGAGCTGCAACACATTCGCTTCAATGATGCCGATGCCTACTTCGCGGCCGTCGAGGACGCCTGCCACAGCGACGTCGATTTTATCGACGGTTCAATATTCGCCAGCGATGAAATGTACCTGACGCTCGGTTGTCTGCGCGACACTGCCCCTTACACCAGCGACTACACCTGGCTGAAGATGTATTTCCGCTCGATCCAGCAACGCCAGCAGGATTTCCTCAGCATCCACGACTACATCTGGCGCTGGGATACCGACTGGTTCTGGTGTTCCAAAAACCTGTTCGTGCAAAACCTGCCGATGCGCCTGCTGCTCGGCCGCAAACGCCTGAATTCAATCGCCTACCAGAAGGTGATGCGCTGGAATAATCGCGTCGGGCTGACCTCTAAAATCAATCGGCTGTTGAACAGCCAGCCCGAAGGCGTGGTGCAGGATGTCGATATCCCCATCGCCAGGGCAGCGGAATTCCTGCGCTTTTTCCTCGAAGATATTGGCATTCGCCCAGTGTGGATGTGTCCGATCGGTGGTCACGACACCAGTAAAAAATTTCCTTTATACCCGTTGCACAATAGCGGTTTGTTCATCAACTTTGGCTTCTGGGACATCGTGCCGAACCCGCAACATCACCCGCAGGGGTACTTCAATCGCAAGATCGAAGACAAGGTGACCGAACTGGGGGGAATCAAGTCACTGTATTCCGATTCCTACTACGCGGAAGACCGTTTCTGGGCAATATACGACGGCGGGCGCTACCGTGAATTGAAACAAAAATATGACCCTGGAGGCCGCCTCAGGAATCTCTACCAGAAGTGTGTGCTGCGCCAGTAGCCGTCAGGCGTCGGCCGTTTTGCGTTCAATCTTTACCTTTGCTGCCGGTTGCGAAAGTTCGGTGTAGAGGTGCGCCCGCGACCAGGGCACCTGATTATTGCGTTCGCGTGAAAACACCACCTGGAACAACTGCAACTCGCCCACATTGAAGGCCGAGATCGATCCCGCCAGGTAAAGCCGCCAGGTGCGCACGAAGGATTCATCCATCATCTTCAGTATTTCGTCGCTGTGCTCCTCGTAGCGTTGCAGCCAGTGCTGCAGCGTCAACGAGTAATGCAGGCGCAGGTTTTCGACATCGAACACCGACAGGTGGTTGGGTTCGAAGATCCGCATCATTTCCATCAGGCTCGGTGGGTAGGCCCCGGGGAAAACTCGGCGTTCGATCCAGGCATTCATCGGCGCCGGACGATTACGCCCGATGCTGTGGATCAGGCCACGGCCCTCGGGCTTCAGGCAGCGATTGATCACTGCACCCAGGGTGCGGAAATCCTTCTTGCCGACGTGCTCGAGCATGCCGACCGAGACGAAGGCATCGTACTCGCCGCTGATGTTGCGATAATCGTCCAGCACGTATTCGACCCGGTCGGAAAAGCCTTCCGCCTCGGCGCGCGCGCGCGCATAGGCCACCTGCTCGCGCGATATGTTGTACGCGGTTACCTTGACGCCGTAATGTTTGGCCATAAACAGCGCCAGGCCGCCCCAGCCACAGCCTGCCTCGACCACCCGTTGACCGGGCTGCAGTTCCAGCTTGCGGCACACGTGATGCAACTTGGCGACCTGCGCGGCTTCCAGCGTCATCAATTGCTCGGGAAAATAGGCGCAGGTGTACTGCATTTCGGCCTTGTCGAGCCACAGCCGATAAAAGTCGTTACCGATATCGTAATGGTGATAGATGTTGTACTTCGCCTTGTCGAAGGTATTGGCGATACGCCGATGCTGTAGCCACAGTACCAGGCTGCGTATCCAGCCTTTCTCCACCTTGCTTTCCAGATTGGTATAAATAATCTCCATGAACTTGACCAGATCACCGGAGATAGACACCTGCCCGCTGGCATACAGGTCACCAAAGTAAAGCTCGGGGTTGACGATGGTCTTGAACATCGCACTACGGCTGTGATATTGAAGGCGCGCCACCGGAGCGGATTGCGGAGCCGACACCTCGGTACCATCCCAGAGCTTGAGAACAACCGGTGGGTTTCCAACCACGGCCAGCATTTTGTGCGCGATCCAGCGATCCAGCCGGGTGACTTGCTGACCGGAATTGGCGACATCGGCAGAGGTATCGGCCAAATCCATCGCCGGCGGTAAGCTAACCGGGCTGCGTATGCTCGCGCTGGTTAACCGTTGCGTGGGCATCTCCTGTTCATGCTTCATATTTGCACTCATCGCTGTTTCTACTCTCAGACGATTCCAGAGAGGCAAGGTTAATAAAATTCCTTTTGATTTACAAAGCCGAGGAACCCGATTCACCGGTTCGGATACGAACGACGTTTTCCAGGTTGGTAACGAAAATCTTGCCGTCGCCGATTTTACCCGTGCGCGCGGCCTCGACAATAGTATCGATCACCTGGTCGGTCAGATCATCGTCCACGGCGACTTCGATCTTCACCTTGGGGATGTAGTCGACCACGTATTCGGCACCCCGGTACAGCTCGGTGTGCCCTTTCTGCCGGCCGAAGCCCTTGACCTCGTAAACCGTCAGGCCATTGATGCCAATATCGGACAGCGCGCTACGCACGTCGTCCAGCCGGAACGGCTTGATCACTGCACTCACAATTTTCACCTGGACCTCCGTGAATTACGTTCAAATATCGCCATCGCTTCGACGTGCGCTGTCTGCGGGAACATATCCATAACCCCCAGCTGCGACAGGCGGTATCCCTGGGCACAGATAATAGCAGCATCACGCACCAGGCTGGAAGGCTGACAGGACACGTAAACGATTCGCCCGGCCTTGAACCGATCGATTGACTGCACCATTTCCTGCGCTCCGGAGCGCGGTGGGTCGAGTAGAATCCGATCGTACTGCCGGCGCATCCAGATCGCATCCGGGTCGGGTGCGGTCAGGTCGGCGCAGTAATAGTCGGTATTATCGATTTGATTGGCAATGGCAGCACTGCGGGCGCGTTCCAGCATTACCGCATCGACCTCGACCCCGGTGACCTGGGCGCAACGACGCGCCAACGGCAGGGTAAAGTTACCGAGACCACAAAACAGGTCGAGGGTATGGTGCCCGGGCTCGAGTTCCAGCAGGCGGATAGCCTGCGCAACCATCTGCCGGTTGATGTCCTGGTTGACCTGCACGAAGTCGAGCGCATTGAAGCCGATACGGATATCGCTGTCGATATCGGGCTGCAGGCACAGTTCGCTGGTCTCCGGGTAAAGCGCCTGCACCGTATCGGGGCCACCCGATTGCAGCAGGATGTGAAAATCCTGCTCGCGCGCAAACTCGATCAGGCGCGCGCGGTCGCCGGCCGACAGTGGCTGCAGGTGACGAAATACCAGTTGCACATGATCAGCATCCGCAGCCACTTCGATCTGCGGTATCTGCGCCCGCGCATCGAGTTGGCCGATCAATTCAGACAGGGCCTCCAGGCGTTCGCCGACTGCCGGCAACAATACTTCACAGCGACGCATATCGGCGATGAAGGGGGTGTTGCGCTCACGGAAGCCGACCAGCACACGGCCTTTCTTGGCAACGTGTTTGACGCCAAGGCGCGCCTTGTTGCGATATCCCCAGGCAGCACCGCGCAGCGGTGCCAGAATCCGTTCGGGCTCGATAGCAGCGTGCGCCATCATCTCCAGCAGGGATTGCTGCTTGAACAGCACCTGCTCGTCGTTGTCGATGTGTTGCAAACTGCAGCCACCGCACAGCTGGAAAGCTTCGCAGCGTGGCTCGATTCGCAGCGGCGATGGCTCGATGACTTCGAGCGTGGTTGCCTGGTCGAAGTTACGATTACTCTTTTGCACCTGCATCAGCACGGTTTCATCTTTGAGTGCGCCAAACACGAACACCGTCTTGCCGTTCACGTGCGTGATACCACGGCCCTCGTGGGACATGGATTCGATGCTGACCTGGCGTGGCTCGGCGCGCTTCTGGCGCCGGTTGCGTTTAGCCCCCATAGATCACCGGTTTCCTGCCGCGGGGGCCGCAATGTGTGCTGTGGCGTGCCAGGCTCGCTGCGCCAATCGGTGCACGGTGCGGACTAAGCATCGATCCAGGCGGCTTCGAACTCGATGAGATGCGGCTGCTCGGAGGTTTTCAGGCTGTCGCGCACGCGCACGCATTCGTCACGGTACTCGACTGCATCCAGATTACCGCGGCTGCGCTCGAAATTGAGGAACACCAGGTAAGTATTCAATACATCGGTTTCGCAGTAGTTGCGAATTTCCTCGATCTGGCCCTGTTGATATGCATCCCACACCTTGGCGCCGCTCATTCCCATTTTGCCCGGGAAACCGCAGAGCCCGGCAATCTCGTCGAGCGGCGCGCTGGCGCGCGGCTGGTGAGCGGCGAGCACATCCATCAGGTCGGTGTGGCGTTCGTGGAAACGGCTCAGGTAGTTGTTATAGCGAAAACTACTGTCGTTCTGACCCGTTTCCCAGTAGTGCGCGGCGTTGATCGGGTAAAGCAGGCTGCGATAGTGGATCACCGGTAAATCGAAGCCGCTGCCGTTCCACGACACCAGGCGCGGGGTGTAGCGTTCGATACCGCTGAAAAATCGCTGCAGTAGATCGGCTTCGTCTGCCTCGATATCGCCGAGCGACCAGACCTTGAATTGATCACCACTGCGTAAAACGGCAGAAATCGCGACGACTCGATGCAGGTGATGGCGCAAAAAATCGGTACCCGCCTGCTGCCGCCGCAACTGAAAAACTGCCCGCGCCACGTCATCGTCCGACAGGCCGTGCAGGTCGTAAATGCGACGACAACCATCGATGTCGGGGATGGTTTCAATATCGAAAACGAGAACATTCATAGCGAGGCCTGTATCAGCTCTACTGAAAAATACCGGTTGTCAGGTAGCGATCACCGCGATCGCAGATGATGGTGACGATGTGGGCGTCGGTCAATTCCTCGGCCAGGCGCAGGCTGGCGCAGACCGCCCCGCCCGACGAGATGCCACAAAAAATACCCTCGCGTGCAGCGAGCTGTAAAGTGTAATCCTCAGCTTCGGCCCGCGAAACATCGATAATGCGATCCACGGCCTCGGGTTGATAAATTTTAGGCACATAGGCTTCCGGCCAGCGGCGTATGCCGGGTATCGACGAACCATCTGACGGCTGTACACCGACAATCTGCAGCGACGGCTTCACTTCGCGAAAGTAACGCGAGCAGCCCATGATGGTGCCGGTGGTGCCCATCGAGCTGACAAAATGGGTAACCAATCCCTCGCTTTGCCGCCAGATTTCCGGCGCGGTAGTTTCATAATGCGCACGCGGATTATCCGGGTTGGCGAACTGGTCGAGCACCTTGGCGCTGCCGTCTGCGTGCATTTCCGCCGCGATGTCGCGAGCTTTCATCATCCCTTCCTGCTCGGTGACCAGGATGATCTCCGCGCCAAACGCACGCATCGTACTGACGCGCTCCAGGCTCATGTTGTCCGGCATAATCAGGATAAGCCGGTAACCGCGCATGGCCGCCACCATCGCCAGCGCTATGCCGGTATTGCCGCTGGTAGCCTCGACCAGGGTATCGCCCGGGCTGATTTCACCGCGCGTTTCGGCGTGGTGAATCATGCTATAGGCGGGCCGATCCTTCACCGAGCCCGCCGGATTATTACCTTCCAGTTTTACCGAGATTCGATTACGCAGGCCGGCGTTCAAGCGCCGTAATGTCACCAGTGGCGTATTTCCGATATAATCTTGCAGCAACATCGTGCTGATTTCTGACCTGTCGTTAGAGCATTAAGCGATTGATTCTACTGTAATGAAGAAACGCAGATAAGCGATTTCTGATATCCGGAGAGAAATCTTTGCCAGCGAACCCGCATCCCCTCGTTATCCTGCCCAAAAAAATGTACAGATTCGGGGTTCACGGGTTGTTGCTGCTGGCTTTCTGCCTGTTGTCCCTGCTCCATTCAACGTCTTTGTGGTCAGCCACTGAAGGCATCGAACTGGTCATTGTGAAAAGTAGCGATAACGCCTATTTCGACGAAACCATTGCCACCATGACTGCCCACCTCAGCAGCGAATTTCGCGCGCGGGTGATCATGGCAGACGCGGTGGCGGCGCCGCCCGAACCTGGTCACGGGCGTCGCATGTACGTCACACTCGGTGCCGAAGCGGCCAACGCGGTACGCGCGATCGATACCAGCAGCGCACTAGTTAGCGCCTATCTAACGCTGGAGCAATACCAACTGCTCGATATCGATAGCCAGTTTGGCGTGCTGCTGGACCAACCGCTGCAACGTTACCTGGCCTTTTGCAAATTAATGCTGAATCTCGACTCGGTCGGCATCATCTCGCACGAAGCCATCGACCCGGATTCGCAATTGCTACAGGCCCTAGATCAGTTTCAGCTGACCCTGAATCAATACCAGGTCGACGCAGACAACAAGCTGTTGCCGGTATTGCGCGATTTGCTGAATTCAAACGATGCGCTGCTGATGTTACCGCGCCAGGCGATTTACAATCGCGACAGTTTGCAAGGTGTGTTGATGACCAGTTATCGCATGGGCAAACCGGCGATCAGTTTTTCTCCTGCCCACGTCAAATCGGGTGCACTGGCCGCGATATACTCTTCTCCGGTCGACATAGGCCGGCACCTGGCGCTGGTCCTCAATCAACAACGCACAGGAACCCCGACCAGCCCCCGGGGCTACGAGTATGCTCGATTCTATACGATCAGCAAGAATCGGCGCGTCGCCCAGGCACTGCGCCTGAGTCTGCCCGACGAAGGTAAAATTCGCTCCCGGCTGGATCGCGTTCTGTTATGAAATCACTGGGCATAAAGTACCAGATACTGATAATCACCCTGATTCCGGTGTTGCTGATCGACAGCTTTTTTACCTGGAGCCATATCGCCCACAGCATTGATCAGGAGTACGACCTGCTGCATTCAGAGGGCGAAATCATCGCGCGTCAAATTGCCAGCGCCTCCGAATTCAACCTGTACACCGGTTACCTGGAGCAGATCCAGAATCAGCTCGATCAATCGGTGGGCTCAAACGATGTCGTCATGGCCTCGGTTTACGATCGCGACGGTGAGCTCGTCGCCATCTCATCCTCAAGCGAATTCAGTCCCGACGAAAGCAGCAATTATCTGTATTTCCGTCAGGCCATACTGTCACAAAGCTTCGAGCACTCCGACGTTTTCTCTCCCAGCCTCAACGACAGCCGACAAACCCGCTTGCTGGGCAGCGTAAACCTGTACGTCTCCGACATGCACCTGCAAACCAGGGCAATCCAGATCATCACCGAGTCCATTCTCTTCTTCCTCGCCGTGCTCATCATGGCCATCGTCCTCACCTCCATCATCAGCCGCCGCATTACGCGCCCTGTTTTTGGCATGGTGAGTCATTTGCGTGATGTGGAAACCGGTCAGCTTGGAAAAACCATAGATATTACCGAGACCAACGAAATTGGCGCACTGCAGTCAGGATTCAATCGTATGAACCATGCCTTGCTTGCCAATCGGCGCCATCTCAATCGCCGCATTCAGCAGGCCACGCAGCAACTCAACGAAGCCATTACCGCGCTCGAGGCGAAGAACCGCGAGCTCGGTTTCGCGCGCGATGTAGCGCAGGATGCCAATCGCACCAAGTCCGAATTTCTGGCCAACATGAGCCATGAAATCCGCACACCGATAAACGGTATCAAGGGCTTTATCAGCCTGCTCAGCAAGGCCAGCCTCGAACCTTCGCAACGGCGCTACGTCGATATCATCATGAAGTCGACCAACGATCTGACCGGCATAGTCGATGAAATTCTGGACTTTTCCAAGATGGAGTCCGGCAAGCTACACATCGTCGACGAAGCCTTTGATTTACACGAAGTGATCGAACAAACACGCGATTTGCTGTTCATCAACGTACTCACCAAGGGAATTGATCTCAACCTGATCATTTTCAGCGATACCCCTCGATGGGTCATTGGCGATAAGTTGCGGCTCAAGCAAATTCTGCTCAACCTGGTCGGTAATGCCATCAAGTTTACCGATCACGGCCGGGTCGTTATTCGCGTTAGCCTGGAAGACGAAGCAGACGCCGTGGCCAGCGTGGCCATCAGTGTCGAGGATAGCGGCATCGGCATCTCCGAGGAAGACCAGCAAAATCTTTTCCAGGCTTTCAACCAGGTCGAGAGCTCGGATACGCGCCGTTTCACCGGAACAGGGCTCGGCCTGGTCATCAGCAAGAACCTGGCTACCTTGATGGGCGGAGGCATCGACATGCAGTCGGTACCCGGCGAAGGATCTGAGTTTTGCCTGCGCCTGCCGTTCAAGCTGGGCGAGTTAACGCCAGTCGAAGATAACGCCCAGGCCGTTAAGGCGCTGATATTTGCCGCCGAACAAATTGATCTGATGGAGGTGCGCACGCTACTGGATCGTGCCGGGGTGATCACCGAGGGCGAACTGGTTGACAACGCTGCCGGAGTGGAGCCTTTGATTCAGAGCCTGCAACGCACTGCCGCCCTGATCGATTTAGTTGTGATTGACTTACGCCATCTACAGATCGACCTGGATGCACTGCTGCAATGCGAACCCCTGCGAGGTTTACGCGTGATCGCCATGCATTATGACCCGGGCGTCAAGCTACCTTTCGATTCAGCACAGGCCGAGTTTGTGTCGATCATCAATACCAGTCGCAAGATAGCGCAGATCATCAATCGCGAACCGCCGGAACCGACCTGTACCGGGACGCCCGGCCAGGTTGCAAATGCGAACCGCAAGCGAATATTGCTGGTTGACGACAACCAGGTGAACCTGAAACTGGCGAGTGAGCTGATGCGCCTGTGGGGCCACGAAGTTCGCGAAGCCGAACACGGTGAACAGGCCTTCGAAATTTACCAGCGTGAAAAATTTGACCTGGTCATTCTCGACATCCAAATGCCCGATATCGATGGCGTCAGCCTGCTGCAAATGATGCGCGATTTCGCTCCCGACGACAAAACACCCATGGTTGCGCTCACCGCCAACGTACTCAATCGAGAAGCCGACCGCTTGCTGGAACTGGGCTTTGACTACTTCCTCGGCAAGCCCATCGACGACGAGAAATTTCGCGCGTTGCTCGACGGAAAACCGCAGCGCCGCGCGGTGGCGACGAGGCCGTCGAGGCCGACACAATCGACGCGGGGTGTTCGCTGGACTACACGCGTTCGCTGGCCCTGTCTGCCGGTAACGAGTCGCTGCTGAAGCAGATACTTGAAATCCTGCAACGCGACATCCCCGAACAACGCCAACAGTTGACCGATGCCTTGAGCGACCAGGATTACGACCGGTTGGGCGCGCTGGCGCATAAATTGCAGGGTGTTACCTGCTATGCCAGCCTGCCCCGTCTCAGGCGTATCGTCGTTAAATTGCAAAAGAATCTCGCGGGTGAGGACGGCGCATCGCTGGAGCGCTTGATGAAGCAACTGGACGAAGAACTGGATTCAGTCGCCAGCGAAGTCAGGGATCACCTGCAACAGCTGGCAGACGAGCCGGTAGCGGCTCAGGATTCAAGCACTGCCATTGCCACGACGTAGTGCCTTTCATCAGAAAGCGAAATCAGTGCGTTGCGTACCTGCAAACGCTTGACCAGAGCATGCGCGGAATCGAGAAAGCGCAATACCGGCCTTCCCTGCCCATCGTGCTCGATTTGCATGGAGTGGAATCCGAGTTGTTCGCCGATACCGGTTCCACAGGCCTTGGCAACCGCCTCCTTGGCCGCAAAGCGCAGGGCCAGGTAGGAACTGCTGTTTTTGCGTTGCCGGTACTCGCCCATTTCATGCTCGGTCAACACGCGTTGGGCAAATCGATCACCAAATTTTTCACTGATTTTTTCGACCCGGGCAGTTTCGGCGATATCGACGCCGATACCGATAATCATGAGCCCTGGGCCCGTGCCGCCAGCATGATTTCCTTGATGTCCCTGATCGCCCGCTCAAGGCCGAGAAATATGGCATCGGCAATGATCGAGTGACCGATGTTCAATTCACTCACCAGTGGGTTGGCGGCGATTGGGCGAACGTTGTGGCGGTTGAGGCCGTGTCCTGCATTCACCTGCAAACCCTTGCCATGGGCATAGGCAATCGCTTCGTTCAATTTCGCCAGTAGCGCCAGTTGCTCGTCGCCATGGGCATCGGCATAGTGCCCCGTGTGAATTTCGATACAGGGCGCGCCACAGGCAATAACGGCGTCAATTTGTTCGCGGCTGGCATCGATGAACGGCGAAACGCGGGTTCCGACCTGAGCCAGCCGCGTACAAACGGCCCTCACCTGATCGACCTGTCCGGCGACGTCCAGCCCTCCTTCGGTGGTCAATTCCTCGCGCTTTTCCGGCACCAGGCAAACATCCTCGGCCTTGAAATCACTGGCAAATGCGAGCATTTCATCGGTAATCGCGATTTCCAGGTTGAGCTTGGTATTGACCACCTGCTTGAGTAGCAAGGCATCGCGTTCCTGGATGTGTCGCCGATCTTCGCGCAGGTGAAAGGTGATTGAATCGGCGCCCGCATGCTCGGCGATCTGGGCGGCGTAAAGCGGATCGGGAAAACGCGTGCCGCGCGCCTGCCGCAAGGTGGCTACGTGGTCAATGTTGACCCCGAGGGTAATCGGATGAATCATTTGCGCCTCATGATTTGAGCGTATACGTCCCGCGATTTTAGCGTTTTTCCGTGCAAGTTAAAGTCAATCGTACTGCGCAGCACGGTTCTTGCCAGGCGCAACACGGATTGCTGCTGATAATCGCCCTGGCACCAATCGAGCACTACCTGGCCGCCCACCGCATCAGGGGCCGATTCGGTACAGGGCACAAATCCTGAATTAATGACAAACTGGTAGCGCTGATGCGCTCGTATCGGCTCACCATCGATCGCCTGCAAGTGCAAGTCGGGGAGATAGCCCAGGCACTGCAACATCTCCTGTTCAAAGATACGCAGGCGCGATTCTTCGAGCCGGATCACCGAATGCTGCATCAATGCGAGGTAAGACGCGAAAACTTGCGGATTCGCTTCCGCGGGAGGCAACATAACGCTTACCAGTTCATTGATGTAAAGCAGCGCCAGATAGTTTTCTTCGGCAACCGGTAAAGACTGGCCCTCTATGCCGGTCAGGGTCTTGAGTTCCTGGCGACCGCTCCAGTTCAGATTCAGCATCACGAAAGGCTGGTACTGCGATTGTGCATGCCCGCGCCGCGCTCCTTTCGCCATCAAACGCAGGCAACCGTAGTCGCGCGAGAAAATGTCCAGAATCAGACTGGAATTACGCCATTCCCGGCGCCGCAGAATGAACGCGGCCTGGTCAGTTACTCGGGTTTCCATCGGAATAACCAAATGAAGCCAGTGACTGTTCGTCATCGGCCCAGTCGACACGAATCTTGACCCACAGCTGCAGGTAGACCCGAACCCCGATCAGGCGTTCGATGTCGCTGCGGGCGAGCGTGCCAATTTTCTTCAGCAAACTGCCATTTTTGCCGATGACAATGGCTTTTTGCGACTTGCGTTCAACCCAGATGGTGGCCGAAATCCGGGTAATATCGGTTTCCTCGATGTAATGGTCGATGTTTACCGTGATCGAGTAGGGCAATTCCTGCTTGAGCACGCGAAACAGCTTCTCGCGAATGATTTCAGCGCTGATGAAGCGCATCGATTTATCGGTCAGTTGATCGTCGGGAAATTGCGGCAAACCGGTGGGCAGGCGCGCAACGATCAATTCCAGCAAGCGCTCCAGGTTATCGCCGGTCAGCGCGGATACCGGAATGGATTCGAAATCAGGCCCCAGTTGCGCCATCTTTTGCATGACCGGCAGCGAGGCTTCACGTCCGACCTGGTCGGTCTTGTTGAGCACCACCAGCACGTTTTTATATTCGCTCACCCGTTGCAGTATCTTTTCATCGTCACCGTTGAAATCGGACAAATCGATTAATACGCAAATCAGGTCCGCATCTTCGAGCATGCTGGTGGCGGCGCGATTCATGTAACGGTGGATCGCTTTTTTTCGGCTGTCGTGGATACCCGGAGTATCGACGAAAATACACTGGTATTCGTCAGTCGTCTTGATGCCCAGTATCTGGTGGCGGGTGGTCTGCGGCCGATGCGCGGTAATGCTCAGCTTTTCACCCACCAGGGCATTCATCAGGGTCGACTTACCGGTATTTGGTTTGCCGATCAAGGCGACGTAGCCGCACTGAAATTCATGTTTCATTAAGCGAGTTTCATTGTTTGAGATTCACTGATCGAGTTGCCGTAAAATTTTTTGCGCGGCCTGCTGTTCCGCAATCTTGCGGCTCGTACCTTCGCCTTCACTTTGCAGTTCCAGGTCGGTTAATTTACACCTGACGGTAAACCGCTGGTCATGGGCCTTACCGCTGGTTTGAACTACCTTGTACTGCGGTAGAGCCTTTTGCTGCCCCTGCAAATACTCCTGCAACTTTGTTTTCGGGTCCTTCAGGCTGCGCTCGGCATTGATGTCCTGCAGCAGGTCGTCAAACAGCCGGAGCACGATTGTCTCCGCCTGCGCGTAACCACCGTCCAGGTAGATAGCGGCGATCAACGCCTCGAGCGCATCCGAGAGTATCGAAGCACGCCGGTATCCACCGCTCTTGAGCTCACCCGGCAATTCGTA
>CAWIHJ010000057.1:0-7115 GCA_963835795.1 uncultured Gammaproteobacteria bacterium
GCTGTCCGGCGGTGAACGGCGACGCGTGGAAATCGCCCGTGCGCTCGCGAGTCCGTTCCCCGATTACATCCTCCTGGATGAACCCTTGCCGGAGTGGATCCGATATCAGTCATTGATATTCAGTCGATAATCCGCCAACTGGCCGATGGCGGTATCGGTGTGTTGATTACCGATCACAACGTCCGAGAAACCCTCGGTATCTGTGACCGCGCCTACGTCCTGGGCCAGGGCGAGATACTCGCGGACGGCAATACGCAACAAATCCTGAAAAATAAAATGGTGAGAAAGATTTACTTGGGCGACAATTTTAAGCTATAACTGTGCGCATGGGAGACAACAAATATCCTGAAGAAATGACAGACAGGGGGCCGCCCCGCCGATGAAACAAAGCCTGCAACTGCGAATCGGGCAAAGCCTCAAGATGACGCCACAGTTGCAGCAGGCAATCCGATTGCTGCAACTATCTTCGCTCGAACTGCAAACCGAAATTCAGCAAACCCTGGACGCCAATCCGCTACTCGACCAGGACGATAACCTGGGCGAAATCACCGTCATCAATTACGACGGTGCGGAAGAGGCAAACCAGTTCACCGACACCACCCAGTTCAGTATCGATTCGTTACGGCTCGCTGAAAACCGCGCTGAACAAGGCTTGCCCGATGAATTACCCATGGACGCCAGCTGGGAGAATATTTACGACACCCCCGGCAATGCATCCTCGGCAAATGCAAACCAGGGCCCCGACCACCGCGACCTGTTCGAAAACCAGGCGGGTGAGCAGGATACCCTGAAGAATCATTTACGGTGGCAGCTCGACTGCTCGCATTTATCCGATGTCGATCACGATGTCGGCGAAGCGCTTATCGATGCCATCGACGAACGGGGCTACCTGACAGAATCCATCGAAGAAATACATCTGGGCCTGACCCAGATGCACTACTCGCTGGAGCTGGACGAAGTGATTGCGGTACAACGGCTGGTGCAGCGATTCGACCCGGTGGGCGTGGCCGCCAGTTCGCCGAGCGAATGCATGAGCATCCAGCTCAGTCAGTACGACCCGGACACACCGCATCTGGCTAAGGCCATGGTGCTGGTCGAGAAGTACCTCGAACACCTCGCCAACAACGACCTCGCCTTGCTCAAACGCCGACTGCAGACCAGCGAGCGCGAGCTCGGTGAAATCATCCAATTGATTCAGACCACCAACCCGCATCCGGGACACAGCATCAGTCAGAATCACGCCGAATACGTGGTGCCGGATGTCTATGTCAACAAACACGCCGGCGTTTGGCGCGCCAGCATCAATCCCGAGCATGCGCCGCGCCTGCGCGTCAACGACGGGTACGCAAACCTGATCAAGCGCAGCGATAGCAGCGAACAAAACACTTATCTTAAAGATCACTTGCAAGAGGCGCGCTGGTTCATCAAGAGCCTGCAGAGTCGAAACGAAACACTGCTGCGCGTGGCATCAGCGATCATCGAACGCCAGCATGCCTTTCTCGACTACGGCGCAGAAGCCATGCAACCCATGGTGTTGCGCGATATTGCGGAATTGCTGGAGATGCATGAATCGACCATCTCGCGGGTCACCACGCACAAATACATGCACACCCCGCGTGGCATTTTCGAGTTCAAGTATTTTTTTTCCAGCCACGTCAGCACGGCCGATGGCGGGGCATGCTCGGCCACAGCGATTCGCGCCATCATCAAGAAACTCGTCGCTGCCGAGAAACAGAACAAGCCATTGAGCGATAATCGAATTACCAAATTACTGGGTGACCAGGGGATAAACGTTGCCAGGAGAACCGTAGCCAAATACAGGGAAACGTTAAATATACCGTCATCCAGCGAGCGCAAACGTCTCTTTTGAGATATTAATCGTTTCGCAGCAATGCGAGATTCACAGCCGAGGAGGTTTCAGATGCAAGTAAGTTTAAGCGGTCATCACGTCGATATTACCGATTCCATGCGCAACTATGTCAATGAAAAAATAGCACGACTGGACCGGCATTTCGATCAGGCACTGGACATTCACGTGGTACTCACCGTTGAGAAACTGCGGCACCGGGCCGAAGCCACTTTACACGTAAGTGGTGGCAATCTGCACGCTGACGACGTGAAGGAAGACATGTACGCTGCCATCGATGGCCTTATCGACAAACTTGACCGTCAGGGCAAGAAACACAAGGAAAAAATGAAGAGTCACCGGCTAAAGACTGCGCCCACTGTTGCGGCCACAGAAGAAGTGGAGTGATTCACAAGGGGGAGTTTACTCCCCCTTTTTTTGTCCAAAACGAGATCCGTTACACTTGCATACTCGTAAAATAGGCATAAGATTCCCGCTTTGCTTTCGGGTGTACTGTTTTTCAGCCTTCAAATAATGACGATTTCAGCACTTTTGTCGCCGCAAAAAATCTTCCTCGATTCCGAGGTCACCAGTAAGAAAAAGCTGTTGGAATTGATTGCTAATATCGTCGCCGACAAAACCCAGCTCGCGCAATCGACAATTTACAATAACCTGTTGAATCGGGAGCGCCTGGGCAGTACTGGCCTCGGCCGGGGAATCGCAGTGCCACATGCACGCGTACCTGATCTCGAGCAGACCATCGGTTGTTTCTTTCGCTTGAAAGAACCGGTAAATTTTGAGTCCCCGGATAACCAGCCAGTCGACCTGGTGTTTACCATCGTCATTCCGGAAGAGGCGACCGAAGAACACCTGTTGATTCTATCCTCGCTGGCGCGTATTTTCTCGCAGGCTGACGTCTGCGAGGCCATTCGCAGCGCCACCAGCAAGGAAGAAATCGAGCAAATCATCCAGTCGGCCGAGCAATGAGACCCTCGTTAAAGATCCGCGACTTTCTCAAGCAATACCAACAGAAACTCAAGCTAGAATTCACTTCGCGCCAACTCGGCCTGGACCGCGAGATCCAGTTGTCACGCCAGGCCGCCGACACTTTTGACGCCGCCGACTATTTAAACGTGATTCGCACATCCAGCGTGGTGCTGGTGGGCTACCAGGAATCGCGCTATATCGATACGCTGACAGCGGAACAGCAAACCACGCTGTTCAAGACGCTGTTTCACGGACCGGTATGCATCATTATCTGCAGCCAGGGCAACGCGCTGCCAGCGTCCCTGGTGCAATTGTGCGAGTCTCGCGAAATCGCCGTGATGCAGTCTGCTCTCAGCGATTCCGAGTTACTCGATAATACGCGCCACCTGTTGTCACAGGCACTGGCCGAAAGCTGCAATGAGCATGGTGTGTACCTGGAAGTTTACAGCCTGGGGGTATTCATAACGGGAAAGGCGGCGGTCGGCAAAAGTGAGCTCGCGCTGGCCCTGATCTCGCGTGGACACCGGCTGATCTCCGATGATATTACCCGTTTTTCGCGCACCACCCTGGATCTGGTCGAAGGCAGCAGCCCGCAGTTGTTGACCGATTTTCTCGAAGTGCGCGGGCTCGGGATCGTCAACGTGCGGGCGATGTTTGGCGCCAATTCGTTGAAACGCGATATGCCGCTCAGCCTGATCATCAACCTGGTAACCCTCGAGCGAGACAACAATGCCGCTTTCGATCGCCTCGGTGATCAGCAGAAAACCCGTGAAATCCTGGGATTGGAGTTCCCGGAGGTCACCCTGCCAGTCGCACCGGGTCGCAATCTCGCCGTATTGGTGGAAGCTGCAGCGCGCAATTATCTATTGCAGGACAATGATTACAATGCGGCGCAAGACCTGATCGCGCGTCAGACCCAGGCGATCGCCGGTAATTCCAATAGTACCGACTGAGTCGTCGAGGAACGCAACAAGATGAAACTGGTAATCGTAAGCGGCCTTTCAGGCTCCGGTAAAACCGTAGCCCTGCACACCCTGGAGGATTCCGGGTTTTACTGTATCGATAATTTACCGCTCGGCATGTTGCCTGAACTGGTAGACACGATGAACCGCACCACGGCCCAGCCCTACGACCAGGTGGCGATTGCCGTCGACGCGCGCAGCGGTGTGGATAGCTCGGAACGATTTGACGAAATCATTCGCCAGATCGGCAAGCATGATCTGCAGCTTAAAATCCTGTTTCTGACCTGCGATACTTCACGCCTGCTCAAGCGCTTTAGCGAAACCCGCCGCAAGCATCCCCTGTCACGCAGCGGACTGCCGTTGGCGGACGCCATTCAGCAAGAGAAGAAGCTGCTGGAGGAAATTCACGCCAATGCCGACCTGTCAATCGACAGCTCGAGCATGAACGTGCACGAATTACGGCAGATGATCATCGACCGGTTAACCTCGCAAACGGATTCCGAGATGGGCCTACTGATCCAGTCCTTCGGCTTCAAAAACGGCGTGCCGGCAGACACCGATTTCGTTTTCGACGTACGCTGCCTGCCCAATCCGCACTGGGAAGAAGGGTTGAAGCCCCTGAGTGGGCGCGATGGCGCCGTTATCAAGTACCTGGAAAGTTATGCCGACGTCGGCGAGATGTTCGACTCGATTCATCAGTTTCTGCACACCTGGATACCGCGCTTCGAGAAGGAGAACCGCAGTTACCTGGCAATTTCTATCGGCTGCACCGGCGGTAAACACCGCTCGGTCTACCTCGCGGAGCGCCTTGCCACTGCCTTTCGCGAGCAACGTGCCAACCTGTCGCTGCGACACCGAGACCTGCAATGACCGTCGGCATTGTGCTGGTTACCCACGAGCAACTGGGCGCCCAAATGGCGGCGATCGCGGCAACCATCTGCTGCCAGGATATCGCTCCGCTGGCCGAGGTGTCGGTACCGGCTAACATCGACCCGCAACAACTCGGCCTGTATGCCGATCGCATTCGCGACACCATGAAGCGCATGGATAGCGGTGCCGGGGTGCTGGTGCTCACCGATATCCACGGTGCTACCCCGGACAACCTGGCGCGCTATTTTAGCGAGCAATGCAATGCCTGCGTCATCAGCGGGGTGAATTTGCCGATGCTGCTGCGTGTATTAAACTACCCGGAACAAAACCTGCAGCAACTGTGTGACACCGCAATTTGCGGCGCCAAATCGGGAGTTCAACTGCAGGGAATCCAACAGGGTGACGCATGATCAAGCAAAACATAACCATCATTAACAAGCTCGGCCTGCACGCGCGGGCGGCCTCCAAGCTGGTCAACTGTGCCAGCCGGTTTGAAAGCGAGGTGTTCATCGCCCGCTGCGGTAATCGCGTCAACGCCAAGAGCATCATGGGGGTGATGATGCTGGCCGCCAGCAAAGGCGTCGAACTCGAGCTCGAAGTTGACGGTATTGATGAAGAGGCTTGTCAACAGGCGCTAGTGGAATTGATCGGTAATCGCTTCGGCGAAAGCGAATGATTCCAGGATAGGCCAGGATTATGGTCGAAGACGAACTCGAGCAACTGCGCCATGACATAACCGACGCACTGGCCAACGATGATCAGCTCGAAATCGGTAAAATTCTGGGCGACACGACCCATGCCGAAATCGCTCTGCTGCTGGAGTCGATGCCGGTGCAGCAACGCGACGCCCTGTGGCCACTGATCGAACCCGCGGAACTCGGCGCCATTTTGCTCGAACTGCAGGACGACGTCAGCGACGCTCGCCTCAAGGATCTCGAACCCGCAGAAATCGCCACCATTGTCGAATCGCTGGCCGACGTCGATGACCAGGCAGACTTGATTCTCGGCCTGCCAGCCGACAAGCTGGCGAGGATTTTGCACACGCTGGATGCGCACAAGCGTGCGCAACTGGAGTCGGTGCTCGCCTACGATGAAGACACCGCCGGTGGCCTGATGAATCTCGATCAGGTCACCATTCGCGCCGACGTATCGCTCGACGTCGTGCTGCGCTACCTGCGGATGCGAGGCGAAGTACCCGATCACACCGATCAGTTGTTTGTCGTCGATCGCCACGATCACTACCTGGGTGCGCTGTACCTGCAAGACCTGCTCACCAATGACCCGGAAACGCGGGTGGAAGATCTGATGCGCCCCAACGTCGACGCCATGTACGCGCTCATGTCGGACACCGAGGTCGCGCGCGATTTCGAAAACTTCGATTTGATCAGCGCGCCGGTGGTGGACGAGGAACACAAGTTGATCGGTCGCATTACCATCGATGACGTGGTCGACGTCATCCGTGACGAAGGCGACCGTGGAATCATGGGGCAGGCTGGATTATCGGAAGAGGAAGACATGTTTTCGCCGGTTTTGCAGACTTCGAAAAAACGCGGCATCTGGCTTGGAATCAATTTATTGACGGCCTTCCTCGCGGCCTGGGTGATCGGCTTTTTCGAAGGCATCCTCGACCAGGTGGTTGCGCTGGCGATTCTGATCACCATCGTTCCCAGCATGGGCGGCATTGCTGGCTCGCAAACGCTGACCATCGCCATCCGCGGCCTTGCGCTGGGCCAGCTCGGCACCTCGAATTACCGCGCGCTGATCAAGAAAGAAATCCTGGTCGGCCTGCTGAATGGCCTGTTGTGGGCCGTGGTCGTCGCCGGCTTCTCCATCCTCTGGTTCGGGAACTTCAATATCGGCCTGATCATCGCCTTTGCGCTGATCGTCAACCTGCTGGCCGGCGCCTTTGCCGGTGCGGTCATTCCACTGGTGCTGCGCAATCTTGGGGTCGACCCGGCTATCGCCGGCGGCGTCGTGCTGACCACCGTCACCGACGTGGTTGGCATCATCGCCTTCCTCGGCCTCGCCACCTTGATCCTCGGTTAACAACGGTCTGCCACCCCGTCTGGCGGATGCTGAAGCGATAATTCACGGCCCGGGTTTTCTGGCAACCAGGTTGATCAGGGTTTCCTCGCGAATTTGCGGTGGGTCGATACCAAGCAGTTTTCCAAAATGGCGAAATCCTCCCGGCTCCACCAGAGATAGGGGTAAGAGATCTGCCGCTCCAATACGCTGAACCCGGCGCCGCGAATCAGGGCGATGTACTCGTCGGCCGTTTTCTGTACGCTCATCGGGTGTCGAAAAAACAGGCGGATTATCCACGAGTCAATGTAGCGTTTGGTCGATTCGGCAAATAACAACACTCCGCCGGGCTTGAGCACGCAAAAATATTCCTGAATCGCTTCGTCCTGGTAGATGAGTCGCAGCGGGTGAAAGGGCATTGAGCTTCT
>CAWIHJ010000058.1:0-87546 GCA_963835795.1 uncultured Gammaproteobacteria bacterium
ACCGCAAGGGCGTCGAGACCACTCGACGCTGTGTCGAATTTTTCGCCACGGCGGGCGTCGAACACCTGACCCTGTTCGCTTTCAGTAGCGAAAACTGGAAGCGTCCCGAAGATGAAGTCAGCCACCTGATGGAACTGTTTATGCAATCACTGCAACGCTACACCGACGAGTTGCACGAAAAGGGTTTGCGCATTCGGTTTATTGGCGATCGGACCCAATTTCAGCAAAAGCTGCAGGACAGCATCGGGCAAACCGAACAGAAAACGGCCGATAACCGTGGCATGACCTTGCACATTGCTACCAACTACGGGGGGCATTGGGATATCGTCAATGCCGCCCGCCAGCTTGCCCAGCGAGTGCTAGATGGTGAAATGAGTGTCGATCAGATAAACGCCGAAGCCTTAGCCTCCGGGCTCGCGACTGGCGATGTGCGCGATCCTGATCTGTTTATTCGCACCGGTGGTGAACAGCGCATCAGTAACTTCCTGCTGTGGCAACTGGCCTATACCGAGTTTTACTTCTGCGATTGCCTGTGGCCCGATTTCGACGAGCGCGAGATGCAACATGCGCTGGATGAATTTCACCGTCGGCAACGCCGTTATGGCAAAACCGGGGAGCAAGTCGAGGTGTCTGGCTGATGCTGAAGCAGCGCATTATCACTGCGGTTATCCTGGCCCTGGTCGTGGTTGGCTGCCTGCTGCAGGAAGACCCGCTGTGGACACGCCTGTTGTTTACCGTTTTGCTACTCGCCGCCACTGCCGAGCTGATTCTGTTGACGCTACGCACCACACCACTATGGGCTGGGCTTGGTGCACTTCCGATCGCGGCGCTGTTCTGGTGGTCGGGCACCGTCATCTCGCCGGTTCTGATCCTGGGGCAGTCGTTGGCCGGTATTGCGCTGTGGCTGTTGATCTCAATCAGCCTGTGTTTTTACCGTCACAATGGTAACTGGCCGTTATTGGTGCGCGTGTTGTTGCTCGGTGTCAGCCTGGACCTGGTGTGGATCTGTGCGCACGGGCTGATCTACCTGCACGCGGTGTATGGCGGGTTGATGCTGTTTTACCTGCTCAGCCTGGTATGGGTCGCCGATATCGGCGCCTACTTCAGCGGTAAACGTTTCGGGCGCAACAAACTGGCCCCGGCGATCAGCCCGGGCAAGACGCGGGAAGGCCTGGTCGGAGGATTGCTGGCGAACCTGCTGTGGATGCTGCTGGTGTACTGGTATACCCAGGGTTGGGGGCTCCAATTGATACCCTTCCTGCTGATTGGCGTCATCACCTCGCTGGTGTCGGTGGTCGGCGACCTGTTCGAGAGCGTGTTGAAGCGCGAGGCTGGCGTCAAGGACAGCAGCAAGTTACTACCCGGTCATGGCGGTGTGCTCGATCGCGTCGACAGTGTCATCGCCGCAACGCCCGTGTTCCTCGGCAGTATCGTGCTTGCGGGGTACCTGTGAAAAAGATTACCTTGCTGGGTGCTACCGGGTCGATCGGTCAGTCGACGCTCGATATCGTTGCGCGCCACCCTGAACAGTATTCCCTGTATGCACTGACAGCCAATAGCAGTGACGACAGGATGGAAGCGCTGTGCCGTCGCTTCCAGCCACAATTTGCAGTCATGGGTGATGCGGACAGCGCTCAGCGACTGCAACTGGCGCTCGATGATCTGGCGACGCAGGTGTTGTGCGGTGAGGAAGGACTCAGCCAGGTTGCCGCCGCTGAAGAGGTGGATATCGTGGTTGCCGCTATCGTCGGCGCGGTTGGCCTGATGCCGACGCTGGCCGCGGTACGTGCTGGCAAGCGTGTATTGTTGGCGAACAAGGAATCGCTGGTAATGGCCGGCGCGTTGTTTATGGAGGAGGTTCGTCGACATGGCGCGGAACTGTTACCCGTCGACAGCGAACACAATGCCATTTTTCAGTGTTTGCCCGCTGGTTGCGTGGGCCACGGCGTTGCCAATAAAGGGGTCGCCAGGATCATCCTGACCGGATCGGGCGGGCCGTTTCGTGATCTCGACCTGCAGGCTTTTGATACGGTCACACCCGAACAGGCCTGTGCGCATCCGAACTGGGATATGGGACCGAAAATTTCGGTGGATTCGGCAACCATGATGAACAAGGGGCTCGAATTGATCGAAGCCTGCTGGTTATTCGCCGTCGACCATGACGACATCGATATCCTCCTGCATCGACAAAGCATTATTCATTCCATGGTGTCCTACAACGATGGTTCGGTGATTGCGCAGTTGGGTAATCCCGATATGCGCACCCCGATTGCGAATGCGCTGGCCTGGCCGGAACGAATTGAAAGCGGGGTGGAACCATTAAACCTGTTGCAGGTAGGCCAGTTAGACTTCACACTCGCGGATGAACGGCGTTACCCCTGCCTCGCGCTTGCACGACAGGCCTGGCAACAGGGTGGCGACAGCATGGCAGTGTTGAACGCGGCCAACGAGGTGGCGGTTGCACAGTTTCTCGACCAGCAGATACGCTTCACCGATATCCCCAGACTGATTAACGAGGTTATGGATAAAACTCCTAGCGGACCGGCAGACGATTTGCCTGCAATTCTTGCCGCGGACGCCAGCGCGCGGCGCCTGGCGACTGAACTGTCTACGGCGTGGGCGTGAATTCAATGGATTTGTTGAATATCACCTACAGTGTACTGGCCTTTATCGTCGCCATCGGCGTGCTGGTTACGATACACGAGTTCGGGCACTTCTGGGTGGCGCGTAAACTCGGGGTCAAGGTGCTGCGCTTTTCGATTGGATTTGGTAAACCCCTGTGGATGCGTAAAGCCGGGCCCGACCAGATCGAATACGTGATCGCGGCGATCCCGCTTGGCGGTTACGTCAAAATGCTCGACGAACGCGAGGGCGAGGTCGATCCGCGCGACCTCGAACGCAGTTTCAACCGCAAGTCGGTATGGCGACGTATCGCCATTGTCGCCGCCGGACCAGCCTTCAATTTTCTGTTCGCAATCGTGGCCTATTACCTGATTTTCATGGCCGGTGTAAATGGCATAAAGCCGGTTATCGGCGAGGTCAGCAATCCTGGCCCTGCTCATACAGCCGGGGTTCAGCCAGGCGATGTTATTCTCGCGGTGAATGATATCGAAACCGTCACCTGGGAAAGAGCACGTTTTGCCATGCTGGAAGAATCCGTCGGCGCCGAGCAGATCGTGTTGCGAGTGCAGAGCCCTGATTTGCAGATCCGCGAGCGCGTGATCGAAGTCTCTGATCTCGGCTTGTTAAAAAAGGATCAGATTAACCTGATGCGTGACCTGGGAATGTCGGCCTGGCGTGCGGACGGGCCACCGATTATTTCCGAGGTATTAGCCGACGGTGCCGCGGCGGCAGGCGGCCTGCTCGACGAAGACAAGGTATTGTCGCTGAACGGGATCGCAATTAAAAACGCCGATCAATGGGTGCAGGGGATTCGCAGTAATCCGGAAAAAGCGATTCCGCTTGAGGTATTGCGCGACGGGCAGCGCGTGACGCTCACGGTGACGCCGCGCAGCCGCACCGAAAACGGTGAAACCTACGGTTACCTCGGCGTCCGCAGCCGCGTCGATATCCCCGACGAAGTGCGCCAACAAATGCTGGTGACCGAGCGTTTTGGTCCCCTGGAGGGGCTTGGGCAGGCACTGGACAAGACCTGGCGAATGAGCTGGCTGACGCTGCGGGTGCTGGGCAAGCTGGTGACCGGTGAAGCCAGCGTGCGTAACCTTAGCGGGCCGATCACCATCGCCCATTATGCGGGGCTTTCGGCGCAAATCGGTCTCGAGCCATTTCTTGGTTTTCTCGCCATTATCAGCATCAGCCTTGGCGTGCTCAACCTGCTTCCAGTGCCGATGCTGGATGGCGGCCACCTGTTTTACTACCTGATTGAAATCTTCAAAGGCAGCCCGGTGTCGGAAACGACCGAAATTATTGGTCAGAAGCTTGGCATTGTGTTGCTGTTCTGCCTGATGTCGATCGCGCTGTATAACGACATGCTGCGCCTGGTCGGCTAGATTGAAATTCCGCATCTGGATTAGCGCGTTGCTACTGCTGCTGGTGTCGGGACAGGCTCTGGCGACAAGCTTTGTCGTGGAAAATATCGAAGTCGAAGGCATCAAGAAGATCACCCTCGGGACCGTGCTGAGCTACCTGCCGGTCAATGTCGGTGAAACCCTGGAGCTCGAACGCACGCCCGAAATCATACGCGAACTCTATTCCACCGGATTTTTCGACAACATCGAGTTGTTGCGTCGCGACAACGTACTGGTGATCAGGGTAGTCGAGCGTCCATCGATCGCTGAAGTCAATTTTGAAGGCAATAACGATATCGAGGATGAAGCGCTGGAACAGGCCATCGAGGGTGTGGGGATGGCAAAGGGCCGCATTTTTGATGAAAACAAACTGGAAAAACTGGAACTCGAGTTGCAGCAGGTGTATTACTCGCTGGGCAAGTATGCGGCGCGTATCGATGCCACGTGGCGCGCACTCGACGAAGACCGGGTGGCCATCGATATCAATATATCGGAAGGGCTCTCGGCAACGATAAAATCGATTAACATCACCGGTAATCAAACCTTTGACGACGATGAGTTGCTCGATTTGTTTCAACTCGAAGAAACCAGTGATGGCTGGTTTCCCGACGATGATTATTCAAGTTCCAAGCTCACCGCCGACCTGGAAACGCTCAAGTCCTATTATCTCGATCGCGGTTACATCCAGTTCGCAGTCAATTCGCAACAGGTATCCATCAGTCCGGATCGCCGCGATATCAACATCTCGGTCAACATTAGAGAGGGCGAGCAATTCACCATCAGTCAGGTCGAAGTGACGGGTGAAATGGTTGTCCCCGAGGAAGATTTAAATGCCCTGATCAGCTTTCGCGAAGGCGATATATTTTCGCGCAAGGAAGTAAACAAGGCGATTACAGCAATGCAAAAACGGCTCGGCGAAGATGGTTACGCCTTCGCCGAGATTCGCACGCTAAACGATGTGGACGAAGAAAACCGAACCGTGGCCCTGCGCTTCCTGGTGGTGCCCGGAAACAAGATGCGCGTGCGCTATATCACTTTTACCGGCAACGAAAAAACCAAGGACAATGTCCTGCGCCGCGAAATGCGCCAGCTCGAGGGTGCGCTGTACCAGACCTCCAAGGTAGATCGCTCCAAGGTTCGTTTGCAGCGTTTGAATTACCTCGGATCGGTCAACCTCAACTTGCAGAAAGTACCTGACTCGGTGGACGAAGTGGACATCAAGGTCGAGGTGACGGAACGATTCTCGGGTAACCTGCAGATAGGCCTCGGCTTTTCGCAGGTGCAGGGCGTCCTGTTAAACCTCGGCTTTTCGCACGAGAATATCTTCGGTACCGGCAACCAGCTTGATTTGACTTTCAATAACTCGTCGGCTTCGCAGCAGTTCATTTTTTCCTACGAGAATCCGTATTACACCGACGATGGCGTCAGCCGGGGCTTCAATTTCAAAGTTTCCGAAACCGACTCCAGCGAAAATAACACCAGTAACTTCCTCATCGACCAGATCAGCCTGTCCGTCGATTACGGCATCCCGCTGTCGGAATTCAATACCCTGCGACTCGAGGTCGGTGTTTTGCAAAATGATCTAACGGTGACCGGCGGGTCGGCCGACGAGGTTTTCGATTTTATTATTGATAACGACGATGATCTCGATGAAGACACCAGGCAAGCGGACATCGATGGAGGGAAGTACAACACGGTGTTCGGCATCGTCGGGTTTACCAAGGACAGCCGTAATCGCCGGATTTTTGCCGATGAGGGCTTTCTCAACAGCATCAGCCTCGAGGCGCACACGGGTGACCTCGACTTTTACAAGTTGAGGTATCTGCATCAGACTGCTGCCGGGTTGACCGATTTTCTGACTTTCGTCTTCGAGGGCAGGGTTGGTTATGGTGACGGTTACGCCGGATCGGAAGATCTGCCGATATTCGAAAAGTTTACCGCGGGTGGTGTGCGCTCGGTGCGAGGTTACGAATTCAACAGCCTGGGTCCAAGGGACAGTAACAATGATCCATTTGGCGGTAATTTTCAGGTCATTACCTCGGCCGAGCTTTTGTTTCCGATCGAAGCGATAGGCAGTTCAGAAACCTTCAGGGTTGCGCTATACTTCGACGCCGGTAACGTATTTGCAGATTACGATAACTATGAGTCCGCCGAATTGCGTCAATCGGTGGGCATTTCGGCGAAGTGGTTTTCGTTCATCGGACCGATCGAATTCAGCTATGCGTGGCCGATAAACGATCAACCACAAGATGACGTGCAGAATTTCCAATTCGCGCTTGGAGCGACTTTTTAGAGGTACCCTTGAACAACCTGATGCGACTTATACCGATATTGCTGATTGTCTTCTGCATGCCAGCGGCTGCACAGGATCCAGGTTATAAAATTGGTTTCGTCAATACCGCAAGAGTGTTGAAAGAAGCCCCACAGGCGCGCAAGGTTGAGGAACGTTTGAAAGCCGAATTCGGGCCGCGTGAATCGCAGCTCAAGGAAAAGCGCACCGAGATTCTCGCGCTTGAAGAGCAGCTCAAGTCAGATGATAGCCAGGCAAATTCTACGACACGACGTAAACTGGAGCGCGAGATCAGGCTCAAGGTCAGTCAGTTGAAGTTTCTCGAGCAGGAATTCCGTGAAGATCAAAATTTGCGCCGCAACGAGGAAATACGCGAACTGCAACAGGTCATATCCAACGTGCTCAAAATGCAGGGCGATGCCGGTAAGTTTGATCTGATTCTCACCGAAGGCGTGAGCTACGTTTCTGGCCAGATCGACATCACTTCACAAACAATCGAGATGTTGAAAAAACTTCCCGATAGCGGCGAGGGTACGCAGTAATTACCGGCTGTCCGGTAGTCGCTTTGGTATCGATCCAGGTTTCCAGCAATCATGACCCGAACCCTCAAACAATTGGCCACCGCGCTGCAGCTCGAATTCCGTGGCGATGCGGAACTTGAGATTCATGGAGTAAGCTCGGCCAAATCGGCGCAGCCAGGTGATCTGTGTTTCCTGCTCGCAGACAAATATTTTGCGGATATCGATGCGAGCCGTTGCAGCGCCGTAATTGTACCCAGCGAGCTTGCCGATCGAGCTTGTGACAAGGCGTTGTTGTTGTCACCAAGCCCGCACCACAGCTTTATCCAGGCAATCTACGAGCTCAAGGCTGAACTGTTACCAGCGCCGGGTATTCACCCGTCTGCACAGATTGCCGGGACGGCTCAAATTGGTCCCAGGGTTGCAATCGGTGCCAATGCGGTTATCGAGGATCATGCTGTGCTCGGCGCTGACAGTATTGTCGGAGCGGGCACCGTTATCGAACATTCAGCCAGGGTTGGCAGTCACTGTCATCTGCACAGTAACGTGACGCTGGCGCACTCGGTGCGCCTCGGTGATCGTTGTGTGCTGCAATCCGGTGTGGTGATCGGAGGCGATGGATTCGGTTTGATCATGCACGAGGGCGAATGGCAGCGGGTTCCGCAGATTGGCACAGTCGTAATCGAAGACGATGTTGAAATCGGGGCCAATACCGCCATTGATCGTGGCACCCTGGATGACACGGTGATCGAAAAGGGCGTCAAGCTCGATAACCTGGTCCATATTGCACACAATTGCCGTATTGGCGCGCATACCGCAATCGCCGGTTGCACCGGGATCGCCGGAAGCGCGACCATCGGCCGTTATTGTAAAATTTCCGGTGCCTGCAATATAAACGGGCATGTCTCAATAGCCGATCACACCACGCTTACGGGAACCACGATGGTAACCAGGAATATTACCGAACCCGGCGTCTATTCATCCGGGATACCAGCAATAGAGAACGCGCTTTGGCTGCGCGCCAATGCGCGCTATAAATCGCTGGATAAACTCGCCAAAACAGTGGCTAAACTGGAAAAGTTGGTCGTCAAAGATGCGACTGATAAATCATGAACACTAATCGGGGATCCATTTTGAATTTTGATATCAACAAGATCATGGAGCTATTGCCGCATCGTTATCCTTTCCTGCTGGTCGATCGTGTGACCGAGGTAGAGGCGGGAGTCAGCCTGCAGGCGATCAAGAACGTCTCGATCAACGAGCCTTTTTTTCAGGGGCATTTCCCCGGCCAACCCATCATGCCAGGGGTGCTGATACTTGAGGCAATGGCCCAGGGAACCGGTTTGCTGGCCTTCTCGGGTTTGATCGACGCCGACGAATCCAGGCTGTACATGCTGGTTGGTATTGACAAGGCGCGTTTCCGTGGACAGGTGTTACCGGGCGATCAATTGCTGCTGGACATCAAGCTGAAACGCAACATGCGCGGTATTGGTATATTCGCATGCCAGGCCCTGGTCGATGGCGAAGTCGTTGCCGAGGCAGAGATGATGTGCTCGGCGCAGGATCGCATTCAGTGATTCATGCGACGGCCATAGTCGATCCCGCGGCAAAGCTTGCCGCGGATGTCGAAGTTGGCCCCTATAGCGTCATAGGCGCCCGGGTAGAGATTGCCGAGGGCACCGTAATTGGCCCCCACGTCGTGATTTCCGGGCCCAGCCGAATCGGCAGGGACAATCGCATCTTTCAGTTCGCCTCGGTGGGTGAAGCGCCCCAGGATCTCAAGTACAAGGGTGAACCGACCTGGCTCGAAATCGGCGATCGCAACGTGATCCGCGAATACGTCACGCTCAACCGCGGCACCGAAGACGGTAATGCCAGGACCGTGATAGGTTGTGACAATCTGTTCATGGCCTATAGTCATGTAGCACACGATTGCATTGTGGGTAGTCATTGTATCTTCGCCAACGCGGCATCACTGGCGGGACATGTTGAAGTCGGTGATTTTACGACTCTCGGTGGATTTACCTCCGTGCACCAGTTTACGCACATCGGAACGCGGGCGTTTTGCGGCCTCGGCTCGGTGATTACCCAGGATATACCGCCATTTTCGATCGCCGCTGGAAATCGAGCGAAGGTTGTCGGAATTAACAAGGAAGGCTTGAAAAGAAAGGGTTTTTCTCCCGAATTGATACGTGCGTTGCATAAAGCATTTCGTGAACTATTAAAATCGAGCCTGTCAAAGCAAGATGCGTATAAGAATCTTGAGCCACTTTGCACCCAGTACGCCGAGGTCGCGGAGTTTGTTGATTTTGTCAGGAACAGTCAAAGAGGGATTGCCAGCTAGCGAAAAATCGATCTGCAGTCCCGCGCGGAAGCCATATCGGTGTAAATGGCGAACATCCGCTGCAATCTTAGGAGTATCAGTATGACCAGGCAAAGCAGGTTTTCGGTCTTTGTATTCTGTCTAACCCTGATTTCAGTAATCGGTCGAGTCGATGCAGTGGAAATCATTCACTTCATCGAGGCCAGGGATCATGCGTCGGTAATGGGTGACGCAAGCGGTGTAAAGATGGCGGATGACGGGGTCGTCTACGTCACCAGTACCGAGCTTGGAACCCTGCTCAAGATAACTGATGGCAAGATCGAGGCGAACCAGTTGTCGCCATCGGTGTTCGAAGATACCGACCTCGGTGGCGTCGGTATGTTGCCCGATGGTCGGCTCGTGGTTGTCAATGAAGACAGCGGCCAGGTCGCCATCCTGGATTCCAGCCTGCAGTCCAAAAACCTGTTCTCTCAATCCGGCTCCGACGCCGGTGAACTCGATAGCCCTGGCCCGGTCGTGGCTTCCATCAACAACACTATTTTTGTCGGTGATGCGAAAAACAGGCAAGTCAGCGTTTTCAATCAACAGGGTCTGTTTTTATACACCATTGGTCAGCAGGGCTCAGATGACGATTTACGGGGGCTGACCCACGTCAGTATCGACGCCGAAGAAAATGTCTACGTATTGGAAGGCCCTGATCGCATCTCGATCTACAATGTCAGCGGCGATCTGATTGCTCGCTTTAGCGCAAAGGAATTAAAGCAATATTTCGGCGATACTCCGGAATTCAGTGCGATGACGACCGACCTGGATGGCAACCTGTACCTCGGGGATTACGTACAAAGCCGGATAACCATACTGGATTGGCGAAATCTCAAGGTGATCGCCCAGATCGGCTCGCTCGGACAATCGCGCGCGCAGTTTCGTGACATCAGTTTCCTTTCGGTGAATGCCGTGGGACAGCTTGCGGTAGTGGACAGGAAAAACCGCAAGCTCGAAGTGTATCAACTCGATCAAACCAGTTTTGCCACTCCGGTTGTCCGCGATCTGCTGCAACATGGTCTGACCATCGAAGCCAGTTGCGACGCGCAGTATGTTTTTATTGATGACCAGACTTTGTGTGTGCGCCCCGACGACCAGGGCATCGCCATACTGGGCGCCGATGGCAGTGAAAAGGGCAGTTTTGCCGATGCGATAAAGGAGCCCGGAGCGATTCACGTTGGCGCCGATAGCGTTGCCATACTGGAAGATAACAACCTGCATGCCTACTCCCACGACGGCAAGAATCTGTTTTCGATTGGTCGCTACGGTTCGTCACCCGGTGGCTTTAACAAGCCCAACGACGTGTTTGTCCACGCGGGACAATACTACGTAGCGGACAAGGGTAATAACCGGGTTCAGGTGTTCTCCGCCGACGGCATATTTGTCAGGGAGATCAAGGAAGGCAAGGGCGATGATCGCCTGTTTTTTGAAGTTGGCTCGATCGCGGTGGACAGCCAGGAAAACCTGTACGTTGCCGATGGCAGTGCGGCCGCAGTCATTCACGTAATCGACAAGCATGGCAAAAAAATCGCCGGCATCAGTGCCGACGAAGACTCGGTGCACAAGGTCAGGAAGTACTACGCCATCGACGTCGATCAACAGGATCGGCTGTACGTGCTCGCCGGATCCAGTTTCACCGATTACCAGGTACGCATTTATCGGGATTTTGAGCTTTTCAAGAGCTTTGCCTCGGGCGAAGACAATGGCACGCTGCTTTATTTCGAGGAGGCGACTTCGCTGTCGGTCTTATCCGGCGCGCGCAACAGCGTTTACGTGAATGACGTTGAGCAGAAAAAGACCTTCCGCTTCGACTTGCTGGAGTACCCGGATCCCGCCTTTGGCCTCAACATAGCGGCCAATCGTAAAGCGATCGAACTGATCTGGAGCAGTAGCCAGTCGCCGTTGATTGAAAAGTACGAAATCCAGGCCGCCAGTGCCGAGGCAGGCCCCTACAGGCCGATTTCGACGAGTCAGGCACTGCGCCATACCCTGTCGGTCGAAAGTGCTGGCGACTTCACCTGGTTTCGGGTGGTGTCGGTTAGCGGGCACGGGCTGCGGGCGGCTGCCGTCGGCGCCACGCGAAAATCATTTCCAGATCATGATGGCACTGTACGACGCGGGTGACTATGACGCCGCGGTCAAGCTGGCCGAACGCTTGCTTAAGATCGCACCGGACAATGCCGATGCCCGTGACTTGCTGGCGATGAGCCTGTTCCAACAACAGGACTACAGCCGCGCGATCAGCGAATTCAAGCAGCTCGAAGACCTGGAGCCCTATCGCATCAAGGCGATCCAGTACCAGGTGCAGGCATTCTACGAGCTCAGGCAGTTTCTCGACGCGCGCGCGCTGATCGACCAGGTGCTCGAGCAGGAACCAGCCGAAGTAGAGCCCTACCTGATCTGTACCCGGCTTAGCCTGGAACTCGCCGACGCCATCGGCGCGGTCAGCTGCGCGGAGGACGGTCTCGAAAAACACGCAGGACAACGTCGAATTGCGCTACCTGCTGGGGCGTGCCTATATCGAGGCCGGGTATTGCCGACGACGGCTTGCTCGAGTTTCAAACCATTGTTGAAAACAATCCTGAAAATGCCGAAATACGCCTGAAGATTGCCGAGGACATTTATCGACTGGGCGATTATCCCGGGGCGCTGGAACATTTCGACGCAGTGCTTGCGCTAATCCAGCCTCCGGCTGCGGCAACGCTCGGCAAGGCGCGCGCGCTGCTCAGCCTGGGGCGTGACGCTGAGGCCAAGTCGATTGCGGTGAAACTGTCCGGTAAGAAGGAAACCAAGGGCGCCGGCTATTACCTGCTGGGCAAGATCGCCGCCAAGAGTGGCAATCACAAGGAAGCCGTGTTACGGCTGACGCGCGCCGGCAAGGATGGCCCCGAAGTGGTTGATGTCTGGGTTTCGCTGGCGAATTCCTACGTCGAAATCAACCAGCCGGACAAAGCCGTCAAGGCATTGACCAAGGGTATCGAGGCTAATCCGGAAGCCTTTGAACTGTACCAACTCGCCGGCAAGATCGAACTCGAAGGCGAACGTTATGCCGAGGCCAGCGATTTCCTCGACAACGCGGTACGCCTGCGGCCACAGTCACTGCAATCCCGACGCTTGTATGCGCGCAGCCTGTTCGCGACGCGCAATTATCGATCGGCAGCCATCCACGCCGAAGCGGCGGCACGAATCGCGCCGGCAAAATGTCGATGTGCTGGTATTGCAGGCCGATATCGCAAATCAGCAGGGCAAGACCGGCTCAGTCCGATCGAGTTCCTGAAAACCGCGATCAGCATCGACAGCGGCTTCTCCCGACCTGCAATATCGAATCGGGCGGGTGTACCAGGATGCCAACCTGTTCGACGCTTCGCGCGAACACCTCGAGCGCGCCGCAGCCATTCGACCCAACTGGGCTGAACCGCATGTCGCATTGGGTAATCTGTACAGCAAGCGTCGATTGTTTGACGAGGCGGTTGCCGTCTTACGAAAAGGCGATTGAACTCGATCCTTCCGAGGAAAACCGCGCGATTCTCGAACGTCGCCTTTGCCGAACGTAAAAAGTCGCTGGATTTTGCCAGTAATGCGCCGCAGTTAACCCTGTCGGATCTGAATCTGAAGCGCGTGTTTTCGGCGGCTTACAAGAATTACCAGAATCAACCAATCGGTAGTGTCACCCTGAAAAACGTCGCTGCCACCGACTACGGTAACCTGAAACTATCGTTCCAGATCAGGGAGTTCATGGACTTCCCAACCAGTGTCGAGATTGCCCGGATCGGTGGTTCGCAATCGATGGAAATCCCCATCAAGGCCACCTTCAACAATCGAATCCTGGAAGTGGATGAAGACACCGGGGTGCAGGTCGAGGTCAAATTGACCTATTTACGCGACGGCCAGAAGGATGACATTACGCTGACCCAGCCGATGACCATTTACGGCAAGAATGCCATCGTCTGGGGTGATGCACAGATGATCGGATCCTTTGTCACGCCGAAAGACGATACCCTGCGTGACTACGTGCGCCAGGTGGTCAATGCCTATCTGCCCGAAGCCGGGACCGTTGAATGAGAAGATGGTATCGGCAATGGCTTTTTTCAGCAGCCTGACTGCGTCCGGCACCAATTACATCATCGATCCCAACACACCGTTTACCGAATTGCGCGATGACCAGATCGATTATGTCCAGTTTCCGCGCGAAACCCTGCGCCTGAAAAGCGGTGACTGTGATGATCTGTCGGTGCTGATTAGTGCCGGCCTCGAAAACCTGGGGATTCGAACCGCATTTATTGAAATTCCCGGTCACCTGTTTCTGATGTTTGATACCGGCCTCAGCGCCGACGAGGCCGACCTGATTAGCCAGGACGGCAGTTTGCTCGCCATCAAGGACGGCAATGTCTGGATTCCGCTGGAAGCAACCATGGTCAACACCAATTTCAACGAAGCCTGGGCGGAAGGCGCGCGTAAATACCAGACCGCGCTGGCGGCGAAGGAGCTTGGAATTATCGATTTGAGTGAGGCCTGGAAGGAATTTCAAGCCGGTCACCCTGCGTAAAGCAAGCTACAACATCGAACTTGCCCGACGCCAGGCGCACCGAGAGCCTGGTCGCGCAATCGCGCAAACTGATGTTGGCAAAGAGTATCGATCGCCTGGTGCTGCCGTATCAGACCATGGTGGCGAATAATCCGCAAAATGTTGCCGCGCGGCTGCAAATCGCCATTCTCTATGCTCGTTACGGGTTATACGAGGATGCGGAGCTTGCCTTCGAGGCGTTGAGTGAGCTGGCACCGAACAACAGCGCGGTGATGACCAACCAGGGAAATCTGTTCTTTCTGCAGGAGGATTTTGAATCCGCGAAGCGGCAATATCAGCGTGCCATCGAGATCGACGATAGCGATGGTGGCATCTGGATCAACCTGTCGATGGCGCATTTCAAGACCGGCGATTTAAAGCAAGCGAGAAGTAGTTATCAAACGGCGCTCGGATTAAATGCTAGTTTAAAGGATGAATACAGCGCTTATAGCAAGCTGTTAAGCAATTAAAAGAGGTTTTAGTCGATGAAAAATTTACTGCTTGTCCTGTGCCTGCTGCAGCCTTCAGGCGATCAGTGCACCGCTGCAGGCGCAGGATTCAACAACGGTCGTCGAGACCAAATCGCATAATATTTTCAAGGGCCTGTTCCAGTCCGTATGGGCGCGTCTCAAGTCTTTGAACCCGAGTTCGAGGGAATCAGCCAATAACTGCAGTGGTGTACACCGTGGGTATTCGCGGTGCCGAATCGACGGATACCTTGCTGAAGCCTTACTGGAAGGAAGATTTGACCCAGGATGAAAAGTTTCAGGCCGAGCTGGAAAAGTTCGGCCGGGCGCAGTTGAAAATGGACCGTGGTGAGCTGGATGCCGCGGTGTCGTCTTTTGACAGCTTCCTCGATGATTTTGCGCAAAGCGATCTGCGCCCGAATGCGCTGTTCGGTAAAAGCATCAGCCTCGCAGGCCTCGGCAAGAACGAGCAATCACTGACTGCCATGCGCCAGTTCCTCGATGAGAATCCCAATCATCCACTGCAGGGTGATGCCAAACTGGTGATTCGAGCGAGCTCGCAGTAAAAAAACGGGGACAGTATACTTTTCCCATTTAGCTTCTAGCGGATGGCGGTTAACCTAGTGGGAAAAGTATACTGTCCCCTACGCGATTGTTATGCGTATAGTCCCCTATCATAGGCGCGTGAATATCCTCGCCATCGACAGCGCCACCGAAGCCTGTTCCGCCGCGCTGTTGCGCGCGGACGGTGCTGTGTTCGGCGAGTTTGAAATCGCCCCGCGCGAGCACGCCCGACTGCTACCGCTAATGATTCGGCGCCTCCTCGCCGAGGCCGGTATCGATCGCACAAGCCTGTCACATTGCGCATTTACCAACGGCCCCGGAGCCTTTACCGGGGTTCGAATTGCCGCAGCGCAGGCGCAGGGGATCGGGATTGGTCTCGATATTCCGCTGGTGCCGATTTCGACGCTGGCGTTGCTGGCGCAAACCGCTTTCGATCGCCATCCCTGGAATAGCACCCTGGCTGCGCTCGATGCGCGCATGCAGGAAATTTACTGGGGCAGTTATACTCGTGGCGAAAAAGGCCATGCGACATTGAACGGCCTGGAGCAACTGGGTTCGGAAGATCAGCTGTTTGCCGAGGCGAAGGCCGAATCGGGAGTAGGGCACGGTTGGCTCGAGCCACTACGTCGCCGCGTCGAGTTTCCGCTGGATGTGGATTTGCTACCCGACGCGCGCTCTTTGCTGACGCTGGCGGCGCGCGCCATCGATCGAAATCAGGTCTGCAAGGCCAGCGAGATCAGCATCAACTACCTGCGCAACCGCGTCGCCGAAAAAGCCCGCGCCTGATGCAACATTCCCTGGCCTATCCTTATGGCGAAGCGCTGATTGGCGGGCGTCTAAAATCATCGCCCGCCGATTTCGAAGTCGAAGAAGAACTGGGGTTCGAAGCGGATGGCGAAGGCGAGCACCTGTTCCTCTGGGTCGAAAAAATCGGCCTCGGCACGACCGAACTGATCGCCCGGCTTGCCCGTGACCACGGCTTGCCGCCTGCCAGCATCGGCTACAGCGGACTCAAGGACAAACACGCGCTCACGCGCCAGTGGCTGAGCCTGCATTTACCGGGCAAGGCGGCGCCCTTTGATCGGCCTGCAGGCGATGGTTATCGGGTGTTACAGCAGACCCGGCATACAAAGAAATTGCGCCCCGGAACTCACAAGTTCAATCATTTCCGTTTGTGTTTGCGGCAGGTCGATGATTTTCCGCAAGCAACACGCCAGCAACTCGATTTGCTGGCATCATTCGGTTTTGCCAATTACTTTGGTCACCAGCGTTTTGGCCGCAACGCGGACAATGTGGCGCAGGCGTTGGCAAAATTGGGCAAAAGGCGCGTGACGCGCGCGCAAAAAAGTATCTGGATATCGGCCTTGCGCAGCCATTTATTCAACCGGATTCTGCACCAGCGCATCGAACTCGGACACTGGGCGCAACCGCTCGATGGCGACGTCTTCATGCTGCGTGGTACGCATTCGATCTTTTCCGAGCCGCTGGACGCATTGCTACTCGAACGCTTTCACAACCAGGATATTTCGAACTGCGCGAGCCTCTACGGCGCGGGGAACAGCTTGTTGTCCGGCCAGGCGCATGACATTGAACAGCAGCTGTTTGCGGCCAATGGGGATATCACCGCCTGCCTCGAGCGCCATGGCAGCCGTTTGCAGATGCGCGCGTTACGGGCGCTGGCCGAGGATTTCAGCTACGAATACGACGCAGCAGAGAAATTATTACGGTTAAGCGTAAAGTTGCCGGCGGGCAGTTATGTCACCAGCTTGCTGGCGCACTTCCTGTTAGTGGAAGATGCCAGCTAATCCGCAGACTTTCGATATACGCAAAACCAGCCTTCGGGTGGACTTCCGCCAAAATAGCTATCCAGATGTAAACTGATTTGCTGCGCGATTCCCTGCTGCACCAGGGCGTTGAAGTGATCTTCGAAGCCCATGGATTGCCACAGATCCTGGTGGACCGTGCAGGCGAGGATGCCGCCGGGTTTGAGGACACGAAAGATTTCGTCCAGTGGTTTCGCACCCACGTGTCCGTGGGTAAATGTGCCCGAAGAAATGACACCATCGTAACTGGCCGTATCCAGCAGCAAGGGCTGATTCAGATCGCCCTGAACCAGGTTCCGATAAATGCCCCGTTCGCGTGCCACTGCCAGCATCTCTGCCGACAGGTCGATGCCGTCAAGGCGTTGGTAGCCGCGTTCGGCGAGCAGGCGGCAAGTTAGCCCGGTGCCACAACCAACGTCCAGAATCGCAGCATTCTTGTCGCCAATGCTTTGGGTGAGTTTTTCGGCGATGTGGTTTGGCGAAAGATAGTCGAGTTCTTCCAGCATCTGGCGGTCGTAATCTGCCGCCCATTTGCGATAGAACGCTGCCATGTCCTCCGCGTTGTCGAGATGATAAGCCTCGTCGACAAACGCAGTGGGGCCTTTCGCTTCGGGTATTTCCCCGGTCACTAAAGCGCAGACAGCATGGTTTGTGCGTCGCTGACCTTGAATTCCTTAGGGGCCTCGACATTGAGTGTTTCGACAACGCCGTCGTTGACGATCATTGCGTAACGTGCAGAGCGAATTCCCATGCCGGCGCCATCGAGGTCCAGTTCGAGGCCAATCGCTTTGGTGAAATGGCCGCTGCCATCGGCGATCATCATCACGCGATCGTCGACGTTGTGCTGCTTGCCCCAGGCATCCATGACGAATGCATCGTTGACCGACAGACAGGCGATGGTGTCGACACCCTTGGCAGACAAGTCATCGGAGTGCACCACGTAGCCGGGCAGGTGCGCGGCGGAGCAAGTGGGCGTGAATGCGCCTGGCAGGGCAAACAGCACGACTTTCTTGCCGGCAAACAGGCTGTCGCTGTTAATTGTTTCCACGCCGTTTGCACCCATGTGCTGCAAGTCAATTGAAGGTAATTTTTCGCCAACCTGGATTGTCATCGTCGATTCCTGTGTTAAATTGTGAAACGTGATACTACATTGAAATTCGCCAATTCCCAACTGCTTCACCCAGGTAAGAAAATGGAATTATTCAGGCATCGCCGCCACTGGATATTTGATCTGGACGGCACGTTAACCGTGAGTGCGCACGATTTCGAGCACATGCGACGCGAGCTCGGGCTCGCACCGCAGGCGCCGATTCTGGAGGCCTTGCAGGCCATGCCAGAGGACGCTGCGGCGCCGCTGTGGGAAAAGCTCAATGAGCTCGAATTCCATTATGCCGGCAAGGCCTCGTTGATGCAGGGCGCAGATCAACTGTTGCAGACGCTGCACGACAGCGAATGTCGCCTGGCCATCCTGACACGCAACACCATGCCGGTGGTAAACCACACGCTGCGCGCCTGCGCTATCGATCATTTCTTCCCGCTTGAACACATCCTCGATCGGGATTCCTGTGCGCCCAAACCTTCCCCGGACGGGATTAATCAATTGTTGCAGATGTGGCAGGCTTCGGCCGATGACAGTGTGATGGTGGGTGATTACCTGTTCGACCTGGAAGCGGGCAGAAACGCGGGTGTGGCAACCATACATCTCGATACCCGGGGTGATGTCGACTGGTCTGCCTACACCGATTTGCGCGTCGAAAATCTCGGTCAGATTAGAGACTTTCTGCAGACATGAGAAAAACCTTATTGATCCTGCTGTGCACCCTGGTGATGGCGAGTTGCAGCAGCAAACCAACCTTGCCGGAAGGATACCCGCCAGTAACCGAGGCGGAAATGAGCAGCGCTTTGAAAGACGCGCTGTCTCTCAGCCTGGTTCGTAGTATTGCCGAGGCATCCAGAATCGACGGGTTTTACGCCAATCCACGTCTCAGGATCGATCTTCCGGATGGCACCGAAACCTTGCAGCAGCGCTTGCGCCAAATTGGCCTGGGCAGACAGATAGATCGGGTTATAGTGCAGATTAATCGTGTTGCGGAATCCGCTGCAGCAAAAGCCAAACCGGTTTTCATCAAGGCGATAACCGCACTCGATATCGACGCTCCCTTCGACCTGCTAAGCGGGGGCGACAGCGCCGCCACGGGCTACCTGGCGGATCAGGCGCGGAATGATTTATACGCGGAGTTTCTACCGCTGGTGGTGAATGCCCTGAATGAGAGCGATGCCCTGAAGTATTACCGCAAAATCGTTGAGCGCCACAATGCATTGCCGTTCAGCTACGATGTCGATCCACAGTTGGAGGAGCACATCGCCACAAAGACCGTCGACGGCTTACTGATCTTGATGGCGCAGGAAGAAGCACGCATTCGTCGCATTCCGGCGGCGCGCGGTACCCGCCAGATACACCAGGTATTCAGAATCCTCGATTAGCTCGTCAGTTTTTAACCGGCCTTTAATAACCAGCGGATTCCTGTGGTCTTAATCGCACTCGGATAAAACCAGGAACTGATCTTCCTCGTCTATCAGGAACAGGTCGACACCGCCATTCCTGAACTGGGCTTTAAACGGTTTCGGTGACTGGTCGAATTTTGCCAGCATCAGCATATCGAGCCCTTCGAGGTGCCAGGTACCGTGGCTATCGAATAAAAAACCCGACCTGGATACGCTCCATTTGCCATCCTCGGTGAAGCGCCAGAATACCTTCGTGATGTTCGTCAGGGGGCTGAATCCGGCATCCTTGTTACTTTGTGCCGTCTCCTCGCGATTGGTACACCATTCGCCGATCATGTATTCGGACTTCAGTTGATCGCCGGGTTCGGTGTCGGGCACGATTACCGTGTTGGTGGTGGTGCAGGCACTCATCAGGATTGCGAGCAGCAGGTAGCCGGATACGGCAACGGGTTTGCGCATAATGGATAAATTCCTAAAGCAGGTTGGCGATTTTTAGTTGCTGCTTGCTGACCGCGGCATATGGCTCGTCACGAGTTTTGTCGTGAATGTGCTGGCGGTAGTTCACAAAACTGTCGCAATCCTCGTAGTGCATAAACGGATTACCGTCGAGTTGTTCGCCGACCGTGGCGGTTTTGCTGACCGAGTAATTGTGTCCGGGATGAATCAACATGTCGGCGGGTAGCCGTTCTTTCATGTTCTTCAGCGTGACAAACATGTCTTCCGGGCTACCACCATTCAAGTCGCACCGTCCGCAACCGTAAACGAACAGGGTGTCACCGGTAATGATTTCATTACCCAGCTGGTAGCAGGCCGAACCCGGGGTATGCCCGGGGGTATGCTGCATGGTGATCGTGGTGTCGCCGAGCTGCAATTCTTCGCCACCGTGGTGCAAGCTTGGCTTGTCCAGTTCGTACTGCCAGAAGTCGTACTCGGGCTTGAGTAAATGCACCTCGGCGTTGGCGTGTTCCAACAGGCCTTCGATGCCGTTGATGTGATCGTGATGACTGTGCGTTAACAGGATGTCGGTTATCTTGAGGTCGAGCTCCGCGGCGCGCTTGACTATGTCTTCCACTTCCCAGGCCGGGTCGACAACTGCGCAACGCCGGCTGCTGATGTCTTCGACCAGATAGACAAAATTCAGCATGGGACCGAGTTCCAGGGCGTGTACTTTGAATCCGCTATCTGACATGTGTTTCCCCCCGATTGAATCCCGACATTATACGCTTGTGCTGGATTTTTGTGCCAATTGTAAAGACAATACTCCCCTTTTTTTGAAGCCGCCTTCAAGCGAAGGCCTTGCAATGAGATCAACATGAGCAAAACATCGGTAAATAAAGTGGTTCTGGCGTATTCCGGAGGCCTGGATACTTCGGTAATTCTCAAATGGCTCGAAGACGAGTACGAGTGCGAAGTGGTTACCTTTACCGCCGACATCGGCCAGGGCGAGGAACTCGAACCGGCGCGCAAGAAAGCCGAGAAGTACGGCGTAAAGGAGATTTACATCGATGACCTGCAGGAAGAATTCGTGCGCGATTTTGTCTACCCGATGTTTCGCGCCAACACCGTTTACGAGGGCGAGTACCTGCTGGGCACCGCGATAGCCCGTCCGCTGATCTCCAAGCGCTTGATCGAAATTGCCGCTGAAACCGGGGCCGACGCGGTGTCGCACGGGGCTACCGGCAAAGGCAATGACCAGGTGCGCTTTGAGCTCGGTGCCTACGCGCTGAACCCGAACATACGCGTGATCGCACCCTGGCGCGAATGGGATCTGAACTCGCGCGAAAACCTGCTCGATTACGCGGAAAAGGCCGGCATTGCCATCGAAAGGAAACACAACAAGGCGCCTTACTCGATGGATGCCAACCTGTTGCATATCTCCTACGAAGGTGGCGAACTCGAAGATCCGTGGTTCGAGGCACGCGACGAAATGTGGTTGCGCTCGGTTTCTCCGGAGCAAGCGCCCGATAAGCCGCTGTACGTCGAGCTTGGGTACGAGAAAGGCGATATCGTCGCCATCGACGGTGAGCGCATGAGCCCGGCACAGGTGCTGACCCGGCTCAATGAACTGGGTGGCGCGCACGGCGTGGGGCGGCTCGACATCGTCGAAAATCGCTTCGTTGGCATGAAATCGCGCGGTTGCTACGAAACGCCTGGCGGTACCATCATGCTGAAGGCGCATCGCGCGATCGAATCGATCACCCTTGATCGTGAAGTGGCGCACCTGAAAGACGAGTTGATGCCGCGCTATGCCAAGATGATATACAACGGATTCTGGTGGAGTCCGGAACGCAGGATGATGCAACAGATGATCGACGCTTCGCAGGCGCGGGTGAATGGTGAAGTGCGCGTCAAGCTGTTCAAGGGCGCGGTCACCACGGTTGGGCGCAAGTCGGCGAGCGACAGCCTGTTCGACCAGGCCATCGTTACTTTTGAGGACGATGCCGGTGCTTACGATCAGAAAGACGCAGAGGGCTTTATCAAGCTGAACGCGCTGCGGATGCGAATCGCCGGCAAGCGATGAACTCACTGCGCTGGCGAGTGCTGTCGCAGCGGTGGCTGCTGGCAATGTTGTTGGCGTCGTTACTGGCCTGTTCCTCCGAAGACGATGCAGCGCTGTCGCAGGAGCAAGCCTACTTCTTCGTCGAATCGCTCAAGCAGGTAGAAGCCGGAGGCCGCCAGTTACAGTCGGCGAACCTCGATGAAAGCGGCTTGCATGCGGCACTCGCCACGATCGACCAGGGGCTGCAGCTAGCCTTCCAGGTGGAGCGTGCCGGACTCGATCGGCTGGACCTGCGCCTGGGCAAAAACTACCAGCGTTATTTCATCGAAGGCGTGGAGAATTACCGGCTCGGCATCGAGGCAGGCGACGAATTGCAGCAACGCAATGGGCTGCAATTGCTGGCTCGCTGGGGTGAGTTCTGGGACGCCGAGCAGGCAGCCATCATGGCGCAGCTGCAAGCGAACTGAAATGTCGAGACCCGTGCGTCTGGTCGTTTGCATCAATGAACGCCTGGGAACTGGCCAGCGCTCCTGTGTCGGCAGCGGTAGTCTCGAGCTGATCAGTCAGCTGGAAACGGCGATCGCCGCCGAGCAGCTCGCGGTGCCGGTGATTCGTCGCGAATGCCTGGGCCGTTGCGAAGAGGGACCGGTGATGCGCATCGCGCCGGCCGGCCCGTTCTTCACCGAAATCAGCGAAGCGACCCTGCCGGAAATTATGACGCAGCTCAAAACCTTTCTGCTTCGCCATGGTGAATAGTGTCAGGGGGTATGTTTGCGGGCGCGTGCAGGGCGTCGGCTTTCGTTATTTTGTGCGCAGCTGTGCGCAAATGCATGGGCTCACCGGGTACGCCACCAACCTGGCCGATGGCCGGGTTGAGTTTTTGCTGCAGGGTGATGCCGCGGCCATCGACCAGGTCGTCACCCAAATCCGCTCCGGTCCACGCCATGCGCGGGTCGACGAGGTAAGCCTCGAACCGCCCTGCGAAGCCGAAACCTGCGAAGGTTTTATCACGCGCTAGACTGTTATCCTGGCACCTGGCAGGGGGGCAGTCGCTCATAGTCCACCACGTCCGTACCGACGGGTAACGCCGCGTCTGACTCCTGCACGAGCTTTTCAATTGCATCTACCAACTGGCGATAATGCTCGCTTGCTATCCACTCGGCGTGAATCGTCGTCGGGGGTGGCATGGGGACGATGGCATCGTTGCTGGCTTCCTGCCAGGCCTGCAACCGCGCCAGTATGCGCGGAGCGCACTGCGCCACGCGGCTGTGTGCATCGCTACCGGAGAGGAAACCGGGCGGATAGCGCGTGTCAGCCTGGTGGCAGTGCGCGCAGTAGGGTTGCAACAATGCGAGATCCCCGAGTTCTTGATCGGCCGCCAGCGGTGCCGCGCTGACCACTGGCGCGCCCGCTACCGACAACCGCTGTTGCAGGAAAGTACTGCTACGGGTCCCAAGAACACGCTCGAGGTCGGTGAGAATTGCGCGGCGGCGGAACGGTTTCGCGCGCAGGCTGTCACCGTCGCCGTTGCGATGCTCCTGCAGCAACTTCGCCAGCGCAATATCGATCGCGCCGAATTCATTCACGACATTTATCTGCAGCCGAACTTCGCCACGCATTTGCTGGTCCTGCCAGTGCAGTTCGAGTGTGGCAAGGCGATCACCATTGTCGAGGCGCATCGATATTCCGCCGTGGTTTTGCAGTTCTGCCTGTAAACCGTTGGTAGTGCTCGACAGGCGTGCGACGATCGGTTGCAGAATGCTGTGATCTCCAGGCATGCGCAGCGACAGCAGGTGCAGCGACTGCACTTTGCCCGCGTGATACTCGAGTTCGATAGTGGCATGCAAGCCGTTAGAGTTTGTGCGCTCGGAACATTCCAGCAGACGCGTTGCGGCGGCGACATTGGCCAGACGGCAGCGAGTCGCATGCGATTCACCGGCTCCCCCGGCGCGCGCCGCAGCGTTGACCAGGTAGCGGTCGATCCACTGGGTGTCGGCCTGGGTCAGAAAGCCGGCAAGCCGGTAAATGACGCCGTCGGCGACGATCGCATCAGCCTTCAGCCAGCTGGCGTGTGGCGGGCGCAGGGACAGGGGATCCTCGGCGCGGGTTGTGGGTTCGTTGCTGAACGGGTTGCGATCATTGATATGGCTGGCGCCCAGGGCCAGGCCCTCGGGCCAGTTCTGGCGCCAGTTGTACTGTAGCTCGGCCAGGTAGTCCTCGCGATAGGCGGGATGATCGCCGGCGAAGCCGGATTTGCCGCTCAGTCGATACTGAATCACAGCGCGCAGGGCTGCGACCCGGCAGGCTGCGCTAGTGCAACCCCGTTGCCAGATTAGTTGCGCAGCCGCCAGGTAGTTGGCGCGATCGACCAACAGGTCGAAGGCGTCGGCGTCTCCGCTCAAGGCTTCGATCAGCGAGGCGAAACGTTGGGGCAATGTTCGCGCCAAACGTTCTGCGATCTCGAAATTGAAGCTGGTTTCGCTCCAGGGCCGGCGCGAAAATATCGGCGCTGCATTTTGATGGCAGCTCATGCACATCTGTCGATTCGCCTGGCGCGGGCGCGGCTCGAGGCCAGCGCCATAGTCCTCGACTACCTGAAATTCAAAACGCCCGGCCGCATCGTTGTAGCTGATGATCTCGAGTGTATGCGTGCTGGGTTGATGGGCAATAAACAGGCGGTATTCGAGAACATCCGTGAAAGCCTGCGGTTCGGCCTGCGGGTCGATGTGCGGTTCACCCTGCAGCGCCGCCACCGCGCGTGGCAGGTGAAAGTAATCGGGCGCTGGCGCGTCGCGTTGCAGCGAGCGGCCCCGAGGAATGAACACCTGGCGTACGCCGCTGTGCTGGCCGTTGTCGACCTTGGCTGCGAGGCTCGCCAACAGGGCATCGAATGGGTAGGGAATGGCGTATTGCCCATCGGCCTGCAGGAACAATTGATCGAAGCGCGAGCGGCCGACCGGCGCCTGGTCCGGACCGGCGCTGGATGCATGCGCCACCCACTCAGGCGCAGCCGGCGATGCCGGCAGGTAAGCCGTCAGCAAGATCAGCACGATTAGCGCAGGAATCGGCTTATTCATTTTGCGATCGGACTTGTACGCGTACTTCGTCAAACTCGTCAACATCGACGCTAAAATCGATAGGCTGGCAACAGATTTCGCAATCCTCGACGTATTCCTGCGAAGTCGATCGAAGCGTCGATCAGCAGGCTGAAGTATTCCCAGCAATACGGGCACTGCACCCGGGTTTCGATCAGTTGGTTGATCATCCTGACCTGATCATGGTCGGGGGCGTAAACGCATGATCCGACCGCTATCGGTGGAAAAGTAAATCCAGCCCTCGGGACCTTCGAGCAGGGCGCGAATGCGTTCGTTCAAGTCTTCGAGCAAGCGCTGTTCGCCGTTTACCTCGCCATCCGCTGTCAGGCTGATGCGATTCAGGTGGCGTAATTTGAGCGCACCGGCGAACAGGTTGCCGCGCCATGCCGGGAAAGCGTCGCCGCGATACAACATCAGGCTACCGGGCGCGATCGACGGAATGTACACCTTGAATGGCTGCTTCCATGCCGGGTTTACTGGTGCCTTCGCCGATCGACACGGGACCCCAGTATTCCTTGCCATGGCTGATAACCGGCCAGCCGTAGTTGCGCCCCGGCAACACCCGATTGATTTCGTCGCCGCCACGCGGCCCGTGCTCGATCGACCACAGTCGTTGCTGTTGCGCATCATATGCCATGCCCTGCGGGTTACGATGGCCAAAACTCCATATTTCGTTACGCGCAGCAGCATCCCCTGTGTAGGGATTGTCGGCCGGGATACTGCCGTCCAGGTTGAGCCGCATGATCGTGCCCTGGTGGTTGGCCAGGTCCTGCGCCGCGTCGCGTTCGCCCCGATCGCCCACACCGAAATAGACATGCCCGAGCGGGTCGAAAGCGATGCGGCTGCCAAAATGCTGGCGGCTGGTGGTCGCGGAATCGGTGACCAGCAAGTCTTGCCAGTCGATCAGTCGGGAGCCGTCGAGACGCGCACGCGCCAGCGTGGTCGCCGCTTCGCCACGGTGAGGCTTGCTGTAGGTGAAATAAATCCAGCCATCGCTGGCGAAACCGGGGCCCACGCTTACGTCGAGCAGACCCCCTTGCCCCTCCGCGCTGATTGCCGGTAGCCCCTGCAGCCGGGTTTGTGTTCCATTCTCAAGGTCCAGCAGCAATAGATTTCCGGCGCGTTCGGTGACCAGCAGCTGCTGAGGTGAAACAAAGGTCATCCCCCAGGGTACCCCGAGCCCGCTGAAAAGCTGTTCGAGCTGAATCGTCGGATTGGCCTGTGCGATGGTTTGTACGGAGGGCGCCGCAAAAACGCCTGGACAGGTGCATAACAGCATCAGGATAACGCGGCGCAAGAGTGGTTGCAGACAGGTATTGGCAAACATGGTTTTACAGTACAAAAGCTGCACGCATAATACCACAGCGATGATTCGAACCCGACAACCATGTTCCTTTTGAAACTCCTTTGTAATGCAGGTGGATGACTCACCGGTGACCACCGACCTGGTGCTGGTCGGTGGCGGACACAGTCATTTGTTCGTGCTCGAAACGCAGGCAAATCGCCGCGGCGCGACTCGATACCAGCATCTGTTGCAGCGTTGCATCCAGACATTCACCACGCGCCTTGCCGCGCATGTCGGCGGCAAACAGGACACCGCCTGCACCGACGTCACCGGATTCGGCCTCGCCGGGCACCTGTTTGAAATGGTGCGCGCTTCGGGCTGTATGGTTGAGCTCGATGTTGATCAACTGCCGCTGATGCAAGGCGCGGTGGAACTGGCAAGGCAGGGGATCAGCAGTTCATTACAGCCGCAGAACCTGCGCATTCGACACGCCGTTGACGATACGGCGGCCTACGCCAGGCACGGCGCTTATCCACTGCTGTTCGATCCGCAAACCGCGGGCGAGTTGCTCGCCAGTGTGCCAGCACAAAGCGCGCAGCAATGCCTGCAGCAGTTGCGCGAATGCGGTTACCATGCGGCGCAAATTATCGGTCAGGTGAGCACGGCGCCGAAGGATGGCGCCCGGCGTGCTGCAGGGCGCATTCGGCTCAGCGCTATCTAAGCTCGAGCAACCCCGATTCGCGGATTACCTGGGCGCAGGCGGCTTCCTGGTGTGGCGCCATCAGGTGGGCGCCCGCACAGCCTTCGATCTCGGCCATGCCCTGTAACAGCTCGGCGCAAATCGCGCGGCCTTCGGCCTTTTGATCCTGCGCGCCATCGAGGCGTTCGATGATGGCGTCGGGAACGTGCACGCCGAACAGGTTGGCATTCATCCAGCGCGCCGATTTGGCCGAGGCCAGCGGGCCGATGCCGATGAGAAAATGCGCCTGCTCGGTAAAGCCACCATCGACCAGCGCCCGGCAATAGCGTTTCACCTTCTCCAGGTCGAAACAATACTGGGTCTGAAAAAATTGCGTGCCGTTGTCGATCTTCGCCTGTAGCCGCCCCGCAGGCCAGTTATCGCCGGGTTCGGCTGGCATTTCGGCGGCGCCGAGGAATAGCCTGGGTGGTGGGTCAATGCTTCGGTCTGACGGAGAAGGGTAGCGGCCGGTGTCGCGCATGTCGCGCATTTGGCGCATCAGTTCGCCGCTGTCGATCTCGAATACTTCGGCCGCTTCGGGTTGATCACCTGCCAACATCTTGTCACCGGTCAGGCACAGGAAGTTATGAATGCCGAGTGCCGATGCGCCCACAACGTCGCCCTGCAGGGCTAGCCGATTGCGGTCGCGAGTGGTCAGTTGCAGGACCGGTTCGATCCCTTCGTGCACCATGATGGCAGCGGTGGCCAACGCCGACATGTGCACCCGGGCGCTGGCGCCATCGGTAACATTGACTGCGTCGGCAACGCCTTTCAGGCATTGCACTCGTTGCAGTACGGCCTCGGCGGATGCCGCATCGGGGGGTGAGGTTTCGGCTGTCATGGCGAACTGGCCGGCCTGTAAGACCTGTGCCAGTTTGCTCGGGGTTGAATCGGTCATTTGGAAATCCGTAGGTTGTAACAGTTGGTCAGTTTGAGGGAGTTTCTTCGGGAACCGCGTGGACGAAAGCATCGGCAATCAGATACGCGAGTTCCAGCACCTGGTCCGCGTTCAAGCGCGGATCACAGCTGGTCAGGTAACGGGTTCCGAGGTCTGAATCGGTGATCTGGTAGGCGCCACCGGTGCATTCGGTGACGTGTTCGCCGGTCATCTCCAGGTGAATGCCGCCGGGATAGCTGCCCTCGGCCTGGTGTACCGCGAAAAACTGTTGCAGTTCGCGCAGGATATCGTCGAACTGGCGCGTCTTGTAGCCGCTGCTGGCCTTGACCGTGTTGCCGTGCATCGGATCCGATGACCACACCAGTTGGTGGCCCTCGCGTTGCACTGCGCGAATCAGCGCGGGCAGTTTTTCGGGCAGAATATCGGCGCCCATGCGCGATATCAGCGTCAGGCGACCGGCTTCGTTTGCGGGGTTGAGGGCGTCGATCAACCGCAGCAGGTCGTCGGGCTTCGTCGTTGCACCGATTTTGACGCCGATCGGGTTTTCGATGTGTTTGAAAAATTCCACGTGGGCGTGATCGAGTTGACGCGTACGTTCACCGATCCACAGGAAGTGGGCCGAGCAGTTATAGACCCTGCCGGTGAATGAATCGATGCGCGACAGGGCTTCCTCGTAGTTCAACAGCAATGCTTCGTGCGAGGTAAACAACTGGGTTTCACGAATGGTTGGCGTGGTTTGCGAATTGACGCCACAAACTTCCATGAAGGCCAGCGCATCTTCGATGCGTTCCGACAGCTTCTGGTAGCGTTGCTTGCTCGGGTTGGACTCGACGAAACTCATGTTCCAGCGATTGACCTGGTGCAAATCGGCGAAGCCACCCTGGGCGAAAGCGCGCAACAGGTTCAAGGTCGAGGCGCTCTGGTTATAGGCGCGTAGCATGCGTTCGGGGTCGGCGATCCTGGCATCGCTATCGACGTCGGCGGAGTTGATGATATCGCCACGAAAGCTCAGCAGGGACTCACCGTCGATTTCTTCGTAATCGGCCGAGCGCGGTTTGGCAAATTGGCCGGCCATGCGAGCGATCTTGGTCACCGGGCGCCGGCCAGCAAAAGTCAGCACTACCGCCATTTGCAACAGCACCTTGAAAGTGTCGCGAATCTTGTTGGCGCTGAACTCGGAAAAGGATTCTGCGCAATCGCCGCCTTGCAACAGGAACCCTTTGCCGACGCCAACCCCGGCCAACTGCTGTTTGAGATCGCGAATTTCCTGGGCAAACACCAGCGGCGGCAGCGCGCGCAGCTGTCCTTCTACCGCTTCGAGTTGCTGCAGATCGGGGTAATCCGGTTGCTGCTTGATCGGGAAATCACGCCAGCTCGTGGGCACCGCAGATTGCGTGTTTTCGGGATTCTTTGGCATTTGTCAGGCAATTCTCGATAAACGGGTGAAAATGCCTGAATTTAGCTTGAAACGCTAGTAATAATCGCCAATACGGAAAAGCCAGTTACGCTAATCGCGAGCACAGCCTGCAGGTGGAGGACCGGTGGCCGATAATATTATTTGCGTTAGCCGGTCCGTGATGTGACGAGACTGCGGCGCCGCCACCCGGCGAGCCCCAGCAACGCGCTGCCGAACAGGTAAATTGCCGCGGGTACCGGTACCGGTGACAATTCCAGGCGCAGGTCTATACCGACGATGGAGCCGTTGTAGCTACCGAGAAAATTACCGCCACCGTAATCAGCACCCCACAATGACAGGTACTGCAGCCCACTGCCGTTGATCACCGGCATGAAACTGTTAGGGTCGTAGTTGCCGTTGCAACACACATCCTTGCCGAGATAGCCGATGGAACCGCTGGCTCCCAGGCTGTTGGCAACACCGAATGCAGATGCCGACAGGTTATTCAGCCCCGAGTAACTCAGGCTGGAATCGCTGGCAAGGAAACCGCTGGCGCCAAAAAGCAGGTTGCCGGAAAGCGTCAGGCTATCGCTGTTGCTGAGCCCGAATACCATGTTCAGCGCTCCGGATACGTCATCGTAACTGCCGCTGGCGGTGATAACGTCGGTCAGATTGGCACCCGACATCGGCGTACTGTCATTGGCCTCGTGTAAGGATGAAAACCCGAAGCCTCCATCGGTGCCGCTTAACACGTTATCGACGTTCCAGAGGGTGGCGTTGACGTTTTGACAGATCAGCATGGCGAAAAGCAGGACAAGCGAATTTTTCATTGATATTGGTTCCAGTTCGAGATGGCTGGATACTAGAGACCATCAGGGTTGCGGCATATCACTCAAATGGGTGAAACAACGCACGGGTTTTAAGGATTGCCGAGTACGTCACACAATTACCATAAGTATAATTTATAAGAAGTAGCAGCAAATAAATTCAGTTTATTAAAATAGCTATTACCGCAATCAATTTAATTGTTTTGCATCGGCAGACAGAAATACTCAAACTAGGTTGTCGTTACTATCAATCCGAGCAGGTATCACATGGCTGTCAACCCGGCCCGTAAACGTGAAGTCAAATCCACGACCTGTTACATGTGCGCCTGTCGATGCGGTATCAATGTCACCGTCGAAGACGGCGAGGTGCGCTTCATCCAGGGGAATCCGGAGCATCCGATCAACAAGGGCGTGCTCTGTGCCAAGGGCGCCTCCGGGATCATGAAGCAGTACTCACCGGCGCGCCTGACCAAACCCTTGCGGCGTAAAGCCGGATGCGAACGCGGCACTTCCGAGTTCGAAGAGATATCCTGGGAAGAAGCCTACACCACCATCACCGAGCGCCTGCAACATATCCGCGATACCGACCCGGCCAGGTTTGCCTTTTATACCGGTCGCGATCAGATGCAGGCGCTGACCGGCCTGTTTGCCAAGCAATTCGGCACGCCGAACTACGCGGCCCACGGTGGTTTTTGTTCGGTCAACATGGCCGCCGGCATGATTTACACCATCGGCGGGTCATTCTGGGAATTTGGCGGCCCGGACCTCGAGCGCTCGCGCCTGTTCGTCATGATGGGCACCGCCGAGGATCATCATTCCAACCCGATGAAAATCGAACTGGCGAAATTCAAGCGCAATGGTGGCAAGTTCATCGCCATCAATCCGGTGCGCAGCGGCTATGCCGCGATTGCCGACGAGTGGATTGCGATCAAGCCTGGAACCGACGGGGCCCTGCTGCTTGCCATCATTCACGAAATGATTGAGCTCGGGCTGTACGATCGGGATTTTCTGCTGCAATACACCAATTCGCCGGACCTGGTGAACGCCGATGCCGACAGCGATGAATTCGGCCTGTTTTTGCGTTCCGACAAAAAAGTTGAAGAATCCTGTATCGATCCGGACAACAAGATGTGGTGGGATCGCCACCAGGATTGTGCCGTACAGGCGCATTCAACTGCGGCCGATCCGCGCCTGATGGGTGAGTTCGAAATGGAGCAGGGCGGCAAGGTGAAGCCCGCGTTTCAATTATTGAAGGAACGCGTTCAACAATACACGCCCGAGTGGGCCGAGGGCATTACCGGCATCGACGCCGCAACCATTCGGCGCCTGGCGCATGAAATGGGCATCACCGCGCGCGACGAGCAAATCGAGTTGCCGATTCCGTGGACCGATGCCTGGGGTCGGGAACACCAGTCGATCACCGGCAACCCGGTGTCGTTCCACGCCATGCGCGGTCTCGCGGCCCATTCCAACGGTTTTCAGACGATCCGTGCGCTCGGCATCCTGATGACCATCCTCGGCACCATCGATCGTCCCGGTGGGTTTCGTCACAAGGCACCATTCCCGCGGCCGATTCCACCCTGCGCCAAGCCCCCTAATTCGCCCGACGCGGTGCAACCCGGCGCACCGCTGGATGGCATGCCGCTCGGTTTCCCGGCGTCCCCTGAAGACTTGTTCGTCGACGAACACGGCGAAGCGGTGCGGCTCGACAAGGGGTTCTCCTGGGAATATCCGCTATCGGTGCACGGCTTGATGCACAACGCCATTACCAACGCCTGGCGTGGCGACCCTTACCCGATCGATACGCTGATGCTGTTCATGTCCAACATGGCGTGGAATTCGTCGATGAACACCAGCAGCGTACGCGACATGCTGGTCGACAAGAACGAAGACGGTGAGTACAAGATACCTTTCCTGATCGTCTGCGATGCGTTTCACTCGGAAACCATTGCCTTCGCCGATATCGTGCTGCCCGATACTTCTTACCTCGAGCGCCATGACGCGATGTCGATGCTGGACCGGCCGATTTCCGAATTTGAAGGGCCGGCCGATTCGGTGCGCGTGCCGGTGGTACCACCGATGGGCGATTGCCGGCCATTCCAGGACGTGATCGTGGAACTGGGTACGCGGCTCAAGTTGCCGCGTTTCCTCAATCTCGATGGTTCGCGCAAGTTCAAGGATTACAAGGACCTGGTGATCAACTACGAAACCGAGCCGGGTTCGGGTATCGGCTTCCTCGCCGGTTGGCGAGGCAAGGGTGGAGAAAAGTTCATGCGCGGCGAACCGAATCCCAATCAATGGGAAATGTACGCCAAAAACAACTGTGTTTATCAGCACCATCTGCCGCGTTCGTTTCAGTACATGCGCAACTGGAATCGCGGTTACCTGCACTGGGCGCAGGATCACGGCCTGATCCGCTATACCGATCCGGTCAACCTGCATCTGTATTCCGAAGTGCTGCAAAAGTTTCGCCTCGCCGCCGAGGGCAAACGCCCGGGCCGACAACCACCCGATTATCTGCGCGAGCGCGTGCGCACGCATTTCGATCCGCTGCCGTTTTACAGCGAACCGCTGGAAACCCAGGCGATCGACAAGAGCAAGTACCCGTTAAATGCCATCACCCAGCGACCGATGGCCATGTATCACTCCTGGGATTCGCAAAACGCCTGGCTACGCCAGATTCACGCGCACAATTACCTGTTCGTGAGCCCAAAGGTGGGTGCGCAACAGGGCTTCGACGACGGCGACTGGATCTGGGTCGAATCCGAGCACGGGCGGGTGCGCTGCATGTGCCGTTTCAGCGAGGCGGTCGAGCCCGGCACGGTGTGGACCTGGAATGCGATCGGCAAGGCGTCCGGCGCCTGGGGCCTGGATGCGGGTGCCAACGAGTCGAAGAAGGGTTTTTTGCTGAACCACCTGATCAGCGAAGAATTGCCGACCGCGCCGGGTGAGCACCGCTTTTCCAATTCCGATCCGATCACCGGCCAGGCCGCCTGGTACGATCTGCGTGTGCGCGTCTACAAGGCCGACGCCGGTGAGCCACAAGAGACTTCTCCGCAGTTCGAAACGCAGCCAAGAGTGCCCGGGATGGAGCCGGCACGCGGCAAATGGCAGGCATTTGTCCGAGGGTTGAGCCAATGACTCAGCTGGCGCTTGTCATCGATCTGAACACTTGTGTTGGTTGCCACGCCTGTGTCACCAGTTGCAAGGAGTGGAATACCTCCGGTGAAGCCGGGCCGATGGTGGATCGCAATCCTTACGGGGCGGAACCGACCGGTACTTTTTTCAACCGCGTGCAAACCTTCGAAGTAGGTGAATTCCCGAACACGCAGACGGTGCATTTTCCGAAATCCTGCCTGCATTGCGAAGATCCACCCTGCGTGCCGGTGTGCCCGACCGGCGCCAGTTACAAGCGTCCGGAAGACGGCATCGTGCTGGTCGACTACGACAAGTGCATCGGCTGTGAATACTGTGCCTGGGCCTGTCCTTACGGAGCGCGCGAAATCGACGAACAGCAAAAGGTGATGAAAAAATGCACCCTGTGCGTCGATCGGTTATACGACGAATCTTTGCCGGAAAGCGAGCGCAAGCCGGTCTGTGTGCTGTCCTGTCCGACCAGTGCGCGCATTTATGGCGATATCCACGACCCCGAATCGGAAGCCTCGCGTGCGATCAACGAGGCTGGCGGCTACCAGTTGATGCCCGAGTGGGGCACCGACCCCGCTAACCATTACCTGCCGCGACGCAAGGTGAACATCACCGTGCGCGAAGAAGATTTGCAACGCGTCGATAATCCGTTACGCAAGGAAGATCGGGGACCACGCGCACCGACCCGGCGCACCACGCTCGACGATTCCACTTCCTGGTAGGGCAAAAGCGACTATGAAACCCGCGTTTTCGGTTATTTTCCTGACGACTCTGATCGGTGCCGGGCAGGGCCTGTTCCTGGCCTGGTACAGCGCCGAGTGGCTGATGCTGCTGAACATCCTGCCACCGGCCGCCGCCGATTACAGCGCCGAGGCAGCCGTTATCGCATTCGTCCTCATGGCGGCGGGTCTGGGCGCGTCATTTTTTCACCTCGGACACCCGGAACGCGCCTGGCGCGCAGCGGCGATGTGGCGTACTTCCTGGCTATCACGCGAAGTCATCGCGCTACCGTTGGCGATGGGCACGGTGCTCGGTTTTGCGTTGATTCGTCTGCTGGAAATCGATTTCGAAGTGGGCATGCTGGGCCAGGTTTCGCTGACCCTGTCGGTACTGGCGGGACTGGCGGCAGTGATCGCGATATTTGCGCTGTTTATCTGTACCGCGATGATATATGCCAGCCTCCGATTTTTGCGCCAGTGGCACAGCCCACTGACCGTGTTGAATTTTTTCCTCATGGGCAGTGCCTCCGGCTTTACGCTGGCCACCGTGCTCGCCGTGGCCTACCAGTCCGGACCCTTTGGTTACTTCAGCAGTATGGCGATATTTCTGACGCTCGCCGCGCTGCTGTCGCGCCTGGTGAGCCTGGCGCGCAACAGGCGTTTACGCAGCCCATCGACCTTGCAATCGGCGATCGGTATTCATCACCCGAGCATTCGCCAGATAGCGCAGGGTGCTATGGGTGGCAGTTTTAACACGCGCGCCTTCATCCACAGCTATGGCCCCTCGGTGGTGCTGCTGGCGCGGCGCTTCTTCCTGATCAGCGGTTTCGCCTTGCCGCTGTTGTTGCTGGTTGCCAGTGACGCGTCCAGTCTGTTGCTGTGCGCGCTGGCATTGCTGCTGCAAATCCTCGGCCTGCTGACCGAACGCTGGTATTTCTTTATCGAGGCCGAGCATCCGCAAAACGTCTATTACCAGATGATCTCCTGATGCTGTTTACGTGATTTAAATTCTCATAAATATCTATTAATCAGATAGATATAACATATATCTGATAATTTACATTAAATTTTAGTTTACTCGTGCTGGTGGCCTCGTTTGCCCACCGGCACGATGCGCCAGCATTTTTGTTGGGCGCTTTACTGCAAAATGCTGAATTTGCGGGTTTTGTTTGCGCGCCAAAACGGTATCATTCGCGTTCGACGAGTCACGAACGGCGCTGAATCCGTAACAGGAACAAGCAAGCCTGCCGCCCGACATCCGCAACCTGACGCAACCGTAAATGGCCTGGAACACCCTATGCAAAAAGTAGATTCACTGGAGATGCTCGAACAGGCTTACAGCGCTCCCGTTGGCGAGCGCTCGCGGTGGAAGGAAATTGACCACATCAACGAGCTGTATGCCCGGTTTATCGAGGCGTCACCGTTTCTGATACTGGCGAGCTATGACGACAACGGCGTCGATTGCTCGCCGCGCGGTGACGCGCCCGGATTTGTGCGCGTGGCGTCGCCGCGGTGCATTCAAATTCCGGATCGGCGCGGCAATAACCGCCTCGACAGCCTGCGTAACATTCTCGATAACCCGGATGTCGGCGTGATCTTCCTGGTGCCCAATGCCGGCGAAACCTTGCGCGTCAGCGGCAAAGCCGAGATTCTTACCGATAGCGAATTGTGTGAATCCTTCGCGATCGACGGCAAGCCGGCCAGCAGCGTGTTGTCGATCCAGGTGGAAAAAGTGTATTACCAGTGCCAGAAGGCGCTGGCGCGCTCGAGACTGTGGAACCCACCATCTGCCGAACGCCCGCAGGGATTACCGACGGCAGGGCAGATGGCTAAACACTTTAGCGCGGAACACGGTGTCGAGCTTGATGCCGAGAGTTATGATGCCGACTACGCCGACCACCTGAAAAACACCATTTACTGAGTCAGCCCATGCCAAGCCGACGATTCATACAGTGCGATGTTTTCACCCCCACTCCGACGCGCGGTAATGCGCTCGCGGTAGTCGTCGACGGCGGAAGGCATCAGCGAAGCGGCAATGCAGGAATTCGCCGCCTGGACCAATCTCGCCGAAACCACGTTTATCCTGCCGCCGAACGATGCGTCCGCCGATTATCGCGTGCGCATCTTCACCACCTCGCGTGAAATGCTGTTTGCCGGCCATCCGACACTCGGCAGTTGCGCGGCCTGGCTGCACTGTGGCGGGCAACCGCAGCAAGCGGGCCTGGTGCGCCAGGAGTGCGCTATCGGCATCGTCGACATCGACATCAGCGATACTGTTGCCGGCCTTTGTGTCGCCGCCGACGGTGATCCGGCCGATGCAGCCGGACAATTTCGACGCCATCGTGAAAGTGCTGGATATCCCGCCCGAGAGTATTTTGCACAGTGCCGAGCTCGACAATGGCCCGGTCTGGCAGGCGTTTCAACTGGATTCGGCCGAGCGCGTACTGGCGCTCGATTCGGCGCGCGTGCGCTGGCCCGAATACAGGGCGCTGGGGTTTATCGGCGCGCATCCAAAGGGCCACGAATGCGACTACGAGGTGCGCATGCTGGCGCCGTCGAGCGGCATGAGCGAAGACCCGATCACCGGCTCGCTGAATTCCGCGCTGGCGCACTGGTTGCAGGCCGAGGGTCGCCTGCCGCAGGCCGTTACCGTGGCGCAGGGCACCAACATCAATCGCCACGGCCGCGTATCGATACGTCCGCTCGATGCCACCAACGTCCTGATCGGCGGGCAGACGCATATCCTCATCGAAGGCAGCCTGCAGCTGTAGGAATCGCCGAATGCTCGAACTATGGGGACGTCGCAACGCCTATAACGTACAAAAACCCCTGTGGCTACTCGCCGAACTGGGGCTGGAATTTCGCCACCACGACATTGGCAGCGGCAAGGGTGACCTCGATACGCCCGAGTTCCTCGCGCTCAATCCGCAGGCGCGCATTCCGGTACTCAAAGACGGGGATGCCGTTGTCTGGGAATCGAATTCGCTGATGCGCTACCTGGCCAACCGCTTCGAGACCACTGCGTTTTATCCGCAGCAACCCCTGCAACGCTCGCAGGTGGAACGCTGGATGGACTGGGAGCTCGCCAGCCTGCAACCGGCGTTCATCGATCTGTTCTGGGGCTATTACCGGACGCCGCCGGCGAAGCGCGATGACGCGGCTATCGAAGCCGCACGGCAAGCGTGCAACCGATGCTTCGAGGCATTGAATCGGCAGTTGAGCGAAGGCCCGTATCTTGCAGGCGAGGATTTCAGCCTGGCCGACATTGCCTGCGGTGTTTGCCTGTATCGTTATTTCAACATGGGGCTTGCCGTTGATCACCCGTCACAGGTCGCGGACTGGTATCAGCGACTGTCGCAACGCAGCGCGTTTCGGCATACCATAATGCAGCCCTTCGATGAGCTGGAAGGGCGCGTCGAATTTTAGTAATTCTGGATAACCAATCTGGATAACTAATCTGGATAACCGTGGAGAGAAAACGTGCAGGGTAAATGTCTGTGTGGCGAAGTCCGTTTCGAACTGTCGGGAGATCTGCCGAACCTGTATCAGTGCCACTGCTCGCTGTGCCGCAAGGTCACCGGCTCATCGGCGAATGCGGCCTTCAGGATTGGTCGCGCCCAACTAAAGTGGATTGCCGGTGAAGCGCTGGTCCATAAATACGCATCGGCAAGCGGCTTCAAATCGCATTTCTGTTCGGGCTGCGGTTCACCGCTGCCCAACCTGACGGCCAATGACAGCGCCTGGTGGGTGCCCGTGGGCCTGCTCGAAGACGCCGCTGGCCTGCAGGTCGGCGCACACGTTTTTGTTGCCTCGAAGGCGCCCTGGGACGTGATCCCCGATGTGGGCGAACACTTTGACGAAATGCCCGATGCCGAGGAACTGGGCCGGTTGCTGCGGCGTTGACGGGTCTATGCAGTATCGTAATTTACTGATTTCAGATCACCCGGGCCTGATGGATCTGTGGCGCAGCTGCGATGGCCTCAGCCTGCGTGACGCCGATTCGCGTGAGAGCATGGAGAAATACCTGCTGCGCAATCCGGGACTTAGTTTCGTCGCCGAAGAGCAGGGCAACATCGTCGCCAGCCTGATGGCCGGGCATGACGGCAGGCGCGGCTACATCCAGCACCTCGCCGTCGCCGACAAGAACCGCGGGCAGGGGATCGCCGGGCGCCTGCTCGAACTTTGCCTGGATGCGCTCGCGCAACAGGGTATCGTCAAATCGCACGTGCACGTTTTATACAGTAACCGCAGCGGTATCGAGTTCTGGTCGCGGCGCGGCTGGATCCACCGTGAAGAAATCGAAATGTACTCGTTCGTGAACGGTGACAATGCGAATGCCTGACATTCATTTCGACTACCTCGACCCGGGCGCCGCCGAGGTACAGGCGTTGATCGCAGCTTCGGATGCCTACTACGATGGCCTCTACCCGGCGGAGAGTAATCACCTCGAAGCCGTCGACGATCTGCAACAACCGCACGTGCTGCTGATCGGTTGCTTCCAGGACGATGAGCTGGTGGCCAGCGGCGCCGCCAAGCTGATGCAGGACGATGGCGACTACGCCGAGATCAAGCGCGTTTTCGTACTGGAAGACTTTCGCGGACAGGGTCTGTCGAACAAACTGATGCATTTTCTCGAGGACGAGTTACGCCAGCGTGGCGTCGGATTGATTCGCCTCGAGACCGGTGTGCGCCAACCCGAGGCGCTGGGTTTGTATCGCAAGCTCGGCTATCGCGAGCGCGGCCCGTTTGGCGCCTATCGGCCCGACTCGCTCAGCGTGTTCATGGAAAAGAGCGTTGTGGCCGGATGAACGCAGGCGTCGAAATATACCCGATCGATTCCATCGGCCGCGGGACTCTCGCCATTATGGCGCAACCGGCGAGCCAGGGTGAGCTGCAGCCGGCCATCGCCGCGATCGCGGCCAGGGGGATACACCAGGTCGTGTCGCTACTGGAATCTGCCGAAGTACGCTTGCTTGGACTCGAGCACGAGGCCGAGTTGGTAAACGCAGCGTCCATGCAATTTCTGTCCTTTCCGATTACCGATATGGGTTTGCCCGGCTCGAGCGAAGCGTTCGCAGGTCTGGCATGGCAGCTTTACCAGCAAATCGAGGCCGGTAGTAACGTGGTGATTCATTGCCGTGGGGGTATCGGGCGCTCGGGATTGCTGGCCGCCGCCGTGTTGCTGCACGCAGGGTTTGAAGTACCGCAGGCATTTGCCGAGGTAGCACGCAAGCGTGGCCGGCAGGTGCCGGAAACGGTGGAGCAGGGCAACTGGCTTGCCGAAAACCAGGCCGCCATCGTGGCGGTGTCGCGGGGTGATGCCGAATGAAGGCGAACGGCAACCGATGAACCTGGCTCTCGACGAATTCGCCGAAAATCCGATCATCGACGAACTGCTGGCCAGGCCGCCACGGCAACAGCGCATGCTCAGCGTACGCGCCTGCAGCGTGATGTTCCGCAAGCCCTTTGTCGAAGTGCAAATGGCGGACGGCGAAATGTTCCAGCGCCACTTCCCGCGCCCATCGTTCGCCGAACACTGGGCCGAGGCCAGCGTCATCCTCGAAACGCTGACGCGCATCGAGATCATTTCCGATTTCAGTTTCACCGCCGTCGCCGACCGGGACGCGCTGGTGCGGCGGGTGCTGACCTGTCGCGCCGAGTGCATCGCGCAAGCCAACCTGATGTTCGAGCAGGGCATGTACGCGCAATACCTGCAGCAGTTTGGCGACGATTGCCGCGACTTGCCACATGGCACCGAACAGCGCATCGCCCAGGCGCGCCAGGCCCTGGCCGCCGCTTGAAAGCAAAGAGAATAGGAAGAAATTCTTAAAGCGCAGCAGGCCAGCTTAAGGAGTAACTGAGCCATAGCCGTCGAACACTCCACGCAATGGTATCGGTGATAATTCGAACCCAAGAGGAGATTGAAATGGCCAGATTTGTAATAGAACGCGCAATACCCGAGATTGGTTCCGCGGACCGTGCCGCACTCGCGGCCGCGGCACAGAAGTCAAATTCCGTGCTCGCCGATATGCAGGCTGAGAAGAAGCAGATCCAGTGGGAGCATTCCTACGTCGTCAGGGACAAGACGTTTTGCATCTACTTCGCGGAGAACGAGGCCTTGATTAACGAGCATGCCGAGCGCAGCGGATTTCCGGCGACTACCGTTACCCGGGTTGAAAAAATGATAACCCGGGTAACCCGGGGACAGACACTTTGAACTGGAGTGAAGGGGTAGCGGGATTGTTGTTTAATCCCCTGGTTCTATACTGCTGCCTGAGTTTATAGGACCAGATATTCCCTGAAGAGACCTTCGTAAGCGGTTCACGGGTCTGCAGTTTTGGCCCTCAACTAACGATCATCCCGGAAATTGAAGCGTTTTTTTGGCGCGCGGCAGACGTAAAGCTTACCCGTATAACTGAATCCAACTGTTTGCGCATAAGCAGAAGGTTATAATCCGTTTCCGTGCAGGCAGGGGAAACATCGTGCTCGTGTTCCGAGGTCGCCCAATATACTTTGATTTGAGCGAAAAGTCCCGTGAGATATTTGCGAGTATCATCATTTCCCGATTTTCGTTGAGGGATGAAAATGATAAAGTTTTGCAAACCGATGATGGGCTGAGGTTTATTAACCAGGAAACGACAACCTGGAAATTAATGCTTTCTGAAAAGACGCTACTGGTACCTTCGACACAACAGTCTGCAGGAGGAGGCTTGCCAGCAAAGCCAGAACTGGTCGCGGTAAAGGCGACTTGGTACTCATCAATAAATGCCCGCAAAGCTCACATAGACATCAAGGCGGCCAGCAATGCCAACGTGTTCCGGGATCTGGGTGCAATTTTAGTTCCCGATGATTTCCATATTCCGATCGTGCAGGCGAACCGGGAAAATGTCAGATACTACGGTCTTTCCCTCATTGAGAATGAGCAAACCTTCGAATTTCTTTCCGACTGAGTTTGACTTGATACTGGCAAAATATCGTTACGCGAAAAATTATGTAAAAGACTTTCTTACCGAAGTCGGAGGCGGTGGCGGCTATTTTGTCGAAACGCATAATTTTCCGCATATTCATGTTCCCCTGTCTCCCGACTGTGAGGGCTACCTGATCGTTGGGAAACAACTTTCGGCGGATACCTTCACCTTCACAGCGTTCCGAATTCCTTTCGGATATGCGCTGCATACACCTGCTAACACCATTCACGGTGATGGCACCATAGTGGGTGAGTATGCGATCGCCGTGGCAACCGCGGCGGCTAAAGCCGATACGGTGCTTTTTTATAACAAGCACACCCGGGCCATGGCGCGGAACGTTCTTCCAATGGCATGATCCAGTGTTCGTATGTTATTAGCGATATGGAATTCCTCGTAATACAACCAGCAGCAGCGTAACGCTGATCGACCAACGATATTCCGCAGTTGGTTGAGGTCGCCTCAATCCTCGGCTCGGGCAGCGGGTCGTTTGCCCAGACCATCTGGTGCGGATCGAAGCCACTTTCTATCGTCGGGTTGATGATCTGAAAATACGGGGAAATATCAAAATCTCGCGGCGCAAACAGGCTGTGATGGCGGATGTGCAGCACTTCGTTGTAACAATCCAGACACGATTCATCGGCTGACTTTACCAACATGGTTTCGGGCAGAATCGGGTAGCTCACCGACTGGAAGGCCTGCGCTATCAGCGACGTACAGATCGCTTTGGTCGGATCGCCGCTGCCGAGAGCTAGCATACGCCTCCTCCAGCGCACCGGCACGGGCGGCGTTTGAATCAGGTATCGCGCCAGGTCGAAGATATTCTTCAAGTCGTACTGATAACCCATTCGGGATTCGACATAGCTGACCACGTCATCGATCTCCTCCGCCGACATTCCTACCGGGCGACAGATCCGGGTATGCAGGTGCCAAAAATCGCTTAGCGGCACGCGGCGGACTCCTTCCACCACGTCGGCTTCGATCAAGGCATCGACCCCTGAGTCGGCATTCGAAGATTCCCGGGGATCGACAACACACAAGGCCGCGTGCGACCAGGTTGACTGGGTAAGATACTTGATGGCGGTACTGATTCGACTCGAGCCCTCGACCAGCAGGACATCTCCCTTGCGCAAGGTCGCGGCCAGCTGCGCGGGTTGACTGGTAGCAACTCGCACTCCACTTTTGCCTGGCCTGGTGAGGTAACGTGCCAGCCTGCGCCCAATAAATCGAGTTCCCATCATCCGCATTCTCCAGGACGTGATGCAAGTTTCAAGCTGTGGCCAAAGCCAGGCCTAAAACAGCGCTGCTATTCGATAGACATGCATATTATGGAGTGACTTCATGGACAAAAGTTCGGCAGCGAAAAGATAGCTGGCTCAAGTGCAACACCTTGCCCCCTGTATCTATGCCCGCCCTTATACACATATGCAATCGCATCAGCCATCCACGAAATCGTGAAAACGCAAAAGAAAGTTGAAAGTAAAAGGGGAGGGATGAATACAATCTCTCCGCCCCCAATTTGCCCATTTAACATTTTGTTAACAGGGGCAGGTTAAGCTTGCCTGATCTTTAGACACGTCAGGCGCAGCTAGCCAGGTTAAAAGTAAACGGCAGCAATATGGCGGTGGCAATGATTATAAAACTGGCGCCAACTCTTGAAATCCCTTTTTTTATTACCAGTTATAGTTGTTACTGTTCTCTGATACCCAACCAATAAACCTGGCTCGTTCGAGTAGCTTCCACATCTGCTCCAGGGATTCGACTGCGTATGAGAAACTAAATGACTTGAGGAGAAATGTCATGTTGAAAGGTAAAAGTATTCTGCTGGTGCTGTTGTGCACGCTGGCAACCACCGCTTTCGCGCAGGAAATTCCACCGGGGGTCTATGTGGTCCCGTCCATCGGTCTGACGAGTTTTGATAACGATCGAGAGATCGACGACGCGCCGCATCTGTCGTTGGGATTAGGTTACCGCTTCGATAGCCCCTGGGCAGTGGAACTCGATTACACTCGCGCCGACAGTGAAACCAGTTCTGGCAGTCGAAATGTCGATGTCGACTACCTGGCGGTCAACGGGCTTTATCATTTTGCGACGGAATCCAAAGTGAAGCCATTCCTGCTGTTTGGCCTCGGCGAGGTGAGTAGTGACACCAGCGGTGGTTCTTCAGACGATGAGAGTTTTATTGACATCGGTGGTGGCATTCACTATCCGCTTTCGGCCAATTCGGCGCTGCGCACCGATCTCCGCATTTTCCGCGAGACCAGTGGCGATAACAACGTCGATGTCGCTCTCAACGTCGGTTACCTCTACAGCTTTGGCAAAGCGAGTGCTCCTGCAGCAGTGGTGGCAAAAGCGCCCGTGGACGGCGATGACGACAACGACGGGGTCCTGAATTCCATGGATCAATGCCCTGATACACCCCCGGGTGCTCAAGTCGACGCCAATGGTTGCCCCGTCGATGGCGATGAAGATCAGGATGGTGTTAGCGACTCGCGTGACCAATGCCCCGGCACCCCAAAGGGCGTCAGGGTTGATGCCGACGGTTGCCCCGATGCCGATGGCGACGGCGTAGTCGATCAACTGGACAAGTGCCCCGGTACACCGGCTGGTGTAGAAGTTGATAGCGATGGATGCGGGCCCGATGCGGATATGGATGGCATACCGAACCACCGCGACGAGTGTGCGCAGACCTTTCCGCCGGCACTGGTCGATGAAGAAGGTTGCTACGTCATACTCGAAGAAATTGTGCGCATTACGCTCGATGTCGAATTCGACTTCGACAAGGCCAGCTCACGTCCTGAGCATGTCGCCGAAGTCAAAAAAGTCGCCGATTTCATGGCAAAGTATCCACTGACCCAGGTGACCCTGGAAGGTCATACCGACAATCGTGGTGCTGACGCTTACAACCAGGGGCTGTCCGAGCGGCGCGCGGCTACCATTGGCAAATTGCTGATCGATCAGTTCGATGTCGATGCCGATAGAGTCTCCACCGTCGGCTACGGCGAGGCGCAACCGATCGATAGCAACGATAGCGCGGCAGGTCGTCAACGCAATAGACGTGTCGTGGCCGAGATCAGCGCGATCGATAGCGTTAAAAAACGCGTGCCGGCAAACTAGCCCGGTGTAACATTCACGGGATAAATTCCCCTCGGAATAAATCATTGCGGACGGAGGGATTGTCAATTGATCCCTCCGGCCGCATTTTTTAGCCTGGGACAATTCTACGCTTTCAATTCATCAGCCCACACCTGGCCCGGGCAATGGTGAATCTGCGAGCACAGGGTTTAATTTAATAACCGCTATAGCCGCCGATACATGGCGCCAGGCGAGCTCACTCGCGCTTCCGATTTTCATTTATCCCTGCAGTCATTGAATAACCTGCGATTAACGTCCAGAATTCGCGCATGTTGAAACAGCAGCTGCGCAACCCTGAAATCTACCTCTACCTGTTCGCAGCCGCGGTGCCGATCAGCTTTGCCGCGTGGCAGACAATGATCAACAATTTCGCGGTGGAGCAGGCCGCCTTCACCGGCGTCGAGATGGGGATTCTGCAAAGCCTGCGCGAGGTACCGGGTTTCCTGGCCTTCGGCGTGGTGTTCCTGCTGGTGATGATGCGCGAGCAAACCATCGCCTTCGTGGCGCTGCTGGCGCTGGGTATCGGTACGGCCATCACCGGCATGCTGCCGTCGGTGCTCGGGCTTTACTGCACCACGGTGTTGATGTCGGTGGGCTTTCACTACGCCGAGACCATCGTGCAATCCCTGTCTCTGCAACTGGTCAGCACCGAGCGTTTGCCGCTGGTGCTGGGCCGTCAAATTGCCGTGGCTTCGTTCACCGGGCTGGCCGTATTCGCCGCGCTCTATTTGCTGGTCGAATGGCTGCAGCTTGATTACCTGTGGATATACCTGCTGTTTGGTATGTATTACCGTGGTGATGGCGGTGGTGATGTATTTCGGCTGCCCGCATTTCAAGGGCGAGGCCGAGCAGCACAAGACCATGGTGCTGCGCAAACGCTACTGGCTCTACTACCTGCTGACCTTCCTGTCGGGTGCGCGGCGCCAGATCTTCGTGGTGTTCGCCGGGTTTTTGATGGTGGAAAAGTTCGGATTCAGCGGTCTCGCATATGACCCTGCTGTTCCTGGTCAACGGGGTGTTGTCGATTTATCTCGCGCCGCGCATCGGCCGGCTGGTGGTTCACTGGGGCGAGCGCCGTACGCTGACGCTGGAATACGTCGGGCTGGTGCTGATCTTCAGCTCCTACGCCTTCGCCGAAAGCGCCTGGGTTGCGTCGCTGTTGTACATTCTCGATCACATTTTTTTCGCCATGGCGATTGCGCTCAAGAGCTACCTGAAGAAGATTGCCGACCCCAGGGATATGGCGGCCACGGCCGGCGTTTCGTTTTCCATCAATCACATCGCGGCAGTGATTCTGCCCTTCGTGCTCGGCATGGTGTGGATCGTTTCCCCGGCGCTGGTGTTCCTGATCGGCGCCGGTTTTGCGATGGTTTCGCTACTGTTGTCGCAAATGATTCCCGGCGCGCCCGAACGCGGCATGGAAACCGTGTTCAATCACAGCTGATTGCGGCAAGTCATTAGACTGGCTAATGGCGCGACAGGTCGGGGCAACTGATTTCTTACTACTGCGCCACTTTTATAAGATTCCTGCCTACGCAGGAATGACGATAAATTTAGTCATTCCCCGAGGCGTCGGACCGGCGCAGGCAGGAATCTTATAATGGTGGCGTCGTTGTAAGGTCCCCGCCTGCGCGGGGACGACAGATTATTTGGCGTCGAACTGACAACTCGGCGTTGACGCCGACAGCTCCTGCTCACCATCCGACATTTCGGCCTCGATACCCTCGAACAACGGCGTCGACAGGTAGCGCTCGCCGGTGTCCGGCAACATCGCCAGGATATTCGAACCCGCCGCTGCCGATTCGGCAACTTCGAGTGCCGCCGCCAGCGTGGCGCCGGCGCTGATGCCGACAAAAATACCTTCTTTTTGCGCGAGGTTGCGCGAACATTCCATCGCCCGTGGCGTTACGACGGTGAGCACCTGGTCGGCATGTTTGGCGTCGATCGCATCGCCGGTCAGCTTGGGGATGAAATCGGGAGTCCAGCCCTGCATCGGGTGCGGGGCGAAACTGGGATGGCTTTCCGCGGGTGAGCCATCGGCGTTGCGTTTTTGCGCAACCCCACCGGTCAACAGGCCCGCGACTTCGGGCTCGCAGACGATAATTTTGGTCTTCGGGCTCTTTTCGCGAAGCACGCGTGCAACGCCTTTCAAGGTGCCGCCGGTACCGTAACCGGTCACCCAGTAATCCAGTTGCATGCCGTCGAAAGCTTCGAGAATCTCGGGCGCGGTCGTGCGCGAATGCATGTCGGCATTGGACTCGTTCTCGAACTGGCGCGTCTGGAACCAGCCGTGTTTTTCGGCAAGCTCGCGCGCTTTTTGCACCATTCCACTGCCTTTTAGCGGTGCCGGCGTCAACACCACCTTGGCGCCGAGAAAGCGCATCAACTTGCGGCGTTCCACGCTAAAACTCTCCGCCATGGTAACCACTAGCGGATAACCCTTTTGCGCACAGACCATCGCCAGGCCAATACCGGTATTACCGCTGGTGGCTTCAACTACGGTTTGCCCCGGTTTCAGCGCGCCTGATTTTTCGGCGTCTTCGATGATGCCGAGCGCGAGTCGGTCCTTGACCGAGCTCATCGGGTTGAAGGCTTCAATTTTCACAAACAGGTTGACGTGCTCAGGCGCCAGACGGTTGATTCGCACCACCGGTGTATTACCGATCGTGCCCAGGATGTTGTCGTGGATCTTCATGGTGATGCCCCTCGCGTTTGGAAAGGGCTCAATTATGCGAGTTCGCGGCGCAAATGCCAGCATCCATATCACTGTCCTGAAACGCCTGCTTTGATCGCCTGCAGTCTGGCGGGTTTCTGGCAGATCGCCAGATCGCCAGGCGGCGATTAAACGTTAGTTGCAGACGTTCGTGGGGAATTTCGCGCAGGCGTGATCAAGCCTCCACAGTACAGCGATTGCGCAGCACTCCCAGCCCCTCGACTTCCACCTCGACCAGGTCGCCATCGGCGAGCCACACCGGCGGCTTGCGAAAGGCGCCGACACCGGGAGGCGTGCCGGTAATAACGACGTCGCCGGGGTACAGGGTAAAAGCCTGGCTCAGGTATTCGATCAACTGGGGGATGCGGTGAATGATTTGCGAGGTGTTCGAATCTTGTAGTACCCGACCATTCACCCGGCACTGGATGGATAAAGCGTGTGCATCGGAAATTTCGTCGCTGCTCACCAGCCACGGGCCGAGCGGGCAGAAACTGTCCAGACATTTGCCGCGCAACCATTGATCCCCCGGCCTGAATTGCAGGTCGCGGGCGGAGACATCGTTGCAATTCATGTAGCCGGCGATGTAATCGTAGGCGTCGCCTGCGCCGATCTTGCGTGCGGTTTTGCCGATGACCAGCGCCAGTTCCGCCTCGTAGTCGACCTGCCGCGTAATCTCCGTAGACCAGCGAATATCCTCGCCGCTGCCGATGATCGAGGACGGGTATTTACAAAACATCGTGGCGAACTCCGGCACCTCGAGATTCGCCTCGAGCGCGTGATCCAGGTAGTTCAGGCCGATCGCGACCACCTTGCTGGGATTACTGATCGGTGCCTTCAATTTGACCGCATCGAGGGCGATGTCGCCTTGCCGGTCCGCAACCAGGCCATGTGCCATTTGCATCGCTGCATCGCCAAGCTGCAGGAATTCGAGCAAGTCATCGGGTAGCGCGCCATCGCTTGCCTGCTGCAGGTTAATGATGTGCTGGTCGCGCAACGCACCGAGATGTGTCTGCCCGTCGGTATCCTCGTAGGTCAGTAATTTCAACGCAGGTTTCTCCTGTTAAGCGGGTCTTGCTATCGATAATCGACATGAAAGCCAATCCCGATTTAAATCGTTCCTGGCGGTAGCTGCTTCAGCCGGTATTGCGCAGTCCGGCCGCGATGCCGTTGATCGAACTGAGTAGCGCCGCCTGCCACTGCATGCGATCGGCTTCGCTCTGGCTCTCGTCACGATACTTGCGCAGCAGGTCAATCTGCAGGTAGGCCAGCGGATCGAGGTAGGGATCGCGTCGGCTCAACGACAGTTTTAACAGTGAATCCTGCTCCAGGAGATTCTTACTTTCGTCGACCTGCAACACGGCATCGATGCTGCGTCTGTTTTCGTCGCGCAACATGCCGTAGATCTGTTCCACCAGTTTATGGTTGTCGCACAGCTTGCTGTATTCGAGCGCAATGCGCATATCCGATTTATACAGTGACATCTGCAGGTTGCTGATCATCGCGGCAAATGACGGCCAGCGATTTTTCATACGCTGCAGTATTTTGATGCGCTCGGGCTCTGCCTGGCACCATTGGCTGATCGCGTAACCGACGCCATACCAGGCGGGCATGGTGGTGCGCGACATGCTCCAGCCGAATACCCAGGGAATCGCGCGCACCGATGATTTGGACATATCACCCTTGCGCCGGTGCGACGGCCGCGAACCGATATTCATCAGGCCGATTTCGCTGACCGGGGTGGTCTCGTAAAAATATTCAAAAAATCCTACGGTGTGGTCGGTTAGCTCGCGGTAAAACTGTTCCGAGTATTCCGACAACTGTTGCATGACCGGGTGAAATTCATCGTAGTTCGGTTGATCGTCCTGCAAGGTGCCCATGGTCGCCTTCATCAGGCCGGTGATGCCCATCGCCAGTTCATAAATTGCGGTTTCGGCATTGCCGTATTTGTGCGACAGCACTTCACCCTGTTCGGTGAACTTGATCTGCCCCTGCACAGTGAGTGGTGGTTGCGCCATGATGGCATCGTGGGTCGGTCCGCCACCGCGGGTAATGGTGCCGCCGCGGCCGTGAAAAATGCGACATTTGATGTGGTATCGAGTGCTGATCTGCACCACTTTTTGCTGTGCCTGGTAGAGTCCCCAGGCGGCCGACAGAATGCCGCCGTCCTTGCAGGAATCGGAATAGCCGAGCATCACTTCCTGCATGCCGCCCGACTTGTCGAGCAGGGCCTTGTACACCGGGTTTTTCAGCAAGGCGTCGAGCACGCTGTCGATGTGGCCAATATCTTCGATGGTTTCGAACAGCGGTGCGATTTCCAGATCGCAAAAGTATGCTTCACCGTCGCGACCGGCGAGGCCAGACACGAATCCGAGGTACATGACTTCCATGACATGACTTGCCTGGTGTGTCATCGATATGACGTAGCTGCCAATACAGCGTTGCCCGAGCTGGGTGCGCATGCGTCCGATGGTGGCGAAAACATCGAGCACTTCCCGACACTCATCGCCGAGTCGCGCCTTGTCGATTAGCGGTTTGCGCGCGTCGCGAATCGCCGCCGCAAGCAGTTCCAGGCGCTCGTTTTCGCCGAGCTCCAGGTAATCGGCGATGCCGTTTTGCTGCAGTATTTCGCTGACGGCGCGGCTGTGGCAACTGGACTCCTGGCGCAGATCCAGCGACACCAGGTGGAATCCAAAGGTTTCGGCTACTCGAATGACATCTTTCAAATCGCCGTTAGCAGAGGCGAAGTCACCATGGCTGATCAGCGAGTCGCGAATCGAATAGAGATCGGCAAGATACTCGTCCAGGCTGGGGTAGGCATGGTCGCTATCCGGGGTATCCTGGTTGCGCATCTGGTTGCGTACGATGGCCAGGTTTTTGCGCAGTCGGTAGTGCATGTGATAGAGCTTGCGCCGGTAAACTTCATCTTCAAATTGATCGCGTCGCTGGTCGAAGGCTTTTAATCCGAGTGCTTCGTCGCGTTTCAGGCTGGCACTGAAACTGTCGCTCGGCGTGAACCATCGGGTCGACATGGTCAGCACCTGGGTGAGCCGATATACCAGGCGGATGTGCTCGCTCAAAATTTCCTCGGCCTGCATGCGCAACGCGGTGCGCGTGAGCTTCGCGGTGACGAAAGGATTTCCGTCACGATCGCCGCCGATCCAGGAACCAAACTCGATGAAGCTCGGAATGCTGACCACCGGATTACCCTGGTCGTCTTCGCCGTAGGTGTTCACCACCGCGCGTTCCAGGTAACGATAATCTACCGTTACCGCTTCGAACAGGCTGCGCTGGAAGTAGTGCAGACCCATCTTGATTTCGTCGATGACGGTGGGCTTGCTGGCGCGTACCTCGTTGGTCTGCCACAGGGTTTCGATCTGTAGTTGCAGGTCATCGACCAGGTCATCGCGATCGAACTGGCTGAGGCGCGGATCGGTAAGCCGGTCGATGATGGTAAATACTTCGCGCTGATGATGCATGATGGTGCGTCGCCGCGATTCGGTCGGATGCGCGGTAAACACCGGTTTATACAGCAGCCGGTTACACAGTTCCTGCAGGTCTTCGACACTGATGTCCTGTTCCCTGAATCCCTCCAGGGTGTGATGAAACGAGCCAATCCAGGCAGCGTGCCCCTGCTGTTGTACCGAGCTACGCCGTAGCCGGTGCAGGTAATCTTCTTCGGCGATATTGACCAGGTTGAAGTAAAGCGTGAACGCACGTACGACCTGGCTGATGACATCGGGGGCTAGTCCATTGATCAGCTTGATCAATGCTTTGCGTTTCGCCTCGCTTTCACGCTTGCGCAACTGAATAAATCCGGTACGCAATGATTCCACGGCATGGAACACTTCGGGCTTTTCGTGCTTCAGCAAGACGTTACCCACCAGCTTGCCGAGCAGCTTGACGCGCGAACGTAATTCCTTGTCAGAACTTTCGTGAAACGGTGCGGCCGAAATGGACATAGACTAGGGACCAGGGTTGCCAGGGACATGGATGAAGTGTTCAAGTATATCAAAGCTGCTTCGCAACAATAGGCGAAAACCGCTATAGGTGAATGCGATTACGACGCGGCCGCAGCCTGCGAATATTGTGAGCTGCCGGTAGCTTTGCCGCCCTCGCTGGGGTATAAATTCCCGATGTTGTTGTACTCACCCGAAAGCGTATACCGACTCGACCGCGCGGCGGTCGAGGTAGATGGCTTCAGCGAACTTGAATTGATGCAGCGCGCGGGCGAATGTCTGTGGCGCGAGATCGATCGGCGCTGGCCACATTTGTCGCGCATTACCGTATTCGCCGGCAGCGGGAATAACGGTGGCGATGCGTTCGTGGTCGCATTGTGCGCCCGCGCCCAGGGGGTCGAGGTACAGCTACTGGTTCACGGCGAACTGACACGGCAATCGGATAGCGCGCGACATTTTCGCGAACTGTGGGAGCGTGGTGGTGGAGCGCTGGAACCCTGGCAAGCGCAGACACTGGACGGCGAACTGATCGTCGATGGCTTGCTCGGCATTGGCCTGCAGCGTGAACTCGATGACAACTGGCAAGCTTTGGTACGCACCATCAATAGCTATCCGCTACCGCGCGTGGCGATCGATATTCCCTCGGGACTGGACGGACTGACCGGTAGCGCGCACCCGGTTGCCGTTGAAGCCCACTTGACGGTAACTTTTATCGGTCGTAAAAGCGGGCAGTTTCTGGCCGATGGTCCGGACCTGTGCGGCGAACTGGTATTTGCCGATCTCGGGGTATCCACCCAGGTGCGCGATAGCGTAGTACCGTTGCTCGAAGTCATCGAATCCTGCCCCCTGCCACCGCGACGGCGGCACAACTCGCACAAGAACCACTTTGGCAACCTGCTGATCGTTGGCGGAGACCAGGGTATGAGCGGTGCCGTTGCGCTGGCAGCCCGCGCCGCTTTGCGCAGTGGGGCCGGAGTGGTGACTGCGCTGGTACATCCCGATTGCCGCTTCAATCTCGCCACCAGTCCCGAAATCATGGTGCTCGGCTGGGATGCGCTGGCCGCGAAGCTCGCCGAGGCCAATGTGGTGGTGGTTGGCCCGGGACTCGGTCGCTCGGTGGCAGCACAAGCCTGCCTGCAGTTGTTGAGTGACGCGACTCAACCGATGGTGATCGATGCCAGTGCACTCGATGCCGACTTCCTGCAATCACTCGCCACGCGCCAGCGGGTGATTACGCCACATCCGGGCGAAGCCGCAAACCTGCTGGCTTTGACGCCGGCACAGGTCCAGGCCGACCGCTGGCAAGCCTGCAATCGATTACTCGAGCAATTCGGTGCGACTACCGTGTTGAAAGGATCAGGGACCCTGGTTGGTGAACCCGGCGTCACGCCACTGGCGATCAACGCGCGCGGCAACCCAGGCCTGGCGAGCGCAGGTCAGGGCGATGTCCTCAGCGGCATTATTGCCGCGATGCTGGGGCAGGGTCTCGAGCCGTATGCGGCGGCGCGGGCAGCGGTATATATCCACGCGCTGTGCGCCGAGGCCTACGCCGAGCAACAGGATTCAACGGGATTGCTGGCAAGCGATGTGATCGACTGGATTCCGCGGGTGATCAAACAGTTGAGAACGGATTGACCCTTGCTGATTCGTGATGAACAGGCGATGCGCGCGTTCGGCGCGCGGCTGATTGCGGCCTGCGAGCGGGGTGGGGTGATTACGCTGAGTGGTGATCTCGGTACCGGTAAAACTACCCTGGTGCGCGGCGCACTGCAGTCGCGCGGTGTTGATTCTGGCGTGCGCAGCCCGACTTATACGCTGGTCGAGTACTATCCATTTGCCGATGTCGCGGTCGCGCACTTCGACCTGTACCGGCTCGGTGATCCCGAAGAACTCGAGTACCTGGGCTATCGCGATTATCTGAATTTGCAAACCCTGTGCCTGATCGAGTGGCCCCAACGTGCGGCGGGGTATCTGTCTGCGGTTGATCTCGCCATCGAACTCGACTACGACCCCGAAGGCCGGCGCCTTCAGCTGGCCGCCAGCAGTGAATGGGGGCGCGAGCTGATATCAAGACTGGCGCTTGCAGATTTAGGGTAAGTCTTCAGTTTAATTTTAGGTATCCCCACTATCTATTTAATAAATATAGAAAAAGTGTTGATTTTATGCGCTTGTTTAACTATAAAGAGTGCCTGGGTATAACTTAATAAAGCGACGCATGGCTCCAATCCGAACTGCCAGACGAAATTTCATCAAGCGGATTTCCCGTTACGGGCTGTCTGTTGCGCTTTTTCTGGGCGCCACGCCCGCGCTGGCAAAACCCAAATCCACGCTAACCGGCATTCGCATTTCGCAATCCGCGGATGACCATACGCGCGTTGTCTTCGACCTGACCGGTGATTTCGAACACCGACTGTTTACCCTGGCCGATCCGTTTCGCGTCGTTATCGACCTGGAGGATACGCGTAAGAGCCAGGCCATTGAGATCAGTCCGAAAACCACCAACTTGATGCGCGGTCTGCGCTCTGCGAGCAAGGAAAACGGGCGCCTGCGCGTCGTGCTCGACCTGGAGGGCACGGTTCGCCCGCGCAGTTTTGCGCTCAAGCCTGACGGCAAATTCGGGCATCGGCTGGTGGTCGACCTGCATGCGACCAACCTGAGTCCGACGCCTATCAAGACCAGCCAGCAGGAACGCAAAAAGAAAAAAGAGAACTACGTTATCGCGCTCGATCCCGGCCATGGCGGACGTGATCCGGGCGCCATCGGCAAAAATGGCACGCGCGAGAAAGACGTGGCGCTTGCTGTGGCGAAGAAGATGAAGACCCTGATCAACCGTACGCCGGGTTACCAGGCGGTACTCACGCGCGATGCCGATCGTTTTGTCACCTTGCGCAATCGCGTCAAGAAAGCGCGCGAGGCGGAAGCCGATATTTTCGTATCTCTGCACGCCGATTCGTTTCACAAGTCCTATGTCAAAGGTGCGTCGGTTTATGCCCTGTCATTGAGCGGCGCCAGTTCGGAAGCCGCGCGCTGGATCGCCAGGAAAGAAAATTCCTCGGATTTGATGGGCGGCATCAGCCTGGATGACAAGGATGATCTTATCGCCTCGGTATTGCTGGATCTGTCACAAACTGCAACCATCCAGGACAGCCTGGAGCTGGGTTCGGACGTGCTGTCACACCTCGGCAAGGTATCAAAACTGAATAATCGCAAGGTTCAACAGGCTGGCTTTGCGGTGTTAAAGGCGCCGGATATGCCGTCTATTCTGATCGAAACGGCGTTCCTGTCCAATCCGTCTGAAGAAAAGAAGCTGCGCAATCCCAAGCACCAGCACAACCTGGCCGAGGCCGTATTTTCCGGCATCCGCACCCACCTTAAAAACCGCCAGGTCTAGCCCACCGCTACGCGGCAACTGGCTTAGATCACCGCAACAAATCGCTGAATCGCATCCCGATACTTCGGAAACTCGGTGATGTCATTGTGCGCGGCGCCTTCAATCATCACGAATTCGACCTGCGCCCGGGTCAGGCGATCGCGTAACGCCAGCGTGTGCTGCAAGCCGATCACACGGTCGAGCTCGGCGGCGGCGATCAGCACCGGGATCTTCACCTGGTCGGCCATCGCGACCGAATCAAAACGCTCCCTGATCAGGTAGCGCACGGGAAACAATGGATAAATCGATTGAGCGACTTCGGCGATGCTGTCGTAGGGCGTCAGCAGGATCAGGCGCTCGAGTGGGCGCTTTGCCGCTAGATACACGGCGACGCCGCTGCCGAGGCTGCGGCCATAGGCAGAAATCGTGCGATGTCGTGGCGCAATATGGTCGTAAATCGCGAGCGCATCGGATAACAACGCCGCCTCGGTTGGGTCGCCCTGGCTATTGCCGTAGCCGCGGTAATTAACCAGGTAGACGCTGTAATCGCTAAACAGGGCATCGAAAAACCCGCGCCGGCTGGTAATCAGCTCTGAATTACCGCCAAAATAAATCAGCGCCTGCTCCTTGCCCGGATTCAATACCCAGCCGTGCAGTCGCTCGCCGTCATTTTCGAACGTGATTTCCTCGGCGCGAAATTCGCTGTCGATGCTCACCGGGTAATAGATCAGTTTACGCTGGAAGACGAACAGCAGCGCGGCGATCAGCAGGTAAATGGCGACCAGCACCAGCACTATGGAGGTGATTTCTTTCATGGTGAATTAGCTTAATCCGGCGAGGGATTTTCTGGTATTCTCTGCGTCCAGCTCTTCGACCCGTCCATGTTACTCAAGCATCGATCAATGAACAAACTCGAACAACTCAAATCCATGACCCAGGTTGTCGCCGATACTGGCGATGTCGACGCCATCATTCAATATCAACCCCAGGATGCAACCACCAACCCATCGCTGTTGTTGAAAGCGGCCGATCTGCCGCGCTACCAGCCTTTGCTGGAGGCCGCGCAGCGTTGGGGGCGTGAGCAGGGCAGTACGCCCGGCGCACGCGCAGCCGCGGCCTGCGATTATCTCGCCGTCAGTATCGGCCTCGAGATTCAGCAAAGTATCCCCGGGCGTGTATCGACCGAAGTCGACGCCCGGCTGTCCTTCGACCGTGACGCAAGCATTGCGCGTGCGCGGCGCCTGATCGACCTGTACGAGTCGCGCGGCAGCCATCGCAGCCGTGTGCTGATCAAGATCGCATCGACCTGGGAAGGCATTCAGGCCGCACGCGAACTCGAAAAGGAGGGCATTAACTGCAATCTTACGCTGCTGTTCGATTTCGCCCAGGCGCTGGCCTGCGCCGACGCCGGTGTTTACCTGATTTCGCCGTTTGTCGGGCGCATTCTCGACTGGCATCTGGCCAACAGCGGGCAGGAACAGTTTCACCGCGGAACAGGATCCGGGCGTGCGTCTCGGTGACCGAGATCTACAACTATTACAAGCACCACGGTTACGCCACCGTGGTCATGGGCGCGAGTTTTCGCAACACCGGCGAAATCGAACAACTGGCTGGCTGCGATCGTTTGACCATCAGCCCGCAGTTGATGCAGGCGCTGGCCGATGACGATTCACGCCTCGAACGTAAACTCAGTGCCGAGCTTGCCACCGATGTCGGCGCGAAACTCAACCTCGATGAAAAGACTGTTTCGCTGGATGATGAACGCAGGACGCGATGGCGACTGAAAAGCTCGCGGATGGCATTCGCCTGTTCGCCGCCGACCAGGAAAAACTGGAAGCGCGCCTGGTGGCCTGATTCTGATCGTGTGCGTTAATCAAAGATCACATCGGTAGCGATCGTGTCCCGCATTCATACCTTACCGTCACACCTGGTCAACCAGATCGCGGCCGGCGAAGTGGTCGAACGGCCGGCTTCGGTGGTCAAGGAACTGGTGGAGAACAGCCTCGATGCAGGCGCAGGGTCGATCACGGTCGAAGTCGAGGCGGGCGGGACGCGCATGATTCGGATCAGCGATGACGGCGGCGGGATCGTCGCAGGACGAACTCGGCAGCGCACTGTCGCGCCACGCCACCAGCAAGATCAGCAGTCTCGACGACCTGGAAAATATCGCCTCGCTCGGGTTTCGCGGCGAGGCGTTGCCGAGCATCGCCTCGGTGTCGCGACTGGTGCTGACTTCGCGCGCCCAGCGGGCTGAATGCGCCTGGCGCATGCAGGGGCGGATCGCGGTGACGCGGTGCCGGATGCGCTGCCGCAGGGCACCCAGGTCGAGGTGCTGGAACTGTTTTACAACGTCCCCGCGCGCAAGAAGTTTCTGCGCACCGAGCAAACCGAATACAAGCACATCGAAACGCTGTTCAAGCACATGGCGCTCAGCCATCCCGCGGTCGCTTTCAAGCTGTTGCACAATCAAAAGGTGATTTACCAGCTGCCCTCGGCGCGCGATCTCGACGACCAGCGCCGCCGGCTGGCGCAGCTCTGCGGCAAGGATTTTGCGCAAAGCCTGGTCGAAATCGATATCGCCAGCGACGACCTGCACCTGCTGGGCTGGGTGGCCTTGCCGACCTTCAATCGCAGCCAGGCCGATATGCAGTATTTCTTTCGTCAACCAGCGCGTGGTGCGCGACAAGCTTATCAACCATGCGATACGCCAGGCTTACCAGGACGTGCTGTTTCACGGCCGCCATCCGGCCTACGTACTGTCGCTGACCCTGGATGCGCATGAGGTCGACGTCAACGTGCACCCGCAAAAACACGAAGTGCGCTTTCGCAATTCGCGCCGTGTCCACGATTTCCTGTTTCGCAGCCTGCACCAGGCGCTGGCCGGGGTGCAACCCGAGCAGCAGATCGACTCGCCCGGATTTGCACTGCCCGAGGTACAGCACGGCGCGCAAGCGAACCAGGCCGGGTTGAATTTCAACCTGTCTTCCGGCTTGCCGCGTAGCGGCGATCGCAACAGCAACCTGCGCGAACAGATGCAATCCTACGCGCAGCTGTTAAATCCACCGCTCGAAGGCGCGGTCAATAGCCCGCCTGCAGAGCAGTTGCCGCCGCTTGGCTTTGCATTGGCGCAGCTACAGGGTATTTATATTCTTGCGGAAAACGCGGCTGGCCTGATCATCGTCGACATGCATGCGGCGCACGAGCGCATCGTCTATGAGCGCCTGAAGCAAAATGCCGAGCAGGAAAACGTCGTTACCCAACCCTTGCTGGTGCCGCTGGTGTTCAATGTCAGCCGCAGCGAGGCCGACCTGGTCGAAGAAAGCGGCGAGTTTTTCACCCAGCTTGGCATCAGCGTGGAACGCCTTGGCCCGGAGCAACTGCGCTTGCGCGCAATCCCGGCGTTGCTGAAACACGCCGACGGCGAGCAATTGTTACGCGATGTTCTGGCGGACCTGGTCGAACACGGCCGTTCGCAAAGGGTGCAGGACTTTCACAACGACATGCTGTCCACCATGGCCTGCCATGGCTCGGTGCGCGCGAATCGCCAACTGTCGATTACCGAAATGAACGCGTTGCTGCGCGACATCGAACACACCGAACGCAGCGGCCAGTGCAACCACGGTCGACCGACCTGGAAGCAACTCAGCCTGGATCAGCTCGACAAGTTTTTTCTGCGCGGGCAATAGCGTGTCCGCCCCCGGGGTCATCGTGCTAATGGGGGCGACCGCGACCGGTAAAACCGGGCTTGCGCTCGCCATCGCCGCACGCTTCGATGTCGAGATCATCAGCGTGGATTCGGCGTTAATTTTCCGCGACATGGATATCGGCACTGCCAAACCCGATGCCGAAATGCTGGCCGCGGTACCGCATCACCTGGTCGATATCATCGATCCTGCCGATAGCTGGTCGGTCTGGGATTTTGTCGAGCAAAGCCGGCAACTGGTGGACGAAATCAATCAGCGCGGCCGAATTCCGTTGCTGGCAGGCGGCACGATGATGTATTTCCACGCCTTCGAAAACGGTTTGAACCGTTTGCCTGCCGCCGATCCTGAGTTGCGTCGGCGCCTCGATAGCGAAGCGCGCGAACTGGGGCTTGCTGCCTTGCACCAGCGTCTTGCGAGCGTTGACCCGCAAAGCGCCAGCCGCATTCGGGATAGCGATGCCCAGCGCATTCAGCGAGCGCTGGAAGTGTTTGAATTAACGGGTAAACCCCTGTCACTGTTGCAGCAGCAGACGACTACCGGTTACCGCGGTGATATCGAAAAAATCATCCTCGGCGCCAGCGATCGCGCTGTTTTGCACCAGCGCATCGAAACGCGTTTCCACGCCATGCTCGAGCAGGGATTTGTCGCAGAAGTCGCGCAACTGCGCCAACGCGGCGATTTGAACCTGTCGCTACCATCGATGCGCTGTGTCGGTTATCGCCAGATATGGCAACATCTCGACGGTGAATTTACGCACGCACAAATGATCGACAAGGCGGTCGCCGCAACGCGTCAGCTCGCCAAACGGCAGATCACCTGGTTGCGCAAACAAACCGGGAGCGTGGCCTACGATTGCTTGAAATACCGTAAAGATGCTATATTTCGTCAAATTCAGGCCGCATTTAAAGGGCTATGACTGGAACGAAATCACCGAAATGGAATCATATTCTCTGGTATCAGTCAGTTAGGTTAGTGGCGCCAGATTTACAATAATAATTTTAATGGAGTACTCAATATGTCAAAAGGGCAAATGTTACAAGAACCCTACCTGAACGCTTTACGACGGGAGCATGTGCCGGTTTCGATATTTCTGGTGAACGGAATCAAGCTCCAGGGCCAGATCGAATCCTTCGATCAATTTGTTGTACTGCTAAAGAACAATGTGAGCCAGATGGTATACAAACACGCGATATCGACCATCGTGCCGGCAAGAAATGTGCATGTCGATCATCCGCATGCCGAAGAAGAGCTGAGGGTAATCGCTAGAATATGATCACGTACCGGAGGACTCGTTGTTCGAATTTGAGCGACCACGCGGAGGCGAACGAGCGCTGCTGGTCCACATCAACTTTCCTCACCAACCGGATCAGGATGATCTGGCGGAATTCGTCGAACTGGTGCGTTCCGCCGATGTCGATGACGTCGAGCTGATGGTCGGCAGCCGAGTGCAACCAACGGCCAAGACCTTTATCGGTAAAGGCAAGCTGGAAGAAATCGCGGCACTGGTCGAGACATTGCAGATCGACGTGGTGTTGTTCAATCACTGCGCTGTCGCCATCGCAGGAACGCAACCTGGAAACGCGCGCTGCAATGCCGGGTGCTCGATCGTACCGGTTTGATACTGGACATCTTTGCGCTGCGTGCGCAGTCTTTCGAAGGCAAGCTACAGGTTGAACTGGCGCAGTTAAAGCACCTGTCGACCCGGCTGGTGCGCGGCTGGACCCACCTGGAACGGCAAAAGGGCGGTATTGGACTGCGCGGTCCCGGTGAAACCCAGCTGGAAACCGATCGGCGCCTGCTCGGCAAACGCATCAAGTATCTCAATAATCGTCTGGCCAAAGTTGCGCGACAGCGCGAACAGGGGCGCCAGGCGCGCAACAAGGCCGATATTCCGACCGTCTCACTGGTGGGTTATACCAACGCGGGCAAATCGACCCTGTTCAACGCGCTCACCGATGCGTCGATGTCTTCGCGGCCGATCAGTTGTTTGCCACGCTGGATCCGACCCTGCGCAAACTGGCAGCTGTCCGAGCAGCAGAACATCATCCTTGCCGATACGGTCGGTTTTATTCGCCACTTGCCGCACGACCTGGTTGCCGCGTTTCGCGCAACCCTGATGGAAACGCGTGAAGCCGATCTGATCCTGCACGTCGTCGACAGTGCGGACGACAACCGTCAGGACAAGATCGATGCGGTCAATCGCGTTTTGCACGAGGTGGGCGCGGGTGATACCCCGCAATTGCTGCTGTACAACAAAATCGACTATCAGCGGAATTGCAGCCGCGCGTTGACGTGGATGAGCAGGGCAAAGCCTGGCGCATCTGGCTTTCGGCGATTAGCGCGGAGTGGATTCGAACAGTTGCATGAGGTGTTGCGGCAGCGCTTTTGCGAACAAACCAGCGATCTATCGCCTGATTTTGGCGGCCGATGAAGGACAAATTCGCGCTTATCTGTTCGAAAACGGTTCAATCGAGAGCGAAAAATACGAGAATAATGGCGACATGCACTTGAAATTGAGCCTCACGCCCGCATTATTAAAGCGTTTGACCCGCAAATTCGATATCTCTGTGGATCGCTTTGGATTACCTGATGCGCTTGCAGGAGCTGCATGATAGCCATTACAATCCGCACTCTTTGTGTGTCCGCAACCCTCTGACCTCAACTCTCTAGCATTCGGAGCTAAATATGCCTTGGAACGAACCAGGTAAAGACAAAGATCCGTGGGGGCAACGTAATAATGATGGCCCCCCTGATCTGGATGAATTGTTCAAAAACCTGCGCGACAAGTTCGGTGGTCTGTTGGGTGGTGGCAAAGGCCGCATCCCCAAAGTACCCGGCGGTGGCGGCAGCCTGAATGGCGTCATCGGATTTGTGGCCGTTGCATTGCTGATTGTCTGGGCCTTGACCGGTATTTATATCGTCGACGAAGGCTGGCGTGGTGTCGAAACACGTTTCGGTGAACGCAAGGCGGTTACCCAGGCAGGGCCTCACTGGCATTTGCCTTACCCGATCGAAGATGTCGAACTGATCAACGTGTCCGACATCCGTACTGCGCGCAACAACTCCAAGATGCTGACCAGCGATGAAAACATCGTGGTCATGAGTATTGAGGTGCAATACAACGTCAAGGATGCTCAGGATTTCGCCTTTGAAGTGCGCGATCCGGATCTGACCCTGCAGCAAACCGCCGAAACCGCGATTCGCGAAGTGGTCGGTAACAACGACATGGACCTGATTATCACCGAAGGTCGTGCCGTGGTCGGTAGCGCCACCAAGGAAATCATGCAGGAGATACTGGACAATTACGGTACCGGAATCAATGTGGTCACCGTCAACATGGACGAAGCGCAACCGCCTGAGGAAGTACAGGATGCGTTTGAAGACGCGATCAGGGCGCGTGAGGACGAACAGCGCATCATCAATGAAGCCAATGCCTACCGCAACGGCGTAGTGCCGCAGGCGCGTGGTGAAGGACAGGGCTTGCTGGAACAGGCGGAAGCCTACAAGACTCGTGTTATCAAGTCGGCACAGGGTGAAACCAGTCGTTTCAACCAGTTGCTGGCCGAGTACCAGCGTGCCCCTGAAGTCACCCGTGAACGCATTTATCTCGATACCATCGAGTCGGTGATGGCGCGTTCACCCAAGGTGATGATTGATATTCCGGGCGGCAATAACCTGATGTTCCTGCCGCTGGATCAGTTGATGTCGGGTAGTCAGTCATCCAGCAGCAGCATGGGCCTCGGGGGCTCCAGTGCCGATACCAAGTCGCTGATCGACGAATTCAAGAATAATGCGAGTCAAAACCGCACCAGGGAGACACGGCAATGAGCAACATTAAATTTGGCTTTGCGCTGATCCTGGTCGTGGCCGCGGTGCTCGCGATGTCGACCTTCATCGTGCATGAGCGCGAACTGGCGATCAAGTTCAAGCTCGGTGAAATTGTGGAGTCGGATTACGAGCCTGGTATCTATTTCCAGATTCCGATTATCAACAACGTGCAGAAGTTCGATAGCCGTATCCTGACCATGGATACTCCGTCGGAGCGTTTTCTGACGGCGGAAAAGAAAAACGTCATCGTCAACTCGTTCGCCAAGTGGCGAATTGTTGATCCGAAGACTTTTTACACCGCCACGGCCGGTGACGAGCGGCAGGCCATCGCGCGTATGGCGTCGATCATTAACAATGAACTGAAAGGTCAGTTTGCTTCCAAGAACATGCGCGAGGTTATTTCCGGGCAACGCGCCTCGATCATGCAGGTGGTTACCGATAATGCCGGGATTAAAATTCAAGATCTCGGTATCGAGTTGATCGACGTGCGCATCAAGAAGGTTGAATTGCCGGATAACGTCAGTAACAACGTTTATCGGCGCATGGCAACCGAACGCCAGACCGTTGCCAAGGAATTCCGTTCACGCGGTGAGGAGCAGGCCAAGCAGATTCGCGCCAATGCCGATCGCCAGCGCGAGGAAATCCTCGCCGAAGCTTATCGCAAGTCGGAAGAGATTCGCGGTGAAGGTGACGCCGGAGCGGCCAAGACCTATGCGGATTCTTACAATCAGGATCCCGAGTTTTACTCGTTTTACCGCAGCATGAAGGCCTATGAAGTCAGTTTTGGTAATAACCAGGATATGATCCTGCTGAGCCCGGAATCTGATTTCTACAAGTACTTCAAGAAGTCTAAATAGCTGAATTCGAGCATTAGGGTAAAGCATTCGACGGGCGACACAGTGCGCCCGTTTTTTATGAGGGGACTATGAACTGGGCTGATCTATGGGCCGCATTGGCACTGCTGTTGATTCTCGAAGGCCTGATACCCTTTATCAGTCCAAAAGGCTACCGCAACATGGTGGCACAAATGGCGGCTATGCCCGAAAAAATGCTCCGCAACGTTGGCCTGGTGTTGATGTTCTGCGGATTGGTGTTGCTGTTGCTGGTACGAGGTTAGACGTTTGAGCACTGCTAATAAACGTTGGTTGTTGCCGGACGGGGTACAGGAAACCTTGCCCCCGGATGCGGCCGCGGTGGAAACCCTGCGTCACGATATCCTGCAAGTATTCCATCGCTGGGGATATGACCTGGTCATGCCGGCGATGATCGAATACATGGATTCGCTGCTCACCGGTACCGCCCACTCGCTCGATACACGAACCTTTGCACTGGTCGATCAGTTGTCGGGCAAACAGATGGGCGTGCGGTCTGACATGACGCCCCAGGTTGCGCGCATCGATGCGCACTTGCTGGCCGACTCGAATTTACATCATCGCGTCGCCCGACTTTGCTACTGCGGTCACTTGCTGCACGCAATCGGGGACGGCATCAACCTGAGCCGTACACCGCTGCAGATTGGCGCGGAAATCTTTGGCAGTGATTCGATCAGTGCCGATGTCGAAGTGGTCAGTCTGATGGTATCGACTCTGCACGCGGTGGGATTATCCGAAGTGTCGATCGATGTCGGCCACGTCGGCATCTTTCGTAACCTGGTAAAGGATTCTGGCCTCGACAGCGAACAGGAAAGCAGGCTGTTCGACATGCTGCAACGAAAATCGGTTCCCGATCTGCAGGCCTACCTGCAACAATTGCCGCTGGCCGATCCATTGCCTGAGCAAATTTGCCAACTCGCGCTGCTAAACGGCGATCTGTCGGTATTTGCCGAAGCGCGTGAGCTGTTGCGCGATGCCGCGCCTGAAGTGCTGCACAGTCTCGATTACATGCACAACGTGGTCGAGTCCCTGCAACAAAAATACCCGCAGACCCTGATCAATTGCGACCTCGCGGAATTACGCGGCTATAGTTACCACACCGGACTGGTATTTGCGGCCTTTCTGCCGGGCCAGGGGCGTGAAATAGCCCGTGGCGGGCGATATGACGGCATCGGTGAAGTGTTTGGTAATGCGCGCCCGGCCACCGGGTTCAGCGCTGACCTGTTGAATCTTTACCAGTTATGCAGTGATGTTGAACAACCGGCCAGTGGTATTCTGGCTCCCAATCTAAGCGACGCGGCGCTCAATGACTGCATCCGTCAGTTACGCACCAACAACGAACGCGTGGTGGTCGATTTGACCGATGGCCGAGTCGCCGCACACGAACAGGGTTGCGATCGGCAACTAGAACAGCAAGACAATGCCTGGATAGTGACAGAGGTTTGACGAGACTATGGCGAAGACAGTAGTAGTAATCGGTACCCAGTGGGGTGACGAGGGCAAGGGCAAGATAGTCGACTTGCTCACCGACCAGGCGAGCGCCGTGGTGCGTTTTCAGGGCGGCCATAACGCCGGGCATACGCTGGTGATCGATGGCGTGAAGACGGTATTGCACCTGATTCCGTCGGGTGTGCTGCGCGATAAAATTCGCTGCCTGATCGGCAATGGCGTGGTGCTGTCGCCGGAAGCCCTGCTGACGGAACTGGGTCAGCTGGAAGCAAAAGGCATTCCGGCGCGTGATCGAATCGTTATCAGCGATGCCTGCCCGTTGATATTGCCGTATCACATTGCGCTCGACCAGGCGCGTGAAGCGGCGCGTGGCAGCAAGGCCATCGGCACAACCGGTCGCGGCATTGGCCCCTGTTACGAGGACAAGGCGGCGCGGCGCGGAATCCGTCTCGGCGAACTGATGCAGCCGGAACATTTTGCCGCGCGCCTGCAGGAAGTTCTCGAATACCACAATTTTGCTCTCGAACACTATTTTCGCGTAACACCGCTCGATTACCAGAAAACGCTCGACGAAGCGCTCACACAGGCCGAGCAAATACGCCCCATGGTGGGTGACGTCAGCGGCATCCTGCACCAGATGATCGCGCAGGGAGAGCCCATCATGTTTGAAGGTGCGCAGGGTGCCTTACTGGATATCGACCACGGCACCTATCCCTACGTGACTTCATCGACCACTACCGCCGGTGGCGCCGCCTCGGGATCCGGGGTAGGTCCTCGCGACCTGGATTACATTCTGGGTATCGTCAAGGCCTATACCACGCGCGTTGGCGCCGGTCCATTCCCGACCGAGCTGGACGATGCCTGTGGCGATCACATGGGCACTCGCGGCCACGAGTTTGGTGCGACTACCGGGCGCAAACGGCGTTGCGGCTGGCTGGACATGGTAGCCCTGAAGCGCTCGTTCAATATCAATTCGGTGAGCGGGCTGTGCATCACCAAGCTCGACGTGCTCGATGGCCTGGAAACCATCAAGCTGGCGGTGGCTTATCGCTATCGCGGGGAAGAGACCACCACGCCACCTTCGGGCGCCGAGGGCATCGCCGAATGTGAACCGGTTTATATCGAAATGCCGGGTTGGCAGGACTCCACCGTTGGCATGAAAAGCTGGGATCAGCTACCGGCTACGGCGATTGACTACCTGAAAAAAATTGAGGAAATCTGCGGGGTTCCTATCGACATTGTGTCGACCGGACCAGACCGCAGTGAAACCATCGTCCTGCGCCATCCGTTTTCCGTCTAGGTTTTGCATTTGGCCTGTTTTTATGCCTGAATACGCGCACCCGGGGGATCATTGTGAAAAGGGGATATAGTGATTAATAGCAATAGATTATGCGCAGTGATTTTGCTTCTGGTCGCCTCTTCGGTAAATGCGAGTAGCCAGCTCTGGCAGGAAGTGCCGCCGCTACCGACGCACGATGAGAATGTGACCCAGGCGCGCAGCAGTGCTGTAATCCCGGCGCAGGGCACGATTCTCGCGGCACGGCAATACCAGGTTGACGACCTGGAACTGCGCGCCAGTTTACAGCGGGTTACCACGGAGATTGGACCAGGCTCGCAGCAAGTCATCCGCCTGCCGATGCCTGACGGTAGCCTGGCCGACTTCGAGATCTATGAATCGCCCATCATGGAAGATAAACTGGCGCAGAAATATCCCGAAATTCGCACTTTCCAGGTATACGGTATCGATGACCCACAGGCCTCGGGTCGACTCGATATTTCCCCATCCGGATTTCACGCGATGCTGAACACTTCGCAGGGCCGCCTGTTTATCGATCCGGATAGCCGGACACAGCAGGCCGATCGTTACCTGGCGCGTAACTTCAATGCCAACCCTTCACCCGGTTATTCCTGCGGAGTCGACGAGCTTGATTTTCCGGCGCAACCCGCATCTTCGGTCGCTGCCAGGGCCGCGGCGCGCTCATCGAACAAGTTGCGCAAGTATCGAATCGCAGTAGCGGCGACCGACGACTATGTGGAAGAAATTTATAACCCGGCTGCGCCGGGTGGTCGCAGATCCCAGGCCCAGGCAGCGATTGTCACCGCGATCAACCGCGTCAACGATATTTATCAAAGGGACGTTGGGGTATTCCTCAGGCTGGTTAACGACAACGACGACCTGATTGAAATCAATGGCAACGCCGGTTTCAGCGACGGCAACCCGCAGGCATTGTTCAATCAAAACCAGGCCTGGATTGACGCCACACTGGGTAACTCCAGGTACGATGTCGGGCACGTATTCAGCACCGGTGGCGGTGGCCTGGCCTGGCTTGGTGGCGCCTGTGACAACCCCAACAAGGCGCGCGGGGTGTCGGGCATTACCAATCCCGTTGGCGATCCGTTTTACATTGATTTCGTCGCCCACGAAATCGGCCACCAATTCAATGCCGAGCACAGCTTTAATGGTTCCACGCAGAGTTGCGGTATCGCGCGCAGTGCCGATTACGCTTACGAACCGGGCAGTGGCTCGACCATCATGGCTTACGCGGGAATTTGCGGCGTCGAAGATCTGCAGGTGAACAGCGATGCGACCTTTCACGCCGGCAGCATCAAAACGATAAACAATTTTGTCTCCAGCGCGGGTGGTTGTTACAAGACCATCAATGCAACACCGGCAAACCCGAACCATCCGGTCATCAATGCGCTGGCGAACAAATCCATCCCGGATCGAACCCCTTTTGTGCTCGATGGTACAGCGACCGATGCGGACGGCGACACGCTCTCCTACCAGTGGGACCAGATGAATGCGGGTTGCGCCACCGATGCTTCCAGCTTCGGCACGGATACCGGCAGCAATGCGCTGTTTCGTTCCTACGAGCCACGTTCTGTGTCGGCGCGCCACTTTCCGGCACTCGGCACCCAGTTGCAGGGACTCTATGACGATGCGGAAGTATTACCCTGCCAGAAGCGAGACCTGAATTTTCGCCTTACGGTGCGCGACGGTTTGAGCGGTCAGGATGCCCGCAACCTCAAGGTTTCGGTGGTCAAGCGCGGTAGTCGATTTCGCATCACCAGTCTCGATGCGGGGGTTGACGATCTGAATACTCCGGGACAGACGCTGGCTACTACAACCCCGGTTAGCGTCAAATGGAATGTAGCGAAAACCGACAGGTCACCGGTCAGTTGCGCTAACGTCGACATCGAACTGATGACCTTCGCCCCGGCCTACGCCACCTATAGCGTGCATCCATTGTCGGTGACGACGACGCCCAACGATGGCAGTGCAATGGTGTCAGTGGTTCCGGCCACTAATTCACATCCGCGCGCGCGCATCCGTATCAAATGCAGCGATAACATTTTTTATGACATTTCCGATGCCGATTTCGCCATTACCGGTACGGAGGTACTCCATTTGACGATACCCTGGTGGAAACGTTTTTCAACGCCAATGGCACCACGGGAACGAGTGCCCCGGCCTGCAGAAAGCCAGTCGAATGCAAGGTAGATCCCGATGTGAACCTGCTAGATAGGTCGGGCAGGGGTTCGACCGCGCTCGATTATCGGTGGTTGTTACTGTTCGGAGTATTACTGCTGGCGCGTCTGCGTCGTAGCACTTATTCCTGAAGCTTAAGGCCTGAAGTTTAAGGCCTGAAGCTTAAGGCATGCAGTGCAGCTTGATGATGGCGTTGTATTTGAGCGCGTAGCTGCGCGCTTTTTGCATCAGGCGCAGATGTTCGTCGCTACGCACAACGTCTGAAATACCCTCGATCAGCTGCACGCCGCAACTCTCTTCGTACTTCAGCGTGTCATCCTGGTTGATGCCGGGGATGGTGACCGATCGTGTGGCCAGGCCAAGCAGGCGCAGATCGTTTTGTTTAACCGCTTGATTGGCGTCCGCCTGCGGATCGGCCGCGTCCAGCCATTGCAACTTCTGCACGTAGGGATCGATGGGTTTGCCGGTGCCGGCACAGCCGCTCAAAATGGCAAACAGGCTTACCAGCGCCAGCAGAGTTTTCGAGGATAGTCGAATCAATTTAAAACCGTCCCGAGAGTAATAAGTGGTGCCCAGGAGAGGACTTGAACCTCCACGACCATAAGGTCACTAGCACCTGAAGCTAGCGCGTCTACCAATTCCGCCACCTGGGCATGGCGCGGGAATATACACCACCGGTAGTGGCTCGGCAAATGTTTCTATATACTCGCGGTCTTACTCCGGATTACCTATGCCCAAAAAATCTCCTAACACCCCCAAAGACCCGTTCCACCAACGCGAAAAAGCCAAGTACGATGAACCCATAGCCAGTCGCGAGCACCTGCTCGACCTGTTGCAGGCGGAGAAAGTACCGCTGCCGCAGGAAGATATCGCCCAGGCGCTTGGTTATGACGATGAAGTCAGTCTCGAAGCCCTGCGCCGCCGCTTGCAGGCAATGGTGCGCGACGGACAATTGTTTCGCAACCGCCGCGGTGGTTACCTGAGCTTTGATCACATGGACCTGGAGAAGGGCTACGTGCAGTCGCATCCGGATGGATTTGGCTTTGTCACACCGGGGTCGGGTGGCAAGGACATCTTTTTGCCGGCCCGGCAAATGCGTACGCTGATGAACGGCGACAGGGTGGCGGTCAAAATTGCCAGCATCGACAAGCAACGCGGGCGTTCCGAAGGCGCGCTGGTGTCGGTGCTGGAGCGCGCCCACGAAACCCTGGTGGGGCGCTATTATCGTGAAAGTGGCATCGAATTCGTGAAACCCGACGACAAACGCCTGACGCAGGATGTCCTGTTGAACCGCGAGGTGGGCCATGCCGCGAAGCAGGGCGATATCGTGCTGGTGCGCATCACCGAATATCCCTCCACTCACAGCCAGCCCATCGGCCTCATCGAGCAGGTGCTTGGCCAGCAAAACGCACCGGGCATGGAAGTCACCATTGCCGTCAATACACACAACATTCCGCATCACTGGAACGATGACGTGTTGAAGTCGATTCGGCACCTGCAGCCCGAAGTTGCCGAGCAGGACAAGCTCGATCGGCGTGACATGCGTGCACTTCCTTTTGTCACTATCGATGGCTCCGATGCGCGAGATTTCGACGATGCGGTGTACTGTGAACCACTAAAACAGGGGCATCGACTCTACGTCGCCATTGCCGACGTCGCGCATTACGTCGGTGTTGATTCGGCGCTCGATCGGGAAGCCGTCAATCGGGGTACCTCGGTGTATTTCCCGGGCGAAGTCATTCCGATGCTGCCGGAAGCGTTGTCGAACGGTCTTTGTTCACTCAACCCGGATGTCGATCGCTTGTGCCTGGTCTGTAGCATGGATATCGATCAACAGGGCAGCATCCAGCAGTTCGAGTTTTTCGAAGCGGTCATTCATTCGCATGCGCGCCTGATTTACGAAGAAGTCGCAGCAGCGCTGTTCGATGAGGGTGAGGTCGAGTCCAATGCGGTTGCCGGAGTTGAAGGCGAGTTACAGGCATTGAAAGCGGTTTATCTTGCGCTCGCCAAAGCACGCAAACGACGCCACGCAATCGAATTTGAAACCCGTGAGGTCGTCTTCAAGTACGATGCGCAGCGCAAGATCGAGGCCATCCTGCCATACGCGCGCAACCAGGCCCACCAGTTGATCGAGGAGTGCATGATCGCGGCGAACATGTCCGCCGCGCGATTTTTGAAGAAACACAAGATGCCCGCGTTGTACCGCAATCACGAGGGGCCCAACGTCGACAAGCTCCCCAACCTGCAGGAATTCCTGGCGGGATTCGGCATTGCCATGGGTACTGAAAACCCGACGCCGACCGACTATGCGCGGCTGGTGGACGAGGCGCGCGAGCGCCCCGAGGCCAATATGATTCAGACCGTTATCCTGCGCTCCATGCTGCAGGCCTGTTACAGTCCGAACCCGGCGATTGGCCATTTTGGCCTGGCGCTCGAGGGACTACGCGCATTTCACATCACCCATTCGGCGTTACCCGGATCTGTTGGTGCATCGGGCGATCAAGCACTGGACCCACCATCAAAGCCGGGAAGGCTACCATTACGAGGCGGCGCAAATGACGGCCCTGGGTGAACTTTGCTCGCGCTACGAACGCCGTGCCGATGACGCAACCCGCGATGCGGCTGACTGGCTCAAATGTGAGTTCCTGCAAAAACACATTGGTCGCGAGTACGGCGGTATCGTCAGTGCCGTGACCAATTTCGGCCTGTTCGTGCAGCTGGACGATCTGTTGATCGATGGCCTGGTGCACGTCACCGCGCTGAAGCGCGACTACTACCAGTTCGATCCGGCGCATCATCGCCTGGTGGGCGAACTGACCGGGCGCAGCTATCGTCTCGGCGACCGCTTGCAGGTACTGGTGGCGCGCGTCAATATGGAAGATCGCAAGATTGACTTTGACCTGGTCGACAGCGGTGATGACGGTAAAGAGATTGCAAAGACACGGCGCAAGGATGGCAGGAAAAAGAAGGGCAAGGACGGCGGTAAAAAGCGCGGCAAGGCGGGTGACAGGCGTGCGAAGAAGACCGGCAAAGGCAAAACATCGGGGAAACCCGGGCCTGCATGAGTGAAGGATTCGTTTACGGCATTCATGCCGTTGCGCGCATGCTGCAACAGGCGCCGGAGCCGTTGTCTTGCGTTGTATTGTGTCGAACGCGCCAATGCGCGCCTGCTACAACTGATCGACCAGGCGCGAAGCGCCGGGGTCAACGTGCAGCTGGTTAATCGCAAGCGACTGACTGAACTCGCGGCAAGCGACAAGCACCAGGGATGTTTGCTGCAAATCGATGAAACGGATCATCGTGATGGACTTCGACCAATGCCTGCAATCGATCTCGCCGCAGACCCTGTTGCTGGTGCTCGACGGGGTGCAGGATCCACATAACCTGGGCGCCTGCCTGCGCAGCGCCGACGCCTGCGGTGTCGATGCCGTCATCATTCCGCGTGATCGCACGGTCAAGGTCAATGCCACGGTGCGCAAGGTGGCAGCTGGAGGCGCCGAAACCGTGCCGGTGATCGAGGTGACCAATTTAGCGCGCTGTCTCAAGGACTTAAAACAGGCCGGCGTGTGGATTTACGGCACCAGCGGGGAAGCCAGCGACAGCATCTACGATCACGATTATCACGGCCCGGTAGCCCTGGTGATGGGCGCCGAGGGATCCGGCCTGCGCCGACTGACCATGGAATCCTGCGATCACCTGGTGAAACTGCCGATGCACGGCCAGGTGGAAAGCCTCAACGTGTCGGTCGCAACCGGCGTCTGTTTATACGAGGTTCTGCGCTCGCGCTCGAAACCGGCGGTTAGCCCGCATTTCGCACCGCCGTTCGTAGCGAGACGGCGGTGCGAAATGCGGGCCAGTGGCGGCAGCGGAAGATACTGCCACCACGGCCGACATTATTTCCCGAATCATTCTATTGCAGGGATCAGCGGGCTCGGGTACAATCCGCGCTCCTTGATTTGGGCCGTTACCGGCCCTCATCACTCCTTGCTCCACGGGATTGACCCGGGGGCATTATCCCACGAGGAGAACAATGCGACATTACGAAATCGTGTTTCTGGTCCACCCTGACCAGAGTGAGCAGGTGCCCGCGATGGTGGAACGCTATCGCATTATGATTACCAATTCTGGCGGTGCGGTGCATCGTGAAGAGGATTGGGGTCGCCGTCAGCTCGAATTTCCGATCAAAAAAATTCACAAGGCGCATTACGTGTTGATGAACATCGAATGCGAGCAGTCGGTACTCGACGAGCTCGAATCGGCGTTCCGTTTCAATGATGCCGTACTGCGTCATCTTACTCTCACCTGCAAAGCTGCGGTCACTGAGAAATCCCCGATGATGGCCGAAGTCGAGCGCGAAGAGGCGGCCAAGTCCAGCGATCGTAAGCCGGCTCCCAGCAGTACCGATACTGCCGATGTTGCGGTAGTTGCCGACGCCGAACCAGCAGCAGCGGAACCAGCAGCAGCGGAACCAGCAGCAGCGGAACCAGCAGCAGCGGAACCAGCAGCAGCGGAACCAGCAGCAGCGGAACCAGCAGCAGCGGAAGTCGTCGACAGCGAATCCGCTGATACAAAGACGGCCAAAGCCGAAACTGCCACTACAGGAGCCGAATAAGATGTCACGTTATTTTCGCCGCAAGCGTTTTTGCAAATTCACGGCAGAAGGAATTGACCAGATTGATTATAAAGACCTGGAAACTTTGAAAGAATACGTCACCGAGACCGGCAAGATCGTGCCGAGCCGGGTGACTGGCACCAAGGCTCGTTATCAGCGTCAACTGGCGACAGCGATCAAGCGTGCGCGCTTTCTTTCGTTGCTGCCTTATACCGATCAGCACAAACTGAGGTAACTCAGTGGGTGTCAGCATGTTAGCGCTGGCGAGATATACCCTTAAGGGACCATACCAGGCGGCCTCGACCGTTGCCCTGCTGGCAGTGATGGCGGTGTTTACACCGTCGCTGGTGCAGAGTTCTCCGGGGCTGTTGATGCTGGCGATATTTTTCTCGTTTGCATTGCAGTTCACCTCCTGCACCATGGTTGGGTTGATTATTCTCACCCAGGGCTCGGTGTCGGGGTTGAAGGCGATAGTGGTATCCATTGTGGGAATTTCGCTGGTGGGTTGGGCGCTGTTAGGCGTGCCGGAACTCGGGATTACCACCGGGTTGGTGCAGTGGTTGCCGATTATTTTACTCGCGCAAACCCTGCGCAGCACCAAGTCGTTGGCGTTGACCCTGCTGGCAGGCGTCGCGCTAGGCAGCGTAGCGATAGCCGGTCAGTACCTGATTCTGGGCGATGTGCAGGCCCAGTGGATGCAGATGATGCTGCAGCGTATCGGCGAGATAAACGAACAAAATCAGGCCCTGGCAGATAGCTATTTAAACCTGATTCGCTGGTTGGTCATGGGCATGGTTTCGCTGTTTTACCTGATGTTCGTGTCGATTGTGCTGGTCGCCAGGTCGCTGCAGGCCAGGCTCAACGATTCGGCAGGATTCGGCGCGGAATTTCGCTCGTTGGCACTGGGCAAATCCGCCGCGACGGTCGCCCTGGCGACTATCGTTGCGGGCTCCCTGATGCAACAAGGCTGGTTAAACAGCCTGGGATACCTGTTCATGGCCGCGTTTTTGTTTCAGGGTCTCGCGGTGCTGCACAGTAAACTGGCGTCCAGGAAGCAGGCAGGCCTGCTGCTTGGATTGTATTATTTTTTGTTGTTGATTCTGTTGAGAATTACACTGCCGCTCACCGCATTGACCGGCATCGCTGATAACTGGCTTGCTTTCAGAAAAAAATCTGAAAGCTCCGATAATTGAAAGTTAAATTTAAATTGAAACGAGGTATCTGATGGACGTCATCCTGATGGAAAATGTTGAAAACCTGGGCTCTGTTGGCGACAAGGTAAGTGTGAAGTCCGGCTTTGCCCGCAATTACCTGGTGCCTCATGGCAAGGCTAAAATGGCGACTGCCGCTAACCTGGCCGAATTCGAAGCGCAACGTGCGGAACTGGAAAAAGCCGCTGTCGAAGCCTTACAGGTTGCCGAAAAGCGCAAGCAGGAGATCGAGGCAATGGGCGCAATCGAAGTGACCGCGCGGGTCGGATCTGAAGGCAAGTTGTTTGGTTCTATCGGTGTTGGCGATGTCAGCGATGCGATTGCAAGCCTTGGCGTTACCGTCGAAAAGAGCGAGCTCCGCATGCCCGAAGGTGCGCTGCGTGAAGTGGGTGAGCACGTCGTCGATATTCACCTGTACACCGATGTCGACACCCAGGTCACCGTCAATATTATCGGCGAAGAATAATTTCATTCGCCAGTATTTTTCAGAAAGGCTGCCTTTTGTGCAGCCTTTCTGTTTTGGGGGCCGCGAAAAAGGTTTATCATAATCGATCGATGTCCACCCTGAACCCCAAGCATGTCTGAAATCACTTCCCGCGTAGCCGAGCTGAGTCAGCGTGTCGACGACCTCAAAGTGCCGCCGCATTCGCTGGAAGCGGAACAATCGGTGATTGGTGGATTGATGCTGGACAACCAATCCTGGGACGATGTTGCCGATATCGTCGTCGAAGGCGACTTTTACCGGCACGATCACAGCCTGATTTTTCGTGCGATCGGGGCATTGGCTGCGGATAGCAAGCCTTACGATGTCGTCACCCTGTCGGAATGGCTGGGTTCCCGCAGCGAACTCGATTCCGTCGGTGGCCTGGCTTACCTCAGTATCCTCGCCAATGACACACCCACCGCGATCAACACCAAGGCTTATGCCAACATCGTGCGCGAATACTCGGTGTTGCGCAGCCTGATTCAAATTGGCAATGAAATCTCGGCCAGCGCCTACAACGCCGATGGTCGCAGCAGCAAGGAATTACTCGATGAGGCGGAACGCAAGGTGTTCATGATCGCCGAGGCGAGCGCGGGCAGCCATGAGGGCTTCGAGGCCATCAACGAATTGCTCGGACGCGCGGTGAAACGCGTCGAGGAAATGTATCGCAACAAGGAGGCGATCACTGGCATCGCCACCGGTTTCAGTGCGTTTGATGAAAAAACTTCGGGTTTGCAGCGTTCTGACCTGATCATCATCGCCGGCCGCCCGTCGATGGGCAAGACCAGTCTCGCCATGAACATCGCCGAGAATGCTGCTTTGCATAATGAACAGTCGGTGGCGGTATTCAGTATGGAAATGCCGGGTGAACAACTGGCGATGCGCATGATGTCATCGCTGGGGCGTATCGATTCGCACAACCTGCGCACCGGTCGTCTCGACGACCACGACTGGCCACGCCTGATTTCGTCGGTCAACATGCTGTCGAAGTCGAAGCTGTTCATCGACGACACGCCGGCGCTGACCCCGACCGAACTGCGCGCACGCACGCGTCGCCTGAAACGCGAGCACGGCATCGACCTGGTCGTCATCGACTACCTGCAGTTGATGCAGGTTGCCGGGTCGACCGAGAACCGGGCTACCGAGATTTCGGAGATTTCGCGCTCGTTGAAGGCGCTGGCGAAGGAATTGAACGTGCCGGTGATCGCCCTGTCGCAGTTCAATCGAAGTGTGGAGCAACGCCCCGACAAGCGCCCGGTGATGTCCGATCTGCGCGAATCGGGCAGTATCGAGCAGGATGCCGATGTCATCCTGTTCATCTATCGCGACGAAGTCTACAACCCGGAAAGTGCCGACAAGGGCGTCGCCGAGCTGCTGATTCGCAAGCAGCGAAACGGCCCCATCGGCATGGTCAAACTCGCGTTCCTCGGCCAGTACACGCGCTTCGAAAATCTGGCTTTCGACCAGTACGGAAACGAATTTGGATAGTCATGGAGTCAATCGTCATCCGCGAGCGATCATCGATCTGCAAGCGTTACGGCATAACTATCGTTACCTGAAGCAGGTAGCAGGCGACAGTCGATTGATTGCAGTGGTCAAGGCCGATGCCTACGGTCACGGCGCGAGCGAGGTGGCACAGGCGCTTGCGGACGACGCCGATGCTTTTGCCGTCGCCGCAGTCGGCGAGGCCGTTTCATTGCGCAATGCTGGAATATCGAAGAAAATCCTGGTGATGGGTGGTTTGTATCCGCGAACGAATTGCGCAGCTGTATCGAATCTCGGCTCGATCCGGTACTGCACCACCAGTTCCATCTCGATTGCCTGGAGGCCGAAACGGATCTGAACGATCTCGACGTCTGGCTCAAGATCGATACGGGCATGGGCCGACTCGGGTTTTCACTCGAGCGGATGCATTCGATCATGACGTTTCTCTCCGGCCTCGATACGCTCGGCAGCCTGCGCCTGATGACCCATCTCGCCAGTGCCGACGATGCCGATAGTCCGTTCACCGAGCAACAGCTTGCCGCGGTGCAGGCGCTCGAACTGGATGACTATGAATGGGGCATTGCCAACTCCGCAGGCATCCTCGGCTGGCCTGCCGCCCATCGCATGTGGGTGCGCGCGGGCATCGCCATGTACGGTGCCGACCCGATGTCCGATCGCAAGGTTGCCACACGCGAATTGCAACCGGTAATGACCATGAAATCGCTGGTGCTCGCGGTGAATCGCCATCGAAAGGGCGACCTGATTGGTTATGCCAATGGCTATACCTGCAAGCAGGACATGACGATTGCCGTGGTGGCCTGCGGCTACGCCGACGGCTATCCGCGCCACAAGATCGACACCGCGCAGGTGATGATCCGCGGCGAGCTCTGCGACGTGATCGGGCGCGTTTCCATGGACATGATCACCGTCGATGTCAGTCACCTGAACGACCCCGGGGTAGGGGATGAAGTCACCTTGTTTGGCGCGGCGCCCGAAATCAATGACCTGGCCGATTGTTCGCAAACCATCGCCTACGAAATCCTCTGCAACGTCGGCGCTCACGCCCGCCGCGAATATCTCCCGTAACTGTCATTCCTGCGAAAGCAGCGATCCGACGTATAGGAACCTTAAAACGCTAGCACCCATTCCCGTCGTACCTGCGTAGGCAGGTACCTTACAAGAACGGCGCGATAAAAATTCTACGCTTATTAAGCTGCCTTCGATTGGGCCAGCCCTCAAAGTGATCCGTACTCTACCTTCATACTTTGATTGTTTCCGACGTCCGCGTCGCCACGGTTCAGAATTTTTACAATAAAAACCCCGAATCACCCATGAATCAACAATTTGCACTAGAAAAGGCGCCCGAAACTCCGTAGAATCGCGTCCTCAAATTAAGCGCCTGTAGCTCAGCTGGATAGAGTACTCGGCTACGAACCGAGCGGTCGGGAGTTCGAATCTCTCCAGGCGCGCCATCCACATAAAGCCCCGCACAGCGGGGTTTTTTTGTGGATAGCTTGTTTGGGGTTAGATGCAGGACTCGCAGGCGCAGCCTCCCGTGCGACAACCTCCCGGGGACGCCGCTCGCGCGCATCCCTGCGCGACGCGGTACCCGCACATGCAGGTGCATTGCGATTTCGATCGCGCTCAAGATACTGGTTTCTAAGCTGCATTGCGTTTATTCTCCTTATGTTCAACTGGCGAGTGCCCGAAGTACGGCGCGCCGCAATCACGACAAATCAACCACGCTCAGGACATCCATGGCCGATAAGCAAGCAAAAATTTATTACACCCTCACCGACGAGGCGCCACTGCTGGCAACCTGTTCCTTGTTACCGATAATCCGCGGCTTTACTGCAGCCGCCGATATCAGGGTCGAAAAAAGCGATATTTCGCTGGCCGCCCGTATTCTGGCCGCTTTTCCGGAACACCTGGAGCCCGAGCAAAAAGTGGAAGACTGGCTCACCAGGCTTGGCCGCCTGACCCAGGAGCCGGACACCAACATCATCAAGCTGCCCAATATCAGCGCATCCGTGCCGCAGTTGAACGAAGCCATCGAGGAATTGCAGCAACGCGGTTACGCGGTGCCGGATTATCCGGACGATCCGCAAAACGACGAGGAAGCGGAAATCGAGAAACGCTATTCGAAGGTGCTGGGCAGCGCCGTCAACCCGGTGTTACGCGAGGGCAATTCGGACCGGCGCGCCCCGGCCGCGGTAAAACGTTACGCGATGAGCAATCCGCATTCGATGGCGAAATGGAGCCAGGCGTCGCGCACCCACGTTTCGCATATGCGCGGCGGCGATTTTTACTCGAACGAAAAGTCGATGACCATGGACGCGGATTGCGTCGTCAGTATGGAACTGGTCACCGAATCGGGCGAAACCATTCTGCTCAGGGAGGGCATCGCGCTGCAAAAAGACGAAATCGTCGACAGCATGTTCATGAGCAAGAACGCGCTTTGCGAATTCTACGAGGAGCAGATGGAGGACGCCCGCGAAACCGGCGTCATGCTGTCGTTGCACGTCAAGGCGACGATGATGAAGGTGTCGCACCCGATCGTATTCGGCCACGCGGTGAAGGTGTTCTACAAGGAGGCATTCGAAAAACACAGCGAATTGTTTGATCGACTTGGCATCAATGTCAACCACGGCCTCAGCAGCGTTTACGAGAAAATCGCCGGCCTGCCCGGGACCTTGCGCGAGGAAATCGAGGCCGATTTGCACGCCTGCCACGAACATCGACCCGAGCTGGCGATGGTGGATTCGGCCAAGGGCATTTCCAACCTGCACACCCCCAGCGATGTCATCGTTGACGCCTCCATGCCGGCGATGATTCGTAACGGCGGTAAGATGTGGGGCGCCGACGGCAAGGCCAAGGACACCAAGGCGGTCATCCCGGAAAGCACCTTCGCGCGCATTTACCAGGAGGTCATCAATTTCTGTAAAACACACGGCGCTTTCGATCCGGCAACCATGGGTACCTGCCCGAATGTCGGTCTCATGGCCCAGAAAGCCGAGGAATACGGATCGCACGACAAGACATTCGAGATTCCACAATCCGGCGTCGCTCGTTTCGTCAAGGAGGATGGCAGCGTGCTGGTCGAACAAAACGTCGAAGAAGGCGACATCTGGCGCATGTGCCAGGTCAAGGATCAACCGATACGCGACTGGGTAAAACTCGCGGTAACGCGTTGCCGCCAGTCCGGCATGCCGGTGGTGTTCTGGCTCGACGAGTATCGCCCGCATGAACTACAGCTGATTCACAAGGTAGAACGCTACCTGAAAGATCACGATACCGAAGGTCTCGATATCCAGATCATGTCGCAGCAGCGCGCGATGCGCTACACGCTGGAGCGCATCATCCGCGGCAAGGACACGATTTCCGCCACGGGCAATATTCTTCGCGATTACCTGACCGACCTGTTCCCGATCATGGAGCTCGGTACCAGCGCCAAGATGCTGTCGATCGTTCCGTTGATGGCCGGCGGTGGTCTGTTCGAAACCGGCGCCGGCGGCTCGGCACCCAAGCACGTCAAGCAACTAGTCGAAGAAAATCATCTACGCTGGGACTCGCTGGGCGAGTTTCTCGCGCTCGCGGTTTCGCTCGAGGATGTTGCCATCAAGCATGGAAACAGCAAGGCGAAGATACTGGCGCAATCTCTTGACGAAGCAACCGGCAAGCTACTGGAAAACAACCGGTCGCCGTCACGACGCACCGGTGAGCTGGACAATCGCGGCAGTCATTTTTACCTGGCGCTATACTGGGCGCAGGCCCTGTCCGAACAGTCTGAAGACAGCGAACTTCGGGCGCAATTCACTGCGCTGGCACAACTGCTTGCCGACAACGAGCAGAAGATCGTCGACGAAATGATTGTTATTCAGGGCGGCCCGGTAGATATCGGCGGATACTATTTTGCCGATCCTGATAAAACCAAGGCCGTCATGCGTCCGAGCGAGACCTTTAACAGGCTCCTGGCCGATTTCACGAGCTGATTGCAAAGCGGTTGTAAAAGGGGACGGAGGGATTATTTCTTAACCACCCCTGGCTCATCTTTTCTCGGCCTACCCCGCTGTGAATAACCCGGCTTTATCCCGAATTGATCCTCTAAGCTGCGTTTAAATGGGTCGTCAGCGACAGGTTGGCAGTAAAACGCTGCCTTTCGAATCCGATGCAAATCCGCCTTACTGATAGCCAGTTTGAATAGATCACGGTAGCTATGGTTTCTGGCTGCAGTGTCCTTCCCCAGGCCAAGATATACGTCATGAGGTGTCAGCCAGGAAGGCTGGCCCAGGGCATTCACGCCGTAGCTGCTCCATGGATAATCTTCCGGTTGAGCCACCATTCCCGCCCGAACAGGATTGAGTTCGATATATCGCATACAGGTGAGGAAATACTTATCCGTTTGCACAAGACTGGGGCGATGGCGACCTTCCCACAAAGTGCCGGTGCGGTTATATTTTTTGTTGATATATTGCGCGTAACAACTGCCGACCACTTTCATCGTATTTGACACGCTCGTTTTCTGAACCGGTGTTACCAGAAAATGAATGTGATTGGTCATTAGGCAATAGCCGTGAACGCAAACCCCGTATCGTCGGGACATCTTTCGCCATAGCTCCAGATAATACTGATAGTCTTCGCGTTCAATGAAACAGGGTTGTCGATTATTACCACGTTGCACAACGTGATAAGGCATATCCGGCAGGTACATCCGTGGTCGTCTAGGCATTTGCAGCTCCTTTGCGTTGCCATTTCTACGATTGCGCTACTTTACCACTGATTGCCGCTCATCAAAATTGGTCAAACTTTAATCCCTCCGTCCCCTTTTTGCCTCTCCGAAACAATCAAAATCATTAGTTCCAACGCCCGGGTTGCGGTAATTCTATCATCTCTTCGATCTAGTCCGCACAATGCGCTTTTCCAGCTCGACCAAAAACAATACCGCCGAAGCAACCAGCAAGATGCGTAACCACATATGATAGTCAATTGCGGCTGTCCCGAATAAAACCTGCATGGGTTCAAGGTAGGTAAAACCCATCTGGAAAATCATCAGTATCACAATCGCAATTAACGCATAACGATTACCGGTGAATCCTTCCCAGTTTAATATCGAGGCGGTGATATAGCGGGCATTGAAAAGATAAAATATTTCGCCCATGACCAGTGCGTTGACGGCGACCGTCCGGGCGATCTCGATACTGCCGCCCTGATCTATTTCCCATAGAAAGAGGCCAAATGTTCCACCCATCAGGATGACCGAGACGAAGCATACGCGCCAAATGAGATAAGGCGTCAGCATTGGCTGGCCGGCATCACGCGGCGGGCGTCGCATGACCTCTTTTTCAGCCGGCTCGAAAGCCAGGGCAAGGGCCAGGGTAACCGCGGTAACCATATTTACCCAGAGGATCTGTACCGGCAACAAGGGTAACTGGCTGAAGCCTAGCAATACGGCGGCCAGCACGATCAATGCCTCGCCACCATTAGTGGGTAATATAAAGAGAATGGCTTTCTTGATATTGTCGTAAACCGTCCGACCTTCTTCAACCGCATGTGCGATGGAAGCAAAGTTATCGTCAGCCAGAACCATCTCCGCCACATCCTTGGCTGCTTCCGTTCCTTTCTGGCCCATGGCTATGCCGACATCAGCCCGTTTCAATGCCGGCGCATCGTTAACCCCATCGCCGGTCATGGCAACCACCAGGCCCTGTTCCTGCAGCAATCTGACTAGCCGCAGTTTGTGTTCAGGATCAACCCGGGCGTAGACATCGACATCGCGCACGCGTTTACGTAGATCCTCGTCGCTCATTGCTTCGAGATCCTGTCCATTTAGAACATCGTCGACATTCTCGAGATTGAGCTTTCTGGCAATGGCGAGCGCCGTGATGCCGTGATCACCGGTGATCATCTTCACCCTGATACCCGCCAGGGCGCAGGTATGAACCGCCTCGATCGCCTCTTTGCGTGGCGGATCGATCAATCCGAACAGGCCCAGCATGACCAGGTTGTTTTCAACATCGGCAAAATGCAGCTCCCGCTGGTCATTTGCGGCCGGCCTGGCCGCAATGGCCAGTACGCGCTGACCCCGCTGCGCCAATTCATCTATTCGCCCCAGCCAGTAATCCTTATCCAGTGGTTCCTCGCCAGCATAAGCTCTTTGACAGGCGCACATATCCAGCACCCGTTCCGGGGCGCCCTTCAGGTAGACAAAGGCATCGCCTTCGTGGCTGTGATGCAGTGTTGCCATAAAACGATGCTCGGATTCAAAAGGAATAAGGTCCGTGCGTGGGTAGGTCTTGGCCTCCAGCTCCAAATCCAGCCCGGCCTTTAATCCGGCCACCAGCAGCGCGCCTTCCATCGGATCGCCGTGCACCCGCCATTCGCTGCCCGTGTTCTCCAGCGACGAATCGTTGCACAGCACCGCAGCGCGCAACGCCTCCTGCAACAATGGACGATCTTCCAGCTGAATCTCCTGGTTGGCCAGCGTAATCGCGCCGTGCGGGTCGTAGCCTTCACCCGCAAGATCGAATATGTAACGGCTCGTCGCAATCGAACGCAGGGTCATTTCGTTACGCGTCAAGGTCCCGGTCTTGTCTGAACAGATAACCGAAACCGCGCCCAGCGTTTCTACCGCGGGAAGCTTGCGAATAATGGCGTTGCGCCTGGCCATACGCTGAACCCCGATCGCCAGCGTAATCGTCATAATAGCGGGCAGGCCCTCGGGTATCGCCGCCACCGCCAGACTGACCGACGCCAGAAACATCTCGTTCAGCAGGTAGTCGTGAACCAGTATGCCAAAGGCGAAATTAGCACCGGCAAGCACCACGATGCCAAGTGTCAGCCAGTGCCCGAACTGGGCCATCTGGCTTAGCAAGGGTGTCGTCAGTGTTTCCACATCGGCGACCAGTGCGCTAATACGACCAATTTGTGTTTCCGCACCGGTCGCTACGACCACACCCGCGCCCTGACCCTGGGTAACAATGGTTCCTGAAAACGTCATACAGCGCCGATCTCCAATCACCGCCTGTTGATCCACCGCGTCGATGATTTTACTGACCGCAATCGATTCACCGGTCAACGCCGCTTCCTGCACCTGCAGCCCCTTGAGGCGAAACATGCGCAGGTCAGCCGGCACTTTATCGCCGGGTTGCAACATAACAATATCGCCGGGCACCAGTTGTTCTGCGGGAATCGACAGTTGTCGGCCGGCGCGGATCACCATGGCGTTCGCAGAAAGCATATGTCGAATTGCGCGTAACGCGTTTTCCGCTTTCCCCTCCTGCACATACCCGATCACTGCATTGATCAGCACGACACCGAAAATTACCCCGGCATCTACCCAGTGCTGGAGCATTGCCGTGACGGCGCCGGCACCTATCAGGACATAGATCAGTACATTATGAAACTGGTAAAGAAAGCGTAACAACGGGCCACGCGTTTTGGCTTCGGCAAGGCGATTGGGGCCGTATTGAACCAGCCTTTGGCTGGCTTCTGCGGTTGACAGGCCGCCCGGGGATGTCGCCAGCAATTCCAGTACCGATTCGGAACTACTGGCATGCCAGCTCTCCGAGCCCGGTTTCTTATCCGGTGATTTCATATCTTGTTTCAATTTCACTTAAACACTCAAGTACAAAAATATTTGTCCTGGGTTCGATGCAAGCTGCAATGCCTGTAGTTCATAGTTTGATACTCCCTGGCATGAGGCATCATCTTCACCTGGTTAAGCTTTACTGCAGCTCGACGGGTCGGCCGATACGCTATCCCTGATTATTTGCCAGGCTTCCTCGGCGGTGTCCACGAATTTAAAAAGCGATAAATCCTGTTCATCGATCATGCCTTCTTCAACCAGGGCCTCGAAATTAATTACCCGACACCAATACGCCTTGCCGAGTAACAGAACCGGCAAGGGTTTGATTTTTCGCGTCTGTATCAGGGTAAGCGTCTCAAATAACTCGTCCATCGTGCCGAAGCCTCCTGGACAGGCAACCAGCGCGCTGGCGCGTTTCAGAAAATGCATTTTCCGGATCGCAAAATAATGAAACTGGAAACTGAGTTCAGGCGTGATGTAGGGATTCGGTTGCTGTTCGAAAGGCAAGACAATATTGAGGCCCACGCTTTTCCCGCCCGCATCCATGGCACCGCGGTTCGCGGCTTCCATAATCCCCGGGCCGCCGCCGGTGGTGACGACCAGTTCGCAAGCGCCCTGCTGTTGCGCATCTTCAGTGATCAAATGCGCCAGTCGCCGCGCCTCGTGGTAATAGCTCGCATTGCTCAGAACGCGTTCGGCTATTCTTACCTTGCGCGCCAACGCGCTGTCATCCGGCTTCGCACTGGCTTGCTCCAGGGCTTCCTGCAAACGTTTAGCGGAAGTCTCGGCATCGGGAATACGGGAACTGCCGAAGATGACCACCGTCGACTCGATACCATGATTCTGTTGCACCAGGTCGGGCTTGAGCAGTTCCAGCTGCAAGTCGCACCGGTCGTAGCTCATCGAGCAGCATGAAATCATTGTCCATGTAGGCAAGCCGGTAGGATGGCGACCTGGTCTGGGCCGTTTCAGGTGCCAGCCTCGCGGCCTCGGCGTCGTCACTTGCGCTGGGAAAAATGTCTGCGGGTTTCGCTGGTCGGGTCATTTATTATCGCTCCGTACTGCTTTACTCAAGCTCTAAAAGGAAATGGTTTCGCCTTTACCGGGTATCTCGGCTGACCATCCCGCCTGATCGAGGTGCCGCTGCAGGGTTATCTTGGTTTCGGCCTCGCCATGTATCAGGTACAGGCGGGGATGCGGTTGTTTGAAGTTGTTTATCCAGTCGAGCAATTGCGACTGGCTGGCGTGAGCCGAGAAACCGCCGAGCGTATGGATCCTGGCTTTAACCGCAATTTTCTCTGCGCCCAGGCGAAAGGTTTTGGCCCCGTCCACCAGCGCCCGTCCGGGCGTTCCCTGCGCCTGAAAGCCAACGAAAATCACGTGCGCATTGTTGCGCCAGAGATTCTGCTTGAAGTGATGGCGTATGCGGCCGCCGGTACACATGCCGCTACCGGCAATGATAATGGCGCCTGCCGCTATCTTGTTGAGCGCCATCGATTCGGCGGTCGTCGTCGTATAGCGCAGAATCGGCAGGAAACGATGTAAACTGCTCGATGCTCCTGACCGCATCGCCCGGGCGTCCTCGATATTGTAGACATGCTGGTAGCGGTGATAGATTTCGGTAACGGCAATAGCCATGGGACTATCGAGATATACCGCCTGATGCCTCAACTTTCCCTTTTGATACAACTCGCCCAGGCGAAAAATGATTTCCTGGGTACGGCCTACGGCAAAGGCCGGAATCAGGATATTGCCGCCGTTCGCCGAAGCTTCCTCGACGATATTCTCAAACTCTTCCAGGGTTTGATCCATGGGCCGGTGATTGCGATCACCGTAGGTGGATTCCAGCAGCAAAACATCGGCTTCTTCCACGATCTCGGGGTCACGCAGCAATGCGGCATAACTGTTGCCGAGATCGCCTGAAAAGACCAGTTTCTTTTCGACATCGTCCTCGGTGACAAATATTTCGACGATGGAGGAGCCTAGTATATGGCCTGCATCCCGAAAGCGAACATCGACGCCTTCGGCAATTGCGCGACGCTGCCCGTAATCGCCAGGCTCGCACAAAGACAGCGCCGCATCGACATCTTCCATGGAATACAGGGGCTCGATCTCTGCCTTGCCGGCCCTGCGCCGCTGTTTATTCTCCCATTCGACATCCCGCTGCTGCAGGAAGGCCGCATCCTTGAGCATCACTTCGAGCAGCTCAGCGGTGGGGTGGGTCATAAATACCTGGTCCGCCATAGCCATCGGCAACCAGTTTTGGTAATCGCCCTGAATGATCCAGGTGGGCATGTGACAGCACCACCGCATCCAGAGCCCGAGCCTTGAATGGAAAAGCCACCTGGTTCGCCTTCTCCTCTTCGCGCCTGCCCTGGAATAAACCGCACTCGAGCAACACTCTGCTGGATTTGGTTTCTAACAGGTAGGCAGATCCCGTGACCCCTTGCGTTGCTCCAAAAAATGTCAATTTTGCCATTACGTCCTCGCCAACTTGTCGTTAGTACTGCTGCCACTACACTAACCCGGGCACCGCCTGCAACTCATAAATCGGCGGCATTTATATTAGTGCTCAAATTTTACGTTCCGCTATATCGCGTAACAGCCGGCCCAGGATATCGGTGCCGGTGATCACTCTTTGTTCCGCGCTCCAGAAAAGAATGAGATCGTTTTCAATCACGTCATCCGTATCATGCCTGGCGTCAACCTTGAAACCCGGTAACACCCCGCCGAGCTGGGTATCTTCGTCCGCGACTACGATGGGCCGGTGACAGTAGTGGGCAGGTTCAGGCGCGGTTTCGGAAAACAGGGCGTCGCGTAAAAATGTACTGCTATTCAATGCCATGCAGGGACGATTCTTCGCATCGACGATAATCACCCATTTCTTGCCGGAATGGCTAATTTGCCTTAAGAAGGCGTCATCGACCCTGCGCTCGAATTTGGGAAAAACGGGCATGTCTTGCTCGATTGGCAGCATCACGATACTTTCCGCATCGATCACCTCCCCCAGCTGGGAGACGGCAATATCATCCAGCTTTAAAAAGTTAATTGCGCCGGTGCCCTCGAGCTTGCCGACATCCGAGTTCTTTGATTCGATATGTTTACGAATCACCGCGTGCAGATCCTGCTCGCGAAAATAGCTAATCCCCTCCTTGCCGAGCCAGCGATCGAGCACCCAGGCGCTGGGCTTGGCCACGGGATACAGCAGGAACTGGTAGAAACGCAGTACGGGCGCGAGCAACGAGCCCATGCGCATGGCATGCCGCGAAAAGTAAGCCTGGGGGAGCAATCTCACCGGCAAAGGTTATGAGAACGGTCGAAAACATAAAAGCGACCAGGCCGGTCATCACCGAATTGGACAGCAGCGTGAGCAGCACGTTGATACCGACGTTTCCCCACAGAACCGTGGTCAATAAAAAATTAACGTCCTTACGCAACGCGAGCACTTTCAATGCTTTAGGGTTGCCTGAATCCGCCTCCACTTCAAGCCGCAGTCGACTGATTCCGAGCAACGCGAGATTGAGACCCGAAAACATCGCCGACTGGCTGATACAAAACAGGATTCCGATCCAGACCAGCCAACTCAATGGCAGTATTTCCATCAATTATTCTCCGCGCAACGAGGCTGGTTTGCTGGCACCTCGACCTCGCCGGTTCCCCGGGCAATACCGGCATTACCGGGCTCCTGTAACATTATGGGATTCAATCGTCATAAGTCTCTGTTTTCAATATGGCCACATCCAGTCATGCTCTTCCGGCTTGTCGATGCCGTATTCGTGGGCATACTGGCGGCAATCGATTTGCCGGTCGCGCATGATCTGCTTGACGTGAGCCGCCCTCGGCCCGCAGTCCTGGTACACGGTTGATAACATCGATTACCAGGCTAAAGCGATCGATCTCGTTCTCGATCGCAAGTTCCAGCGGAGTGTTGATATTGCCGCGTTCCTTGTATCCACGCACGTGCAGATTTTTATGGTCTGGTTCGGCGGTATGCCAGGCGATGAATGAGCCAGGGATAACCGGTGAAAGTTGAAGATGATCGGCCTGGTCGGTGGTAAACAGGCTGTCGAAATCACTGTCAGACAGTCCATGCGGATGTTCTTCCGCCGAAGTCATGCGGAAAGATCGACGACATTGATGAAGCGGACCCTGAGGTCGGGAAAAATGTTCGGCGTAGCAGCGCGGTGGCGGCCAGCGCCTCCTTGGTCGGAATATCCCCGCAACCGACCATCACCACATCCGGTTCGATGCCTCGATCGTTGCTGGCCCATTCCCATATCCCCAGTCCCCGGGTGCAATGTTTGATGGCGGACTTCATGTCGAGGTACTGCACATGCATCTGCTTGTCACAGACGATGACGTCAATATCATCGTGGCTGCGCAGGCAATGATTGGTGGTTGATACAGGTAGATTGATGTCCGGCGGGAAACAACTGGCGGTCACTTCCGGGGTTCTTGTCTACGACTACATCGAGAAAGCCGGGATCCTGGGGTGAAGCCATTATGGTCCTGTCGCCAGACGGTAGAGGTGATCAGCAAGTTGATCGAAGCGACGGGTGCTCGCCAGGGCAAATCTCGGAGATCGCGAGCCACTTGGCGCGCTGGTTATACATCGAATTGATCACATGCACGAAGGGCTTGGGTAGGTCGCAGAAGAAACCATGCCTGCCGGTGAACATAACCTTCGTACCAGCCCTCCAGGGTATGTTCCGACAGCATTTCCAGCACGCGGCCATCAGGGCTTAGCTCGCCGCCGTCGTCATCTTCCGGCAGGTAGTCTGCCAACCACAGTTTCTTCTTGCTGACCGCGTAAATTGCGTCGAGCTTGTTGGAACTGTTTTATCCGGGCCGAAGACGCGAAAGTTATTGTCGTTCATGGACATGACGTCGGCAAGCACGGCGCCGAGTGGCCTGGTGTTCATCGCGCTGGTTGTTCCGGAGCCGCAACCTCGATCGC
>CAWIHJ010000059.1:0-62209 GCA_963835795.1 uncultured Gammaproteobacteria bacterium
CATCACGATCGAATTCGCACTGATATCGATTCGCAGCAAATGGCCAGTCGCCTCGATCTGGCGATGCGTGCACCGAAAATGATCGATGTGATCCAGCAGATGGAGTCCAACATTGAAGTGCCGCTGCCACTTCCGCGTATTGCAGAACAATGCAATCTGTCGCTGCGCCAGATGGAACGTTTATTTCACAAGTATCGCAAACAGACTCCGAGCCAGTTTTACCTGTCGTTGCGGCTGTCGCATGCACGGCAGTTAGTGTTGAATACCAGTCAAAGTGTCATCGATATTTCGATCGCTAGCGGTTTCCCATCCCAGTCCTACTTTACCGCCTGCTACCGTAAACACTTCGGCCATTCGCCGCGTAACCATCGCGCGCAGGCGGCCATCGATCGACAAAACGGACACTAGCTGCAGGCAAAGTTTACTGGTGCCAGTTATGATTGTTGCTGGAGTCCTGTCCGGGCGCATCTTTCCTGAGTCTGCGCTCCTTATAAGATTCCCGCCTGCGCGGGAATGACGCGTAACAATTGTTCGCGTCATTCCCGCGCAGGCGGGAATCTTAGGACGACGGCGTCGTTGCAACGTCCCTGTTTGCGCCGGTCCGGCGCATCGGGGGACGACAGTTATTGGGGGGTCATTCCCGCGCAGGCGGGAATCATGGGGAGAGTGGCGAGATTTTCGGGTGCGCTAGTACCTGGCCTGGTCGTAGACCTCGAAATCCCATTCCTGTTCGGGAAAGTACTTGCGCAGACGCCAGTCGCAGGCGCGCGCATGACCTTCCATGCCTTCGACGCGCGAGATGCGTGATGCCACGGCGCTGAATACTTTGTTCGCGGTCTCGTCGAGTTGCTGGTAGGTCAATACCTTCATGAACTTCTGCACGTTCAGACCGCCGCTGTATCGCCCGGCGCGTTTGGTCGGCAGGATGTGATTGGTGCCGGAACACTTGTCGCCATGGGTCACGGTGCTGCCCTCGCCGAGAAACAGCGAGCCGTAGTTATTCAGATGCTGTTTCCACCATTCGAGGTCGTCCGCCATGACCTGCAGGTGTTCGCTGGCGTAGCGATCGCTGACTTCGACCACTTCCTCGCGTGAATCGCAGACGATAATCTCGCCGTAGTCGCGCCAGGCCTGGTGAACCACGTCGGCGTTGGGCATATCGTCGGCGACCCGCGGCACCAGTTCGGCCACTTTTTCGGCCAGTGCCTGCGACGTGGTAAACAGCCATACCGGCGAATTGACGCCATGCTCGGCCTGCGACGTCAGGTCGACTGCGATGGTCATCGGGTCGGCACTGTCGTCGGCGATGATCGCCGACTCGGTGGGCCCGGCAAATACATCGATACCGACCTGGCCGAAGAGGATGCGCTTGGCTTCGGCAACGTAGGCATTACCCGGGCCGACCAGGATATCGGCGGGCTTTCCGGTGAACAGGCCCTTCGCCATCGACGCGACCGCGTGTACCCCGCCCATTTCCAGGATCATGTCGGCCCCGGCCAGGTCCATCGCGTAGCACACCGCGGCATCGATCGAATCGCCACGCGGCGGCGAAGCGGCGACCACGAAAGGCACGCCTGCCGCCTTGGCGGTGGCCACGCTCATGATCGCCGAGGCAGCGTGTGCATAGCGTCCGCCGGGCACGTAACAACCGGCGCACTGCACCGGCACCACGCGCTGACCGAGGGTGACACCGGGATGGGTTTCGATTTCGAAGGATTGCAGGCTGTCGCGCTGCGCTTCGGCGAAACGATACACCTGTTCGTAGGCGAAACGGATGTCGTTCTTGACCGACTCGGGCACCGAATCGATCAACTTTTTCTTTTTCTCGCGGAAAGGACGAAATCGCCTTCCCAGTTATCAAACTTCAGCGCCATTTCGCGAATCGCGACTTCGCCGCGCTGGTTGATATCGTCGAGCATGGCCTCGACGGCCTCGCGTACCTGGCGGTCTGATTCCTCGGGCGCCAGTTCGGGTTTCTTTAAATGCAACATGACAGTGTCTCAGCTGAATTCAGGAAGGTTGAAAGTCGTGGGGTAGGCGAACAGTGAAACGCTACCACCGGTGTGCAGGAAGACCACGTTTTCGCCCTGCTTGAAATGACCCTTGCGCACCAGGTCGATCAGGCCGGCAAAACCCTTGCCGGAATACACCGGATCCAGCAGGATGCCTTCGAGACTCGCCAGCATTTTTACCGCCTCGACCATCGAATCGGTGGGCAGTCCATAGCCGTCACCGACGTAGTCGCTGTTGGCAACCACGCTATCGCGCGGCACCAGGCTCTGGCTGAGCCCCATGAAGTCGAGCGTGCGTTGCGCGAGGCCAAACACGTTTTCTTCCTGCTTCGGCTTTGGGCGCGCGCACGCTGACACCGTAGACCGGGATGCCGCTGTTCATCGCCTGCATGCCGACCACCAGGCCCGCCTGGGTGCCGGCGCTGCCGGTGGCGTGCAGCAGGTGATCGATGCGTAACGAACGTTCGTTCGCCTGGTGGGTGAGCTCGAAGGCGGCGTTGACGTAGCCGAGCGCGCCGGTCTCGTTGGAGCCGCCACCGGGGATGACGTAGGGTTTTTTGCCGTCGTCGCGCAGTTGTTGCGCGAGGGTTTCCATTTCGGCGTTCATGTCGCTAGCGCCCGGGCGCAGCGATATGCTGGCGCCGTGCAACTGGTCGAGCAGCACGTTGCCGTTGTGGGTATAGGCGTCGTCGTCGTAACCGGTGCGATCTTCGAGCAGAATATGGCACTCCATGCCGATGCGTGCCGCCGCTGCACAGGTCTGGCGAGCATGATTGGACTGGGTCGCACCCTGGGTGATGACGCTGTCGGCGCCACGTTCGACGGCATCGGCCATCAGAAATTCGAGCTTGCGCGTCTTGTTGCCGCCGGACGACAGGCCGGTGCAATCGTCGCGTTTGATCCACAGGTTCGGGCCGCCGAGGTGCTCGGAAATGCGCGGCATCGGCTCGAGCGGGGTGGGCAGGTGGGCAAAGTGCAGTCGGGGGTAATGCGAAAGGTGCATGTCAGTCTCCAAGATTAATTATCTGCATGATTACACAGCTTGTTATGCGATAATAATGCTATTTATTAAGTATAATATTAACAATGTTAATAATAGCGATCAGAATTTCGCCGTGGAACTGAAGTGGCTTGAAGACTTGCTGGTGTTGCTCGAAGAGCGCTCGATTTCGCGTGCAGCGGTGCGGCGCCACGTCACCCAACCGGCCTATTCGAGGCGCATCCGCCAACTGGAGCAATGGCTCGGTGTCGAACTGGTCGATCGCAGTACCAAGCCAATCAAGATCCGCGATTCCGCGCTGGCCCTCGAGGACGGGGTGCGTGAACTGGTCAATGGCTTTTATGCCATGCGCAACCGGGTGCATGAAACCGCCGAGCGGGTGACGTTCGTCGCGCAGCACACGCTCGCCATCTCGCGCTTCCCGATGCTTATCCGCGGCATCAAGCAAAGCTTGCCACAGGTCAGTTACCGCGTGGTGCCGGTCAACTACGAGGAATGCGAGGCACTGTTCTATGGCGAAGCCGACCTGCTGCTGTGTTACCAGAGTGCGTCAGCACAGCTTCGACTTTTCGCACAAGGCGGTATGCCGCCTGGGTCTTGGCAGCGATCGATTATTGCCGGTGATGTCGCCTGAGCTTTCGAGCCAACTGGGGCCACTGCTGCCGGGTATGGCGATTCCCCTGTTGATGTATCAGCCGAACAGTTTCTTTGCGGATGTCCTGGGCGCGGGCTGCCTGCCGCAGGTGATTCGCGATTACCGCATCGAGATCATCTGCGAATCGGCGTTTTCGGCGGGCCTCAAGGAAATGGCGCTGGCCGATATGGGGATCGCCTGGCTGGCGCGGGAAATTATCGAGCGACTGAGCTGGCCAGACGGGCGGCTGGTTTCCTGTGCCGCGGAGCTCGGCGAAGTGGAACTCGACATCGTGTTGCATTATCGCAACGAGGCGCAGTCGGCACGCGTCGGAGAAGTGATCGCTGCGATGACGGGCCAGTCATGACGCCCGCTTTCCTGTTGACTCGGCAGTGGGTCGACACCCCGAATGGCCTGCGGCTCGATTTCTGGCTGAGCACCGCGCAGGGTCCGATGTCGGTGTCGATCCATGGCCAGCAGGCGCTGTTCTTCATTCGCCAGTCTGACAGCGAGGCGGTCGACGCTTTGCTGGGTAAGCAGCCTGGCGTCAGCATCAAGCCGCTACAGCTGCGCAGCTTTGCCGATGCGCCGATGAGTGCGGTGTATTTCACTTCGCAACAGCAGCTTTACCGAGCGCGTGATCGCCTCGCGCAACAGGGCATCGCCTGCTACGAATCCGATATCCGCCCCACCGAGCGCTTCCTCTGCGAGCGCTTCATCACCGCCGCGATCGACATCGACGCCGACTACAGTGTCGAGCCGGTACACAACCTGCGCCTGCAGCCGGGTGACTATCGACCCGACTTCGAGGTCATGTCCTTCGATATCGAATCGGATTTCGAGAGCGACGCGCTGTTCTCGATCGCCTTCGTCTGTTCCGCAGGTTAAACGCGTGTTGATGATCGGTAATGGTGAAGATGACGAACTGATCGAGTACCTTGACGACGAACGCGCGCTGTTGCAGCGCTGGATCGAGTGGGTGACGCAGCTCGACCCCGATATCCTGATCGGCTGGAACGTCGATCAACTTTCGATCTGCGCCTGTTGCAAAAGCGGGCCCAGGCGCATGGCTTGTCACTCACCATCGGTCGTCGCGGAGCACTGCCGCGTGTGGCGCCAGTCGCAGGCCGATCGCAACCATCACTTCGTGCTGATCCCGGGCCGCGTGGTGCTCGATGGCATCGATACGCTGCGTGCGGCCACCTACAATTTCCCGAGCTTTGCGCTCGATGCGGTCGCCGGCGAACTGCTGGGGCGTGGCAAGCTGATCCACGATCGCGAGCACAATCGATCCGCTCTACAAGGCAAAGGAGATACGCCGTCAGTTTGCCGAAGATAAACCGCGGCTGGCGGCCTACAACCTCGAAGATTGCCAGCTGGTGTGGGAGATTTTCGAGCAGGCCGAACTGATCGGATTTTCGATCGAGCGCGCGCAATTGACCGGGCTGGAAATGGATCGTGCCGGTGGCTCGGTCGCCGCGTTCGACAATCTCTACCTGCCACGCCTGCATCGCAAGGGCTATATCGCTCCCAACATCGGCGACTACCAGGGTGAATTGAGCGCCCCGGGTGGCTACGTGATGGATTCGCGACCCGGCCTGCAGGAGTCGGTGCTGGTGCTCGATTACAAGAGCCTGTATCCGAGCATCATTCGCACCTTCCGGGTCGACCCTTACGCGCGCGTGGCGGCCGAAGCGGCGTCGCCGGACGACGTGATCCCGGGTTATGACGGCGCCAGTTTCCACAAGCAGGAACACATACTGCCGCAGATCATCGAAAGCCTGTGGGCCGCGCGTGACCAGGCCAAGCGTGAATCGAATGCCGCGTTGTCGCAGGCGATCAAGATCATCATGAACTCGTTTTACGGTGTGCTCGGTACCTCGGGTTGCCGCCTGCACGATTCACGCCTGACCAGTTCGATCACCAGGCGCGGGCACGACATCATTATCCAGACCGTCAAGCTGATCGAGGCCGAGGGTTACGAAGTGATTTACGGCGATACCGACTCGGTGTTCGTGTCGTTGAATGGAAAGTTCGACAATCGAGCAGCCGGAGAAATCGGTCAACAACTGGTGGAGGCGATCAATCGCTACTGGCACGACCATCTGCGCCAGCAATACGGCATCGAGTCCTGCCTGGAAATGGAGTTCGAGACCCACTTCCGACAGTTTTTCATGCCCACCACACGCGGCTCCGATCAGGGCAGCAAGAAGCGCTACGCGGGCCTCGTCGATGACGAGCAGGGTCATCGACAAATAATCTACAAGGGGCTGGAAACGGTGCGCACCGACTGGACCGAGTTGGCGCGAGATTTTCAGCAAGCGCTGTATCAGCTGATTTTCGATGGCGACGATCCGGCCGAGTATATTCACCAGACCATTGCCGATCTGCACGCCGGCAAGTTTGACGCCAAGCTGGTCTATCGCAAGCGCTTGCACAAGAAGCTCGGCGAGTACCAGAAAAACATTCCGCCGCACGCGCAGGCGGCGATCAAGGCGGAAGCCGAGTTCCGCCAGCGAAAGGAACCCTCGCGCTATCGCAATCGCAGCTGGGTCGAGTACGTGATCACCGTAGCCGGTGCGCAGACGCTGGAATGCCAGAGTGCGCGGCTCGACTACGAGCACATCGTCGAACGCCAGTTGACGCCGATCGCCGATACCATTCTGACCGCCATCGGCAGTTCGATGGACGCGATTACGGGTCAGCAGCAGGATCTGTTTTAAACGCGGTTCCAACATCCCGGCGAGCGCATGCCACTCGCCGGGATGCGGGTGCCACAATGCTAGTCGCGCAGGAACATCATGTCACCGCCGGGAGCGGCCGTATGACAGGCGATGCAGCCCGCGGGCTTGCCCTTGGCGACCTTGCCCGCGAGCATCATGCCGGCCGGGTTGGTGTCGAGGCTGCCGTCGGCCTGGAACTTGGCCCAGAACCAGTCCTTGGTTTCAGGATCATAGCCCGGGCGTTTCAGCATTACGGTGACGGCCTTCAGGTACTTGGCCGGATCGTTGGCGACATTGGCGATACTGACACCTTCGCCACCGTAGTTACGCTTGACGATGATCTGGTGAAGCTTACCGTCCAGCGCAATCTGCCCCTCGATGGTATCGAGAATTGCGCCATGTGGGTGCTGGCCGGTATAGGGCCGCGACATCAGCCCGCCTGCGCCCGCGTATCCGGCGTCAACCATGGTTTGCCACAGGTTCTTGGCGTAGTTGACATCTTCCTCACCGCCGAAAGGTGCAGCGGCATTGACGGTCCCGGTCAATAGTACAAACACTCCAAGGTACAACAGTTTTATTGCTTTCATCAGGATTCCCCCAGGAATTTTATTGACATGTAGCAGGGGATTTGACCAGCCTTAAGGCGAGGAGGTTGCATGGATTTTCGGAAATACATGTGATTTTACCGGTTCTCGAGCTGGATCGGCAGCAGCCACTGACCGTCGGGTTCGAGCTCACACATGCGATCTGTGCTGCGGCGAGATCAATCAGGAACAGCTTGCGATCGCTGGTCACCAAGCAACAGGTAACCGGGCATGCGACGGGTGCATCGACCAGGTCCTGTGTCAGCGAGTGGCCGCCGCCACCTCGAGCTGCAGCTGACCGCTGCGCGAAAGCGGACAGGCTGCCGTCGCTGTGGCCGCGGTAGATCAGTGCCGTGCAGCGGCGCAGGACGGCGGTTGGTTGCGAGTCACCGTCGAGGATGGCTGTGACCTGGCGGTTGTCGAAACCGACTACCACGCTGCTACCGTCGAACAGGTTAAACGCCACGCCTGGCCATCGCCGAGGTCGACCGCGCGGAACACCGATTCTTGGGTAGATCGGCGAGTTCGCGTCAGGGCCTCGCCGTCGGCGCTGCCGAGCGCGTAGACTGCGTGCGCCTGTCCGCCGGTCCAAACCCAGCTTGCGTCGGTCGTTGATCGCGGGCGAATAAATCCATCCGTCGAACGCACTGCCGCCAGAGGATCGCGCCGTCTGCGGTAGACGAATCGCGTACAGCTCGCCGTGCACACTGCCGGCATAGGCCTGCTCGTCCAGCGTCGGCGTAAACAGGCTGTGTTGTTTTTCGATGTGCCAGGCGACACCACCGTCGGCCAGGCGCAGCGCGTACAGTCCCTGGGTACTGCCGACCAGCAGCAAGTCCCGGTAGACCACTGGAGCGAAGGTCTCGACACCTGCAAGGTTGCTCCATAGCGGCCCGGTGCGCGCTGCGTCGAAGCGGTAAACGCCCTGGTGGGAAACGTAAATCGAACCGCCGATCGCTAGCGGATTCCGTGGATACAGCGCGGCGCAAACCTGGCCGCTGATCAACAGGCAGAGCGCGATCAGCCAATCCCGAGCAGCGCCAGCGCGTGCGCGCATGCGTTAGTCCTTGACCTTGCGCGGTTGCAGTTCGTCGTATTGTGCCAGCGATTCCACGGCCTCGCGCCAGGGTGCGCGATCTTTCCAGTGGATGTTCTGACTGGGTCGAATCTGCGGGTCTTCGTCGAGTGTGCCGGCCGGAATGATCACCGAGCTGCCGGTTTGTGATTCCCAGGGTAGCGACGAGCCACAGCGTTTGCAGAAGCAGGTGGCGAAGTGTTTCGCCTGAGGGTGCTCGAAACGCCCGACCAGGTCGGCACCGCTGAGCCATTCGAATTGATCGGGCGCGATGATGATATTGCTGGCATGGGCGCTGCCGGTAAATTTGCGGCAGCGCGAACAATGGCAGTATTGGAACACGTATTCGGGCCCGTGGAACTGGTAGCTGACGCTACCGCAAAGGCAGCTGCCCTTGATTGACTTGGCCATGTTGTATGTCTCCTGCCGGTTACCTGCTGCAAGCTGGCAGTGTACCCAGCGGTTATTCGGCGAGCAAATCAGGCGCCAGTTGCTGCAGTGTTTCGCGCAGGCAGTCGTCGCCAGATTCTGCTGCGAACAGGGCGGCGTTCGCAAACATCGAAACTACCGCCGCGAATGGCGAGGAAACAGCGCTCGGTTTGCCGGTCGATAAATTCGATCAGGGCGAAGCGCTTGATGCATTGCTGTAGAAAGCCAAGGTTGTTGGCAACCCGCAATTGCGCCTCGGGCGCGGCGACTTCTTGCGGGCGCCTGGCGAGCACGTTGATGCGCTGGTAGCGCTCGATATCGATCAGCGAATGCAGCTGGTAAATCTGCATCTTACCCTGGGTGCCGCGCGCGATCAGTTCGGGGTAGCTGCCCTTGGGCACGCTGTTGTCGAGAAATTCGAAAGAAGTAAATCGGCGTCTTGTTGGATGTCCACTTGAACAGCAGCTTGGGCATGCCCGCGTAGGCCTCGATGCAATGGCCCAGGAAATCCTCGACCGCCTTGTAGCGGCCGCGCACCTGGCCGCGTTCCCAGCCACGCTCGACCGTGGCCTCGGGCGGGGTGACGACAAAGTACATGTACATGGTGTCGATGTAACGCACGTAGGTGTTGTGCAGCACGCGGGTGATTTTTTCGCTGGCGAAACTGTCGAAGCGGAATCGATCGACCATCAGGTGCGGGATCGATTTACGCTGGTCGGCCTTGGCGCGAATGTAGTGGTCGAGCTTGGTGTCGATGATATTGACTTCGTGGCTGGTAAAGCGGCCGGCATACTTGAAGCTGTCACCGAGTGCCTCGTAGTCGATCAGCATGCGGCGCCAGATATCCGGGCTGATGGTGCCGTAGCCGTCTGCGCTTCGATACCCAGTTGCGCCATCATCTCGCGCAGCATCGGCCGCAACGAACTCTTGCCGGCGGCCGATGCGCCCTTGAGGCTGATCAGTATCGGCTTTCTGCGCATCGGCGATGCGATCGTAGCCCTCGGCATCGATGGCCTTGTCCACCAGCACGCCAACCTTGCGACCGATTTCTCGACTGCCGAGGTAATTGCAGGCGTGGCGTACGCATATGCCTTGCAGATAAGCCGGGTCGTTGCCGATGAATCCGCGCGTGGTGGCGATCGAGCCGAGGATACGGTACAGGCTGCGATACACGGCGGCCGACAGCTCGTCGTCCGTAGCCCAGTCCGGATTGTTTGAAGCCGTTGATCAATTCGAATTCACGTTCCTGGCGGGTTTGCGTCGGCGCCGTGGGTGATTTTGGCTTCGCCTTGAACAAGCGTGCTCAGCAATGATTCTTGGGGCTGGCTTGCCGCGGCCTGCGGCAGCAGCGCGCGCGCCAGTTCCGCGGCGGTCACGTCCTCGATGCGTGTGCGCATGGTGTCGAATTCATGCTCGATCTGCATCAGCGCGGGAATGATGTACTGGCTGAAAATCTGGTTGGCGATGTCACGAAAGTGGATGCCGAGATCTTCTTCGTTTTCGCCTTCACGCACCACGATATCCGCGGTGATGCGTACGATTAGTTCGTGCAGCACCAGTCGGTGCGGTCGGAACCCGATCAACTCTTCCGGGGTTAAACCGGTTTCCACCGCCAGTTGATAGACGTCGTCGCGTTCGGTAAAGACGTTGGCCGCGCTATAGATGGTTTCCAGCTCGCGGTAAGCCTGCGGGATTTCCGACTCGATCCCCGGGTTCCAGGCGCTGTACTGCGCGTCGTTCACGCCGGGAATCGCGATTTGAGTTTCTGGCCGCAGCAGCGGCGCGCCTGGGCTCGCGCATCTGCCCGGGCATTCAGCTGTTGCCCGGTCGCAGGTGGCGGTTCGGCTTTGTTCTGGTGCTGGGATTGTGTCATGTGTGTGTTGCATCCGGTCTCGGGTTATTATCCGCGTGGATTTGTCTGTTAACCCGCAACCCGGTGAACAATAAAAACCATGACGCATGGAGTCAAGCTGGAAACACTCGATTGGCAGACCGCCGAACGCCATTTTGCAGCCAACCCGGTGGTCGTCCTGCCGCTCGGCGCTGCCGCCAAGGAGCACGGCCCCCATCTGCCACTGAACAATGATGCAATCATCGCTGACTGGCTGGCCGAGCAACTGCGACAACTGCGACCGATCGTCGTCGCACCGCTAATCAACGTTTCGTTTTACCCTGCCTTCATCGAGTATCCCGGCTCGATCAGCCTGCGCATGGAAACCGCGCGCGACCTTATCGTCGATTGTTGTAGCAGCCTGGCACGCTTTGGTTTAAGCCGCTTTTACGTAATCAATACGGGGCTGTCGACCTTGCGGCCGCTGGCTGCAGCCAGGGCGTTGCTGCCGGCGGAGCTGGGGTTCGACTACCTGGTGCTCGATGAAGCACTGCAAAAGCTTCCTGCGGATCTTTTACAGCAACAATACGGCTCGCATGCCGACGAGACGGAGACCTCGCTGATGCTGCACATCGCCCCCGAGGTGGTCGACATGACCCGCGCCGTCGACGATGGCGTGGAGGGTGATGGCCGCCTGTCGCGCACGCGTGGGCAGGGTACCTGGTCACCCTCGGGCGTCTACGGGCAGGCGACCCTGGCCAATGCTGACAAGGGCCGTGTCATCGCCGATTGCCTGCTGCAACATTGCCTGCTGCAAATCGATGCCTGTGCGGTGGCGGTGTGACTCCTGTGATGACGGCGATGTGCGGATTTGAACCAGGCGCCCGGTGCAATGTGGCTAGCACACCGGCCTGGCCATGTTTATCCACAAGCGCTTTTCAGCTGCGATTCGCAGTCCGTTTACGCGCCCGGGCAATCGCTCATTCTTGCACCGGCGCGTCGAATTTTGTTGGCCTTCTGCCGTTTATCCAGTAGATGCCTGCCCGCCTGGCAGCGGACATTTAATGGCAAGCTGGTTATACTGTCGGCCGGGGAGAGGTTGGAAAAACTGATGTTGAATGACGTGACGCAGTGGCTCGGTGGGCTGGGCTTAAGCCAGTATGCGGGCAACTTTGCGGAGCATGATATCGGCATTGCCCTGCTGCCCGAACTCAGCGACGCGGATCTCAAGGAAATCGGCATCGTCGCGCTCGGGCATCGAAAGACCTTGCTCAAAGCCATCGCACAACTGCAGCCTGTCGCGACGGCAGAAGCCTCCGCTGCCAGCAATACAAACCGGGGCGACTCCGCGAGCAACAGCGACGAAGACATTACCGCCTGGTCGAGAACGCCGGGTGAGCGCAAGCCCGTTACCATGCTGTTTGCCGATATTGTCGGTTCCACCGCCCTCACCGAAGAGCTTGATGCCGAAGAAGCGCACGAATTGCTGTATCGCGCCACCGAGCGCATGTGCCAGGCAGTGGAAAAGAATCGGGGTACCGTGTGCCGTTTCATGGGCGACGGCATCATGGCGATGTTTGGCGCGCCGCGGTCGCGCGAGCGTCATGCGCTGGAGGCCTGCAGGGCGGCGCTGGATATGCGCGCGGCGGTCGCACGCTATTCCAGAAAACTCGAACAAAATCACGGTGCGGGCGTGCAGATACGCGTGGGTCTGCACTCGGGCGAAGTGGTGGTGCTCGAGGTGGGCGACGATCCGAACAAGCCCGAATACGATGCTTCCGGACCGACGGTACCGCTGGCCGCACGCATGGAACAATCGGCGCAAGCCGGCAGCATACTGATTACCGAGAGTACCCGGGTCGAAGCGGCGCGCTGGATTGAAACCACCGATTACGGTGAGGTAAATGCCAAGGGGTTATCGCGCCCCGTTTCGGTGTTTACCCTCGACAACATCCGCGCCAGGAAGGAACCCTACAACATTGCTTCCACACGACCGCTGGTCGGCCGGCACGCCGAGCTCGCCCAGTTTCGCGGCCTGTTGCAGGTCTGCCGCGAGACCGGGCACGGACAAAGCCTGTTGATTCGTGGCGAAGCCGGCATCGGCAAAACCCGCCTGGCCGAGGAGCTGATGATGCTGGCGCGCCAGGATGGTTTTTCCACTTACCTGACCGTGGTGCTCGATTTCGGTACCGCCAAGGGACAGGCAGCGATTCCGTCGCTGGTGCGCGATTTTCTGGGCATTGAAACCGGTAGCAGCAAGAGCCAGCGCTTGCAGGCGCTCGACGAAGCGCAGGGTCACGAGCTTACCAATCCCGACCAGCGCGTGTTTCTCAATGATTTGCTCGATCTCAGGCAGCCGTTGGAGCTGCGTACCCTGTACGACGCGATGGAAGCGCGAATCCGCGTCGAAGGCAAGCATCACGTGGTCGGGGATATCGTCTCCCAGCTGGCCGCGCGCCGGCCCCTGCTACTGGTCGTCGAAGGCCTGCACTGGGCCGATACCGAGACCCTGGACTACCTGACCCATCTCGCCAGGATTGTTACCGAGATTCCGGTCCTGATCCTGATGACCTCGCGGCTCGAAGACGATCCGGTCGATATTGCCTGGCGTGCACGTGCGGGTGAACACCCCACGGTCACCTGGGACCTGGGCCCATTGCGCGCCGAAGAAGCGATGCAGCTGGCGTCGGGTTTTGGCGCCGATGGAAAAGAATTTGTGCGCCAGTGCGTGGAACGTGCCGAGGGAAATCCATTGTTCCTCGAACAGCTCCTGCTGGTCGCCGAAAAAGGCAATATCGATACCGTGCCCGATTCGATCAAGAGCATTGTGTTGACGCGGCTCGATCAATTGGCCAGCCACGACAAGCTGGCTTTGCGTGCTGCGTCGGTATTGGGGCAACGTTTCGAAGTGGAGAGTCTGCGCCATCTTGTCGGCAACCCCGAGTACGATTGCAAACCGCTGGTGGACAATCACCTGGTGTTACCGGATGGACCGCATTTCAGTTTCACCCATGCGCTGATCCAGGGTGGCATCTATGCCTCATTGTTAAAAAACCAGCGCGGCGAATTGCATCGGCTGGCCGCAGCCTGGTATGCAGAGAAGGATTTCGTGCTGCAGGCTGAACACCTGGATCGCGCCGGTGACAGTGCGGCAAAGGATGCCTATCTGCGTGCGGCGCGACGCGAAGCCGAATTGTATCGGCCGGAGCGGGCGCTGCAGCTGGCCAGGCGCGGGCTGGAGATTACGGCCGAAGCCGATTCCTTCGAGTTGCGCAACCTGGAAGGTGACTTGCTGCGCAGTTATGGAAACATACCGGAGTCTATCGAGTCCTATCGCAGCGCGGCCACGGTGGCCATTGATGAAGTGGGCCGCTGCATGGCGATGATTGGTATGGCGCAGGGAATGGCCGTCACCGCGGCGCACAGCGAGGCATTCGAAGTGCTCGAAAAGGCCATAAAAATTGCCGATGAACACAAGTTGACCCTGGAGCAGGCGCGCATCTGCCGCACCATGGGCAAGGTGCATTTCTACCGTGGGCATATCGATGCCTGCCTGGAGGCCAACAAGCGCTCACTGGAATATGCGCGTGCGGCTGAATCGGTGGAAGTCGAAGCGCGTGCGCTCAGCGGGCTGGCCAATGCCGAGTACAACCGCGGGCGCTTCATTTCCGCGCACAACTATTTCGACCAGTGTATCGAACTGGCGCGCGATCATGGTTTCGGCCGCATCATCGCCGCCAACCTGTCGATGCGCAGCTACGTCAGTTGTTGGCAGAACGATATCGATCTGGCCATTGACGGTTACCGCGAAGCGACCCAGTTGGCGGTGCAAATCAACGATCCACGCGCGCAAATGATGGCGCTGATGATCGGTGGATCATTCTGGGCACTGGTTGGCGACATCGACGAAGGCGAGACCTGGTTGAGATCGAGCAAAACGATTATCCGCCGGGTCGGCGCCGGCCTGTTCGAGGGGGTCTGTGATTACCTGCTCGGCCGCTTTGCGTTGTTGCGCGGCGACCGCGACGAGGCGCGCAAGCTGGTGGAGCAGGGTATTTCCATGTTGCGCGAGTCGGAATCGGGGATGACCTTTGGCGGGCCGATCGCGCTCGGCATCCTGGCGCTCGCGGCCAGCAATGAAGCGCAGTGCTATGCCGCGTTGACCGAAGCCGAAGCATTGCTCGATGCCGGCAGCGTGGGCCACAACTATCTCAATTTCTACGAAGACGCGATGGAAGCCTGCCTGCAGATTTCGGCCTGGGACGAAGTGGATCGCTATGCCCAGGCGCTGGAAGACTATACGCGTCCAGAGCCCCTGCCGCGCAGTGACTATTTCATCGCGCGCGGCCGTGCGCTGGCCGCCTTCGGGCGCGGTGAGCGCGATGCGCAGGTTTTGCAGCGCTTGCAGGAGCTCGGTAACGCGGCCGAGACCAACGGATTTCACCTGAGCCGACGCGCTTTGAACGCCGCCTCTGGCAGTCGGCTTAACCCTGCGGAATTTCGCGGCTGCGGCGCGCGATATAGTCGAGCAGCGCCTCATCGAGCGCCGCGTCGATCGCTGGCGCTTCGTATTTCGCCAGCCACTTCTGCGCCTTCTGCACGCCGACCGCCTCGCTGTCGAGCCGGCCTTCCATATCCCACTGCTCGTAGGAATTGTTGTGCTGCGAATCGAAGATGAACAGGTTGCTGTTCAGGGTGTGCGTCTCGCCGAGGAAGTGACCGCCGGGGCCGACGCGTTTCATCGCTTCGTAGACTTCTTCGATGTCGCTGAATTTTGGCCCCTGCAGGAAATGGTAGAAAGCGTCCAGTTGCTCGAAATCGATCATCGTCTTGCCGTAGCCGACCGTCAACGCGCCTTCCAGCATGCCGCCGGCCATGGTCATCCAGTTGGCGTCGGAGAGCATGCTCGGGAACAGGCCCCACATCGAATCGTAGGCCGCCTGCATGTCGCCCGACTTCGAGGTTGCGACGTTCAGGATCGAGCGGTGCGGTAGCTTGTAAAAGCGCGCCATTGCGCTGGACAGGAACTGCACCATCGCCGAATCCGGTGAGCCGTGCACCGGCGCGCCGCTGTTCAGCGCCACCGTCATCGCCGGTACGCCGAACAGCATCGGCGAGCCGGGTCGAATCACCTGGGTCATCGCCATCGCCATCAGCGCCTCGGCCAGCACCACGCCGACGGTGCCGACATTGCTCGCCGGGGTGCTCGCCGCCGCCATCGAAAAGGGCGAACACATCACCGCCTGGTTATTCATCGCGTACACCTTGAGCGCGTCGAGCATGGTTTCGTCCCACACCAGCGGCGAATTGGCGTTGATCAGCGAGGTGGTCACGGTGTTGTTGGTGGCGAATTCGTCGCCGAACACCAGCTTCATCATGTCCACGGTGTCCTCGGCGCGTTCGCGCGCGGTGACGTTGCCGATGATCGGTTTGTCCGAATACTTGAGGCCGCTGTAGGCCATGTGCAGGTGACGATGCGCGCACCGGGATGTCGACCGGTTCGACGATGGTGCCGCCGGCAATGTGCACGGTCGACGCCATGTGGTTCAGTTTTTGCAGGTTGTTCAGGTCCTCCAGCGTGGCGTAGCGACGCTTGCCCTCCATGTCGCGCACGAAAGGTGCGCCGTAGGATGGCGATACCACCGCGTGTCCGTCGCCGATGCGTACCGTGCGCTCCGGGTTGCGCGCGTGGTGCAGGTAAGAGGAGGGAATGGTGCTGATCAGCGCCATCAGTTCGTCGCGACCGATGCGCACGCGCTCGCCGTCGATCTCGGCGCCGGTCTGGCGCCAGTAATCGAGCGATTCGCCGTCCTGGAAATCGCAGCCAATCTCTTCGGCCACGCGCATCGCGAAATCGTGGATCAGTTCGATGCCTTCCTGGTTGGTGACTTCCATGATCGGAATGCCGCGCTTGATCTCGGGATGGTGCACGATGGCGGCGTTGGCGATGCGCGCACGCCGACCGGCGCTGCCGCCCTGTCGTCTGCGTTTTGTGGCTACAGTCATGCTTATTCCTGGTCGAGTGGTTCGAGAGACATGGCGAGTTCGCGTTCAGCATCCGCAGCGAGATTTCGCAACGGGGTGCGCACCGCGCCGCCGTCAAAACCGCGCAGGCGTGCGGCCGCCTTGACCTTGGGGATGTAATACCCGCGCCAGATACACAGCAACGACGGCAGCATGCGTGACCACAGTGCCATGGCCGCCGGCATGGTCACCGCTGCTGACGAGCTGGTACAGTTGCACGCTCTCGCGTGGCATGTAGTTCGCGCCACCCCAGATACAGCCCTCGGCGCCGGCGATCAGCGCGTACACCGTGGTCGGATCGCAGCCGTTCAGCACCTTGTGCCCGGTGGCGAGATATTCCTGGTGCGTGGTCAGGTCGCCGGCGCTGTCCTTGATGTACTCGAAATGATCGAGCTGGTTGAGGCGCTTTAACAGCTCAATCGATATGCTGATACCGGTAGTCTGCGGAATGTTGTAGCCGATCAGGTCAACCTCGACGCTGGCATCGATCTGGCGGTAAAACTCGAACAGGCCATCGTCGTCTTCCGGGCCTTCGAGATAGGGCGGTAGAATCATCAGCGCGTCGGCGCCGAGCCCTTGCGCGTGTCTTGAGCGCTCGATGACCTCATCGACGACCAGCGCCGAAGTCTGGCAGATCAGGTTACAGCGGCCATCGACACGTTTTGCACCGAGTTCAAACAGGCGCTCACACTCGGCGCCGGTCAGGTAGGGGTGTTGCCCGGTACCCGCGCCGAGCACCAGGCCGTGGACCCCGCAGTCGATATAGAGGTCGATTAATTCTTCCCAGCGGGCGCAGTTGATGCTGCCGTCGGCGTGCATCGGCGTTTGCATTGCGAGGTTGATACCCTTCAAATCTGCCATAGCTGAGTATCTCTAGATGGACAGGCCGATCTTGCGGCCGTCGTGGAAGGCAAAAGGCGCCGTGCGCGGTGCTGCTGCGTCGCCGATCAGGTGAAAGCGGGTACCGTTTTCGGCGAGTGCGAGTTCGATCGTGTTGTCGACGCGGTTGGTGGTGGCGGTGACGATGGCCGACGCGTCGATGCTCGAGATCGAGCCGTCCAGCAGCGAGCGGATGTCAGCACGATCACCGTGCCAGTGTTCGATGACGCTCTCCAGCACGAATCGCACGCCGAGTTTGGCCAGCGCCGCGCGCGTCTGGATGTCCGATGCGGCGCGCACCATTTCCTTGCCGATCATCGGGTCGGGGGTGACGATGGTCACCTCGTGGCCCTTGTCGGCGAGGTGCCAGGCGGTGCCGGTGCCGCGCCAGTTGCCGCCTTCGTCGAGGACGATCACCGCTTTGCCAGGCTCGGCCTGGTCGCGCAACACTTCTTCGCAGGCAAACACCTTGCCGTTGGCCAGCCCCGGCATTTCGTCGGCTTCGGGTAACCAGCGCTGGCGGCCGAGACCGTCCGGCATCGAACCGGTCGCCAGCACCACTTCATCGGCACCGAATTCAGCGATGTCCTGCTCGTCCATCGGGGTGAAGTAGCGCACTTCGACCCCGAGCTGTTCGAGTTGGCGCAGGTACCAGCCCATCAGCTCGGTGATCTGGCCGCGACGTGGGGCGAGCCCGGCGAGCCGGAACTGGCCGCCAAGATCGCCAAGCGCTTCGCACAGGGTGACCTGGTGACCGCGTTCAGCCGCGACACGCGCGGCTTCCATGCCGGCCGGGCCGCCGCCGATGATCAGCACCTTCTTCGGTGTTTCCACTTTATCGAAGCGATCGCCACCCCATTCGTATTCGCGCCCCGCGGATGGATTGATCAGGCAGGAAATCCAGTAGTCGCGGGCGCGCCTGCCCCAGCACATCTGGTTGCAGGAAATGCACCCGCGAATGTCGTCCGCGCGGCCCGCGCGCGCCTTGTTGACCAGGTGCGGGTCGGCAATTTGCCCGCGCACGATCGACACCAGGTCGGAGCTGCCACTGGCGAGCGTATAGTCGGCATTTTCCGGCGTACGGATGTGGCTTTCGGCGGTGACTTTGGCGTGGCTGACCACCTGTTTCAGCGCGGCGGCGAGCGGTACACCCTGCTTTTCGCCGTAGACGAAGGTGGGCATGATGCGATCGACATCGACGTAATTACCCGATCCGCAGGACACGTAGTCGAGATTACCACTGCGATCGTGCAGCTCGATGACCGCCTGGAAATCCTCCAGCGTCATGACGAAAGGCGTGTTGTCGGCGTAGCCAACCGACATGCCGATGATGAAATCCTCGCCGCAGGCGCGCCGGATCGATGCCATGATCGACAGGGACAGGCGGCAGCGATTTTCCAGCGCGCCACCCCACTGGTCGTCGCGCCGGTTCGACCAGGGTGTCCAGAACTGGTCGAGCAGGCTGTGGTAGGCGGCAAACAGGTCGACACCGTCGAAGCCCGCTGCCTGGCAGCGTATCGCGGCGTTGGTGAAGCACTCGATCACTTCCAGGATCTCGGTTTCACGCATCATGTGACTGCCGTCCGAATCGTGGTAAGAAGAGTGACCCGAAGGTGACAGGTGCGGCATGAAGGACAGGTCGGAATCGCCGTGCTGGCCGACGTGATACAGCTGCTGCAGAATCGTCGTGCCGTGCGCGTGTACGGCATCGGTAAGCTTGCGAAAATGCGGAATTACCGCGTCGTCGCCATGGCGGAAATTGCCGCGCGTCAGCACCGCGTTGGCGTGCACCGGCATGGGTTCGACGACGATCATCGCCGCGCCGCCGATGGCGCGTTCTTCGTAGTATCCGCGATGGCGCGCACCGGGCAGGCCGAGATCGGACATGTTGGCGGTGTGCGCGCCGAACACGATGCGGTTGTCGAGCTTGCGGTGGCGCAGGTCGAGCGGCTGAAAGATGTGCTTGTAGTGGGTCATGTTGGTCGCTTGCAGGCAGTCGGCAGGTGTAGGTAAGGGCGAAATATAACCATTGTCACGGCATGAACAAAACGATATATTTTCATGTCTTCCATCGAAATTTGTCATATATGTCGACACTCGATATCGATTCCATGCGCGCGCTCACGGTGATTGCCGAATCCGGTGGCGTCACGCGCGCGGCAAAGCGCCTGAACCTGTCGCAATCCGCGGTCAGCCACAAGATGAAGCGGCTCGAGAGCCGGCTCAATCGCAGCCTGTTCACGCGCGTCGACGGCAAGCTGGTATTCAGTGTCGATGGCGAAAAGCTGCTCGACTACGCGCGCCGGCTGGTGCGCCTGCACGATGAAGCCTGTGCCAGTTTTCACCAGAGCGATCTCAGCGGCGAGTTGCGCCTGGGCATCACCGAGGACGTCAGCGCCCCGGGCATGGCGCACATACTGTCGAGCTTTTCCACCAGCTTCCCGCATGTCAGTTTGAGTTCGCGCGTGGCGCACACCCCGGAACTGATGCGCTGGCTGCAGGCCGGTGAAATCGACATGGCCCTGATCGAAGTATTCGAGTCCGATCTGCTGGCCAGCGATCACGCGCTGGGGCGACAGCAAATCGTCTGGCTGCAGGCGGAAGATTTTGTGCTCGACCTGTCACGTCCGATTCCGTTCGTGACTTATCACCGCGACTGTTTTTACAAGGCCTGGGCGGAACGCGCGCTGGACGAAAGCGATCACAGCCTGCGCGTGGTGTTCGAATGCCCGAGCATCGATGGCATGGTCAACGCGGTACGCAGCGGGCTGGGTGTCGGCCTGGTCAACCTGGGCGTGCTGGATCAACGCCTCCCCGGTGGGCGGCGCGCGGACAGCCGCGGTCTGAAAGTGGACAATGGTCTGCTGCCGATACCGCCCGCGATTCAGCACGTCGCACGCTTCTCGGCGGGTATCTCCACGCGGCAGATGGAAAAACTGCTGGAAGCGATTAAAACCGAACTGGTAAGCCCACTGATGAATGATTCTGTTACGCAGACGAAAGTCGCGCTGGTGTCCGGCGCGAGCGGGGGTATCGGCGCGGCGATTTGCCGTCACCTGGTCGCCGATGGCTATCGCGTGGTGGCCACGGCGCGCCAACTGGACAAGCTGCAGGGCCTGCAGCAGGAGTTGGGGGAAAGTCTTTACCCGCTGGCACTGGATGTCACCGATGCGCAGGCTGTTCAGCGAGTGGCCGCCGCGTTGCCGCGTGAATTCAGCGAGGTTGGCGTACTGATCAACAATGCCGGCCACGACGTCGGCGGGCGACGCCTGTTCGAACAGGGTAGCGCCGAGCAATGGTGTGACATTGTCGAGACCAACGTGCAGGGTGTGATCCGCCTGACGCACGCGCTGATCGACGGCATGTTGGCGCGCGGCTCGGGCCACGTGGTCAACATGGGTTCGATTGCGGGGCTGAAGCCCTATGCCAGCGGCAGCGCCTACGTCACCAGCAAGTATGCCGTGCACGGGCTCAGTGATACCCTGCGCCTCGATTTTGCCGGCCGTGGCATCCGTGTCACCGAAATCATGCCGGGGCTGGTGCGTAGCGGCTTTGCCGAGCAACGCCTCGGCGATGCGCAGCAGGCGCAGGAATTCTACGACAGCTTCGAACAATGCCTCGACCCGGACGACGTCGCGCGCACGATCCTGTTCGCGCTGCAACAGCCCCGCCACGTTGAAATCGCGCAGCTGGTGGTATTGCCTGTTTCCTGAAGGACGACCCGGCATTACCCAATATGGCCGGGATTAATTGTTGGTAGGATCATCACAGGCTGTCTCGCGGGAATCACTGCAAAAGCCGCTACCAGTAAAAAAGGGGACAGTATACCTATTTCAATAGAGATCCTAGTCAAACTGAACTTCTAATGAGATAGGTATACTGTCCCCTTTTTCCTTTTTTACTGGCACATCCCTGTGTTCGCTTGGAGGCGCAGACGGCGGCCTCCATGTCGTGCTACACTTTTGCAGTGATTCCCGCGAGACAGCCTCCCACTAGCAGAGGGTTATTTGGGGACGGGAGACAATTGTCAGAACCGCTAACAAAAGCCTGAAGTAGCGACCAATTTTATGGTTTACCGGTTTAGCTGCATTTTGAGTCACCGCAGTTCAGGCAGGTCAGGCAATTGTCGAGACTGACGACGGCACGGGTCTGGCATTTCCTGCAGAGTTGTGCCGAACTGGGGAAATCATCATTCGACACAGGCTCCTGCTTTTCTGCCTCGCGGCGTTTGGCGTCCAGGAACTCCTGCTGGTGAGTGTCGGGCTGGTTGAGTTTGATCATGCCGATTGCGATCATGTGCTGCTCGATAACATCACCAATTTCGGCCACGATCGACGGCGTATAGCGCCCGCCTTTCTTGAAATATCCGCCCTGGGGATCGAATACGCTGCGCAGTTCATCGACCAGGAAAGTGACGTCACCACCCTTGCGAAACACCGCTGACAGAATACGTGTCAGCGCGATAATCCATTGGAAATGCTCCATGTTTTTCGAATTGATGAATATTTCGAACGGTCGGCGCAGTTCGTGCTCGGAATCCGGGTTCAGCGTAATGTCGTTGATCGTGACGTAGAGCGCATGTTCTGACAGCGGCGTCTTGATCTTGTAGGTGCTACCCTGCAACACCTGCGGCCGCGCCAGGTTCTCGTGCATGTGAATGACTTCGGCAGAATCCACTGTGTGCGCCTCGGGTCCGGCCGACTCCAGCGCCTCGGATTTGATGATTTTCCCGTCAATCTTGATACTCATTTTCGTCTCTTTAAGTGTTGTGACAACCTGTCCGCATATCTTATCGATTGCTTTCCCGACATCTGCTCCATGTGTCGCCTGAAGCGCCTACTTTTGCTGTCTTGCCCTGCAGCCGCACGGACGTCATAAATCGTTGAGATATGTGGGTTAGAGCTTGCCGTAATAGCCTTCCTTAAGTGCCTCGTGCAGGTTGGCGGCGGTATGTGACTCGCCGTCGTATTCTATCGTTTCGTCACCCCTGACCTCGATCGTGTTGCCGTCCGCGAGCGTAAATCGGTACAGGCTGCTGGCAAGATCTTCATTTCTCACCAGCACACCCTGGAACGCGGCCGGGTTGTAGCGGAATGTGGTACAGCCCTTGAGTTTCTTGTGGTAGGCGTACAGGTAAATATTCTTGAAATCGTCGAATGGGAATTCGGTTGGCACGTTCGCAGTCTTGGAAATGGAGGAATCGATCCAGGTTTGCGCGGCCGCCTGCACGTCGACGTGCTGTTGCGGTGTGATGCTGTCGGCACTGATGAAGTACTCTGGCAGGGTATGCACCGAATCCTTGCAGGCCGGGTGGGCCTGCGCATCAACCAGTTGCCGGTAGGCTAGTAGTTCGTAGGAAAAGACATCGAATTTTTGTTTGCTCTTCTTGCCATCGCGAATCACGTTGCGCGTGTAACTATGCGCGAAGCTGGGCTCGATGCCGTTGCTGACGTTGTTGCCGAATGACAGCGCGATGGTGCCGGTCGGCGCGATCGAGCTGTGATGGGTAAAACGCGCACCATGCTGCTCCAACGCCTCGACGAGATCGGGTTCCAGTTCGGCGAGCTGCTGCATGTAGCGGCTGTAACGGGCGTGCAGGACCTTCCCCGTGACCCGCATGCCCGCGCGCCAGCCGTCGTCGACCATTTCGGGCCGTCGGCGCAGCATCGCCTCGCTCACCTCGAACTCTTCTTCCATGATCGGGGCCGGACCCTTCTCTTGCGCCAGCTCGAGTGCAGTGCGCCAACCGATAACCGCCAGTTCACGACTGACGCGTTCGGTAAATTCGAGCGACTCCTGCGAGCCGTAGACCTTGCGCAGCATGGCCAGCGCCGAGCCCAGACCAAGGAAGCCCATGCCGTGCCGGCGTTTACGGATAATTTCTTCTTGTTGGCGTGGCAATGGCAAGCCGTTAATCTCGACCACGTTGTCGAGCATTCGCGTAAACACCGCGACAACATCGCGGAACCCGGACCAGTCAAATTCGGCCTGCGCCGTGAAGGCGTGCCGCACGAACGAGGTCAGGTTAATCGATCCGAGCAGGCAGGCGCCGTAGGGAGGCAAACCCTGCTCACCGCAGGGATTGGTTGCGCGTAAATCTTCGCAGAACCAGTTGTTGTTCATCTCGTTATAGCGATCGATCAGGATGAACCCGGGTTCGGCATAGTCGTAGGTGGAACGCATGATCGTATTCCACAACTCACGTGCGTTGACCTGTCGGTAGACGCGACAGGCTACCTGCCCGGCATCGTTGTGGAGATAGCGATCGTCGTCGGGTGAGCTGCGCCAGATCACCTGTTCTTCATCGCTCAGGTTAATTTGCTCCTCCTCGACCTCGGCCTCGGTCAGCGGGAAGGCCAGCGCCCAGCGCTTGTCTGCGATTACCGCCTGAACGAATTCGTCGGTGATCAGCAGCGATAAATTAAACTGCCGCAGGCGTCCAGCCTCGCGCTTGGCCTCGATGAATTCGAACACGTCGGGATGGCCGATATCGAAGGTCGCCATCTGTGCCCCGCGACGGCCTCCGGCCGAAGAGATCGTGAAACACATCTTGTCGAAAATATCCATGAACGAAAGCGGTCCCGAAGTGCGCGCACCGGCACCCGAAACATAGGCTCCGCGCGGACGTAGGGTCGAAAACTCGTAACCAATACCGGCACCCGATTTCAGCGTGATGCCGGCTTCGTGCAGTTTGCCCAAAATACTGTCCATCGAGTCTTCAATTCTGTCTGACACGGTGCAATTGATCGTTGAAGTCGCAGGCTTGTAGGCCTGTGCGCCGGCATTCGACAGGATTCGACCGGCAGGAATGGCACCATGTTGCAGCGCCCACAGGAATCGCTCATACCAGCAGGCGCGCAACTCCGCACTGGCCTCGAGGTCGGCCAGGGTGCGGGCGACGCGGCGCAAGCTGTCGTCGACGTCCTTATCTATGGCCCGGCCGGCGCGATCCTTGAGCTGGTACTTTTGCGACCAGATTTCGTGTGACGCATCTTGCAACGGAATCACCGCGGGTGCGGGCTTGACGACGTCTAGCTTGTCGATGTTACTCATGCCTGAAAATTGCTCCGTATCTTCTCTCTGTCCGCCGGGGAAGAAAGATGGTTGATGCTGATTCGGGATGCGGTTATTTGCCGGTATTGCGAGTATATTCGAATTCGAACCGGGCAGTGCAATGACCTAGGTCAAATGAGGTCATGCGACAACGTAGATTCGACCAGATTCCAGTTTCGTAAAGTGGTGGTTTGGAGTAACGTATGCGGGGTTTGCTAACCCGGATAGACGACATGGTTCTGAAGGACATCCAAACCTGGGTGACGGTTCCACCCAGCGGCATCGGCGGTTCCTTTTGGGTGATCGTCAAGATCACCACCGACGACGGCATCGAAGGCATCGGCGAGTGTTACGGTATCCCGGTATCCGGCGATATCGCCTGCGCCATGGTCGAAGATACCTTCGAGCGTTACATCGCCGGTGAAGACCCGCATCACGTCGAAACCATGTTTCGGCGGGTTTACTCGGCGGGTTTCACGCAGCGTCCCGACATCAGCATGATGGGCGTGTTCAGCGGAATCGAGATCGCCATCTGGGACATTCTGGGCAAGTCGCACGATGTACCACTCTACCAGTTGCTCGGCGGACGCTTCCACGATCGCCTGCGCACCTATACCTACCTTTATCCAGAGTCTCTGTCCGCCGACGGCCATCCGGGTAAAGACGCGCCCGATGTCTACCACGACGGCGATGCCGCGGCGGCCCGCGCACTGGATTACGTCGACATGGGCTTTACCGCGGTGAAGCAGGATCCTGCCGGCCCCTATAGCTTCCAGGGCGGGCGTGAACTGTCGCTCGCCGAGCTCAGTCGCTCGGAAGACAACGTGCGCAAGATTCGCGAAGCGGTTGGTGATCGCGCCGATATCCTGTTCGGCACCCACGGCCAGATGACCACCTCGTCAGCCATCCGCCTCGCGCGCCGGCTCGAGCCCTACGACCCCCTGTGGTTCGAAGAACCCTGTCCCCCCGACCAGATGGAGGCGATCGGCAAGGTCGCCGCCGCCACCAGCATCCCCATCGCAACCGGAGAACGCCTGACCACGCGCGTGGAATTTCACCAGGCGCTGAAGGCCGGGGTCAGCATTGTGCAGCCCGACATTGGCCGCAGCGGTGGGGTCTGGGAAACCAAGAAGATCGCGGTGCTCGCCGAACTGTTCAATGCGCAGATCGCGCCGCACATTTACTGTGGACCCATTGCGCACGCTGCCGCGGCCCACGTCGCCTTCAGTTGTCCCAACTTCCTGATCCTGGAAACCATCCAGACCGATTTCCACGATGCCATTTTGCAGCGGCCGCTGAACTGGGAAGCGGGCTATATGCCGGCGCCGGAAGCACCCGGGCTCGGCATCGTGCTGAACGAAGCCGTGATCGAATCGCACCCCTATATCAGTGGCGGGCGTTTACACCTCGAGATGTGCCAGACGCCGCTCGATTCCAACAATCAGAAAACCATTCGGGAGATCGAGTAGTGTTGAACCGACCACAGGAATTAAACCTGTCCAACTGGCGCTTGCCGGGTAATGGCCGCTGGGCTTTTCATCACGTTCGCGAAATCATTGCGAGCGAACAAATTAGCTGCGCAGGCGCGCCGGTGGCACTCGAGAAGAATCCCAATGCCGATATTGACGGCCTCAGGCTGCAGGGCCTGGATGGCGCCGAGTGGCCGCTCGCGCAGTGGCTTGGTGAAACCAGTGGTGATGCCTTGCTGGTGGCGCATCGCGGCAAGCTGGTGCACGAGTGGTATGTCGATGCCGACATCGAAGTCAATCCGCACATCGTGTTTTCAGTGAGCAAGTCGATTACCGCGACTCTGGCCGGGGTGCTGGTCGAGCAGGGCCTGCTCGATCCTGCGCGTCCAGTCGTTGACTACCTGCCCGAGCTCGCCGGCTCGGGTTATCGCGATGCCAGTCTGCAGCAGGTGCTCGACATGGCGGTGAGCATCGATTTCGGCGAGGATTACCTCGCGACCTCGGGGCCTTTCGTCGACTACCGTACTGCCACCGGCTGGCATCCCTGTGCGGTCGATGCGATCGACCAGAACCTGCACGATTTTCTGTGCACCCTGCAAAAAGGTGACGGTGAGCACGGTGTCCGTTTCGCCTATAAATCACCCAATTCGGATTTGCTCGGCTGGGTGCTGGAGCGCGTCAGCGGAGATCGTCTGGCCAGCTTGTTCAGCCGTTACCTGTGGCAGCCGATGGGCGCCGAGGCCAACGGTTACATTACGCTCGATCGTAAGGGCTATCCGCGTAGCGCGGGTGGCATCTGCGTGTTGCCGCGTGATTTGCTGCGCTTCGCCGAGCTGATGCGTAACCAGGGCTATGCCAATGGCCGCCAGGTGATCCCGGCAGCGTGGATAGCGGACTGTAATGACGGCGGCAGTGTTGATGCCTGGGAACGCGGCGAATCCGCCAAGGAGTTTCCGCGCGGCAGCTATCGCAACAAGTGGTATCAGACCGGCAATGAACATCGCGCGCTCATGGCGATCGGCATCCACGGCCAGTGGATATACATCGATCCGGTGACCGAAGTGACGATCGTCAAGCTGTCCTCCCAGGACGAACCCCTGCGGCTGGACCTGGATAACGTCAATCTGCAGGCATTCGCCCGCATCAGCAGCGCTTGCGGTGACGCCTGATACTTCATCGTGTCGAACCGACGTAGCGACCTGCTGCCAAGCCTGACGCTCGCCTTTGGCGCGGCGCTGTGGGGTCTTTACTGGATACCGGTGCGCGGTATCGAGCAGGCCGGGGTCGAAGCCTTCTGGACCGGGCCGACGATCTTTGGCGCCAGCACGCTGCTGTTCCTGCCGTTACTGATATTGCGCCGACGCAATTATGTCGCGCACTGGCGGCATATCCTGTTGCCGGGATTGCTGGCCGGATTTGCTTTCGCACTGTACATCGCGAGCCTCAACCTGACCGACGTGGTGCGCGCCATTTTACTGTTTTACCTGAGCCCGTTGTGGAGCACCTTGCTCGGTTTGCTGATGCTCAAGGAACGTCTCAATGCCAATCGCGTGATCGCCCTGGTGCTCGCGTTTTCCGGGCTTTACATCATGCTCGTCGCCGAAAACGGCTTGCCACTGCCACGCAATACCGGTGACTGGTTCGCGCTGTTGTCGGGTGTGTGCTGGTCGGTCGCGTCGGTAAAACTGTTCCAGGATGGCGCGCGCATGGTGCTGGAAAAAGTCATTACCTTCGTCGTCTGCGCGCTGATCATGTCGCTGTTTCTGCTTTTCTGGCAGCAGGGCGACTTTAGCGGTATGCCCGATGCCGCCACCCTTGGCGCCGGGTGGTACTGGATTGCGCTGCTTGCCGTGGTGATGTTGCCGATTACCTGGTTAACCATCTGGCCTGCCACCCTGCTGAGCCCGGGGCGCGTCGGTATGCTGTTACTCGGCGAAGTGCTGGTGGGCGTGAGCTCGGCGGCGCTGCTGCTCGACGAGCCGTTTGGCGCGCGCGAGCTGGCGGGCACGGTGTTAATCATCGCGGCCGGGCTGGTCGAGGTGATGCGGCAGCAAAACCTGGACAACTCGGGTATAGTAAGCGATCAGAACTGATGAGGAATTAGCGATGAAAGCGAAGACCTATCCACCCACCCGGGATCGCCGCGACATGGGCCAGGTGATCTCTCCCATCGAGAAAATGATGGCAGCGCGCCAGGCCAGCTCCAGCTGTGTCGGCGTAGAGGCTTTACTGGAAATCGATGCGCAGCGAATCACTACCAAAGCGGACAAGAAAGGACGCTAGTCCAGCGCAGGTGGAGGGATGCGAGATGCATGCAGGTTACCGCAACCTTCTGCGCGGTGAATTTTTATCGACTGAACCGGTCAAAATCCGAACTATCAAGCAACGCGACTGATCATGATGCAGCCAAGTAATATTAAGCCGATGCCGTTGTCGATCATCCTGCTCGCCTGTGTTTTGCTGCTGTTTTTTGCGCCGCTCGAGGCTGGCTGTTACGACAGGCGCGAACCCGGAATGGACTGGTCGGGGTGCAAGAAAACCAACAAGATGCTCGACGATTCGGATTTTACCGGCAGCCGTTTTGACGACGCGAATATGATGATGAGCAGCCTCGATAAAAGCCGTTTCAAGGGCGCCAGCCTGGTCAAGGCCGACCTGTCCAGGACCACCGCGAGATATAGCTACTTCGAAGATGCCGACCTGAGCAAGTCGGTCGGCTACCGCGCGGTGTTTGATCACGCCACGATCAAAAATTCGTTGCTGACCAAGTCGGAGTATTTTCGCGCGAGCTTTCGCGAGGCGAAAATCAGCGACGTCGACTGGTCCAGGTCAGAGTTGGGGCGAGTCGATTTTTCCGGGCGCAGCTGCAAAATGTCAGTTTCCATTTTTCCAATATATCGCGGGTCATGTTCGCCGGCGCGAAACTCGATGGGGTCGATTTTAAAGGCGCCTACACCTACCTGACGCATTTCGAGAATGTGGATCTGCGCGGGGTGAAAAACCTTTCGCAGTTGCAGATCGACCTGTCCTGCGGAGATATGCAAACAAAATTACCGCAAGGGCGCTGGATTCCTGACACCTGGCCCTGCGAGGAATAGCGACGAAATACTAAATTGTAAGCAGTGAGTTGTATTCTGCCCGGGTCAAACTGGTATTACTGGAGGGGTAAAATGGGGCGGTTGTACTCCAGTATTCTCGACACCATCGGCAATACGCCGACGGTAAAGATCAATCATATCGGTCCCGAGCACGTCAATCTCTACGTCAAGATCGAGTCCTTTAATCCGATGGGTTCGGTCAAGGATCGTCTCGCGCTCGGGGTCATCGAAGATGCCGAGCGCCGCGGTGAACTCAAACCCGGGCAAACCATCGTCGAGGCGACCAGCGGTAATACCGGCATCGGTCTTGCCATGGTCTGTGCGCAGAAAGGCTACCCGCTGGTGATCGTCATGTCGGAAAATTTCAGTGTCGAACGCCGCCGCATGATCCGCTTTCTCGGCGCCCGGGTTATCTTGACGCCGGCGTCCGACATGGGTACCGGCATGCTCGCCAAGGTCAAGGAACTGGTCGAGGCGCATGGCTGGTGGCAACCCAGCCAGTTCAGCAATCCGGCCAATGCCGAAATGCACGAACGCACCACGGCGGTCGAGATTCTGGACGATTTCGCCGAGATCGGGCTCGATTACTGGGTCACCGGGTTCGGCACCAGCGGCACGCTGGGCGGGGTTGCGCGCGTGCTGCGCGAGCGCAGCCCGAACACCAGAATCGTGGTCTGCGAACCCGATAATTCGCCGATCCTCGCGAGCGGCGTGCCGCAGGCGCGCAATGCCGACGGCACCTACCAGACCCACCCCAGCTTTCGCCCGCACCTGATGCAGGGCTGGTCGCCGAATTTCATTCCGAAATTCGCCGAAGAAGCGCTTGCCGCCAATCAGATCGACAGGCTGATGCCGATCAATGGTAACCACGCCATCCAGTGCGCGATGGACCTGGCGCAGAAGGAAGGCATCTTTGTCGGCACCAGTTCCGGCGCGACGTTTTCCGGTGCGCTAGCAGGTTGCCGAATCGGCGCCCGAGGGCGCCAATATCCTGTGCATGTTGCCCGATACCGGCGAGCGCTACCTGTCGACGCCGTTGTTTGAAAGCATCGGTGAAGACATGAATGCCGAAGAGCTGGAGATTTCCTGTTCGACGCCGGGTTATCGATTCGACACCAGTCCCGAGCCCGAGGACGAGCCAGCCGAGCCGAAGCCGCGCGCCGATGTCGAACTCGATCCGGCGGCGATCAGGCCGAGGTCGACGAAATCCTCGCCGCCAACCAGGACCAGGTGTTGATGTTTTCGCTCGAATGGTGCGAGTTTTGCTGGTCGGTGCGCAAGATGTTGAACGCCTGTGAAATTCCCTACGTGACCGTCGACCTGGATTCGGTTGCCTTCCAGGAAAATGATCGCGGCGGCAAGATTCTGTCGGTGTTGAACCAGCGTAACAACTGGCCGACGACTCCACAGATTTACGTCGGTGGCGAATTCGTCGGTGGCGCAACGGATCTGTTCGACGTCGGCAAGGCGGGCGAGTTACAACCCAGACTGGTGGCGCGCAATATTCCGTTCAACGAAACCATCAACCAGGATCCCTACAGCTTCCTGCCGGACTGGCTGCACCCGCGCTAGCAAGCAAATGGTATACCGGCCAACAAGACGCCAGCTGCGTTCGCCGGTGTTGCGCTACATCGTGATCGGGAATCCCATTTTTTCCACCAGCGCCACCCACAGTTTGCGCCAGCCGCCTTTTTCGTCGAGCGTATCGAGCGCGTACATGGTGATGCGCGCGCCGAGCCAGCGGAACGGTTCGGGCGGTATGTAGTTCGGCAGCGTGCGCGCAAACTGCATGCGCGTTTCCGCGATGTCCTGGCCGTCGAGGATGGCGAGCCCGACGCGCGCACCGAAGCGCGACGCGGTAACGCCGAAGCCCGAATAACCACCGGCGAATACCATGTCGCCATCGTGGTAACGCTGGTAGTGCACGGCCATGCGCGTGGTCAGGCCGATCGGCCCGCTCCAGGCATAGTCGAAGCGGATTTCGTCGGCGAGTTGCGGAAAGGTGCGATAAAACGACTGCACCAGGCGAATAAACGGTTGCGCTGTCCTGTCGATTGCGGGGTCGGTGTTGTTACCGTAAAAATAGTCGAGCCGCCCACCGAAGAGGATGCGGTTGTCGGCGGTCAGGCGCATGTAGTTGAGCTGGGTGCGGGTATCGTAAATACCCTGCCGGTGTTGCCAGCCGATTTTTTCCATCTGCGCATCGTTACAGCGGTGCGGTGACGACGATGCGATCGCGAATCGCGGCCACGCGCCGGCTGATGTGGGGATGGCCCGCCGCCCAGGCGTTGGTCGCCAGCAACACCTTGCGCGCGGTGATGCGCGCCCTGGGTGTATCGACTTCGATGCCGCCGGTAGTCCTGCGGGTCGCCTGCAGCGGGGTATTTTCATACAGTTTGACGCCGACCTCCTGCAGCGCGCGCTTCAGGCCGCGCACCAGTTTGCCCGGGTGTACCGTGCCGCAGCGTTTTTTAGACCAGGTGCCACCGTGGAAGATCGGCGAGTGGATTTCAGCCTGCACCGCCGCCTTGTCGAGCTTGACGGCGTCGTGACCGTATTTCAGGTATAGCCGGTAATCTTCCTCGACGGTTTGCAAACCCTGATCACCGATCGAGACTTTCATTTCTCCACCCCATTCGAGGTCGCAATCGATCTGGTAGCGTTCCAGCGTGGCGCGAAAGGCGTCCATGTTTTCACGGCCGAGTCGTTCCAGTTCGGCGACATCGTCGGGGAAGATGCGCTCGGTATTGTCGATGCCGTGCATCACCGAGGTCGACATGATCGCGGCCGGACGCCCGCTGGCGCCGTTCGCCACGCTTTTTGCTTCGATCAGGGTGACGCTGCGCCCGGGGTCTTGCTCGCGCGCCTGCAGCGCGGCCCACAGGCCACAGAATCCGCCACCGACCACCAGCAGATCGCAGTGCTCGTTTTGCAGCAGCGCGGGCTCATCGCTGACCGCTTCCAGGCTGTCCAGCCAGTAAGTGGTGAAACGCGTGTCGGCAAGCGCTTGCTGGGCTTTGAGCGCCAGTGCATCGTGGTCGTCTGCCATCATTGCGGCCTGCAGAAAAGTATCAATCTGCGGCGTGCGATAGCCGTCTTCGCGCCACAGGATCGGAAAGTAATTTTCATCGAGCTGATTGTCGCCGAGGCGTTTGTAGCGGCTGTAGATCGGGCCGATGCCCTGGGCGAAATTTCCCGGCACGTATTCGACATCGCAGTGCATGGCGTGCAACACCAGCGAGCGCCGCGGCCGGGTGCCGGGGTTGGCGCCCGAACCGTGCCAGGTCCAGCCGTGGTGAAACGAGCCGCCACCGGCGGGCACTTCGACGTAGGCGATGTCCACTTCGGCACCCTCGGCGGCCGCCGCATGCCGCACCGGCAGGCGATAGTCGGCGGGCGCGTGGAATTCGCCTTCGGCTGCGCGCGGTTGCCAGCGGTGTGAGCCACGCGCGAATTCGATGGTGCCGCCCGCGGCGCTGGTGTCATCGAGTGCGATCCAGCAGGTCAGCAGTTCGGCGGGGTCGAACCAGGCCAGGTAGGCGTTGTCCTGGTGGAAGCCAATCGATTGGGTGGCCGGCGGCTTCCAGATGACGTTATCGATCATGATGCGTACGCCACGCCAGCCCGCCAGCTCGGCAATGGCCCTGCCGATTGCTGCGTCGAGGACGACGCGGGCGACTTCGCGATTCGCCTTCCAGCCGTTACAGATCTGCCGGGTGCGCGTCGGATCGCCACCGGCCTGCTGCCAGTTGACCTCGTCGGGTCGAACACCGGTCTCAAATTTGCCGTTGAACAGATCGTCGAACGCGTGGTGCAGCTGCGGGATGCGCGCACTATCGATGAGCCGATCGACGACGACGAAACCGTCGTCGTTGAAGCGTCGGTGCGCGCTGGCATCGAGTTCGATCACGCCGGCCAGTCCTCGCCCTCGGTGTAACGGGTGCCGCGATGGCCTTGTTTGGCGATCGGTGTCTGCAGGCGTTCGCCCGGAGCCTCGACGATGATCAGGATGCGTGGCTTGCCGGAACTGGGGTTGCTGGCACCGGTAATGAATTCGCGGATCCTGAGGCGACCGTGCAGTTGATCGTTGAAGATGGTGTAGACGAAATCACCGGGTTTGAGCCGCTTCGGTTCCTTGCCGGCCATGTGAAATTCAAAACTTTTGAGGCTGCCGTCATAGAGCGAATCGAGCGCTTCGACACCGGCCTTGGCGGGAATGGTTTTGGTGATGCCGAAGCTCATTGGCTTTGCCCTGTACGGTAATGGTTGAAGGCATGATAGAGACGAATCCGCAGTCGAGCAACCGACTGCAAGGTAACTTGATGCGGGTCAATTCGCCCGCACATGTGGCGGTATAGGCTGAGATATTGGTTTAATATAAATGAGAATGATTTACATTTGCATTCGCATTAACGATTTGCTAATTTACCGGTCTCACTGATGATCACCCACAGGAGTTATTATTCATGTCCCGCAGAATTTCCGGCTTCCGGCCATTGCTTGTTGTCATGTCGCTTGGCCTGCTGGGTTTGCAGCCAGGCCTCGTCACGGCGGATGAAGTCAATGTCTACTCGGCGCGCCAGGAAGCATTGATTTTGCCGTTGCTGGAAAAGTTCAAGGCCGAAACCGGCATTGGCTTCAACCTGATCACGGCCAAGGCCGATGAATTGCTGAAACGCCTGGAATCCGAGGGCCGTTCAACGCCCGCCGATGTGTTCATCACCACCGATGCCGGACGTCTGCAGCGCGCCAAGGATGCCGGCGTACTGCGCGCGGTCGATAATCCACGGCTCAATGCCCGCATTCCGGCAAACCTGCGCGACCAGGAAAATTACTGGTTTGGCCTGTCGCTGCGCGCGCGGGTCATCTTCTATGCGAAAGATCGCGTCGATCCGAGCGAATTGTCGACCTATGAAGCGCTGGTTGAGCCGCGTTGGCTGGACCGCATCTGTATTCGTTCGTCCGGCAATATCTACAATCAGTCGCTGGTGGCTTCGATGATTGAAGCGCACGGGGTCGAGGCAGCGGAAAACTGGGCGCGCGGGCTGGTCGCCAATTTTGCACGCAAACCGGCCGGCGGGGACACCGATCAACTGCGCGCGGCGGCGGCGGGGCAGTGCGATATCGCCATCGCCAATACCTATTACTTCGGCCGCCTGGTCAGTAGCGAAAAAGAAGCGGATCGAGCAGTTGCAGGTGCACTAGGACTGTTCTGGCCCAACCAGGGTGATCGCGGTGCGCACGTCAACGTGAGTGGTGCGGCGGTTACCCTGCACGCCAAACATCCCGAGGCGGCCGAGCGGTTGCTTGAATTTCTCGTCAGCAGCGAATCCCAGGCCTGGTATGCCGAGGTCAATAACGAGTACCCGGTAGTCGCGGATGCCGAGTCGTCGGCACTGCTGAAATCTTTTGGCGAATTCAATAGTGACAGCCTCAACCTGAGCCGCCTCGGGGAAAACAACCGCGCCGCGCTGCAACTCATGGACCGTGCCGGCTGGCGCTAGTCAAAGCATTGCGACAAGCCCTGGCTAGTGCAGGGCTTCGTTGACGCCGAATGCCTCATCGACTTCGCGGTCGCCGGGAATGTCACCGGATTCGAGGACGTTATCGCACAGCAGGATGCAGGACTCGATGACGAACAGGATCTGTTCCAGCTGCTGTAACACGTCGCTCGCCTGTTGTTGATCGGGGGCCAGCTCGTTGCCGATGGTGAGAAAACCTGCGCTGTCATAGGAAAAGCGGCAACCCAGGTTGCGGTGTTGCAATTCGAGCAGAAACCGATCGAGCTGACCACAGTGGTCCGAGGTCTCGAATTCCTCCGGCGCCATGAAGGTGGTGCCGAGATACAGCCATTCGCCCATTTGTTCGAAGATAAACTCGCCTTCGTTTTCGGGCAGCGTCACCAGGGTCGTGCCTTTGATGACCTTGACCGAGCAACCGAACGCGGTCAGCTCTTCGAGTAGTTTGTCAGTTCCCTGCGTCATATCTGGGTTCCCAGGATTGTGAGTTAATACCGTGACAGCGGTAGTGCTTCACCCGTGCTGCCAGCCAGCTTGCCAATGGCCTGGATGAGCGTGCCCATTGTAGTGTTAGATGCGCTGCAAGCACATGAATGATTCCCAAATTAAGCATCACGTTAGCGCCCGGCTAGATTTCCAGATATTTATTGATTTGTTTTTTGGCGAATGCAATCAGCAGGGTCGTGGCAGTTGATTTCAGGGTCGACAGTGACGCGTCCTTGAATTCATCTTTCAGAATTTCCCAGATTTCCGGTCGATTGATCGCTTCGGTGAATTCGTGTCCGGAGGCGGTCAGCCGCAGCGGCCTGCTCTTCCACTCGAAATGTCCGCCGAGCGTGATTTCGTAGCCGAGGGGGCTGCTCTTGTCCAGGCATTCGATGAATTGCTGGTCTTCCAGAATCTGCATGTGAAACAGGAATTTGTCGTCGATCTCGATGCCTTTTTCGACGATATCGGCGACCCAGATAAAAGACTTCGGCGACTCGGTGAACGTGTTCAGTATGTCGCGCAGATAGGTTTGATCAATTTTCATTTTCGTGTTCCTGCTGCTCACTTGTTCAGACTGGGCATCTTGACCGGGACGCCGCCGACAACTATTTCCTGGCCAGATACGAGCTCACTGTCGTGTTGTTAGCGCGCAGTATATCGCGAAATTGAAGGTATTCGCTCCAGGTTCGGCATCGCGGTGGCAAGGCGGTGGTGCTGGGCTGGCACCTCGTTTGCCGGTTTCCAACACAAGAACATAGCGTGTGTGTTCCATTGCGGGCAATAACATGGCGGCTATACAGCTGCATTTTTGAGTTTATAATTTGCCGGTAAATCATCAACTGAAGAATTTTGAAATACCACAACTCCGAGAGAGCTGAATGCTATGACCCGTGATAAGGCCGCAGAAGTTCCAGCCAATGTTGCCAGCGTTGTCGACCTGGATCGGTGGCCGATTCATGACACTCGATCGCAGCGCTACCAAACCATGATCAAGTCCTGTCGTCGCAAACTCATTGAGAACGGTAGCTGCATGATTGAGGGTTTCCTGAAGCCGGCCGCACTTGTTCGTCTGCTTGCCGCTAGCGAACCACTCGTCGAGCGAGCACATCATGTGTCAAGCCGGCTCAACTATAATTTGAGGACTACCAGCGACGACGAAAACCTGCCTGCTGACCATCCTGAGCGAGTGGTGCACGAGAATTCCGTCGAAGTGGTCAACGATGATGAAATCCCCGCTGATCTGGAGCTGAGGGCCGTGTTCAACTGGCCGCCACTAGCGAGGTTCATTGCAGACATTATGGGTTATGAGGTGCTCTACGCTAGTGACGATAGCCGCAAGGCGTTAACCGTTGTTTCATACGAACCAGACGGGTTTTCCGGCTGGCATTTCGATTCATCCACCGATACTACGGGCGTGTTGCTTCTGCAGACAGCTGAAGAGGGTGGGCAGTTCGAGACCGTGCCACACATCCGACCGCAACCAGGCTCGCCGGATCTGGATGGGCTACGGGCATTGTTTGCCGGCGATCATAGCCATGTGTACCAGCCTCCACAGGTAGCTGGCGCATTATACGTAAACAGTGGGCGCACCTCGATCCACCGGGTATCAAAGATTTTAGGTGCGCGTCGCCGGTTGGCATTGGTGATGGCCTTTGATCGCTCCTTGACTGATGGCATTCCACACTCGGAATCACTGGAACACATTTATAATGAGCCGCCGATCCTGGCGTCATAATGCCGCGTTTGCGGTTTGCCAGGGAGGCAAGCGACAAGGCCCCGAAGAGCGTGTGTCCCATTGCGTGATCCCGATTCGGTGGCCATGGCGGTGACGAAGTGATCGAAGAGACGGTTAAAGGTCACAGCCAGGTTATTTCTCCCGAGCCTTCCGCCTGGTGCCAAAGTTTTATTTCGAAGGGGATCAAGCTGTTTCGCTACCCCGACGAGTACCAGGGCTGCCTGGATTGCGTCCCGTACTTCGTATCCGCCCTGCCGAGGGTTACGATTGTCCGGCATCGTAAGCGCTGTAAGCTGCAGCAGTTAATGGAACAGGCGAACGAGGTCTTGGAATTGGAAGACGCCAGGCCTTATGCGCTGGATTTCGCGCGACAGCTCAAGGATCGCGAGCAGGCGATTTTCGACAACTGGGCCGTTAATTCGCACCTCGACGAATCCAGCGACGATTAGCAGGTTTCGCGCTGAAGACCTGGATTCGGCACCTACAAACAGGGTCTGGTCTTTGATTTTGAATGCCTGTAAACAGGGTACAGACCACGATTAAGCAGAACGATTGTGGAGGTGAGGGAATGCCCCGCGATCTCATCTCGCCTCATGGGGAATAACTGGCGCTGGGGCTGCGCAATCAACCAACTCGGCTGGTGTATCGTGACTTGTTCGACGTGCATCTGGATGCTGATGTCGTTGATGATATTAGAGCTTCTACCAACGGAAACTTCGCGCCTGGCAATGTACGTTTCAAGCAAGAAGTATCCGCCATGCTAAACCGGCGAGTGACACCCGCCAGGGTGGGCAGGCCGGCCAGGAAAGAATAATCGTGGCCTGTCCCCAATTTTCCGGATTGAAATTATTTGGAAATTGTTGAGATCACAGTACCCAGAAGGGTGTTTAAGGTGGGTTGTATAGTATTTTCATTGCCCGAAATAGGGGCCTTTACGGGCTCAATCAATCTGAGATCACAGATGGATTGAGATCACAGATGAATTGTGTAATCATTGCCCGGCTAGTCGTACGCGAGATACGAATCAGAAGAACAACACGAGGTAGCACGCAGTGCGGCCTTTAACCAACCGATGAGTGCTACGGAGGACTTATGAAACCATTAGACAAGCTGGTCTCGTGCCTGCACAAGGGCGAGATATCACGGCGCGATTTTATGCAAAAGGCGGCCGCGATGGGCCTGGCCGCTGCGGTTCCCGCCGCACTGATCAGCACCGAGGCGCAGGCTGCGCCCAAACGCGGCGGCCATTTACGCGTGGCTACGGTGCAGGGGTCGTCTACCGATCAGCTCGATCCTACGCAGCTCACCAGCGGTCACACCAATTTCCTGTTTTCGTCGATTCACAGCTGCCTGACCGAGGTGCGCCCGGATGGCCAGCTTGCGCCGTTGCTGGCGGAATCCTTCGAGCCCGGCAAAGATGCCTCCGAGTGGATTTTCAAACTGCGCAAGGGCGTTGAATTCCACAATGGCAAAACGCTGACGGCTGATGATGTCATCGCCTCGCTCGAACGCCATCGCGGTGAAGCTTCCGCTTCGGCGATGAAATCCTTCATGGAAGACGTGGTCAGCATTACCAAAGATGGCGACCAGATTGCGAAGATTAAACTGAAAAACGCGAGTGTCGACTTCCCGGTCATTCTGAGCGCGAGTTCACTGTCCATACTGCCATCCAAAAATGGCAAGGTTGAAAAGTTCGATGTGGGTAACGGTGCCTACATACTCGAAAGCTTCGAGCCGGGACAGTATTCCAAATACAAGCGCAACCCGAATTATTTCCTGGATGATCGCGGCTTCGTCGATTCGGCCGAGTTACTCACCATCGCCGATTCTACCGCGCGCCAGAACGCGCTGGTCACCGGCGTGGTCGACGTCATCGGCGATGTCGAGTCTTCCACCGCCGATCTGCTCGCGCGCAACAAGAAGATTACGGTGCAGGATGTCACCAGCACACAGCACTACACCTTCCCGATGCGTACCGACCTCGCGCCCTACGATAACAACCACGTGCGCATGGCGCTGAAGCTGTCCATCGACCGCAACGAAGTGCTGGAAAAAGTGCTCAACGGCCACGGTTCGCTTGGCAACGACCATCCGATATCGACCGCAAACCGTTACCACAACGGCGACCTCGAACAACGCGCTTACGATCCGGAAAAAGCCAAATGGCATTTGAAACAGGCAGGGTTAAGCACGCTCAAGGTTAAGTTGAGTGCGTCCGACGGGCTTTACGCGGGCGCCGTCGATACCGCGGTGCTGTTCAGTGAACACGCCAAGAAAGCCGGCATCGAACTGATCCCGAACCGTGTGCCCGACGATGGCTACTGGTCCGACGTGTGGCTCAAGCACCCGTGGTGCGCGAGCTACTGGAGTGGCCGCCCGACCGAAGACTGGATGTTCACCCAGGGTTATTCGGCGACTTCGAACTGGAACGAAACCTACTGGAAGAACGATCGTTTCAACCAGTTGCTGGTGAGCGCGCGTGCCGAGTCGAACGACAGCCTGCGGCGCGAAATGTATTACGAGATGCAGAGTATCTGCCGCGACGATTGTGGTTCGGTAATCCACGTGTTTGCCAATCACATCTCGGCCTACACCGATAAAGTAGGTGTGCCCGAGACGGTTGCCGGTAACTGGGAATTTGACGGTTACAAGCTGATCGAGCGCTGGTGGCTGAAAGGGTAGGTAATATCACCCGTTTGTCCTGTTGTAAATTTCCGGCGACTATCAGGTCGCCGGAATTGTTTTGGGCAAGCATAGAACGAGAACTGCGACGTGACCGACGATAGCACCCCTGTACGTCGCAAACGCCGCGGTCGGCAACGCATGGCCGAGCGCAAGGTGAGTGCGGTGTTTGCAGGTTCCAAGCTGCCTCAACGAGTTTCGTTGCAAATGGTGGATGGCTCGCAGGCGGCCATGATCCACGAAGCCGTGAAGGCGATTCTGTGGGACGTCGGCGTCATCATCGAACACCGCGAGATGCGCCAGCGCCTGGTGCGCGAGCACGGCTGTCGCGAGGATACCAACGGCTACATTCACCTTGCGCCGGACCTGGTCGAATGGGCGATCGAGCAGGCCCCCCGGCACATCAAGCTGTACGACCACGACGGTAACCTCGCGGTGGATACGGCCAGTCGCACGCCGAGTTATTGCCCGGGGCACAACTGCGTGCGCATCCTCGATTTTCGCAGCAACGAGCTGCGTCCCTGTAGTCTCAACGACATTCGTGAAACCGCCAGGCTGTGCGAGGTGCTGCCCAATCTCGACATGGTTTGCTCGCTCGGTTACCCGAGTGAAGTGCCGCCCGAGGATGAAGTCACCGAAACCGTGCGCGCGATGTACGAAAACAGCCGCAAGCCGGCGGCGCTGCTGGCGCACGATGAAGTCATCCAGGAGCGCATGCTGAACCTGATCGCCGAGATGACCGGCGGCTGGCAGCGCATGGCGGACAAGCCCGTCTGTCTCGAGTTGATGGGACCGATTTCACCGCTCAAGTTGCCCGGGGAGCTTTGCCTGCGGCTGATCAACTGCGCGCGCTGGGGCATTCCCGCGGTCTGTTACCCGGCTACCTTTCCGGGCATGTCCTGCCCGATATCGACGGCCGGCGCGATTGCCCAGTCATCGGCCGAAGCGATTGCCGGCATCGTGATCATGCAACTGACCCAACCCGGCGCGCCGGTGATGAGCGGATCGTCGATCCTGCCGATGGACCTGCGCCAGGCGAACCTCGCTTATGGCTCGCCTGAATACATGACGGCTGGTCTCGGTGCCGCCGATTATTTCAAGAGTATCGGGATTCCGTCGTGGATCGGCGCCGGCTGCTCGGATTCGCATCAGTTCGATACCCAGGCGGCGGCCGAGGCCGGTGCCAACCTCGCGATTGCGGGGCTCGCTTCCACGCCCTTCGTACATAATCTTGGATTTCTGTCGGGTGGCCGCACCGGCTCGTTGCAGATGCTGACCCTGTGCGACGAAATGATCGGCTGGTCGAGCAAGATGGCAAACGGTGTCGAGGTGACTGCCGATTCGGTCGCGCTCGAAGTGGTCAAGCGCGCCGTGGCCAGTAACGATTACCTGACCGACGATCACACGCAGCAGCGCTTCATGACGGAAACCTGGTACCCGGGGCTGTGCGAACGTTCCGACGCCGACGCCTGGCTCGAAGCCGGGGCCGTGGACATGACCGCGCGCGTCAACCAGCGCCTGCACGAGATCCTCGATTAGCCCATGTCGCGTTACAATCGGTACAATCGGGGACAGTATACTTTTACGCGCAGATCAGTGACTATCGGGGGACAGTTTACTTTTATGAGCAGCCCAGAAATCCATTCGTGAAAAATATCCTGAAGATGCTGGCGCAGCGGATTTCACTCGGCCTGCTGACCTTGTTTGTAGTATCGCTGATCATCTTTCTCGGCGTGTCCATGCTGCCCGGCGATGCGGCCCAGGCGATCCTGGGACAGGCAGCCACCCCCGAAACCGTCGCCATCCTGCGCAGCCAACTGGGCCTCGATCTTACCCGCACACACGCGCTATATCCGCTGGCTCGGCGGAATTTTGCAGGGCGACTTCGGCACCTCGATCGGTAACGGCCGGGAAATCGGCGAAGTCATCGGCGTGCGTTTTTACAACACGGTATTCCTCGCGGCTTTCGCCGCGGTAATCTCGATTCCACTGGCGCTGGCGCTCGGCATCCTGGCTGCCCTTTATCGGAATTCCTATTACGACCGCACAGTAAATGTGATCACCTTGTCGTCGATTTCCACGCCCGAGTTTTTCGTCGCCTACATCCTGATCCTGTTTGTCTCGGTCAAGGCCGGCTGGTTTCCGAGCCTCGCCAACATCCAGGGTGATATCAGCTTTGTCGAGCGCCTGAACAAAACCTTTCTGCCGGCGGTGACACTGACGCTGGTATCGGTGGCCTACATGATGCGCATGACGCGCGCGGCGATCATCAACCTGTTGTCGCAGTCCTATATCGAGATGGCGACGCTGAAGGGCATTCGGAAACCGAGGATCATCATTCGTCATGCCCTGCCCAACGCCTGGGCGCCGATCGTCAACGTCATCGTGCTGAATCTCGCTTACCTGATCGTCGGCGTGGTGGTGGTCGAGGTGGTGTTCGTGTACCCCGGGCTCGGGCAGTTGCTGGTCGATGCCGTGCAGCGCCGCGACATGCCCGTGGTGCAGGCCTGTTGCCTGATCTTCGCGGCGACTTACGTCACCCTCAACCTGGTGGCCGACATCCTGTCGATTCTCACCAACCCGCGGTTGTTGCATCCGAAATGAACTCACCTGCACCCGTTATGCCCGACCCTGCAGGCGCCAACGATTCGCGCCAGGATCACGCGTGGCCAGCGTATCGTCAAGGAGTTGCTGGCTGCGCCGCTTAGCGCCAAGTTCGGGCTATTGATTATTTTCGTTTACGTCTTCGTCGCGCTGTTCGCACCGTGGATCGCGCCTTTCGGTGAATCCGAAATCGTCGGCAAGAAGTACCTGGTGTGGGATGAAACCTATCTGCTCGGCACCGACAACCTCGGCCGCGACATGCTGACGCGCCTGATTTACGGTGCGCGCAATACCGTCGGTATCGCGCTGATCACCACCGTTTATGCATTCATCCTCGGCGGTATTCTCGGCATCATCGCCGCCGTGCTCGGCGGCTGGATCGATCAACTGCTGAGCCGCTCGGTCGACGTGCTGATGGCGATTCCGGCGCTTATTTTCGCGATGCTGTTGCTGTCCATTTTCGGCACCTCGGTCGGCAGCCTGATCCTGATCATCGGCCTGCTCGATGCGACGCGTATCTTTCGCATCACGCGCGCGGTGAGCCTCAACGTGGTGGTGATGGATTTCGTCGAGGCCGCGCGCCTGCGTGGCGAAGGGATCGGCTGGATTACCATCCGCGAAATCCTGCCGAGTATTTCGGCGCCGCTGGCGGCCGAGTTTGGCATCCGTTTCTGCTTCGTGTTCCTGACCATCAGCGCGCTCAGCTTTCTCGGCCTCGGCATTCAGCCGCCGACCGCGGACTGGGGTTCGATGGTGCGCGACACCGCGGACCTGATCACCTTCGAGGATTACACGCCGCTGATCCCGGCGGCGGCGATCGCGATTCTGACCATCGGCGTCAATTTCGTTGTCGACTGGTTCCTGCACAAGACCAGCGGATTGAAAGATGAACTTTAGTCTGCATCTCACCGATCTTCTACTCGGCAACTGCTACTTGCATTGCTCTAACTCCGGTACGCCGCTCTCGCTACGAATCTCGGTGAGATATGCAGACTGAACAAGACATTCTGCTGGAAGTAAAAGGCCTCAGGATCGAGGGCTTCAGCGAGGACCGCTGGCACCAGATCGTCAAGGGCGTCGATTTCACACTGCACCGCGGTGAGATATTGGGTCTGATCGGCGAGTCCGGCGCGGGCAAGTCGACTATCGGCGTGGCCGCGATGGGTTACGCCAAGCCGGGTTGCCGCATCAACGGCGGCAGCATTGTGTTCGACGGTATCGAGTTAACCACTGCGAGCGAAGAACAGAAACGCGAGTTGCGCGGTGCGCGCATCGCCTACGTGGCGCAGTCGGCGGCGGCCTCGTTCAACCCCGCGCACAAGTTGATCGACCAGTTCAGCGAAACCGTGGTGCAGCACGGCGTCGGCACGCGCGAGCAAGCCTACGCCAACGCCAAAGAACTCTACGCCAGGATCCACATGCCCGACCCTGATCTAATCGGTTTTCGCTACCCGCACCAGGTCTCGGGCGGGCAATTGCAGCGCGCGATGACGGCGATGGCGCTGTCCTGCCGGCCCGACCTGATCATCTTCGATGAGCCCACTACCGCGCTCGACGTCACCACCCAGATCGAAGTGCTGTCGACCATCAAGGATATCGTGCGGCAGTTCAACACCGCGGCGATTTACATCACCCACGACCTCGCCGTGGTCGCGCAGATGGCGGATCGCATCAAGGTGTTGCGCTACGGCGAATCGGTGGAAGAATCCGAGACGCGCAGCATGCTCACCGACCCGCAACAGGATTACACCAAATCGCTGTGGGCGGTGCGCTCGTTCCGCAAGACCGAGCACCCGCCGGTGGCCGAGGAAGTGCCGTTGCTGCGCGTGGAAAACGTGACGGCATCCTATACGCGCAGTCTTGAACCGGTACTGATCGATGTCGATTTCGAGATTCATCGCGGTGAGACGGTGGCGATAGTCGGCGAGTCCGGCAGCGGCAAGAGCACCACCGCGCGAGTGATCACCGGCCTGCTGCCGCCGAGCCAGGGACGAATTGTATTCGATGGCGAGGAGCAGCCGGCTGACTACCGCAATCGCAGCCGCGCGCAGTTGCGCCAGGTGCAGATGATTTACCAGATGGCGGACACCGCGATCAACCCTCACCAGCGCATCCGTGACATCATTGGTCGGCCGCTGTCGTTTTATCTCGGCATGGAAGGCGATGCCAAAAAGCAGCGCTTGCGCGAGCTGATGGAAATGATCGAGCTCGATCCGGATCAATACCTGGACCGTCTCCCGGACGAGTTGTCGGGCGGGCAAAAACAGCGCATCTGCATCGCGCGGGCGATTGCCGCCGAGCCGAAAGTGATCATCTGCGACGAGGTGACCTCGGCGCTTGATCAACTGGTGGCCGAGGAGATATTGCGCTTGCTCGACCGCCTGCAGCAGGAACTGGACCTGGCCTACATGTTCATCACCCATGATCTCGCGACAGTAAAGGCGATTGCCGATCGCGTGGTAGTCATGCTGCAGGGGCGTATTGTCGAACAGGGGCCGAAGGACGAAGTGTTCTCGCCGCCGCATCACGAATACACCGAGCTGTTGCTGTCGTCGGTACCGGAAATGGATCCCGACTGGATGCAGCGCGTGATCGATGAGCGAGCGCGCAAGGGCGGCCTCGAATCCTCCGGTAACTAGATCAGGACTGAACATGAAAAAAACCAGAATCAATATTATCCCCGTCATTCCTGCGCAGGCAGGAATCTCACCAGCGTGCCACCCTAATGAACCACGGTAAACTCTCCAACTGCCAAGCCCGTTGAAATGAGAACCACGACACCGAAATGCCAGGCCTGAACGAAATCTTCGCAATGCTCGACAAGGTCAGCCAGACCGACGCGGCCGACGCCTTCACCATGCCGGGGGCGTTTTACACATCCCCTGAGCTGCTCGAACTGGAACGCGAACAACTGTTTCGCAAGAAATGGATTTGCCTCGGCCGCGAAGAAGAGCTCCCCGATCCCGGTGACTACCGCGCCACCGAACTGGTTGGCGAACCGATTCTGCTAATGCGCAATGCCGAAGGGCGCGTCAAGGCGCTGGCCAACGTCTGCCGCCACCGCGGCATGCCGTTGCTCGACGGCAGCGGCACAGTCAAGCGCATCACCTGCTCCTACCACGCCTGGACCTACGATCTGGACGGCAAGCTGAAGCGCGCGGCCGGGGTCGACGATCATCACGCCGATTTCATTCGCGATTGCCGCCTGCCCGAATTTCCCTGCGAGACCTGGCACGGCTTCATCTTTGTCAATCTCAATCCCGGGGCTGAATCCTTCCTCGAATCAGAAACGGTAAAAGCCATCGAACCGATGGTCGAACACATGCACATTGAAGACATGCGCCTGATTTTCTCTGACGAACAGGAATGGGACGCCAACTGGAAATGCCTGGTGGAAAATTTCCTCGAGGGTTACCACCTGTCGACCGTGCATCGCAAAACACTGCATCCCTTCACGCCAACCAATTTATCCGAACACTTCAAAAGCGGCAGCGATCACTTCGGTTTTTACTCCTGGTATCCGCAAGACGCACCGTCGCGCGGCGAATCGCACCCGGACGTTAGCAACGACGAAAAGCGCCGCTCGCTGATGCTCGGCATCGCGCCGTGCAGCGTTTTCGGCATTTCCGGTTTCAAGGTCACATACAACCTGATTCAGCCGATATCGCCCACACGCCTGCGCACGCGCATCGGCATGATCGGCATCCCGCCGCGTAATGAAGTGGAAGAAAAAGTTGCTGCCAAAGGCCGCAAGCTGTTCACCGACACCTTCGCCGAAGACGAGGCGCAACTGGTGAAGTTGATGCGCGGATTGCAGTCGCGCAGCTACCAGTCGTCGGTGCTCGCGAAGGCCGATTACGAAGGCACCCTGTGGGATTTTTACGGCTACCTGGCGCGCAACCTCAGCAGATCGTGAAACGAGTGAACGGTATTACTGCCTGGATTTGTCACCGTACATTCCAATGCTTTCATTGCCGAGCTGCACGCCCAGCGCATTGATAAAGCGCACCCAGTAAGCAAAGCAGGCCGTCGATTGCACCGCCTCCAGAATCTCGGTATCGCTGATACCCTCGGCGCGCAGCAGCTCGATATCCGCCTCGCGCATCGCCTCCGGTGTGCGGCACAGTTTCGCACCGTAAACCAGCAAGGCAGCCTGGGCCGAAGTAAACAGCGGATTGCCCGTAAAGTTATCGCCACGCACCGCGTCGAGCATTGCATCCCCACGCTCGGCATCCCCCAGCAGTGACTTGAAGTTAGCTCCATGATTGGACAGCGCGTAGTGACAATCCGCAATGATCGCCGCCTGGCTCGCCAATAACTCAAGGAACCAGGGGGCCGAGTGATTCGACTCGTTGTGCAGCACGGCCCGATAATGATCATCCGCCGCGAGCAGCGGCGCCGGTTGCAACGAAAACGCCCGATAAAGATTATGAATCTTGTTGTGCACGGCCCCGACATGCGCATACATCTGCGCAAGTTCGGGTGACGCATCCGCCGGATCGATGCTATCAATCCAGCAGGGCTTGTCGTGTCGTGTTTGTTGTTCAGTATCCTGTGGCATTCCTGGCTCCAATGTTCAGTTTTATTCAGATGGTCGGTCTAACTTTTTCGGCGCCTTTAAACAAAAGTTCGCGCATCGCGTCGGTGGCTTTTTCGTGATAGGCGACCGTCACCGGGTCGAAATCGCAAGTGGGCGCCGGGGAATTTTCGAAATGTCCATAACGATCCTCACCGCGCACCAGTGACGCACAATCCCAGTCGGAATTTAACTGGCTGGTTTGCGTGGGCATGTAGTGCAACGATAGCCCGATTCTACGATCGGTGGTGACATTGGGCCCCGAGGCATGGGCGATGCGAATGTTGTGAAACGACATCTCACCCGTTTGCAACGGCATGGAAACCGCCCGGTCCGGGTCGACATCCACAATCTCCTGCCCGCGCGTCAACAGGTTGTCGTCATTGTAGAGATCCTGGTGTGTCATCGGTGCCTCGAGATGCGACCCCGGCAGCACCTGCATGCAGCCACTGGCCTCGCTCGCCGGTGACAGCGCGAGCCAGGCGGTCACCAGCTTACTGGTATCGAGCCCCCAGTACTGGCTGTCCTGATGCCAGGAAACATAGCTGGTGGAGTTGGCTTCCTTGATCCAGAACCAGGAGTTCCAGCACAGGATATCCGGCCCGATCAAGTCCTCGATGCAATCGAGAATCCGCTGGTTGCGCATTAAATCGTCTACCCACTTGAACAGTAGATGAGGTTTGGTGCGCAGCGGCCCTTGTACCGGGTGCCCCAGTTCGCGCTCGTAAGCTTCGAGCCGCGCGCGATAACTGCCTGCCTCGGCTTCGCTAATGATCGGAACCGGAAACAGGTAACCCGTTTGTTCAAACTGCTCGACCGCTGCGCTGCCAAGATGCTTGAGGTTTCCTTCTTTCGACGTTCCTGCGACAGTCATATTATCGGTGCCTGTATAGTGCATGATTATCCCGAAACGCAATACCAGAGCCTTGCATCAGGCCGTTGCCGGGGTCTTCGTTGAAATCGTGATCAGCATTTTACATCAACACCAATGGCGGGTCCCAGCGGCACTTTACCTGTTCAGTTAGCATCGGCTTCTTCCACGGCGACAATTTTCGCTACCGACGGCTTCTGCAGCATCCGCGACCTGTGGTCTGCGACCTTCGGGAACTGCCCGGGATCCACGCCGTCGCCTTCGAGCCATCGTGCCAGCGTGAAGAGATAAATGTCGCAGATGCTGTAGTGTTTTCCCAATACCCACGGCCCCTCAAACTCGTCCTCAATCAAGGCAAACGAATCACCGACCGATTGCGGTACTTTCTTTTTCATCGCGGCGATTGCGAGCGGATCGTCAGCCCACCGACTGCCGCGCATTCGATGCGCGTGCGCCACGTGCACCGTAGAACAGAGGTAGCTATTGAATGCGTTCATTCGGGCGGTCTCGAAGACATCGTCAAGGGGCGCCAGGCCCGCATCGGGGTGGGTCTGGCAGATGTACTGCAGGATGGCCGGTGTTTCCGTCAAGATGCCGTGGCTGGTGACTAGAGTGGGTACACGGCCCTTCGGGTTCAACTGCAGGTATTCCGCTGAATATTCCTCCTGCTTTGAAAAATCCACTCGCGCGACTTCATACTCGGCGCCAACCTGTTCGAGCGCGATATACGACGCCAGGGCGCAGGTACCGGGGGCGTAGTAAAGTTTTAACATGGGATGTCTCCTGGTTTTGATTTCAGCTTTGGTTTCAGATCGGTGTAATACTCGGCATTGATGCCGCAGCAGCCACCGACGATGGGTATTCCTGAAGCAATCCATTGATTGAAGACTTCGACCAGGCCTTGTGGACTTATGTTGGAGGCTTCGCTGTCGTCGCGACTGGTGGCGGTGTAATCGCTGCGACCGGCTTCGGGGTAGGCGGCGATCAGCCCGTGCCAGTGCTGTTGCAGGATGGCGAGGCCGGCGCTGGTGTCTTCCACCAGGCTGTGAAAGATGGCGACAGCGTCGAGCGAGTGCTGTTGCAGGATGGAAAGCGAATCGGCGAAGAGGTCGTCCGAACCGTAGCCGACGCGAACTTCGCCGTCGGCGTCGAGTCGACAACGGTAGCCGAGCCAGCGCGGAATATCGAGGTGATCGGTTTCTTCCAGCAACCAGCGGCGCTGGGTCATGTTGCCGGTGGATTCGAGGATCAACAAATCAACGCCGGCGTCGACCAGGCATTCGGCCTGTTCGCGAATGTATTGCCGCGCCTGTTCACGGCTGAACTCGATCTGTGACTCGGGGTCGGCGTGGCGATGCAGTGCGAGCCCGGGTTCGCCATCGACGAGGATGCCGAACTGCGACACGGAGCCCGCAATGGCGACCGGTCGACCGGATGCGAATCGATCACGCGCCTGTTGCGCGAGGGTGACGGCGAGCCGATTCAACTCCAGCGTTCGTTCACCGAGGCCGATGGGTTCGAGGTTGTGGCGAGCCGAGGAAAAGGTATTGGTGGTGATGATGTCGGCACCAGCATCAAGATACTGTTGGTGCATCTGCAGTACGACTTGCGGGTGGCTGGCGAGCGCGGTCGCTGCCCAGGCGGTGTTGTCCATTAGCACGCCAAGGCGCTGCAGCTGCGTGCCGATGGCGCCGTCGAGCAAAATGGTGCCGCCATTTTCGGCGTGCTGCTTCAAGGTATCGTAGGGTGAGTTTGTCATCATAATCCTATGTCGAGCTGGATTGAGGCGTTGAGCAGTTTGCGCTCATCGGCTGACAGCAGGACGCGAACTTCATCGCTATCGAGGTAACTGAAGCGGCCCCTCTCCCATAAAACTTCGTCATCGAAGCGGATACTCGCATCGAACAATTGAATCGCAATATCGCCCGGGTCAAAGCCTGCCGCGTGGATGTGCGTGTAGCGCGGCGAACCGTAGGCAACCGTGCCCCAGCGTTCGAGATCCTGGTAAGGATCGCCATTGAAAAATGTGTAGGGGTTGATGCCGGTGTGCCATGAGTTCAGCCGGTAAGCATCGCCACCGGTGATCTCGGCCGCGCGCTCCAGTTGCCGGCGTAGGCGTCCGATCGCTTCTGCGTCCCCGGCGAAATCGAGCATGCGCGAATCCTCAACCTGCACCGTAATCGGCGTGTCGAGCATCAACACGCTGTCGGCGTAGGCCCGCGTCGACGACGATGTCAGAAAGTGCTCGAGCACCAGTTGACCATGCAGACGATAAAAATTCAGCGGCGGAAAAATCATCACTGGAAACAGCTCGAGACTGAACTCGGCGATCAGAGGATGTGCATCACTCGAATCCCGGGGTAGCTCTGCCGTCAAAGCGGTGCCGTTCGCCGCATCGATACAATACGACTTTGATCCTTTAATGCGCGCCAGCAGTCGATCGTGCACGCGTTGCATTACCTGGTAATTGATGCCGGCAAATGGCGCCGCCAGGTGATCGCGATCGAGCGTGTAGCACATGATCTTTTTGCTGGTGCCGGGGCTGTCGAGAAAGCGTAGCTGGTCGCCAAGCCGCGAGAAGAAAATGGTGATGTCGGTGGACTGCATCGCCTCGGCTACTGCCTGCGGGAATTGCTCGGCGCTCGCGCCCGGCTCGGCGAGCAGGATTCGTGACTCGATGCCGAGCTCGGCGCAGACCGCCGCCAGCTCGTCGCACAGGCGCGGGTCGAAAAACGGCGCCACGCACTGTTCGCCGACCAGCAGCACACGGTCACCGGCCGCTGCCCCGGCGCAGTTCAGCAGCAGGTTGCGCGCGCCGCTTTGGATGCCTTCATTCACTGGCAATCTCTTCCTTGCGCCGTGCCATGTAGGCTTGCAGCTCTTCTTCGATGGCCGCATCGATGGGTGGCTTTTGATACTCGTGCAACAGGCGCTTCCAGATTTCGTTGGCGCGTTGCGTGGCGGTTTTGGCGCCGTCTTCCTGCCAGGTTTCGAAGTTGCGCCAGTCCGACAGGATGGGCTGGTAGAACGCGTTTTCGTAGCGCTCCATGGTGTGCGCGGTACCGAAGAAATGGCCACCGGGGCCGACTTCGGCGATGGCGTCGAGGCCGAGGCTGTCGTCGTCGATGACCACCGGTTGCAGAAAGGCCGCCTGCATCTGCAGCAGCTCGGCGTCGAGGATCAGTTTTTCGAAGGAGCAGGTCAGACCGCCTTCGAGCCAGCCGCCGGCGTGCATGACGTTGTTCACGTGCGCCTGCACGCAGGCATTGATCGACATGTCGCTCTCGTAGGTGGCCTGCAGGTCGACGCAGGCCGACGCGGTGGTGCTCGACGAGCGCAGCGGCATCTTGTAGCGCCGCGCCAGCTGCCCGGACATCAGCACCGATTGCGCGTATTCGGGTGTGCCGAAGGCGGGCGAACCGGTGCGCATGTCGACGTTCGAGGTGAAGTGTCCGTAAAAGGTCGGCGAGCCGGGCACCGCGGCCTGGGTCAGCACGATACAGCCGAGCGCCTCGGCGTTTTGCTGCGTCACCGCGCCGGCCACCGTGGCCGGCGCCATCGCACCCGCCAGCGTAAACGGCGTGATGTGTACCGGTTGCCCGGCCTGGGCAAATATGCGCATGCCGTCGGCCTGGCCTTCGTCGAACAACAGCGGCGAGTTGGTGTTCAGGCCGCCGATGATGGCGGGGCGCTGGCGCAAACCCGTCATCGTCGGTTTGCAGCGCGATCTTCGCCATCTCGATGCAGTCGCGCGCACGGCTCGCGGTGTTCAGCCAGCTCGGTTGCCAGCCCTTGTCGGTGAGCGTGATCTGCGCATACATCATGTCGAGGTGGCGGCTGCCGGGCGGCAGGTCGAGCGGTTCGAGACCGCTGCCGCCTTCGTGGTGCAGGATGTTGAGGCTGCCCGACAGTTTGACGAAGTTTTCCATGTCCTGCTTGCGTACCGGCGCGGCGGCCCTTGTCGAGATCGGAGACAAAGGACGGACCGCAGACGCTGGCGAAGACGATGGAATTGCCGCCCATGCGCACGGTTTTCTCCGGGTTGCGCGCGTGGATGGTGAACTCCGACGGCAGGTCCTGAATCACTTCTTCGATCAATTCCGGATCGAAGCGCACGTGGCAGTTGTCGTGGTCGACGTCGGCGCGCAGGTCGGTCAGCAGCTTCAGCGCGGTCGGGCTTTCCACGCGCAGGCCGATGTCGCGCAGGATGCGCAAACTCGCGCGATGAATGGTTTCCACCTGGTCGGCCGAGATGATTTCCATCGGCGCATAGGGGTTGCTAAGCGGAGCGAAGGGTAGCTGGTTGAAACCCTGGTTACGGGTGTTGCGGCGTGAACTCAGTGAATTGCTGCGTCGGCGTGTCATGTTGAGATCTCCTGTGCGGGTGAAAGATGCCGGTGTTGGAAGCGAATGCGCTGTGCACATTCACGCCGGCCCAGGTTTCTTCACCCGTGATCGGAAATCGCCATAAAGCGGTAGGTCCCGGTAATCGTTTCATATCGACCTCATGCTCGCATTTTTGACCCGGTAGGGTCGTACAGCGGCTCGACTTGCAACTGCGCGGGGCGCAACTGCCCGAGGATCTCGACCGCGTATTGTCCGCCGGGGCGGTAAGCATCGCAATTTACGTAGCCGAGTGCAATGTGCTGCCCGCTGGCCGGGCCGAAGCCACCTGAAGTGACGTAGCCCGCAGGTTCGTTTTCGAGAAAAATCGCCTCGTCGCCCCACACCGCGCAGTCGCCGGCATCAACCGTGAAGCTGGCGAACTTCTCGCGTGGCGGAGCGGCGTTCAAAAAAGCATCGCGGCCGATGAATTCGCCCTTGTCAGCGCGCACGAAACGATCGAGTTCGGCTTCGACCGGCGTGTAGTCGGCGGTCAGTTCCAGCGCCCAGGCCGGAAAGTTCTTTTCCAGGCGCGTGTGCATCAGGCAACGCGTGCCGACGAGTCCGAGGCCAAGACCAGCGCCTTCGCGGCGCAGAAAGTCGAAGAGTGCCAGTTGTCGCTCCATCGGCAGGTACATTTCGTAACCGCTCTCGCCGGTGAAGGACACGCGCAACACCAGCACCTTATCGATATCACCGATCGTCATCGCGGCCGCCGACAGGAATGGAAAGCTGGCGCTGTCCATATCGTGCGCGGCGAGCCGGCCGATCAGCTCGCGTGCGTTGGGACCGCAGATGTGCAGGCCGCCGTAGCGCGCGGACAGATTGGTGAACTCTACTCCGTCGGCTGGCAGGTAAGGCGCGAAGTGACGCATGAAGGCGAGCTGCATGGTAGTCGGCGCCGAGCAGCAGGAAGCGTTCGGCGCCGATGCGTGATACCGAGAAATCGCCCACAAGACGCCCGCCGGCGGACAGCATGGGTGACAAGGTCATGCGCCCGAGTTTCGGCAAGCGGTTCGCCAGCAGGTAGTCGAGCCATTTTTCCGCACCGGGCCCGCTGACTTCGAATTTGGCCATTGCCGAGAATTCCATCAACCCCAGCTCGTTGCGGCAGCGCTTGCCCTCGTCGATCACCGGTTGCCACCAGTTCGGCTGGCGATAGGTCAGGCTGTCCTGGGCGCTATCCGCGCTCGCTGCAAACCAGTTGGCGTGTTCGTGGCCGAAAGAGGAGCCGAATACCGCGCCTGCCTCGCGCAGGCGTTCATAGACGGCGGGCTTGTGTATCGGTCGGCCGACGTCGAATTCCTGGTAGGGGAAGATTTTCTCGGAGCGGTTTTCGTAAAAGTAGCGCGTGGTCTGCTCGGTGTAGGCCTTACTGGCCCAGTCGCCGAAGCGCGCCACGTCCCAGCAGAAGATGTCGATCTCGGGTTCGCCCTGGATGATCCACTCGGCGAGCACGCGGCCGATGCCGGCGCCCTGGTTGAAGCCGGCCATCACGCCGTTGGCGCAAAAGTAGTTGCGCAGTGCCGGGATGCGGCCCAATCAGCGGGCCGAGGTCGGGGGAAAAGATCATCGGCCCGTTGATGATGCGCTTGATGCCGGCGTCCGCGAGGCAGGGCATCAGCTCGACCGCCTTCTCGAAGTTCCAGTCCAGGCGCGCCAGGTCTTCGTCGAGCAATTCGTGGCCGAAATCGAGCGGCGTGCCGTCGAGCGCCCAGTGGGTACAGGTTTTCTCGTAGGCACCGAGCAGCAGGCCGAGGCCTTCCTGGCGCGCGTAGGCCCCGGTTTCATTGTCGTTGATCTGCGGCAGCTCGAAACCGAGGCTTTCGATCTCGGGCAGGGCGTCGGTCACCAGGTAGTGGTGCTCCACCGGCGCGAGCGGCAGTTCGATGCCGGCGAGCGCGCCGACTTCGCGACCCCAAAGCCCGGCTGCATTGACCACATATTCGGCGTGAATAGTGCCGTTTTCGGTCACCACGTCCCAGCTGCCGTCGGCGCGCTGGCTGGTCTCGATCACCGGGTTGTGGCGGTAGATCTCGGCGCCGAGTTTGCGCGCCGCGGCGGCAAAGGCCTGGGTGGCCGAGGCCGGGTCGACGTGTCCGCCTTCTTCTTCCCACAACGCGCCGACCATGCACGAGGTGTCGAGCAGCGGCGCCTTGTCGCGCGCTTCGTCGAGCGAAATGAAATGACTTTCGATGCCGAGTCGGCGGCAGGCGCTTTGCATCATCGCGTTGCTGTCGATCTCGTCCTGGGTGCGACAGATGTTGATGCCGCCGGTGAAGTGAAAACCGCAGGGTTGATCGCGATTCCTTTTCCAGTTCGCTGTAAATCTGGAAGGTGTAGCGGTGAATTTCGGCGGCGGTGTTGGGGCGGGTGATCGTGAACAGGCCGCCGGCGGCGTGCCAGCTCGAGCCCGCGGTCAGTTCGGTGCGCTCGATCAGCACCACGTCGCTCCAGCCGTTTTTGGCGAGGTGATACAGCACCGAGCAACCGACGACCCCGCCGCCGATCACCACTACTCTGCGCGTTGTCTTCATTTGCGTTGTTTGCTCCGCTTCGGTAAAGGCGGCAAAGGTGCTGACACGCCCCAACTGATATCTTTCTCGATCAGCTTCGCGGCCTTGCCGGCATTGCGCGCGCGGATCGCTTTTGCCACCTGGGTGTGCAGCAGCTGCCACTCTTCGGGCATGTTCTGGCTGCGCACCACCTGCGCGAGATAGGGGCCGGTTTGCGCCCACAGGCGCTCGATCGACCAGAACAGTTCTTCGTTGCGGCTCGCCGCGTAGATGGAAAAATGAAAGTTGTAGTTGCGCACGATGTAGTTCTCGTTGCTGCCGGTGTCGATGTCGCGCTCCATCATGTGTGCGAGGGTTTCCAGCTCATCGATTTCGCCCGGCGTCAGGTTCGGCACCGCGAGTTCGGTGGCGATGCCTTCGAGACGCTGCGCGCACGAAGAACTGGTCGGCAACGCGCTTGGGGTCGAGTTCGGCCACTTTGTAAGAACGCTTCACCGACGACTGCAGCAGGCGTTCCGACGACAAGCGCGTCAGCGCTTCGCGAACCGGCATGGTGCTGGTGCCCATCTTCTTCGCCAGCGAGCGGATCGACAGCACGCTGCCGGGGAAGTATTCGCCGATGATCAGCGACCACTTCACGCTCTGGTAGATGCGATCGTTGAGCGAGGTAGTGCTCACGTTCCTGGGCAGTTTACGGCCGCTCGAAGTCATGGCGTCAGGACAGGGTAGTGAAGTTTGGGAGGCAAGTTTATCACGGGGTCTCCGGGCGCCAGCGCGCCATCAGGGTATCGATGTAATCGGCAAAGGATTGCGCACAGGAGCGCTCCACCAGCAACCGCAGCTCGCGTTGCTCGTCCCACCACAGGATGACCACGAAGTGACCGAGGCGACAGCGCAGGCAGGCCGGACCCACGGACTGTTGCGCCAGGTCTGCGGAAAGGTAATCGGCCACAAAATCGAATGCCAGCTCGCCAACCAGACGAAACTCACAGTAGCCGTCGGACAGGTCAGTCACCAGGCGCGCGTACTTCTGTACGCTTGCGGGCAATGGTGCTTGCTCAGCCCGTAGGTAAGCCTGGTGGGGCCAGAGTCGCAGCAGGCACAGCGCTTCGCCCTGTAGCAGATTACCCACCTCGGCGCTGGCACCGAACAGCGCGGTCTCGAAGTCGGCCAGCGAGGTTTCGCGATTGCCCTGGATCGACCACAGCCCGCCGTGGTCGATACGCTTCAGGACCAGCTCAATGGTCGGGTGGCTAGCCATGTACGCGACTCCCTTGCGGGTCGACAAAGCAGGCTGTGCCGACAACGACTTCGACCGATTGTTGTTTGAGCGGCGACACGGCCCACAGGGTTTCGTCGAGGCGCTGGTGACCGTTTTGCAGCAGTGCGAGCGCCACGGGCTGCTCGAGCGTCGGGCTATCGATGGCGGCGGTCAGGCGGCCCTGTGAAGGCATGACTTCGCCGACTTGCCAGGCGCGCTCGCACAGCAGTGCTGCGACCGGGATCGCGCTTCGACCATCTGCCGGGCGCAAGCCGACCAGTTGCAGCCGGTCCTCCTGCTGCAACGCCGGGCGCTGTAACAGGCTCGATCCGACGAAGTGCTTTTGCTTCGACACCATGCGCGCGAGGCCTAGGTCGGCGGGCGTGGTGCGACCATCGATCTCGGTGCCGATCGACAAATGACCTTTCTCGATGCGCAATAAATCGAGGGCTTCGAGGCCGTAAGGCGTGATGCCGAAGGTCTCGCCTTTCTCCATCACGTGCTCGAACAGCGCGTCGGCATGGCAGGCCGGGACATTGATTTCATAACTCAGTTCGCCGGAGAAACTGACGCTGAATACCCGGCAGGGAAGCTGTTGATCGAGCTGTCCCTCGCGCACCGACGCAAACGGGAAAGCCTCGCGTGCACAGTCGAAATCGGGGTTGAGCGCCTGCAACAGCTGGCGCGCATTGGGGCCGGCAATCGCCAGCGATGCCCAGTGATCGCTGACCAGCGTCAGTTGCACGTCGAGCAGCGGCCAGTGTAATTGCAGCAGCTTGTTCATCCAGCGCCACACCGCGGGCGCGTTGGCGGTGGTCATGGTGACGAGGAAGTGGTGGTCGCCGAGGCGCGCCACCGTGCCGTCGTCGAAGACGATGCCATCCTCGCGCAGCATCAGCGCGTAACGCAGACGTCCTGGCTGGATGGATTCCAGGTTGTTGCAGTAGAGGCGTTGCAGGAATTCGAGGGCGTCGCTGCCGCGCACATCGACCTTGCCAAGCGTCGACATGTCGACGCAGCCCACGCGCTGGCGCACCGCCAATACTTCGCGTTCGATGGTCTCTGACATGCTTTCCTGCGCCTGCGGGAAATAGCGCGAGTAGAGCCAGTCGCCCGAGGCCTGAAATACGCAACCGGCCTGTGTGAATACGTTGTGGAACGGGGTGCGTCGCACCGGCGTCATGTGTTGTCCCGTGTCGGCGCCGGCCAGCGCGCCAAGGCTGACCGGGGAGTAAGGTGGCCGGAAGCTGGTGTGCCCGGTTGCTTCCGGGCTGTCGCCGGTGATGCGGCTGATTTCGAGAATCGCGTTGCTCCAGCCGGTCTTGCCCTGGTCGGTGCCCATGCCGAGCGTGGTGTAACGCTTGGCCAGCTCGACCTGGCCATAACCTTCGCGCACCGCGAGCTCCAGATCAGCGCGCGTCACATCGTTCTGCAGATCGACGAAGGCGGGTGCGCGACCATCGTGAAACGTGGCGCTTTTGCGCGACGCCGAAAGTTCCGGTAAGGGCTCGGGATTCGGCGCTTGCTGTTGCAGGTCGGCCAGCGCGCGGTGCGCCTGTAGTTCGCCGTCGCGAATGCAGTCTGCCAATGGGCCGAGGCCTCGACAGGCGCCAGCTGGTGAAGGTGATGCCGGACTGTGTCGGTGGGATCAACGCGTTGATCTTACGCTCGAAGCGCAGGCCCGTGCCGGTTTGCGCGGCGAGCTGGGCGTTCGGATTCCAGCCTGCAGAAACGCACAGCAGGTCGCAGGCGATATAACGCTGACCACCGTCATGGCTACGGCAGACCACGCCACGTATGCGTGAATGCCCGAGCGTTTTAACAAGGTGTTCGCCGGTTTGCAACTCGCCGGCAATGGCGATGCCCGCCTGTAGCAGGGCGCGGCGGGTTAAATCGCGCTCCCTGGTATCCTGGATGGCCAGCATCGCACGGCGGCCGGGGGCCACCGCGTAACGGTCAATGTACTGGCGCACCGACGCCGCCAGCATGATGCCGGGGCGGTCGTTGCCGGGGAACATCAACGGGCGCTCGGTGGCGCCGCAGGCGAGTAGCAGGCGTTGGCAGCGAATGCGCCAGCTGATCGAACCCCTGCCTTCGGCATTGCGCTGTAGTGCCATGACCCGACCGTGATCGTATTGACCGAAGGCCAGCGTGTTGCACCTGAGGTCGACGTTCGGGTGATCGGCAAGCGCGGCCAGTGCGCGCTCGCGCCACTCGGCGGCGGACAGGTCATCGATGCGCTCGCGCTCCCACAGGGTCGAACCACCGGGCAGCACATCCTGTTCCAGCAGCATCACCGACTTGCCGGAATCGGCCGCGGCGAGCGCGGCGGCGAGCCCGGCCGGGCCCGCGCCGACAATGAGCAGATCGCACCAGGCGTTACGGCGATCGTATTTTTGTGGGTCGGGGTGGTGCGATACCCGGCCGTGGCCGGCGCGGCGGCGGATCAGTTTCTCGTACAGTCGGTGCCAGGCCTGGGGCGGCCACATGAAGGTCTTGTAGTAAAACCCCGCGGCGAGCAGGCCGGAGCCGAGCTGCAACAGGCTGCCGAGATCGTGGTTCACCGACGGCCAGCAGTTCTGGCTGCGCGCTTCGAGGCCGTTGATTAATGGCACTTCGGTGGCCTTTAAATTGGGGATCGGGAGGCCATGTGGTAGCGCGCAGGAGACCAGCGCATTGGGTTCTTCGAGGCCCGCCGCGAGAATACCGCGCGGGCGGTGATACTTGATCGAGCGTGCCACCAGGTGGATGTTGTTGGCGAGCAGCGCCGAGGCCAGGCTGTCGCCCGCGTAGCCGTAAAGCAGGCGGCCGTTGAAACTGAAGTGCAGTTTCGCAGCGCGATCGATGTGGCCACCGTCCGCCAGGCGCCGCGCCTGCATTAGAGATTTACCCCGGTTACGCTGGCATCGCCATCGATGAAATCGTGGCTACTCAAGTTGCGGCGCAACCGAATCCAGCGTTCGCAGCCGGCGAAGTGATACCAGAATTCATCGGCGCAGTCTTCGCTGTCGTTGCCGAGGTGCAAGGCCTGGTGCCATTCGCTGGTCGGCGCATCGAGCCCGGGCAGGACGAGCGCACGACCACCGTAGTCGAATTCGCTTTCGTCGCGTTCACCGCAGTGCGGGCAGGGGATCAGCAACATGTCAGTGCCGCCACGGGTAAGGGCCGATGCCGGCGTCGTCGATCGATGCGCCGCTGACGAAACGCTCCAGTGAAAATGGCTCAAGCAGCTTCGGTACGGTGCCTTCGGCCAGGCACTGCGCCATGCTATAGCCGACCGCGGGTGTCGCCTTGAAGCCCGCGTAGCCCCAACCGCAGTTGATGAACAGGTTGTCTATCGGTGTCGCACCGACGATGGCGTTACCGTCCATGGGAATATCGGCGGTGCCCGACCAGTGGCGCAGCAGGCGCAGCTGCGACAGGAACGGAAAGATCTGCAGCGCGCGTGCCAGCGTATCCTCGATGCGCGCGAAGCTGCCGCGTCGCGCCTGCGATAGATAACCATCGGTGGCGCCGCCGAGCACCAGTTCGCCCTTGTCGCTCTGACTCAGGTAAGACAGGCCAGCGTTGTAATTGACGACGCTGTCGAGCACCGGCTTGACCGCTTCGGTGACAAAGGCCTGGACGTTTATAGGCTCCATCGGTAGCCGCAAACCGGCCGTGTGCATGAGCCGCGCCGAAGCCCCCGCGGCACTGATGAAAACCTGGTTGGCACCGATTTCACCCTGGGTGGTGGTCACGCCGACGATGCGATTGGCGTCGATGTTCAGACCCGTTACCGGGCAATTCTGCTGCACGTGGATGCCGCGTGCGCTCGCGCTGCGCGCGAAGCCCCAGGCCACCGCATCGTGGCGCACCACGCCGCCTGCGGGTTGGAGCAACGCACCGCTAATGGGAAAGCGGGCGTTGTGGTCGAGATCGATGCCGGGGACCCGTTCGGCGATTTCACGGCGATTGAGGATCGATGCCTCGGCGCCGCCGAGGCGCATGGCGTTGGCGCGCAGCATGAAGTGCTCGAGTTCGCCGTCGGAATGCGCGAGGTCGAGGTAGCCGCGCGGGGAATACATCAGGTTGAAGTTGAGGTCCTGCGATAGCCTTGCCCAGAGTTCGAGGGCAAAGTTTTTCAGCGCAAAACTGGCCGGCAACAGGTAGTCCGAGCGCACGATGGTGGTGTTGCGCGCGGTGTTGCCACCGCCGATCCAGCCGCTGTCGAGCACTAGTACATCGGTGATATCGTGGTTTTCAGCGAGGTAGTGGGCGGTGGCGAGGCCGTGCCCACCGGCGCCGACGATGACGATGTCGTAGTGCGCTTTCAGTTGGCTCGGGGCGACGAAAGGCGGCCACTTGCGCTGACCACCCAATGCCTGTTTCAGCAAGCTGGCGGCAGAGTACTTCATCGGCGCTGAAGCTCGTGCGGGTTGTGCCCTTGCAACCTAGGTGTGCGCGAGCACATCGGCGCGCTCCATTTCGCTGGCCACCAGGAACAGGTGGCCGCCGCGCATCACGCGTGCACCGTTACGCCGCACCATGATCAGGCCGGCGCGATCGAAGACAAGCTCGAGCGGTTCGCGTTCGACTTCTTCGGCCGAGTAAAGGCGACCGGCGGCATCGCCTGCGGCAACCCGTTCGCCGAGTTGGCGCAAAGGTTCGAAAATGCCGCTGTAAGGCGCACTCAGGTAGCCGCTGCCGTCGATGCCGTTGAGGAAACGGGTTGGCTCTCCAGGCTCGGGTTCACCTTCGATGATGCCGAGATGACGCATGACGTTGTGCACCCCGCGCCAGCCGATGGCGGTGGCCTCGACGTCGACGTTGGCGCCACCGCCGAGTTCGGTCGAGATAAAAGGCACGCCGGCCTGGTTGGCGATCGGGTCGAAGCCGGTGGCGCTGCCCTTGCCGTCGACGACGAAGGTCACCGGGGCGTTGAAGGCGTCGATCAATTCGAGGTTGCGCCGGGTCATGTCGGCGTCGTCGGCGGTGCACAGAAACGCCGACGGCAGGTAGTAGGCGGATGAACCGCCCGAGTGCAGATCGATGCCGGCGTCGGCGAGCGGCAGCAGGCTGTGGGTGACGTAATGCGCGATGGCGGCGGTCGGCGGGCCGCCCTCGATGCCCGGAAAGCTGCGGTTCATGTTGCCCTGGTCGAGCGGCGAGACACGCGCGTCGTCGAGCATCGCCGGATAGTTGAGCGCGGGCAGCAGGATCAGGCGGCCCTGGATGTCATCTGCCGAGAGTTGGTGAATCAGGCGGCGCAGGATGACCTGGCCTTCGTACTCGTCGCCGTGGTTACCGGCGGAAAGCAGCAGGGTCGGCCCCGTGCCGTTTTTAATGCAGACCAGTGGGAACCGGAATTTTGGCGAAGGCATGACGGTTGTCGGAAAAGCCCAGCTCGAGATTGCCGAATGTGTTTACCGTCCTGCTCGAAATCGAGCGTGCAGTTGATGCGGTCGATGGTCAGCATGAATCGAAATTCCCCCTTGTGGAATCAGCTCTAGCCAGTAAGTCGTTTTCGGTGACGATGATCAGGCTGGGTCCTGCGTGGTTACGGTCGCATCGCGCAATGCCTGTTTAAAGCCCTCGGCGCTGTCGACATGGGTGCCCGGGACAACCGAAGGCATCGGCCAGTTTGACGAAGTCGGGCGCGCGCGGGTTGACGCCGATCTCGGGAATGCCGCGCTTGACCATGCCGTCGCGAATCATCGCATAGCTGTGGTTGTGCCACAGGATGATCGGAATCGACAGGCCCTCCTCGACCGCGGTGGCGAGTTCGTTCACGGTAAACATGAAGCCACCATCACCCAGCCAGCGCGATCACGGTTCGCTTCGGGTAGCGCCAGCTTGGCGCCGATCGCATCCGGCAATGCGCAACCCAGCGTGCCGAAGCCGGCCGGGTAAAACCAGGTGCGCGGCAGCAGGGTTTGCATCGCCGCGGTGCCGGTGTAGACCAGTTGCGCGATGTCGCCCATGATCACCGCTGTCGTCGGGCAGTTCGCTGCGCAGAATTTCGAGCACGCGAATGTGCTGGCGTTCGACGTCGGTGATAGGCGGCCCGTTGCGCGGCGCGCACCTGGTCGAGTTCGGCGATGACCTCTGCCCGTTGCGCGCAATTTCGGCATCTGAAAGTGCTTCGAGCAATTGCGCGACAGGCCGGGCCCGCGTCGCCCAGGATGGCGATGTGCGCCGGAAAGGCATCGCTGAAACGCGCCGGATCGATGTCGATGCGGATGACCTTGCCGTTGACCGGCAAGTCGTAGATAAAGCTGTCGGCTTCGGCGAGTTCGGTGCCGATGGCGAGCACCACTTCGGTTTTGGCGAGGTATTCGTGGGCTGCCGGGCTGATGATGGCGCCGCCCAGGCTGAGCGGATTGTTGTCGGCGACCACGCCCTTGCCGGCGTTGGAGGCGATGACTCCGACGTTCAGTCGCTCGGCCAGCGCGGTCACTTCGGCGCTGGCCTGTTGCGCGCCGCCGCCGACCATCATGATGCAACTGGCCGGATTGCGCCAGTAGCTGCGCGGCCTGGTCGATGGCAGCCGGTGACGGAATCGGCAGATCGGCGATGTTGTAAGCTTGCCAGTCGTCTTCGACGCGCATTTCCATGACGTCGATAGGGATGGCGATATGCACCGGGCGCGGGCGGCGCGAGCGAAACACGGTAAACGCCTGCGCTACCAGTTCGGGGATCTCTGACGGGTCGTGCACCATCGCGCTGAACGCGGTGATCGGGCGGGTGATTGCGCAAAGGTCGGTGGTTTCGTGCAGGCGT
>CAWIHJ010000060.1:0-49267 GCA_963835795.1 uncultured Gammaproteobacteria bacterium
CAGGCGAATGGTGTTCGCATCCGCCAGCATGCGGTTGTCAATCGGGTAGAAGCCGGGAGTTAAAAGGGGAACGTCATTGAGCTGTAGCGCGAACTGGTATTCATCCTTGCCGGTAAATTCGAATTCGTCGACCAGGCCCACGCGATCGGCGCTGAAGGTCATGCGATTTTCTGACAGATCGACGAACTCAACCTCGTCGGCATCGTCCTTGCGAAGGACGCTCGCACGGGTGCGAAACTGGCGCACTTCAACCGTCATTTCGTCGGTATCCATGTTGCCGTCTCCATCCTGCACGGTCAGTTCCAGCACAATCGAATTGCCGGCCGACAGGGCCGGCACCTGGAACGTACTACGCAAGGCGTCGATCGGGGTCAAAGTCACCGCCGGGCCCGATACCTGGCTCCAGCTGGCCAGAAATACACCGCTGTCGGGATCGTTCGAAAGCGCAGCGTCGAGGATGATTGCCTCGCCCTCGCTTGCGATTTTATCGTCACCGGCCGCGGCATTGGGAATCGTGTTGCGAAACGGTATGACAGAATTGAAGCGCAGCGCGCCGTAGAATTGATCGCCGTCGTCATCGCAGTCCAGCGCAAAATCGACGGCCAGGTTTTGAATCTGGCTGAAGCCGTCGCGCACTAACTCGAGGATCACGAAGCGACCACTCGGATTCACGCAATTGGGCCGGTTGCGCAACAGTAGCCCGGGAAACAGGCCGATAGCGGAATCTGTGCTCAACGCATTTTCGTAGTTATCCTCGGCGAGCAAACCACCCGTGCGCGCCATCATTTCGAATTCGTAGGGGCCGGCCTCGACAATGATTTGATCCGGGGTATCGGTGAGGATTGAAAACGGGTTACCCGAGATTTCCAGCAGGTACTCATCGAGCCCGCTGAAGCCGCTATCACCTTCGTCGCCAAACAGCAGCAGCCCGCTGACCACCGCCCCCGCAGGCAGGGCATCGATCACGACGCTTTCGCTGTGGCTGTTGCCGTCGTTGTCGGTTACGGTGAGTTCGAATTCAAATGAGGTAGCAACCAGCAGGTCGAGTGGAATCGTGATCGATGCGACACTCAAATTCGGGCCGGTTATGGCAAGCGGTGGGCCGCTAATCTGCACCCACTGGTAAATGTCGATGGTGCCGTCAATGTCCCAGGAAAAAGAGCCATCCAGGGTGACGGTTTGACCCTGCACGACGACGGCACCTGGGCCGGGCATTGCCGTCGGTTGGGTCGGGTCAAAGGGCACCAGGCTGTTGATGCGGATGGCGCCATAGGAAGGATCATCCGGGCAGTTCTGGAAGAAGTCCACGGCGAGACTCTCGATTTCACCGCTGCCGACATTGCGTACGATCTCGAGCAGCCTGAAGGCGCCGGCCGAATCACAGCTGAACGCGTCCACCGAGGCAGCCAGCACCGGATTAGTGTTTGATTGCACGCTGCTCGTGTTCGAGTAGGATCCAGCCGTCAATAGCGAGCTGTTCCTGTCACCGATGACGACGTTGAAATCGATGATGCCCTGCGCGTCCAGCGAAACGCCGTTGTCGAAGCTGCTGTTGCCGCTGTCGAGTACCAGCGTGCTGATCTGGTTCTGGTCCGGTTTTACCAGGGTCTCCACCGTAGCGGGGCTCGGCACACCGCCATTGGCCAGCGATCCGAAAAAATGCATGTAGGTTTGCGGGTCATCGGGCCCCAGCACGGTCACGGCCACGCTATCCGTATCGGTGTATCCATTTTCATTGGTGACGGTGAGTTCGAAGGCAAACACGCCTTCGCCGAGCAACAGTCCCAGTGGCGGTGCAAACGAGGGTGTCGCGGTATCGGCATCGGCCAGCGTGATCAATGGACCCGCGGTCTGGGTCCAGTTATAGAGAAGAGTGCCGACGTTTTGATCGACCGTTCGGCTGCCATCCAGTTGGGCCAAAGTCTCGGTGGATAAAAATAGGCGATCGTGCCCGGCGGTCGCGATGGGTGCCCGGCTAATCAGGGGAACAACGCTGTTGTAGCGCAGGTAGCCCAGCGCGATGTCGGCCGGGTCGGTGTCATTGATTTCATAATTGACCGCCAGCCGATCGACGGCGCCATTTTCCAGGTAGGCCACTTCGAGGATGGTAAAACGGCCAAGCGACTCCGGCGCGTCGAGCGAGTCATACAGGAAGGTGAGCCCGGGAAAGGCGGCCGGATTCGAGCTATTGTGAAATGCGTATTCGTAGTTATCGGCGTTTAATTCCGCGCCGGCAGGCGCCGACATTTCCACCAGTGAACTGATTTCACCCACGCCGACGTTTTCGATGAGATCGAGTCTAATTCCATTGTCAGCCAGGCGTTCAAAGGCGAAGGCATTGGCCGGAATATCGGTAATCTCATTGTCGAAATTCAAACCGAGGAAACCCTGTGCATCGATGCGGTAAACGGTGGTTTGCACCAGGGCTTCGGAGACAGTAACGATGACTTCGTCGGTCGATTCGCGCAGCGCGGCATCGGTGATGGTGAGCTCAAAGCGGAGGAATTCATACTCACGGTTCGACGTGGCGGGTGCGGTGAACGTTGGCATTTCAGCAGTCGGGTCGTCGAGCGTGACGTTGACACCGGACAACTGTTGCCAGCTGTAGGTAAATGGCGCGGCGTCGGTCGCAAACGAGAGGCTGCCATCTAGTGTGACGCCCACGGTGCTCGGGGAGACGATCTGATCGACACCCGCATCGGCAACCAGTCCCACCGGACCTGTTGGCACCGCTGAATTAATGCGCACCTGGGCGGTCAGTTTTCGCAGGCTGGCCTCGCAAAATTGCTCGATATCGACGGCCAGCGAATTAACACTGGTATCCGGAAGGTAAGTCACTTCAAGAATTTCGAATGATCCGGACAGCTCAACGCACTCCAGACCCGTACCTGGCTGGACCCTCAGGGTCGGCACAGGGACGTTAATCCCCGGCGCATACTTTACCGCACCGACGTAGCTACCGACTGCAAGCGCGGCCATGTTGGGCCCGGCAAGTTCCACGGTGGCAACCGTGGCGTCGAGTCCCAGGTAATCGATGGTAATCCCGTTTGACGCGTTGCGGCTGGGCGTGAAAGTACCGGTTACGTCAGGGAGGACGTCAGAATAGTTGAAGGTGCTACCGCCGCCGACAAAATCACCGTCTTCGCTCACGATCACCAACTCGTCGGCTGTCGCCGCCTGCAGGGTAATCAGCACGAATAGCGTCACAGCCGCAAAGGCCGCGCTCCATCGTCTATTATGCCAGGCTGTCCACATACAGATAAGTCCCTGTTTTTTCTGAGTTTATTTCGCGAGTGCGCTGACTCGCAAAGGTGACGCGACCAAGTAATAGAGTATATCTGCCCGATCAGTCAAATTATGATAAAAATCTCTCAAATCTCCCCTGGGGTAGGGTTCTTCCGACGAACGGTTATAGCGCAGTTACTGCAATAACGCGCTGCAATGTGATCGCCGCGCTCACCCGTCACTTGTCGAACCCGAATTGGCACGACAGGTGCCGTAAAGTGAAAACAATCTGCGGATTGGGTCTCCCCGGGCTGGCAGGCGACGTATAATCGACCACTTTCTATGCTGGTAGCATCCTCGTTGTCGCGATATCAGAATAACAATTTGCTTGGCATTGGCCTGATGCTGTTAGCGACCCTGCTGTTTGCGATCATGGATGCCATCGCCAAGTGGCTGGTGAGCGCCGAGGTTTCCGCGGTGCAGATCATTGCGGTGCGCAGCTGGATGATTACCTTGCTGATTCCCATAGTGCTTGCGCTTCGCGGCGAGTTGCAGGAGCTTGCGACCGCGCAACCGGTGCGTCATCTGGCGCGTGGTCTGATCGGTTTTCTGGCCCCGGTCTCTTTTTTTACTGCGCTCGCAAGCATACCCCTGGCCGACGCATCGGTGATATTTTTCAGCGCCGCGTTTATGCTGACTGCTGCTTCCGCTCTGATTCTCAAGGAGCGCGTCGGCATTCATCGCTGGAGCGCGGTCGTGGTGGGTTTCGTCGGTGTGGTGATCGCCATGAACCCGACGGGTGGCGGTAGCCTGGTCGCCTATTTGCTGGTGTTGTTTGCCGCGATGATCTACTCGGTGATCTTTATCTGGGGCAAGCAGCTCTCGCATCGGGATTCGGTGATCGCGCTGGTGTTTTTCATGAACCTGGGGATGGGACTAGCCGCGACTGCGGTTCTGCCCTGGTTCTGGACAGCGATTACCCCGCGAATGTTGGCCGAGCTCGCGCTGATGGCAGGCTTTTCGCTCTGTGCCCATTACCTGTTCGCCGCCGCCTTTGTGCGCGCCGATGTATCGGTACTGGCTCCGTTCGAGTATTCCATGCTGTTGTGGGCGGTTGCCATCGGTTACCTGGTGTGGGGCGATATCCCGACCCGCGAAATCTGGATTGGTGCCGCCCTGATCGTTGCTGCCGGAATTTACGTTGCGCATCGTGAAACCATGCATGGCAAGCGTCTGTGACGATGCGTCCTGCCTGGCCTGGCATCGTCAGGGGCTTTATCGCAGTGATTATTCCGGCTAAGCTAGCTGGCTAGTATTCGTTTAACCACTACCTGGCGGAAATATTACCCATGAACCAGACCCACCTTGCCGAAGCCGGGGAGAAAGCGGCTGACTTTGAATGCGGCTGCCTGCTATGCGAATTGCCCACCGACAAGTTCACCGTCGTCGATGAAAACGAGTTCTGCCTGACGCTGACCGACAGCTATCCGGTATCCGAGGGGCATTGCCTGATTATTCCGCGGCGCCACGCGACCACTTATTTCGAGATGAATTCCGCCGAGGTGCTGGCCTCCACGCAAATGTTGCAGCGTTCACGTGCGCGTATCCAGCAACAGGATGCAACGGTTACCGGTTTCAACATCGGCATGAATTGCGGCAAGAGTGCAGGACAATCCCTGTTTCACGCGCACATTCACCTGATTCCCCGGCGCGATGGAGACCAGGAAAATCCGCAGGGTGGCGTGCGTAAAATTTTTCCGGAAAAGGCGCACTACCGCAAAAATTGAACCAGGCTACGCGCGCCAGGCGCCGCACCAACAGGTCGCGGTTATAGCGGGGGATTCAGTACAAGTAGCCATGTTCACCTATAATTAGTTAGGCACTGTCGCTTGAGGCATGATTACTCCAGGTCATGGCAGGAGCGGCCTGGCTCATTATCGGGGTGACAAGGTGATGTTAATTTTTTGCAATCTAGGGTAGTTTGATACCTTCCGGGCCATTTTAATTACGAGTTCAAAGCAGTCACGTGTCTAATAACCAGGGATTGATCAGTCCTTACCGTTTTCTATTGGTGCAGGCCAATCGAATTGTCGACGCGCTGTGGATATTTGTATGCCTTTACGCGGTTATGCAATACCGTGGCGAATGGGCTATCGAGCACCTGTGGCTGGGGTTGATTGCTACTGCCGTGTTTGCGCTGTTTTCACAGTTCAACTATCTCTACCGTTCATGGCGTGTGGCGCCACTGCACGAAGAATTGTCGGTCATTTGGCGCAGCTGGTTTACCAGCCTGTTGATAGTCGTATTGATCCTGTTTGTCTTCGAAGATCTGATTCAAGTCAGCAAAGTCAGTGTCTTGCTGTGGTTGATTATCACTCCAGTGCTGTTGTTTGCAACACGAGTAGTGGTGCGGCTGGCGTTGCGCCTGGGCCGCCGTTCGGGGCGCAATTTTCGCACCGCCGCGGTAGTCGGTATGAATGAAATCGGTCATCGGGTCGCGGACCGGATTTTATTCAATCGCTGGATGGGTGTGCACCTGCTGGGTTATTTCGACGAACGCGAGTTAAATCACGAGCGTCTTACGGTAGACGGCGCGATCCCCCTGGTGGGAGACATCGAATTGCTCGTCGAGAAGGTGAAGGCCGGCGACATAGACATCGTTTACGTTGCCTTGCCGATGCGCGCTGAAGCGCGCATCAGGGAATTGATCGAGCGCTTGACCGACAGCCTGGTGTCGGTTTATTTCGTGGCCGATTTCGCCGTGTTCGATTTCCTACACGCGCAGTGGGAAACCCTGAGCGAAATGCCAGTACTGCGGGTAATCGATTCGCCATTTAGCGGTTTTAATGGCTTTGCCAAGCGCCTGCAGGATATTTGCCTTGCTTCCCTGTTACTGGTGTTACTGGCGATACCCATGCTGTTGATCGCTCTGATGATTAGACTTGGCTCACCAGGGCCCGCAATACATCGGGAAATACGACACGGGCTGGACGGGCAGGAATTTACCCTCTACAGGTTCCGCACCCTGAGTGCCGAAGACAGCCCTGGGCAGGGCGAACAGGTCGGGCGCGATGATCCTCGGGTTACCCGGCTGGGCGCTTTTTTGCGGCGCCTGTCGTTGGATGAATTGCCCCAGCTGATCAACGTGTTACAGGGGCGCATGTCGATGGTGGGCCCAGGTCCACATCCACTGAAATTCGACGATACTCACGCCATCCTGATACAACGATTTATTCTGCGTCACCAGGTACGCCCGGGGATCACCGGCTGGGCGCAGATTAATGGCGCGCGCGGCGAAACCGACACCGTGGAAAAAATGCGCAGCCAGGTGGAGTACGATCTCGAGTACATCAATAACTGGTCTCTCTGGTTCGACCTCAGAATCATGGTCCTGAGCGTGGTGCGTGTATTGCGCGGTCAAAACGCGTTTTAATCACCCGGGTCATCTCCCCTGCAACTGAAAACCTGCACCCGGAATGGCTTAGGGTAAGGTCGTACGCGCGTTAAACGGGTAAACTGGGGCCTTCACAAACAGGAGGACTGGGGTATGGCATATGTACTGGCGGTGAACTGGACCGCGAAAGCGGGCAACGAAGATCGAGTGCATGAGCTATTGTGCAAGCTCGGTGAATTGTCGCGACAGGAACCGGGCGTGATCCATTACGTGACCCATGTTGATCCAGATAATCCGCGCGAGTTTTTCATTTACGAAATGTATCACGATGCCAGCGGTCTCGAGGCGCATCAGCAAACCGAGCATTTTCAGGAAATGGTGTTGCAACAGGCGATCCCCCTGCTCGAGTCGAGGGTACGCCGGCATTTCGTCGATTTCTGAATTTAACTGCACCGAGTGCATCTGGGTTCACTTTTAAAAATTCAAAAATTGTTCGATTCGGTTCCGCTTGAACGTTAAGGGCGGAGTTGACAAACTTGCCGGCACCAGGATTGCGGGTTTCATCAAGGTTTTCGGTGCCATGCTGTCTTGCCCGCATAGCTGATATCAGCCTGCGCCACTGCGGTTCCATCGTGCATCGCGCCAACGATTTCCCGTGTGTGTTTGAGGATTCAGTCTCGATCAAAAAATTTTCAAGTTCATGAGGAAATTCAGTCGAATTCGCGTTACTCTATAAATTCTACCGATTCCGGTAGAAGAAATATTAATCAGAACAATACCAAAGTGAGGGAGGAAATAATGTCTACTACCTATGTAGTTGCCTGTGACGGAAGCGAAGCCTCTGGGCGTGCCGTCAAAATTGCCATCGAGCAAGCTAAAGCGCACGGTGCTTCGCTGGTGCTGGCTCATGTTCTTGAATGGTCACCTTATTCATTCCTGACCCCCGAAGAACTCGAAGAGCGTCACTCACGCCGTAACGAGGAGCTGGCTCGTGCGCAACAGGCGCTGATTGATCCGCTGGTTAAATCGGTAACAAAAGCGGGTGTGAAGGCGAAGGCGGCCATCCGCTATGGGCATATTGCTGAAACGCTTGCTGACATCGCTGCAAAAGAGGGGGCCTCGCAAATTTTTATCGGGCGTACCGGGCATAGCAAGCTCACCAATCTTGTTTTTGGATCAGTGGCTGCGGCCCTGGCGCAGATCACGCCAGTGCCTTGCACTATCGTCCCCTAACCAACACAGGAATATAACAATGCAAAATAAAAAATTAATTGCAGTTGTCAGTGCCATGGGGTTGGTGCTGATGTCGGGCTCCGTTATGGCGCAGACGATTGACGAGTCCGTCAATCAGATGTTTGCCAGTGCAACGGGTTGGTTTGTAAGCTTTATTTTCAGTCCCTTCCCGGGCACTTCGTTTCCGTGGATCGTCGCCTGGCTGGTGGTAGCGGCCACGGTATTTACCCTTTATTTCGGGTTCATCCAGTTCCGCGCTTTCAAGCATTCGATCTCGCTGGTGAAAGGTGACTACTCGGATCCCAACGACGCGGGTGAAGTCAGTCATTTCCAGGCACTGGCCACCGCCCTTTCGGGTACGGTCGGTCTGGGTAATATCGCAGGCGTCGCGGTAGCGGTTGGTATCGGTGGCCCCGGTGCAACCTTCTGGATGATTCTGGCCGGCTTGATGGGCATGGCTTCCAAGTTCACCGAGTGTACGCTGGGCGTGAAATATCGGAACGAATACGCAGATGGAACGGTTTCCGGTGGTCCGATGTATTACCTGACCAAGGGCTTTACCGAGCGCGGCTTGCCGGGTGGACGCTTCCTCGCCATCATGTTTTCCGTGTTCTGTATTCTCGGTGCTCTCGGTGGCGGTAACATGTTCCAGGCCAACCAGGCGCATCAGCAGATTTCCGGCATCGTCGGCGGCTATCCTGGCTGGATCACCGGCATTATTTTCGCCATCGTAGTGTTTGCGGTCATCGTCGGTGGTTTGAAATCCATCGCCAGGGTCACCGAGAAAGTGGTTCCGTTCATGGGCATCATGTACGTCGGTGCGGCGATTGTTATCCTGATTGTAAACTACGACAAGATTGGCTGGGCCTTCGGTCAGATTTTCGAGGGTGCCTTAACCGGTCTCGGAGTTGCTGGCGGTATGGTCGGCGCCTTGATCCAGGGTTTCAAGCGGGCAGCATTTTCCAACGAAGCCGGTGTTGGTTCCGCCGCTATCGCGCACTCCGCGGTACGTACCAAGGAGCCCATCACCGAAGGTTTCGTTTCGCTGCTCGAGCCCTTCATCGATACCGTGGTGATCTGCACCATGACTGCGCTGGTTATCATCATCACCGGTCAGTTGATGATTGATCCGGAAACCGGTCACTACATCGTCGACGGTGGTCATATCGTTACCGCGAGCGGTGCTATCGGGTGTAGGCCTGACCTCGGCGGCATTCGAAAGCGCGTTTAGCTGGTTTCCTTATGTACTGGCGGTTGCGGTAGTCCTGTTCGCCTTTTCGACGATGATCTCGTGGTCTTACTACGGTCTTAAAGCCTGGACTTACCTGTTCGGCGAAGGCAAGACCAAGGAAATCGTCTTCAAGGTGATTTTCTGCATCTTCGTGGTTATCGGTGCCGCCGCCAATCTTGGCCCGGTTATCGATTTCTCCGATGCGGCGATCTTCGCCATGGCGGTGGTTAACATCATCGGGCTCTACTGCCTGATGCCGATCGTTAAACGCGAGTTGAACAGTTACCTCGACTCGCCTGGAGTCGGGTGAAATCAAGAAGTTCAAGTAAAGCTAAGGATGAAACGGCACCGGGCGCTTTGTGCGCCCGGTGCTCATTCAGGTCAACCGCAACAGTTGCCGAAGGAAGTAATCATTAACGCAAACCCATGAGCCTCCAGACTCCGGCTAATCTGTCTCCGGCCACCGCCTTGTGCACCAGTGGCGCCAGTGATTCGGGCAGCCTGACCGCCCCCGACAACGCGAACTGTTGCGCGTTAGCTGACATTTTATTCCAGGTCTTGCGAATAATTTCCAGCCACTTCTCCTCGCTGTAGTCCGGATGCTTGCCAACAAAATCAAGCATGTAGTGTTCCATGAACACCAGGTCAGTCACGTCTTCCAGTAACTGCGTGTCCGGATTCCCCTTGATATTTTTCTTCGCCACCGCCTGCCAGGCGCGTTTACGGGCGGTTTCGTCATAGCCTGCCTGTTCGAGCAATTCGGCCGCGCGACTGGCCTGTATCTTGTACAGGTCCTTACGCCATTGCAGGTAGCCGATACGTCCTTCTGGATAGGCTTGTCGAGGAGATTTCCAGCGTTCGATGTGTTGTGCCCGAATGGCCAGTTTCATCACCGGGTCGGCGTCGGGGCGGTAGCGCTCGAGCATGTCGGACATGCGTTCGGAATACAGTAGCTCCTTGGGCCAATCGCGGCCATCCGCGCTGACCCGGTTGGGATCTTCGGTGTTGGCCGCGTCGATCAGGGAGCGAGCGGTGTCGTAGGGTGACGCGGAGTCAGACATGGGTAAAATCCTGTTGTTAACGGCTGGTGGCGGGTTTATATCCGCGCAAATGAGTGGGGCGTAGCTGGCCCTGGTCGAGGGCGATGATCATCTTGTCCCAGACGTCGATTTCGTGTTGCAGAAATTCGCGACCAACCGTGGCGGCGAGCCCTTCGAAGAGCGCACCACCCATCCGCTCACGTTCTTCGCGCGCCTGCTGTTGATACCAGGCATTACGATCGACAATCCCGATATCGGTGAATCCGGCGGTCAGCAGGGCGTCTCTATACCTGGCGCTTGATGCGAGGCCGAAGTCGAGTCCTTCGGCTTCGAGGTAAGCCTGCATTTCCGCGGAAGGTTCGTCTTCATAACCGGCGAGCCAGTCGCTGGCGACAAACCAGCCCCCGGGTTTGAGAATGCGGTAAATGTCCGCCGCAAGAGTGTGTTTGTCGTCGATGTGGATGATCGAATCCTTGCTGGTGACTATATCGAAACTCGCGTCGGCGAAATCGAGTGGGCCCGGTTCGACACAGTCGAAGTGTAGCTGCTCGGTCGCACCGTATTTTTGCGCGAGCTGATGACAACGCTCGATCAGCGCTGGATCGATATCGATGCCGGTGACCCGCGTCGCGGCGTGCTGATGCAGCAGGTGCAGATCAACTCCACCGAGCCCGCAGCCGATGTCGAGCACCGTCTTGCCGGCAAGGCTGATGCCATCGAGGTAGCGATCAACTTCGTCCACGCCACCTGGCGACATGAAACCCTCGCCCCAGATGGCCTCGAGAAGCGCCATCAGGTTGTCGTCGTACTCCTGAAATTCTGTGTCGGACATGGCAATCAACCGCTGCAAATTGGCTAACTATAAGATCTCACGATGGGATAGGAAAGCAGCTTTGCCAATTATCTCGCCATCAATGAGCAAGATATGAAGCCTCTCCGTGGATTGCTGTCGAAATGACATCGGTGTCGGCAATGGTTATTCTTGCGGCCTGTCGATCAGGATAGCTAAAGCCGACGCTGATCGTTGCCGAGGTTCACGCAGGTAAAATCATGACTGAAGATCTGTTGGTGCGAGGACGCTGGATCGTGGTTGACGCCGCAAGCGACGTACACTGCGATGCCGCGCTGCTGCTGCGCGATGGCAAGGTAGCCGAAGTAGGCGACTGGAAGCGATTGCGCGCAGAACATCGGCAACTCCCGGTAATCGGCAACGAACACAGCGCCGTTATCCCCGGCCTGGTCAACGCACACCATCACAGCCATGCCGTATCGGGCGTCTTGCAGGGAGTGTCTGACGACTTGCTGGAACCCTGGATTCTGGCCTGGCATGGCATGCGTGATATAGATCCCGGGTTGAATACGCTGGTCAGTTCGGGTATTCAACTGGGTGCCGGGGTAACCAGCGCAGTCGATATGCTGAGCGCTGGTGGATCGGCACAACAATTCGCCGATACCGTTACGGCATCCCTGCGCGCCCACGAAACCACGGGGTTACGCGTGGCCTTTGCGCCCGGGGTGGCTTCGCAAAGTTTCCTGGTGGCGGGCGTCGGAGAAGACGAACGCTTTATCCAGTCGCTGCCGATCGAGCAGCGCGCGCAGGCGCGTGCGCTGATGCCAACGGCTAAGCGAATCGACGAAGCCGACTATTTTGCGGTGATGACGGAGTTGCAGCATAGCTGGGCGCAGCACCCGCGGGTGGACCTGTGGTACGGGCCGCCGGGTCCGCAGTGGGTGAGCGACGCATGCCTGCAGCGTTGCTTTGATGAGGCCGAACACTGGGATTGCGGCATCCAGACCCACGTCAATGAATCCTTTTATGAAAAACTGCATGGTCCGCGCGCTTACGCTATGGCGACCCTGTTGCACCTGCAACAGCTGGGCATTCTGAGCCCGCGCTTGACCATCGCCCATGGCACCTGGCTGAACCAGCAGGAAATTGCAGCGATGGCGCAAAGTGGCGCCATGTTGAGTCATAATCCGAGTTCCAATCTGCGGCTCAGGGCAGGTATCGCACCTTTTCTGCCCTGTTTGCAGGCCGGGGTCGGTGTGGGCATTGGTATGGATGCCACCACACTCAATGAAAATGAAGACATGTTTGCCGAGATTCGCCTGGCCCTGCGCCTGTCCTCGGACCCACGTATCGAACACCAGGTGCCCACGGTCGCGGAAGTATTCGGTGCGGCGACCGGCGGCGGTGCGCGGCTGATGGGCAAGGCGCAGCAGATTGGCCGGCTGCAGCCGGGTTATGCCGCTGACCTGGTGGTTCTGAACACCGAGCGAATGCTGTGGCCGTGGGCTGCTCCCGAATGTGATCCGTTGGAGCTGATCGTGCTGCGGGCACAGCGTGGCGATGTCGAGCAGGTACTGATCGACGGCGAACTGGTTTGGGATGCCGGCGCGCCAACGCGTTTCGATTTGCCGGCGGCCGCGGCCGAGTTGGCGGCGCAATTGCAGGCCGCCGTGTATCCACGGGAAAAGCAGCGTGCGGTGCAGGCGATTAATCCGCATTTGCGGGCCTGGTATGCCGCCTGGCAAGAACCGGCGCTGCACCCGTGGATCGATTATGCTTCCCGCGATTGATGATTAAGCGCTAGCAGTCTGTCGGACTTAGGGAATCGTAGCGAGGCGAGTGGGAAATCGAGTCCATTTTTTCGACCTTTTGAGGCGCATAGTAGGAACTACGCAACGAAAAAGATCGGAAAAATGGGCCGATTTCCCATCGCCGCAGTAGATTATCCCTAAGTCCGACAGACTGCTAGTACCGACTAGACCCCGTATCTTGCCCGGTTTATGCTTCGCCGCTGCGAACAGGCAGCTAACACCCGAGCCTCTGCCGACAAGGCTAACGAGGCGCAAGCAGCAATCGATTGGCACAGATTAAGGACGGTACAGGAAACGATGGCACGGCAAAACAAGACAAACTGGTTACCCGAACGGGAAACGACGGCAAGTGGTGAAGCCCGTCGAATCGGCATAGAGATCGAATTCAGCGGTGTCGAGCCCGCGGTCATTACGCAACTCATCATCGATCTCTACGGTGGTAAAACCGTCGAAACACAGTCGCTTTGATTTTGACGTGGTCGATACTCGTTTCGGTGATTTCAAACTCGAACTGGACTCCTCTTATCTGAAGCAACTGGCGGCACAGGAAGCTGCCAGCCAGCAACCGCCGGGGACGCTCGGCAGCATCACCACAGATCTGTTGGCGCGCGCCTCGGAATTGCTGGTGCCCTGGGAAATCGTTTCACCACCGATTGCCCTGGCCGATGCCGAAGACCTCTGTGAGCTGGTGAGTCAATTGCGCAAGCAGGGCGCACTCGGTACGCGTCACGCGCTGCAGTTTGCGTTTGGCGTGCATCTCAATCCGGAGCTGCCCGACCTCGAAACGCACACCATCGTCAACTACCTGCGCGCCTATTTTTGCCTTTACGAGTTCATCGCAGCCCGTGAAAAAATCGATTTGACGCGCAAGCTGACCCCATATATCGATCATTTCGGCAAGGCTTATGTGCGCAAGCTTGTCGACTGGAATTACCAGCCGTCCCAGCAGCAGATGATCGATGACTACCTGGAGTTCAATCCGACCCGCAATCGCAGCCTCGACATGTTGCCGTTGTTCGCGCATCTCGACGAAACGCGTGTACGCAACGTGGTTGACGATGCGCGCATCAATGCGCGCCCCACGTTTCACTATCGTTTACCGAACTGCGACATCGACAACCCTGACTGGAATCTGGATCACTCCTGGGAGCTGTGGTTGGAGGTCGAGACACTGAGTCGTGACGAGGCGGGCTTGCAGCGCTTTTGCGAGGCTTACTGCGAAGCTCTGGACAGCCTGATTCCGCCGCTCGGCGAGAACAGCTGGTTAAAGCAAAGCGAAGCCCTGGTGGGCGGCTGATCGCGGCAATAAACGGACGAACAACAGACCACTGGTTATCGTGACCGGTCCAGACAAACGCTTGCGCTTCGGCTGGTGGGCGGCGCGATTCATGCTCTGGCAATATGGGTTGCGAGCGCATTACGTAACGCCGCGGAATCCCGCGTTCCCGGCAGGTATCGCTGGAGTCCTGCTCTGCGGAGGTGATGATGTACAGCCACAACATTACGGTGCGACTGGCGATGCGGGCGCGCGCTACGATCCGGCACGCGATACGCTCGAACTGGACATTTTCCGCGCGGCCTATGACGAGCAGTTGCCGGTACTGGGTATCTGTCGTGGGTCCCAGCTGATGAACATTGCCCTCGGTGGTAACCTGCACCAGGATCTGCGCCCGCTGCGCCAGCATACACCGAACAGGAATTCGATTTTCAAGATCAAGGAGGCGCTGCTGGAGCCAGACTCCAAACTGCGCGACATCATCGGTCGCGACCTGCTGCGGGTCAACAGTCTGCACAACCAGGCGATCAAGGACATTGCCGAACCGTTCCGCCTGGCGGCCACCGATCGCGACGGCTTTACCCAGGCGATCGAACATCCGCAGCGTGAATTTACCATCGGCGTGCAATGGCATCCCGAGTACCTGCCGTATGCAGCGCAGCATCGCGCACTGTTTGCTGCCTTTGCACGCGCGGTCAAGGCGTCGAATAATATCCTGCAAGGCAACGGCGGTGAGGCCTGAGTGGGTTATGCCCTCCTGTTCCTGAGCGCCTTCGGTGCGGCGACGATACTGCCGTTTTACTCGGAAATCGCGTTTATCGGCATGTTGGAACAGGACTTTTCACCTTTCTGGGTCTGGCTGGTCGCAAGCGCCGGCAATAGCCTCGGCGCGGTCGTCAACTGGATACTGGGTCGATACCTGACCCGCTTCGAAACGAAGCGCTGGTTTCCGTTCAGGCGCGAGACGTTGCATCGCAGCCAGGCCTGGTTTCAAAAGTACGGTGTGTGGAGCCTGTTGATGGCCTGGCTGCCGATCGGCGGCGACGCGCTGACCTTCATTGCCGGAGTCATGCGCGTCCGCTTCGCTGTCTTTTTCGTCCTCACCGCGATCGGCAAAGGCGCTCGCTATGCAGTGCTTTACTTTATCTACATCGGTTTTTTTTAGCCGGGATCAGTCAATCACCACCAGCTGGCGCGGCGCCTTGACCGGTAGTTCGGCGATGTCTTCCTTGAACAGCAAGGTGCAAATGTAATAAGTGATGCCGGCCATGCGCGGGCAAAAGAACTGGCTCTCGAAATTAACGCAGGTGCCTGGCTCGAATACCCGCTCGGAATCCGAATCGGACATTTCGTAGACGAAATTGCCCACCCAGTCGGGTGGAAAACCGATACCGAGTTCGTAGCCACCCACCCAGCCGGCATCAGACCAGATGCCGACCTCGTCGTAGTATTGCCGCGCAGCCCTTACCAGTTCGCCCACCGTCAGGCCAGGCTTCAGAATATCGGCAATGACCTTGAATACCCCGGACGATTTATCGTGGTAGTCGAGCACATCAGCCGGCGGCTCGCCGAGGTAAAACGAGCGCGCCGCGTTGGCGTGATAGCGCCAGTAAACTCCGCTGACGTCGATGTTGACCTGTTCGCCGGCCATGATTACCTTGCGGCTCGCCAGCGAGTGCCCGGTGTTGGCCTTGGGGCCCGACAGCACCGGCAGGGTGATCGCCGGATTCTCTCCACCGGCTTTGGCCATGGCGTGGATTATCTCCGCGTAGACGTCGAGTTCGGTGACGCCCGGGCGGATCGCATTGTGGGCCGCCTCGATACCAATATCGGTGATGCTCGCGGCATGTTCCAGGTAGGCGATTTCCTGCGGCGATTTGATCCAGCGCACCTCGCGCAGTACATCGCTGCCATCGGTGACGCTCGAACCCTGGGCTTCGAAAGCGGCGCGGAAACGGGCGCTGATCGCCGGGTTGGGCCGATAACTGTAGAGTTCCATCCCCACTGTCCCACCCAGCCAACCCTCGGCTTCGAGCTCGTCGATAATAAAGCCGATGCCATCGCGGCGATTGTCGATCGGGAAAGTGCGGATATCGTCGGCGCAGGTGACGAAGCGGCACATGACCTGTTCGCTCGGCGTGTCGAACAGGATGAACCGGTCGTGATCGACGTGCAGCGCGATGCCGCTGGTCGCCGGCCATTGTTTGGGGCTTTGCGCCTGGTACCACTCGCAGGTATAACCGCTGACGTAGTACAGGCTTTCCGGTGCCATTAACCACAACAGGTCGATGTTTCGTGCAGCCATCTGCTGACGGATAACCTGCAGGCGGGCGTTAAACTCTGCCAGCGAAAACCCCAGTTCCATCGCCGGATTGCATTGCTCCAGCACGCGATCTCGATTCTGCCCCATCTGTCGACTCCGGTAGCGGTGAAACGCTAAAAATACCAGAACGGTTGCGGCAAGAATACCGCCGCCAGGCGAATGCGATTAGAATATGCGCTGCCTGCTTGCGAAAATCGGGTAAAAATCTGGAGGAATGCGGTAAATGACAGCACGTTTGGCGGTATTTTTCGATCCCTGTATCCTCGAACACGATACCGGCCGAGGCTTTTTCGAGGCCAGTGCCTCGCCTTACCTGCCAGTCATCGAAGCGCATCCGGAAAACAGCGAACGCGCCCACAACATGCTGGCGATCCTGCAACAGGGTCCGATTGCCGAGGTAGTTGACTGGCATCGCGCCGAGGCGGCGCAGCGCATTGACCTGCAACGCTTCCACACGCCAGCCTACATCGACGAACTGGAAGCGATTCCAAACGACGCGACCCGCTGGTTCTCCGGCACCACGGTGTTCGGTCCGGGTAGCTACGCGATCTGTTGCATGGCGGCTGGTCTGGCCATGGCGGCTGGCAATCACGTTTTTGCGGGCGCCGGCAAAATCGCCTACGCCTTGCTGCGCCCACCCGGGCATCATGCGCAGCCGGAAATGGCTGACGGTTATTGCTTTTTCAACAATATCGGTATCGCCATCGAAGCGTTGCGTGCGCAAGGTTTGCAAAGAGCGGCGGTGATCGACTGGGATGTGCACCACGGTAACGGCACCCAGCAGGGTTTCTACCAGGACGCGCAGGTGCTGACCATTTCCATGCACATGAACCATGGTGCCTGGGGCGACACCCACCCGCAAAGCGGGGATGTCGACGAGGCGGGTGACGGGGCGGGTCTTGGTAAAAATCTGAACATTCCCATGCCTTACGGCTCCGGGGACCGGGCTTATCTCAGGGTATTTGACGAGGTGGTCGCGCCGGCCGTGCGCGAGCATCGTCCTGAAATTCTGTTTATTGCCAACGGCCAGGATGCCAACCAGTTCGATCCCAACGGTCGCCAGTTATTGAGCATGGATGGTTTCTACCAGCTCGGGCAACGCGCACGCGCACTAGCCGATGAGTGTTGCGATGGGCGCCTGGTGCTGGTACAGGAGGGCGGTTACGCCATCAGTTATGCGGCATACTGCCTGCATGCGACGCTCGAGGGAGTGTTACGGCGTGAGCCAGGCTTGCCGGATCCGTTGGCGTATATGCGGGAAGATTTATCTGCTATCGATTCCTTTATCGATGATTTGCGCGCGCGCCATGCGGCTGCGCGGGCCATTGCCTGATCTTTAAATTGCCTGACTTTTAAATTGAAATACAACGGAGACTCATTTTGAAACCGGTATTGCTAGTGCAAGGTGTAAAAGATATTGACGAAGTGCCACGGCTGCATGAATTGCGCGATCAGGCGGAAATTCGCTGTGCTCACGACGACGCGGACTTTCGGCGCATGCTGCCCGGTGCCGAGGTCCTGCTGGGCTGGAATTTTCGCGCCGCGAGCCTGCGTGAAGCCTGGGCTGAAGCCGATGGTTTGCGCTGGATTCACTGGGCCGGGGCCGGCGTAGACGCGGCGATGTTTGACGAACTGGTCGCCAGCGAGGTGCAGTTCACCAATGCGCGCGGCGTGTTTGACCGGCCGATGGCGGAATGGGTACTGGGAATGATCATCGGCTTTGCCAAGCGCTTTGCCGAAACTTTCGCCAACCAGGCGCAGGCGCAATGGCAGCATCAAATGTCAGAGATCGTCACCGGTAAACGCGTGCTGGTCGTCGGCGTTGGTTCGATCGGGCGTGAAGTCGGCCGCCTGTTACAGGCCGTGGGCATGACCGTCGAAGTGATGGGGCGTAGCGCGCGCGACGGCGATACGGATTTCGGCCAGGTGTTTGCTATCGACGATTTGCTGGCACGCCTGCCGGGTGCCGATTACGTGGTGTCGATTACGCCGCTGACCGAGCAGACGCGAGGCCTGTTCGGCGCCGCAGAGTTCGCGGCGATGAATTCGCAAGCACGCTTTATCAATATCGGTCGAGGCGCGCTGGTGGATGAAACTGCGCTGCTCGACGCATTGCACAAGGAGCGGATTGCCGGCGCCGCACTCGACGTGTTCGTCGAAGAACCCCTGCCGCCGCAAAGCCCGTTCTGGACGGCGCCCAACTGCGTGGTATCGCCGCACATGTCGGGCGATTATGCCGAGTTCGAAAGCGTCATGGCTGACCAGTTTATCGATAACTGGGCGCGTTACCTTGCGCGTGAGCCTTTGCATAACCTGATCGACAAACGACTTGGTTTTGCTGCGCCCGCGACTAACGGTGGCTGAGATCCAGTGAGTCGATGGGCAAGGCTTGCTGACTTCGCCCTGGAGTCGCCCATAGTTGACAAAAATCGTGACATTTTCGGGCGTGCATTCATATTTGCGTGAGTTTGGGCGAATAGGCTATTCTTGGCGTTCCTGAAAATAGGTAAGACAAAATATAAGTAAAATCCCTTTAGAGGAGGAGAAGTAGTGAAACCCGAAGACAAAACCAAAATCGACCTGACCACCGGTATCGGTGATCTCGAAGTCGCCGACAAAATCAGAGATATTCAGCAATCATTCGAAACCGGGCAAGTGTCCCGGCGTAGTTTCATGACCGGTGCGCTGGCCATGGGTGTTTCGCTGACTGCTGCATCGGCAATTCTCAACAAGGTAGAAGCGGCGACGCCGAAGAAAGGTGGGCGCCTGCGCGTCGGCCTGACCGGTGGCGCCACCACGGATACGCTCGACCCGGGCCAGATTCTCGACCTGTACATGCTGCATCTGCAGTTCGGCCAGATACGTAACAGCCTGACCGAGGTCGCAGCCAATGGTCAGCTGGCTCCCGAACTCGCCGAAAGCTGGGATGCCAGCGCCGATGCGGCAACCTGGAATTTCAAACTGCGCCAGGGCGTCGAGTTCCACAACGGCAAGAGCTTTACCTCGGAAGACGTGGTCGCTTCGCTCAACCATCATCTCGGCGAAGACTCCAAGTCGGCCGCCAAGGGAATTCTGGCAGGCATCGTATCGGTCAAGGCAGACGGCAAGCATGGCGTAACCGTCAAGCTCAGTGGCGGCGACGCCGACTTTCCGTTCCTGATGACCGATTACCACATCAACATGTGCCCGGCCAACAAGGACGGCACCATCGACTGGCAGTCCGGCATTGGTACCGGTGGCTATGTACTCAAGCAGAACGATCCCGGTGTACGCTCGTTTACCACGCGCAATCCGAATTACTGGAAAGAGGGCGCGGCGCATTTCGACGAAGTTGAAATTACCCAGATCGGCGACCCCACCGCGCGTAGCCAGGCGCTGCAAACCGGTGCGTTAGATGTGATGAACAACGTCCAGACCAATACCGTGCACCTGCTGAAGCGGGTACCCGGAATCCACGTGCATGCGACCACCGGTAACAAGCAAATCACCTTGCCGATGCGTACCGATACCGCGCCATACGACAACAATGACGTGCGCACCGCGATGAAGCTGATTATCGATCGCCAGGAATGGCTGGAGAAAATCATCCAGGGATTCGGTGAACTCGGTAACGACAACCCGATTGGACCGGCGAATATTTACCGCGCTACAACCGACGAGTTACCGCAGCGCGAATACGATCCGGAGAAGGCCAAGTTCCACCTGAAAAAGGCGGGTCTGAGCAAGCTCGCGGTTCAGTACCACGCGGCCGATACCGGTTTCGGTGGTGCGGTGGATGCCGGTCAGTTGATGGCCTCTACCGCGCGTGCCGCCGGTATCGACGTCGAAGTGGTGCGTGAGCCGAACGACGGCTACTGGAGTAACGTGTGGATGAAGAAACCTTTCTCTGCCTGCTACTGGAGTGGTCGCCCGACGGAAAACTGGATCTTTTCGCAGATCTACGCGGCGGATGCGAGCTGGAATGATACTTACTGGAAGCACGAAAAGTTCAACAAGCTGCTGGTACAGGGTCGTGCTGAGCTCAATACCACCAAGCGTCGTGATATCTACGTTGAAATGCAGCAGATTCTGCACAACGAAGGTGGTTTGGTGTTGCCGTTGTTCCAGAGTGATGTCATGGCTTACCATGAGCGCCTGCATGTACCCAAGGTCGTGGGTGCAAACTGGGAGCTCGACGGCGGTAAAAACGCCGAGCGTTGGTGGTTCGCCTAGATCGACCGTCTAAGTAAAACGATTAAGGGGTAGCAATGCTACCCCTTTTTTTATGTGCCAAACCGAGTTGACTAGTTTCGATAGTGATCCGGTAGCGCGTAGCTGGCGCCGAGGAATTCGCCGAACACTTCGTGGATCTGCGGGTGATTGACCGGTTCCCCGGATTCGTCGATCAGCAGGTTTTGTTCGGACACATAGGCTTCGTAGGCGGTCGACTCGTTTTCCGCGAGCAAGTGATAAAACGGCTGGTTCTTGCGCGGGCGCGCATCTTCGGGAATGGCTAGCCACCATTCCTCGGAATTGCTGAATTCGGGGTCGACATCGACGATCACACCGCGAAATTCGTAGATGCGGTGCTTGACCACCTGGCCGATTGCGAACTGTGTGCTGGTAATGCTCATCTCACTGATATAGTTGCAAACTCGGTTATTTCAATGTTTTAGTTCAGAAATCAGACGGATATCAAGCAGATATCGACCCAATTTCAAGCAAATGTTAACTCAGTCCGATTTTTGCACGCGCTTCATCGGGCCCCAGTACGCGTGCGCCGAGACGCTCGATTATCTCCACCGCGCGCTCCACCAGCATGCCGTTGGTGGCCAGTACGCCACGATCCAGGTAGATATTGTCTTCAAGGCCGACGCGCACATTGCCGCCGAGCAACACCGCCTGCGCCACCATCGGCATCTGCATCCTGGAGATACCGAAATCCGGCCCAGATAGCGTCTGCCGGCAGCGCCTGCTGCATCGCCGACATGGTGGCGGTATCGGCGCCCGCGCCCCAGGGAATGCCCAGGCAGATCTGGAACATCGGCGGCGCGCTGATCAGGCCATCGTCGATCAGGTTGCGCGCCAGGCGAATCTGGCCGAGATCGAACACCTCGAGCTCGGGTTTGACGCCAAGATCCATGCGCCATCTGTGCCATGGTGCGCAGGTAGGGCGCGGTATTGATGTAGGTGTAATTGCCGCCGAAGTTCATCGTGCCGCAGTCGAGGCTGCAGATATCGGGCTTGCACTCGACCACGTGGGCGAGACGCGCCTCGGGACCGATCATGTCGGTGCCGGGCCCCGGTAGTGACGGGTCGCCTTCGCTCGGCACCCAGTCGCCGCCCATGCCAGCGGTCAGGTTGATGATCATGTCGACGCCACTGTCGCGAATCATGTCCACGGTTTCGCGAAACAGCGCCGGGTCACGCGAACCGGCGCCGGTCTCGGGGTCGCGCACGTGCACGTGCACCACGGCGGCGCCGGCTTTTGCCGCTTCGATGGCGGCATCGGCCACCTGGCGGGGCGTGATCGGCACCAGGTGACTGCGGCTGGTGGTGTCGCCGGCACCGGTGACGGCGCAGGTAATAATGACATCGTTATTCATTAAATTCCTCTGCTGAGTAATTACTGTGATTCAAATCGGCGTTTCATCTTCGCGATTTCGACCAGCCCGTCGTTCATCTTCTGGCTGAGCGTGGCGAAATCCTGGCCGTCGGTCATTTCGACGCAACCGTCGACCATCGCGTTGCGCAGCTCGTCGGTGAGCTCGGGCGCCACCAGCCGTGTCCACGGCAGCTTCAGCGCGGGCCCGAACTGGTCCAGGCAGTAGGCCATGCCGCCTTCGCCGCCGCCGACGTGGAATATTTCGCAGGGGCCCATCAGCGCCCAGCGCGGGCCGGGACCATTGACCACGGCCTGGTCGATCTGTTCGACCGTGGCTTCGCCGTTGGCGACCATGTGCAGCGCTTCGCGCCAGATCGCTTCCTGCAGGCGCGTGGCGATAAACCCGGGAATTTCCTTCTGCATCACCAGCGGCGACTTGCCGGCGCAGCGATAGAACTGCTCGCTCCATTGCAGCGGTCTGTGCGCTGGTTTTTTCACCGCCGATCATTTCCACCAGCGGCAGCAGGTAGGGCGGGTTGAACGGATGCGCGACCACGGTGCGCTGCGGCGTGGCGCAGTCGGCCTGGATGTCGGTCATCGACAGGCCCGAGGTGCTCGACGCGATCACTACCCGGGGGTCGACGATGTCGCCGAGCGTTTTGTACAGCGCCTGTTTCAGCGGTAGCACCTCGGGCACGCTCTCCTGGATGAACTCGGCGTCGGCGGTGGCTTCGGCGAGATCGGTGGTCCAGTTGAAATTGTCGAGCGAGGCGCCGGGCGCGAGGCCGATGGTCTCGAGGCTGGTCCAGGCGGTTTCCAGCAGGCGCATCAGCGCGTCGTGTTCGGTGGCGTCGTGCAGGTAACTGGTGACCTGGTAACCCTGGGCGAGGAAGTGTGCCGCCCAGCCGCCGCCGATCGGACCCGCGCCGATGCAAGTGACGCGCCTGACCTGCTCGGGAGCTTGATCGAGCATGGCTATTGTCCCTTGAATTTGGCGTCGCGCTTCTCGACGAAAGCCTTGACGCCTTCGCCGGCGTCGTCAGAGGACAGCATCGCCTTGTAGGTCGGCAAATCGTCGTAGCGCATCTTGTGGAACGCCTTTTCGGTGGGCTCGCACTCGATGGCGCGCAGCACTTCCTTGATCGATTGCAACGCGAGCGGTGCGACCTGTGATAACTGTGCGGCCCATTCGTCGCGCGGCGTCCTGCAGTTGATCGGCCGGTACCACGCGGTTGATGAGGCCATAGTGGCTGGCCTCGGCGGCCGTCATGCGCCGCCCCAGGTAGAGCATTTCCAGCGCGATGTTATACGGCAGGCGCTTCGGCAGGCGTTGCACCGCGCCGGCATCCGGAATCAGGCCGAGCGGCAGTTCGGGGAGCGCAAACTCGACGTGTTCGGCGGCGATGATCAGGTCGCAGGCGAGCGCAATCTCGAAGCCACCACCGATGGTCAGCCCGTTGAGCGCGGCGATCACCGGCTTGTTCAGGTTCCACATCTCGGTAATGCCGGCGAAGCCGCCGAGTTCCGGGTCTTCGGCTTCCCACCAGTTTTCCAGCGGCGTATCGCCGGCATCCAGCGCCTTCAGATCCCAGCCCGCGCAAAAGATCTTTTCGCCGGCGCCGGTAATGATGGCCACCTTAAGCTCTGGGTTGTCACGAAAATAGACAAAGGCTTCACCCAGCTTGCGGCTGGTCGGCAGATCGATCGCGTTGGCCTTGGGCCGATCGAGGGTGATCTTCATCACCGTGCCGTCGATTGCTACGCGAACTTCATCGTCGCCTGGGACCATGTTTTTCTCCTGTTGAATGGCTGCATTCCGAACCGCGCAGTGTAGTAGACTCGCCTCGAAATTGGTATATGATTGGACGCGTTTGCAAGTCCGTTGGAGCCTGTTTTATGAACTACACCCTGACCGCCGAACAGGACATGATCGTGCGCTCGCTGCGTGCGTTTCGCGAGCAGGAGCTCGAACCACACGAGGCCGAAGTGGATCGTAGCGGTGAAGTTCCGCTCGAACTGGGTGAGCGCATCAAGCAACGCGCGCTGGAAATGGGTTTTTACGCACCCAACCTGCCCGAGGACATCGGTGGTGGCGGGCTCGACTATAAAACCCTCGCGCTGTTCGAGCGCGAGCTGGGCAAGACCAGCTACGGGCTGCACGGTTACATCCATCGGCCCTCTGAAATTCTGCTGGCCTGCAGCGGCGACCAGGTCGAAAAATACCTCAAACCCTGCGTGACCGGGGAAAAGAAAGAAGTGTTCGCGCTGACCGAGCCCGGCGCCGGCTCGGACATCCTGTCGATGTCGACCAATGCCAAACGCGACGGCGAGGATTTCATCATCAATGGCAGCCAAGCACTTCATCAGCAGCCCGGTCATCCCGGATTTCGCCATCCTCTTCGCCTGGACCGGTGTACAGCAGACGAAGCGCGGCGAGCGCAAGCTGGTCACCGCCTTTCTCATCGATCGCGATACACCTGGTTTTGAAATCCAGCGTGGGCCACGCTGCGCCGCGCAACGCGCCTACCATACCTGGCAGTTGTCTTTCACGCGTTGCCGCGTGCATCAAAGCCAGATACTTGGCGTCGAAGGGGAGGGTTTCGATCTGGCCGACAAGTGGCTGAAGATGGGCCGCGTCTGGGTCGCCGCGGCCGCCTGCGGTAAGATCGAGCGCCTGCTCGATCTGGCCGCACGCTACGCCACCGAGCGCAAGCAATTCGGCCAGGCCATCGGCAAGTTCCAGGGCACTTCGTTCAAGCTCGCCGACATGGCCACCGATTTGCAGGCCGCCGACCTGCTGGTGATGCACGCTGCCGACAAGGCGGACCAGGGCATCATGGAACCCGACGATGCCGCCAAGGCGAAGTTGTTCGCCTCCGAAGCCGTCGGTCGGGCCGCCGACAGCACGATTCAAATTTACGGTGGCATGGGCCTGATGGAAGAGTTACCCATCGAGCGCCTGTGGCGCGATGCGCGCCTCGATCGCATCTGGGATGGCACCTCCGAGATCCAGCGCCACATCATTTCACGCTCGTTGTTACGCCAGTACGAGTCCTGATGACGGCGCTGCAGGACAACCTGCGGCGGCTGTTGTCGCCACGCCATATCGCCTTCATCGGCGGCAGCGATGCCGACTTCAGCGCGCGCCAGTGCGCCGCGCAGTTCGACGGCCCGGTGTGGGGCGTGAATCCAACGCGCAGCACCCTGGGTGGTCAGCCCTGCTATGCCCGTATCGAGGATTTGCCCGAGGCGCCCGATGCGGTATTCCTGGCCACGCCACGCGCGGCGGCCACGACCACGGTGGCCGGACTCAGCCGCATGGGAGCGGGCGGCGTGGCCTGTTTTACCGCGGGCTTCGGTGAACTCGGCGCGAGCGGTCTGCAGGCCGAAGCCGAATTGATCGAGGCGGCCGGCGACATGGCGCTGGTGGGCCCCAATTGCTACGGCTGTATCAATTTCACCAACGGTGCGTTGCTGTGGCCCTTCGGCGCGGGCCACGATCGCTGCGAGCGCGGCGTCGCGCTGATCATGCAAAGCGGCATGCTGCCGGCGAACCTGATCATGAACGCGCGCTCGGTGCCCATTTCATACGTCATTTCGGCCGGCAACCAGGCGCAACTGGCAATCGAGGATTACCTCGAAGTGCTGATCGAAGAGGCATCGGTCACCGCCATCGGCATGTACATCGAGGGCATTCGTAACGTCGATCGCTTTGCCGCCGCCGCATTGCGCGCGCTGCAGGCGGACAAGCCGATCGTCGTGTTGAAAGCCGGCAAATCAGCGCTGGGTATCGAATATTTCGCTGAGCCATACCGGATCGCTGGCCGGGGCCGACCAGGCCTTTGATGCCCTGTTTCGGCAACTGGGCCTGATTCGCGTCGATTCGCCGGTGGAAATGATGGAGACCCTCAAGTTCCTGTCGGTGTCGGGCGTGCCGCGCGGGAATCGCCTCGCCGCCTTTACCTGTTCGGGTGGCGATGCGGCCATGGTCGCCGATTATTGCGCGCACAGGTCGGGCTGGAGTTGCCGCAACCGTCGGCCGCCACGGCTAGAGCAAGTTGACCCGCTTACTGCCCGATATTGCGACCGCAACCAATCCGCTCGATTACACGACGCCGTTATGGGGAAACGCGAAGTGATGCCGAAAGTGTTTCAAGCGCTGATGGCGAAGGATTACGACCTGGCGGTCGTGATCCAGGATTTCCCGCCACCGCACATCCATGCGGACAACAGCCATTACCGCAACGATGCGCTGTCCTTTATCGAGGCCTGCAATGCCGTGGGCATTGCCGGGCGCGGTGTGCAGCGATCTGCCGGAAAACATCGATCGCGAATCGCGCGAAATGATCATTGCCGGCGGCGTCACGCCGTTACAGGGGCTCGATGCGGGCCTCGATGCGATCGCCAATGCCTGCCGCTACGGACAGTTGCGCGCAAGCGTTCTCGGCCAGCGGTAACCCGGGTATCGCCGGATATTGGGGCCGGACAGAAACCAGCCGACGCGCGTGGTCGACGAAGCGCAGGGCAAGGCAGTTGCTGCAGGCAGTGGCATCGATATTCCTGTCGGCGTCGAGTCGTCGCGCTGGAGTGAAGTTGCGATATGGCGGATCAACTGGTATCCGCTGGTGTTGAAGGCGGTGTCCGCCGATTTGCCGCACAAGTCGGAAGCGGGCGCGGTGCGGGTCAATCTGACCAGACGCGCAGCAATTGCTGCAGGCGCTCGACGCGATGCGCGATAGCGTTGCCGCGGCCGCACCGCAGGTCGATTTCGAGCGGGTGTTGATCGAAAGCATGGTGGACGATGCGATCGCCGAGTTGATGGTGGGCGTCAATACCGATCCACAGTTTGGCCAGTTGCTGGTGATTGCCAGCGGCGGGGTGCTGGTCGAACTGCTGCAGGATGCCGTGACCCTGTTGCTACCGGCGAGCGACGCGCAGATCGAGATGGCGTTGCAGGAGCTGAAATGCTTTCCGCTGTTGCAGGGGTATCGCGGCAAACCCGCGGCCGATATGGCGCAGCTGATTTCTACCATTCGCGCGCTGTCGAATTTCGCCGAGGCGCAGCAGCGAACGCCTGGTGGAAATGGATATCAACCCGTTGCTGGTGACCACGGAGCGGTGCATCGCGGTGGATGTCATGATTCGCGAAGCGCTCGACTAACCCATCGCTGCTGAAATCTGACGTGTCACCACTCCAGCTGAATGTGCGCCTGTACCCGTGGTTTCGCGCGGCCTCCGACGGCCATGCGTGGATCACCGTGTTTTTCCTCTACATGAGCCAGAGCCTGCCGCTCGACCAGGTGATCGAACTGTCGGCGGTTTATTACCTGTCGGTGTTCCTGCTGGAAGTGCCGTCGGGCTACTTTTCCGATCGCATCGGTCGTCGCCGCACCTTGTTGATTGCGGCCACGGCGCTGATCGCGTCATTCAGCTGTTTCATCGTCGGCGCCGGTTTCTGGTGGTTTGCCGCCGGCCAGTTCCTGCTCGCCATGGGGATCGCCATGCAATCCGGTACCGACACCGCGTTCCTCTACGATTCACTGAAGGCGCTGGGTCGCGAGGACGAGTATGCCAGGCGCGAGGCGCAGGCCGAGCAATGGGGGCTGATCATGCTCGCCATCGCGACGCTGTCGGGGGGTGTGCTGGGCATGATCGACTTGCGCCTGGCCTACGTTTTTTCGCTGTGCAGTGCGAGCGTGATGGGGTTGCTGGTCTGGCGTTTCACCGAGCCGACGCACGCCGACGAGAGCAGCGCGATTCCGCAGAGTTTTACGCGCGTCGTCTGGGATTGCTGCCTGCGTCTGCGCGACCCGGTGCTGGGCTGGCTGTTCGGGGTGGTTATCGTGCTGTACGCAATGGCGCACATCGTCTTCGAGTTTTACCAGCCCTACATCACCCTGCTGGAATTGCCGGTGCTGGCTGCCGCAGACCAGGCGCCACTGATTTCCGGTATCGTCATCTCGATATCGATGTTCGGTGGCGCCATCGGCGCGCGCGCGAGCATCGCCTGGCAGCTGAAACTCGGCCTGGTCGGAGTGCTCGCGGTCGCCATGTTGATTCAACTGGGGATTGTCGCGGCGATGGCGTTTGCCGTCAGTCCGATGGTGCTGGCACTGGTCTGTCTGCGTAACTTTCCGATGTCGCTGGTGCACGCCCCGGTGCGCGCGGCGATCGCACCGCGCATCGAGCGTCGCCAGCGCGCGACCTACCTGTCGCTGCAGGGCCTGGCCGAGCGCCTGTTTTTCGCGTTGTTGCTGCTGTTGCTGGCCTCCGGCCTCGAGCGCGGCGCGCCGATCAACGAGGCTACGCTGGCCACCATTTTGACTTCGACCCTGTGGATTGGCGTGGTTAGCGCACTATTGTTGTTTGTTCTTGCGCCCCGGATCAGAAAGGCGCTCGGCGCCGATGGCTGATCGATGACAGCGGCCGAGTACCGACGGAGTAGAACGCGAAACTATAACCCGATCGAAAAAGACAATCGCTGGCAAAGTAATCCGATCCTGAACATTGAAGGCGACCGCGGGGGAGACCGTTTTTGCGTCCGGGCAGTTCCTGGAGGGGTTTCCCCTGGAATCCGGACTCACCGGATTTAGGCAGATTGTGTCCGATACCGTAATATATGGATTCTGTATAAACCAATGTCAGGCATCATGAGTACCTGTACTGAAGGACTATCGAAATGAACAACCACTTGCCAAAAGTTCAGAGTGTCAGGCCAGACCGTGAGGTCATGACGAGGCAGCGCTTGCCCTACTTTGTTGGCATTTCTGGTCAGACAGTCAATGCCACGGGGTTGTCCATGCACCTGGTCGTCATACCGCCAGGCGCTCGGGCCGAGCCGCATATCCACGTCGGTTACGAAACCGGTATCTATGTCCTTGAGGGAACCGTATGCACGCGTTGGGGGCCGGCACTGGAGAACGAAGTGGTTAGCCATGCAGGCGATTTCCTTTTCGTTCCACCGGGTGTTCCTCACGAAGCAATCAATCTCAGTGCAACCGAACCCGCGCGCGCTGTCGTCGCACGCAATGACCCGGCCGAACAGGACAAAGTTCTGCCGTTCTCTTCGAGTCAAGGTGGCGCAAATCGCTAGGCCGCGCCGCTGATACGAGGTGTTAAGAGGCACAAGAGTAATGCTGGCAACTGATATTCAAATTGAATTTGCCCGACTGTCTGATGCAATCGATATCGGCAAGCTATCTCGAGAAGAGGTCGAGTACGGACTCGGCTGGAAGTACACGCCGGCAAAGATACATCGAATTATTAAAAGCAAATCCCAAAATATCATTGTTGCAAGGCTGGAAAAAGAATTGGCTGGTTTTGGCGTCATGACTTATCGCAAGGATCAGGCCAATCTTGATCTACTCGCGGTAAAGGAAGATTACCGCCGAAACAAGGTAGGATCTCAAATCGTACTCTGGCTTGAAAAAGTGGCATCCACTGCAGGCGCATTCAATGTATTCGTTCAACTAAGAGAATCGAATTCAGCTGCGTTTACTCTTTACGAGTACCTGGGTTACGAAAAATTAGATGTGCTACCAGGATATTACAACGGGATTGAAAATGGTGTGGTCATGGCCAAATCACTCAGGACGATGATCAATGCCACTTAGCTTCAAGGCTGAAGCGCAACAACGCCGCCAAAAAAGGGTGCGATGCTGCCGTGCGGATATTCAGCCCGGGTAGGGCCATTGATTTAGAGATGCGCCCTGGGTCGATGCAGCCATGAGGATAATTCTGATCTTCGCAGCATCGACGTTACCGCGGTAACGTCACGTAATACCACTCGAACTAATCGTCGGGCGGCAGTTTGCAGCTTCGAGATAATGGTAATAAAAGGGGAAGGAGGATTAAATTTGCGAAAGGATAGTTAATACTTCGAGGCATGGTGGTAAATTTTTGGGTTATATACCCGTATGACCATTCAAATTGTTAGCGCTGGCATCTGACGCTAACCAAGCCCCTACAGAAATAATTTGTCATTTTTTATTCTTTCGTTCGTTATCAGTGGGCATAAAGCCGCTATGGGCCTTATGTCCAACACTTATAATTCATTGAATAAATCCATCAACTGAGGTGAGACTATGAAAGTGCTAGTTGTGCTTGCACATCCACGCAGGGATTCATTTACTGGTGCGCTGCTAGACCATTTCGTCGCAGGCTTAGAGGAGGCCGGCCATGTTGTCGAGATCGCTGATCTTCATGCGGAGGGGTTTAACCCTTGCTTCCAACCTGAGGACCAGGCGCAATTTGAGGGCGGTACAATGCCCGGCGACGTGCTGGCCGAGCAGGCGCGTATAGCGCGCAATGATGTTATTGCTCTGGTGTTCCCTTTTTATTGGTGGAGCTTTCCTGCACTGCTCAAGGGCTGGATTGACCGAGTCTGGAGTGAAGGCTGGGCCTATCACTGGACGCTTGAGCGCCCCTACGGTTTGATTAATAAAGATTTGATCGTTCTTGGTAGTTGTGGCTCATCGCGGCGCACCTTTGAAGGCAAGCGGGGCTACGAAGCGGCTATCAGCAACAATATGGATATGGGAACTTTTAGCTATTGCGGCATAAATAACGTCACTCGCCATATGTTTTACGAGGTGGATACCAACCCAGAAACCCGACTCCAGTACCTTGCCAGAGCACACCGCGCGGGCCTGGATATAGGCGCCCCTAGATGAAGATGTAACATCGGCCAGGGTAGAGCAGTGTGCTCCCTAACAGATCACGGGGACAGACAATTTCCCACGGGGACAGACACTTTCCCAGGAATTTTCCAGCCGGGCGGGGTAGTTGATTGGTATACGCCTGGAGTCGATGCGCCACGAGGAACATTCTGGCCTTCGCAGCATCGACGTTACCGCGGTAACGTCGAGTGATACCACTCGAACTAATCGTCGGACGGCAGTTTGTAAGCCTCCAGATCGATGCGCAGCAATTGCAGGCCGGTCAGCACCAGTTCGCCCTGGTAACGGCGATCGCCGATGGAGGCAAACTCGAATCGGTACTTGCGCCGCAGCACCAGGCGGCCGTCGGCGCCACGCAGCGGCCAGATGCCGGTGATCACCATGCTGTGGTCGAGCAGTTGCAGGTTGAGTTCGCTGCAGTGGGCGATGGCCAGGTCACGGGCCCTGCGCTTGAATTGATCGCTGCGCCACAGGTAGAGCACGCCGGCGCCGAGCAGGAGCAACCAGATCAGGTCCACCGGGCTGAACATCATTGCGGCCTTGCGCCGGAGAAACTCAGGTCGCGCTCATGGCCTGGACGATCGTTTTCATCTTGCTGGCGGCCACGTCGCTGCCTTCGTCGCGCTGCCATTCGATGTACTGCGAGCAAAACGCGGCAACTTCGGCCTTGCCCGCCAGGGCCTGCAGGTCTTCGTTGGTGCGTACCCCGAAACCAACCGCCAGCGGCAAATCGGTATGTTTACGGATCTCGGCGATGTAATTCTGGAACTTTTCGCCCCAGTGGGTTTCGTGTCCGGTGACACCCATGCGCGACACCACGTAAATCATGCCGCGCGAGGCGCGCGCAATGCGGCCGACGCGCTCGGCTGCCGTATTCGGAGTGACCATCAAAATTGGCGCCAGGCCAATTGCATCGAGCTTGGGCAACCAGGGTTCGATTTCTTCCACCGGCCAGTCGGGGATAATCATGCCCTTGATGCCGACGGCTACCGCTTTGTCGAACAGGCGATCGAGGCCGTAACGGAACAGCGGGTTCAAATAGCTCATCAAGACAAAGGTCACCTCGGGGTGACGTGCGCACACGCGCTCGGCCAGGTCCAGCGTTGCCTGCACCGATCCACCGTGTTTAAGCGCTTCGTAGCAGGCGTTGACCAGTGTGTGACCGTCGGCCACCGGGTCGCTGAAGGGCACCTGTAGCTCGATCAGGCGTACCCCGGCGTCGGCCAGGCCGGCGATGGCTTTTTCGTTTTCTTCGAGGCTGGGGAAGCCGATCACCGCGTGCGACATGATCTGCAGGTTTTCATACTGTGTTGGAAACATGATCAGTTCCCTCCTTTGGCTTGCATTATCTCGGCTGAACGTTTGGCCTCACGTTCCAGGAATCCGGTCCATTCGGGCTGCGGGAAGGCGCGCGCGACGGTGAAGATATCCTTGTCGCCGCGCCCGCTCAAGTTGATCACCAGGTTTTGCTCCGGTTTCATCTCGCGAGCGCGTTTGAAGCCGCCGGCGAGGCCATGCGCCGATTCCAGCGCCGGGATAATCCCCTCGGTTTTCATCAGCAGGCTGAAGGCTTCGGTGACTTCGTCGTCGCTGGCCGAATCTGCAATCACCCGGCCTTGCTGCGACAGGTAGGCGAGTATCGGCGAGACGCCAACGTAGTCGAGCCCGGCAGCGATGCTGTGGGTATCACCGAGCTGGCCGTCGTCGTTTTGCAGAAACAGCGTCTTGTAACCCTGGGCGATGCCGGTTTCGCCGGTGTTCTGCGACAGGCGGATCGAGTGTTCGCCATCGGCGAGGCTGCGTCCGCCGGCCTCTACGCCGACCAGCGCCACGTCGGGGTCGTCGAGAAACGCGCCAAACGCGCCCATGGCGTTGGAACCGCCGCCGACACAGGCGACGATTTCATCCGGAAGCCGCCCCATCTGCTTCATCGACTGTTCCTTGATCTCGATGCTGATCACGCCCTGGAAGTAAGACACCAGCTCCGGGAAGGGCGCCGGACCGCAGGCGGTGCCGAGCACGTAGTGGGTGTCCTCGACGCTCGCGGCCCAGTCGCGCAGGGCTTCGTCCAGCGCTTCCTTCAGGGTTTGTGCGCCGGTAGTGACACCAACCACCTTGGCGCCGAGCTGGCGCATCCAGAAGACGTTGGAATACTGGCGTTCGATGTCCTCGGCGCCCATGTAAATGGTTGCGTCGAGCCCGAGGCGGGCGGCCATGATCGCGGTTGCGAGCCCGTGCTGGCCGGCGCCGGTTTCGGCAATGACGCGCCCCTTGCCCATGCGTTGCACCAACAGGCCCTGGCCGAGCACGTTGTTGACCTTGTGGGCACCCGAGTGGTTCAGGTCCTCGCGTTTCAACCAGATTTGCGCGCCGCCGAGCTGCTTGGACAGGCGCCGCAGCGGTGTCAGCGGGGTCGGGCGACCGCTGAATTCCTGGGTCAGGGTCAGGTATTCCTGCCAGAAATCGGGATCGTCGCGCAGGCCGAAGAACAAATCTTCGAGCTCGGTCAACGCGGGCAGTAGAATTTCGGGGACAAAGCGTCCGCCGAATTCACCAAAAAATCCATTGTCACTGCGAATCATCGTGGGCTCCGGGGGTCTGATCGAACATAATGAATGACATATACTAGACGGTTTAGTATAGTTTGCATAAATCCTTGCCGGAATCAAGTCTGTCATGGCGCAGAAGTCAAAAAAAATGCAAATTGCCGTCGCGGCGTTACCGCTGTTTCTCGACAATGGCTTCAAGGGCACGTCGATCGATATGGTGGTGAAGACCAGCCAGGTATCCAAGGCAACGGTGTACAACCACTTTCCCGACAAGGCGGCCCTGATGGAGGCGACGCTGGCGCTGTGGATCGAAGCCAACAAACCGCTGATCGCGCCCGTCGGCAGCGCCGCGGATTTTGACGAATTTGTCGGCCGGCACTGGCTCAACGACAGTTCGGTGCGTATTTATGCACTGGTGATCGGCGAAGGCTGGCGCTTTCCAGCGGCGAAGCAATTGTTCTGGGAGCAGTTTGATCGACCCTGGCGGCAGGCGCTCGGCTACCTGTCGCACAGCTGTACCGCACTCGACAGCGCCGAAATCGAGCAACGGCTCGATCATTTGTTGCTGCAACGCCTGAAAATGCTATAAAAGACCGTATTATTTCCTGAAATTCTGCCACGCGTCGGGAATCTTTTGGCAAATCCCCGCTCCAAGCAGAACAAGCGACTCGACACGGAGACAATCACTATGTACCGATTTCTGGGTAGCCTCGCGCTGCTGCTGGTCATACCGCTCGCGCATGGCCGGCAAGGCGCCGGTATTTTCAACCGCGGAAGGCGCCATTCGTGGCTATGATCCGGTCGCCTACTTCACCGACGGCAAGCCGACGCATGGCAGCAAGCAGTTCACCGCGACCCTGGACGGCGCCACCTTTCATTTCGCCAGCGCCGAAAACCAGGCAAAGTTTGTCGCCGATCCGGCCGCCTATGCTCCGCAATACGGGGGTTACTGCGCCTACGCGGTATCGCAGGGCTACACCGCATCCACCGTGCCCGAAGCCTGGGCAATCGTCGACGGCAAGTTGTACCTGAATTACAGCACCGGCGTTCAGCAACGCTGGAAACAGGATGTTCGCGGACACATTCGCGCCGCCAACATGCACTGGCCGGATGTTATTAACTAAAGGATTGAACCGGGATCCGGGGACTCAAACCGGTCGGGCTACATCAGTTCCTTGTCGCGTTCGCGGTAAATGAAGACGTTTTGTGTCAGGCGCGCATTGTCGATTTTATCGCCGAAGAACACCGGCGTGATGGCGTGAAACAACTGCCCCGGGTACATCACCAGCCGGTTGTAGGCCATCTCCACTTCCTTGATGACTTCCCACTGCCCGGGATCACGAAAATCATACAGCTGGCGGTTTTGCTTGCGGTAGATTTCGTCGCCGGTGGCCTTGTGACGATAAATCGTTGTGCCGCCAGCACACTGCTCGGGTTTGCTCAGGTAGACGATACCCGCACTCGAACAGCCGTCGACGTGGCAGAATATTTTTTTCTGCGCCGTGGCGAGCGTGTAGCGAAACAGGACGTTGACGCCGACAACCGGGTTTCCCTGGTCTTCCGGTAAATTGCCCTGCAGGCGTTCAAACATGGCTTTCGCTTCAGTTTCGTTACAGATCGCAGTGACCGCGAGGCGCGGGGTTCCCGCCGGCGGTTGCTGGTAGGTCTTGCCGAGCGCGAGCTCGCGCACTTCATCGGGATTGCTATAAAAGTTGTCCTTGACGACCAGCGTGTCGAGGGCGTTGAAACTGGAATTCACGATGTCATTCTCCGCGCGATCAAACCTGTGTGCCGCACCGGCACGTGGCGCAAGGTTAACGGTTTTCGGCGCTCTCGTCACGGCCCGCCGCTGCTGAATACTCTCGCGTGATGCGGATCAGTTCGGCGCCGTAGAGTTCCAGCTTGTGCGCTCCGATACCGGGAATCTCGGCCAGTTGTTCAGTGTTTTCGGGGCGCTGCTGGCAGATCGCCTGCAAGGTCTTGTCGTGCAGGATGACGTAGGGCGGCACCGACTGTTGCTGGGCGAGTTCGCTGCGATGCAGACGCAGCGCGTCGAACAGCGGCGTGTCGGCGGCCTGCAATTCGACCTTGATTTTAGCGCCGGGACTTTTGCGCGAACCACGCTGTTTGACGAACTGCCGCAGGTTCAGGGTTTGCGAACCGCTCAGTAACGGTTTACAGCTGGGATTCATTTTTAACGCGCCGTAGTTGTCGATATCGGCGTACAGGTAACCGAGCGCGATGAGCTGGCGGAACAGGCTGCGCCACTCGTTGCTGTCCAGGTCGCCAATGCCGAAGGTGCTCAGTTGGTCGTGTCCATTTTGCACGATGCGCTCGCGATCATTGCCGAGCAGCACGTCGATGACGTAATTCACGCCGAAGCGCTGGCCGGTGCGAAACACGCAGGATAAAGCCATGCGCGCCGCCTCGGTGGCGTCCCAGGTTTGCGGCGGGTCGACGCAGTTGTCGCAGTGACCGCAGGGCTCGTCCAGGGTTTCGTCGAAGTAACCGAGCAGCGTTTGGCGGCGGCAGCCCACCTGTTCGCAAAACCCCAGCATGGCTTCCATCTTGTGATGCAGCACGCGCTTGAATTGCTCGTCGGCGTCGCTTTGCGCCATCATCTGGCGCAGGTTGATGATGTCCTGCAGGCCATAGGTCATCCACGCATTGGCCGGTTCACTGTCGCGCCCGGCGCGCCCGGTTTCCTGGTAATAGGATTCGATGTTCTTGGGCAAATTCAGGTGCGCGACGAAGCGCACGTCGGGCTTGTCGATGCCCATGCCGAAGGCAATGGTGGCGACGATGATGACCCCTTCCTGCTGCAGGAAAGTGCGTTGGTGCGTGGCGCGGATATTCTTGTCGAGGCCGGCGTGATAGGGCAGCGCATGGCGGCCTTTCTGGCTCAGCCACTTGGCCGTTTCCTCGACTTTCTTGCGCGACAGGCAGTAGACGATGCCGGCATCCTCGGGATGGTTTTGCTGGAGAAAATCCCACATGCGCTGGCGCCCGTTGTCGCCCTGGGTAATGCGGTAAAAGATGTTGGGGCGGTCAAAGCTGTGCACGAAGCGATCGGCGCCCTCGCAACTGCAACTGGATTTCGATTTCACCGAGCGTGCGGCGGTCGGCGGTCGCGGTCAGTGCGATGCGCGGTACCCCGGGAAATTGCTGGTGGAGCCTGCGCAGGTTCTGGTAGTCGGGCCTGAAATCGTGGCCCCATTGCGATACACAGTGAGCTTCGTCGATAGCGAACAGGGCGATGCGACATTCCCGCAGCAACTGCAGAAAATCTTCGGTGAGCGCGCGTTCCGGCGCGACGTAGAGTAAATCGATTTCACCGTCGCGCATCAACTGGCGCGTCGCCTGTTGCTGCTGCTGGCTTTGCGTCGAATTCAGAAAGGCCGCGTTGATGCCGTTTTGCGCGAGCGCATCGACCTGGTCCTGCATCAGTGCGATCAACGGCGAAATAACCACGCCAACACCCTCGCGTAGCATTGCAGGTATCTGATAACACAGAGATTTTCCGCCACCGGTAGGCATCAGCACCAGCGCGTCGCGCCCGCCGATCAGGCTATCGATTATCGCTTGCTGTTGAAAACGAAACTGCGCGTAACCGAAGCGTTTGCGCAAGATTTCCAGTGCGGCGGATTCTTGTGATTCGGGCATGGTGATATAGTCGTCCTTTTGTCGATTGTGTATGAACTGTCCCTGTCATTCCGGCCAAACCTTTGACCGCTGTTGTGGACGATTTATATCACATCGCGCGCTGCCTGAAAACGCGCCATTGCTGATGCGCTCGCGATACGCGGCCTTCGCGCTCGGTGAAGTCGACTACCTGCTGGAAACCTGGCATGCCGACTTCAGGCCGGCTGAGCTCGACCTCGACACAACGCTACGCTGGATTGGACTCGAAATTCTGGCCAGCGAACAACGGAATCAGCAGGCCAGCGTCGAGTTCGAAGCGCGGCTGCTGGCATCGGGCGAAGTTTCGGCGATGCGCGAACGCAGCGACTTCGTATTTCAGCAGGGGCGCTGGTTGTACACCAGCGGCGAATCGTTGTCGCCATCCTTCAAGGCGTGGAAGCCCGCACGCAACCAGGCCTGCCCCTGCGGTAGCGGCGTCAAATTCAAGCGCTGCTGTGGTGGGAATTGAGATTTTCGCAGGCTGGTTTCACAGCATGCGGTCGCGAATGCCGTGTAGCACGATGTCGGTGTAGCCGACTATGCCGACGACCTTGCCCCTGTCGACCACCGGTGCGCGCCCCAGGCCGAAGTTTTCGAATAGTCTTGCGCAATAACGTATGTTCATTTGCGAATCGACGCTGACCACTGGCTTGGACATGATTTCATAAATGTTGACGCGTTCCGGTGACTTGTTGCGGGCCAGTACCTGCTTGGCGATATCCGACAGCAGCACCAGACCATACTCGTCGTCGTCATGGCGGGTATCGACGATAAAACACTTGGCCGCGGCGTGTTTTGATTTGCGTAACGCGTCGGCCACGGTGTCCATACCGTCGACCAGGTCGAAGTCCGGATGCATCACGTCTGCGACGCGAATAATGGTTTTGCTGTTCATATCTCCTCCTCGACTAGCTCGGATAACAGTCGCACCTGGTGCGACACGCCCACCGCGTCTTCGACGTCGATGCTGAAGGCGATGCCGGAGCCCGGCCCGTTTTCAAACTGCCCGGTGTGCTCGATTATTTCGAGTATTTCGCGCGACATGTGTTCCTCGACCAGCATCAGGACCACGTCGCGTTGCGTTGACAGGCTGAGGCCTAGAAAGGTTTTCGTGGCCGTAGGGCCTTCGCCCCGCGCGCTGGCGATCACGGTCGATCCGGTCGCGCCCCGGGTGCGCGCGGCCTCGACGATTTTATCAGTGATCGAATCCTCGGTCAGGGCAATGATGAGTTTAAAATGCATGATGTTTTCTCACTGGGTTGGAATATCCCGGGGTAACGAATCCTCGGGGGTTGAGTGTCGGTGGTGGCGGTTTTTCCAGGCCGACAACTGGGCATAGGCCAGTACCGACATGATTGGAAACAGGCTGGCAAAGGCGATCAGGCCGAAGCCGTCGAGCAACGGGTTGCGCCCAGGGACGGTGCTGGCAAGCCCGAGGCCGAGCGCTGCGACCAGCGGCACGGTTACCGTGGACGTCGTGACGCCACCGGAATCGTAGGCGAGCGCGATGATCATGCGTGGCGCAAACAGGGTTTGTAGCATCACTACAACGTAGCCGCTGATGATGTACCAGTAGAGCGGTGTGCCGCTGATGATGCGATATACCCCGAGCGCTATACCAAACGCAACGCCGATGGCAACCGCGATGCGCAATCCCCAGATGCCGATGGCGCCGGCCGAAACATCGTTGGCCTTGATCGCGACCGCGAGTAATGCCGGTTCGGCAATGGTGGTGGCAAAGCCGATGGCCAACGCGAACAGGTATACCCAGTAGTAATTCCACCAACGCAATGCCCCGGCGGTCGAATCGCCGGCAATAAAGCCGGGGTCGGTCAACTGCTGAGCCATCAGTTTGCCGAGTGGAAAAAGCGCCGCCTGCAAGCCCTCGAGGAAAAATCCAAGACCGAGTATCACCAGTACAAAGCCGACAATAATTTTTTTCAGGTTGGCGATGGGCTTGCGCAAAACGAATAACTGGAAGCCAAAAATGATCACGGCGATCGGCAACACATCGAGGATAGTCACCGCAATCGCAGATAACAGGTCGGTGAGCAGGTGAAACACGATGCCGTTACACCAGCATGCCGTAACCCATGACGAATATCATCGGGGTCAGCGAGGCGAAGGCGATCAGGCCGAAGCCGTCGACCATGGGGTTACGGCCCTTGATGGAACTGGCCAGGCCAACACCGAGCGCGGTGACCAGTGGAACCGTAATCGTCGACGTGGTGACACCACCGGAATCGTAGGCGATACCGATGATTTCACGGGGTGCGAACAGGGTCATTATCACTACCCCGATATATCCCGCCAGGATCAGGTACTGGATTGGCCAGCCCATGATGATACGAAAAACGCCGATCACGATGGCGAAGCCGACGGAAATCGCCACCGTGTAACGCAGTCCCCTGGCGTATGAAACCTGTGAGTCGGCATCCTCGGCGATCATGCCGCCGCTGGCGGCAACGGCGGCGGCTTCCTCGGCCACTGCGATCAAGGCGGGCTCGGCGATGGTGGTGCCGAATCCGAGCGCGAAGGCGAAACACAATAACCAGGCAATATTACCCTTGCGCGCGAAGGCATGCGCCATGGTTTCACCGAGCGGAAACAATCCCATGTTCAAGCCCTGTACGAATAGAGTCAGGCCGATTACGACAAACAGGATGCCGACTACAATCTCGCCGAAATTGGGTACCGGTTGCTGCAAAACAACAAGCTGGAAAAAACCGATGACCAGCATTATCGGTAGCAGGTCGCGCAGACTCTCGAATAATGCAGACCAGACCGCCTTCAGCCAGGCCGTCTTGATTAAAATCATGTACGCCTGTTAAAGAATTATTCTTCGACTCAATATATCAACCGATGCCTCGGCCCGGCATGACGGAAGTCAATAAAAAAGCCCGCCGTGAAGGCGGGCATTGACTACCGAGGAGTCTTTCCGAAAGCTGACTAGTCCGGCGGCTTCCCGGATAAGGCCGCTTCACCGATATTGTCGACACCGCGCTCTTCGAGCAGGGTAGTCAACCAGTCGGGATCCATTTCCGGCACCGACGATAGCAGCAGATCGGTGTACGGGTGGTGTGGCGGCTTGAACATGGTGTCTTTGGGTCCCTGCTCGACCACCTTGCCATATTGCATGACGACGACTTCGTCGGCGATGGAGCGCACCGTTGCCAGGTCGTGGGTGATGAACATGTAAGAGAGATTCAAGTCGTCCTGCAATTTATCCAGCAGGCGCAGGATTCCCTCGGCAACCAGTTGATCGAGGGCGCTGGTCACCTCGTCGCAGATGATGAAAGTGGGTTCCGCCGCGAGTGACCGGGCGATGCCGATGCGCTGCTTCTGGCCGCCCGAGAGCTCTGGCGGATAACGGTTGTAGTATTGCGCCGGTTCCAGTTCGATCAGGTCGAGCAACTCATCGACACGGTTTTTCAGCGCGGGCCCTTTAAGCCCACTGTAAAACTCGGCGGGGCGTCCGATAATATCGCAGATTTTTACCTTGGGGTTGAGCGCCGTATCCGCCATCTGGTAAATCATTTGCGCCTGGCGCAACTGATCTTTGCTGCGGTCGCGATAATCGGGTGGCAGGGCGCTGCCCTTGAACAGTATTTCGCCACTGGTTGGTGGCAGTAATCCGGTAATACAGCGTGCCGTGGTTGATTTACCCGAGCCGGATTCGCCGACCACGGCAACCGTCATGCCGGCATAAATATCAAAAGAGACGTCGTGCAGCACCGGGGTATCGCCGTAAGCTGCGTCGACGTTCTTGACCGAGATAAGTGGCGTCTCTTTCTCAGGCCTTGGCTTCTGCTCACGCTTGAAATCACGTACCGCCCAAAGCGACTTGGTGTAATCGCTCTTTGGGCTATCCAGCATGGTCCTGGTATCGGATTGCTCGATCTCATCGCCCTTCAGCAGGACCTTGATGACGTCGGCCATCTGCGCGACCACGGCGAGGTCGTGGGTAATGTAAAGTGCCGCCGTATTGAACTGGTTGACGATGTCACGAATGGCGGATAACACCTCGATCTGCGTGGTGACATCGAGCGCGGTGGTCGGCTCATCGAAGATGATCAGGTCCGGGCGGCATGCCATCGCCATCGCCGTCATCGCGCGCTGCAACTGGCCGCCGGAAACCTGGTGCGGATAGCGAAAGCCGATTTCGCGTGGCGTTGGCAGGCGCAAGCGCTCGTAGAGCTCCATCGCGTCTTCCTCGCTTTCCGCGCGTTTCTTGAGGCCGTACTGAATCGGCGCCTCGGTGTGCTGGTCGATCAGCTTGTGCGCCGGGTTGAAGGATGCCGCGGCGGACTGGGCGACGTAGGCGATACGTGCACCGCGCAGCGATTGCAGATCGGAAGCCGGGGTGGTGGTGAGTTCCATGCCGTCGAACTCGATCGACGAGCCTTTCGATATACGGCAGCCATCACGGGTGAAGCCCATCGCCGCGAGACCGATGGTCGACTTACCGGCGCCGGATTCCCCGATCAGTCCCATGACTTCCCCGCGATGCAGGGTCAGGTCGATGCCGTGGACGATTTCGATCCAGCTTTCGTCCGAGTATCCTTCGATACGCAGATTCTTTATCTTGAGCAAAACGGATTTTTCTTGACTCATATCGATTACTCCTTCAGTCCAGACGACCGGTGCAGCATCCAGTCGACGACAAAATTGACTGCTACCGTGAGCAGTGCGATCGCACCTGCCGGTATCAGCGGGGTGATTTCACCAAAAGAAATCAGCGTGGCGTTTTCCCGCACCATCGAGCCCCAGTCGGCGGTCGGCGGCTGAATGCCGAGACCAAGAAACGAAAGCCCGGCAACCAGCAGGAACACAAAACAGAACTCGAGCCCGAACTCGGCGATCAATGGCGCCTTGGAGTTCGGCAGTATCTCCTTGCGAATCAGGTACCAGGTGCCTTCGCCGCGCAGTTTGGCCGCCTCGATGTAATCCATGACCACCACGTTGCCACCCACCGAGCGCGCCAGGCGGAACACCCGCGGTGCAAAAATAATCGCGATGACAATGATCAATGTGACGGTGTTGGTGCCGAAGATACTGAGCAGCAGCAGCGAGAAAATCAGCGACGGGATCGACATGATGACATCCACGATGCGCCCCAGCAGCTGGTCCAGCACGCCGCCCTTGGTGGCCGCGTACAGGCCTGCGGTCGCACCCATCAGAAACGCCAGGGTGGTCGCCAGCAGTGCCAGTCCGACGGTGTTGCGCGCACCGTAGATGATGCGGCTGAACATGTCACGGCCCAGTTGGTCGGCGCCAAGCAGCATGTTTTCGTCGGCGGGTGCGAACGCGGAAGAAATGACCTCGGCTTCACCGTAGGGCGCGATAATCGGCGCGAATATCCCGGAAATCGCATAGGTGAAGATCACGAAAAGGCCGAAGCCGGCGGTCAGCGGTGCGGTGCGCATTTCCTTGGCCATGTCGCGTGGCAGCAGAATGATCAGGAATTCGCGGAACGAGTAAGACACGCCGGCGGAAAAGGCGATTAAACCGGCGAGTATGGTCACCGCCCACAGCATCGATTCGCCACCGACTATACCCATGACGAATGACACCAGGGTCAGCGAAAACAGCAGCAGGAAGGCAGTGCGCTTGCCGTAGAAAGCGGCCAGCGACGAAACACCGATCAGCAGTGCGTAAAATCCGATAATGAAGTAATTCATGATTCAGCCCTCACTTCGGATGACGCAGGCGTGGATTGGTCAGGATCGACCCCACGTCAGCGGCCAGGTTGAGTAAGATGAAGGTTGCTGCAAATATCAGGCAGCAGGCCTGCACCACCGGAAAATCGCGTTTGGTCACCGCATCGACCAGCAATTGGCCGATCCCGGGGTATACGAACACCACTTCGACCAGCACCACCCCGGTGACCAGGTAGGCGAGGTTCAGTGCAACGACGTTGATGACCGGGGCCCAGGCGTTGGGCAAGGTATGTTTGACGATGACCTTCCATGCGGGCACCCCCTTTAGCCGTGCCATTTCAACATAAGGCGAGGCCAACAGGTTGATGATCGAGGCGCGCGTCATGCGCATCATGTGCGCAACCACCACCAGCACCATGGTGAGTGCCGGGAGAAAGGTGCGATTGAGTTTTTCCAGCAACGACATGCCATCGTCGATCTTGGCAATGGCCGGGAAGAAGTCGTTTTGCACCGCGAGGAATAAAATCAGAATGTAACCGAGAAAAAATTCGGGTGAAGAGATCGAGGTCAGGGTGACCACATTGGCAACCCGGTCAAAAACCGAGTTGCGGAACAATGCAACCAGCACACCCAGCATGATGGCGATAGGAACCGCGATCACGGCAGCGTAGACAGCCAGAAACAGGGTGTTGGCAAAGCGTGTGGTGATCGCTTCCGTTACCGATGTTTTGCGAAACCAGTGAAGTACCAAAATCGCCGGTTACCGCATTGCCCAGCCATTCGAAGTAGCGGATGGGTGCCGCTCGATTGAGGCCGAGTTGTTCGCGTAACGCGGCGAGGTTTTGCTCGGTCGCACCCTGACCCAGCACGGCCTGGGCGATGTCGCCAGGCAACAGCTCCACGGCACCGAAAATTATGATTGAAATGACCAGGAGCGTTATCAATCCCAGCCCCAGCCGCTTTAAGACAATACTCAGGATATCGCCCATAACCTTTCCCCCCGTCGTCGGCAATATCGTTTACACGATCCGCCTGGATGTGCTTGTCAGGTTGGCCGAATACCCCGAGCGGAGTACCCGGCCTTCCTTGTTTTAACTTGAATGCTGCCAGTTCTGGCCTGCAGTTTAAGCAAACCACCAGCGGTGGTAACCACGACCGCCGTCGAGTTCCCAGCTCGCTGCCAGGCTCGGCCCGTGTTGCACTTTCTTGTTACGTGCATAAACGAAGTTGGCAAAGAATGGAATCACGGTGCCACCATCGTCTTTCGCAAGTACACACATCTCACGATACTGCTCGGCACGACGGGCCTCATCGAGTTCCGCCTTGGCCATCAGCAGCAATTCGTTGAAGCGTTTGTTCTGCCAGTGCGATTCGTTCCAGGCCGCATCGTCCTTGTAGGCCAGGGTGAACATATTGTCGGGGGTCGGACGCGCACCCCACTTGACGAAGCACCAGGGTTTCTTCAACCAGACATCCGACCAGTAGCCGTCGTTGGCTTCACGCACGGCATTAATCTGGATGCCGGCCTTCTTGGCATGTTCACTGTAAAGCACACACATATCGACTGCGCCCGGCAGTATGCTGTCGGCAGCGGACAGGTTGACATTGATTTTGCCCAGCCCCGATTTCTTGAGGTGAAACTTCGCCTTGTCGGGATCATAGGGCCGCTGCGGGATATCGGTCGGCGCGTAAGGCATAGCGGGTGAAACATGGTAGTCATTGCCCACTGTCGCCGTGCCGAACATGATTTTTTTGACGATGTCCTCACGATCAATCGCATATTTCAGCGCCAGCCTGACATCAAGATTGTCGAAGGGGGCATTGTCGCAAAACATCGGCAGTGTAATTGCCGAACCACTGGCAACATTTTCGACCACCAGGTTCTTGTTGCGCGCCATCAAAGCCATGGTTTTCAGATCGACCGATGTGATCGCATCAACATCACCGGTAATCAAAGCTGTCTGGCGTGCATTCGGGTCATTGAGAACGAGTAACTCGAGTTCATCGAAGTAAGCACCTTCACGATGCCAGCCTTCGTGTCGTACCAGGTTGCTGGTGATACCGGGTTGATGATTGGTGATTTTATAAGGACCCGCACCTATCATGGTATTCCATTCAATGGTGCCATCGCTTTTGGCAGGGCAAATGGCCAGGTGGTAGTCAGTCATTACCCAGGGTAAATCGGCAAAGCCCTGGTTGAGCTCGATGACGATGGTATGGTCGCCTTTCGCCTTGATATCGGTGACCGACGTCAGCAGGGCCGTCGCAGCCGAGGTTGATTTTTCACCACGGTGGTGATTCAGCGATGCAATGGCGTCCTTCGCGGTGAATTTCTTGCCGTTGTGGAAGGTGGCGTTTTTATTCAGCTCGAAGGTCCAGACCTTGGCGTCGGGAGTCGCGCTCCACGAATCCGCCATGTCCGGGCCGAGCCCGTTCTCCGGGGTGATTTCAGTCAGGTAACTGCGGTGCGCGTGCGCCAGCTGAATCATGCCGACGCTGAGATAGGTGCCGGGGTCAAAGGTATCGGAGGTGTTGCCGTCATGCACGCCAACGCGAAACTTGCCGCCTTTTTGCGGTGATGCCGCCGCAACCTCGCTGGTCCAAAGCCCGGAGGCCAGTGGCACGGTCATGCCTGCCGCAACCGCAAAGCGCATGAAATCGCGCCGGCCAAGCTTTCCGTCCTTGGCGTCACGCGTAATCAGGTCCTGGAATTCTTTCTTGTCACTCATGGTGAATCTCTCCTCGGTTTATTTTATTGGAATACTGATGAACATATCCGGATGTATGTTTCAGCGAATATACAACGATTTCCGGCAATGTTAAAAGCGACAAACACGCGTGGCAACCATCTTTATATGAAATGACCCTACCGGAACGGATAGGGTTTCTCAAGAATAATTTATATCCATTTATATTTTAATCGATAGCGATCGGGAAATAACGCATTTTACTTCAGGAGGAGCGGTTCCTGCGGTCGAGGAAATCGATGGCACGATCTTCGGCGGCGCCACCGAACAGGAACATGGTCATGTGACCACGCCAGCTGTGCAGGAACAGCTCGGCTTCGATATCAGCCGCTGTTAACGCTGCGTAATAATCCCTGGCCTGGTTCGCGACTGACCAGGCTGTCGAGTTTGCCGTGATACAGGAATACCGCGGGATCGTCGCTGGACACGTGATACAGCGGCGAGGCGTCGGCGTAACGTTCGGGCATGTCGGTCGGCACACCGCCCATGAAAGCTTTTACGATCGGGCTGTTGTCATAGACGCGCAGGTCGGCCGGGATGCCGCCCGCGACTATCGCGCGCAGGCGTGGTAAAGGCTTTGCCACGTTATTGTTCGGGTGCTCGCTTTCGATGCCGCCGAGCAACGCGGCGAGGTGAGCGCCCGACGAGTAACCCCAGGCATTGATGCGATCGACGTCGAGCTGGTAGCGATCGGCGTTATCCGTTACCCAGCCGAGCGCCTGTTGCAGATCGTTGATCTGCGCCGGGTAGAGATATTCGGGTGCGAAGCGATAATCGAGGTTGAACACCGCGTAGCCGCGTTCGGCCAGTTGCCGGCAAATCGACGCCATGTCCGCGCGGCTGCGGTTGGCCCAGCCGCCGCCGTGCACCGTCAGCACCACCGGCAGGGGTCCTCTTTTAAGCGGTAAATACAGATCGGCGCGCAGGGCTTGAGGCCAGTCGGGCGCGCTGTAGACGATGTCGCGAATTTCCCGGTCGATGGTAAAGCGGGTGGCCTCCGCGTCTGCTTCGCCTGGCGTCGGGCGATCCCCGTAATGTACATAGCAGCCAGCCAACACCACGGCGAGTATCACTAGTAAACAGGCTTTCAGTGCAAAATCTGGATTCATCGGGTCCACTGTGGTTGGTTAGAGTCGTGAGTGCCTGTCGTGGTTACGCGGTGTCACCCCGGGTGGATTGCTCGAGTGCCGAAAAGCGAACTATTTCCACGTCGACAACCGCTGCAACTGATACAGATCAAGATTGGCGGTTGCCCGGGAATTACGCTGATACTTTAGCAATAACAGGTATTTGGCAATGTTGATATTGTGTCAATGCAATCGCTACCCCCGACTGCTGGCGGGTTTACTGGTGACCTTGCTGGTCGTCAGCGTCAGCGCAATCGCCGGCCATCAAAACCCGCCGGATAACGAGTGTCCGCAACCCCGCTTTACCGGCAAGGCACCGCAGGCGTTGTACGCGAGAATCAATCCGTTGCCGGCCAGTCGCCGCAATACGCGTGCCGGCAGGGAACTCTACGAAGACCTGTCAAACCCGAGCTGTGTGGTGTGTCATGGCAAGCAGGGAGATGGCCGCGGACAACTGGCGGATCAGTTTGACCCAGCCCCGCGAAACTTTGCCTGCGCCGCCACGATTGATGGCATTGCGGACGGCCAGTTGCACTGGATCATCAAGAATGGTTCGCCGGGCACCGCGATGCCCTCATTCAGCTATTTTAGCGACGCGGAGATCTGGCAACTGGTGCTCTACCTGCGCACCCTGAGCGATCACGACTAATCGATTACTAATGCGCCGCTGCAGTCGCCGCGGCAAGCTTGCGACTGGCGACGACTCGCTCGCGCCAGGCGGTGATGATTCCGGCGGTACCGATCAGGGTCATGCCGATGATGGCGGCCCGGGTCGGCCACTGGTCGAAAATAATCCGGCTCCACAGCGCCGCGAACACCAGGTAGCTGAAATCCAGCGGTGCCAGCCAGCTGGCATCGGCGGTCTGGTAAGCGCGCGTCATGCAGATGTTGCCGGTCAGGTTGAGCACCGAAGCGAAAAACGCGAAACCCGCCACCAGCAGGGTCAGTTCGGGCCAGCCGATGGCGACAAATGGCATGGAGTCGCGCAGCTCGACCGACAATGGGAACAGCGACAGCAGCGTGATGCCGATGATGCCGATGACGATAAAGGTAATCGCCGCGGCAAATGCCAGCGCCAATGGGCTTTCGTTGCGGCAAGCCTTGCGGATGGTGAGTATGTTACAGGCGTAGAAAAACCCGGCCAGGATCGGTAGCACCTGCACCGCCGAAAAGTTGGCATCCCAGGGGCTCAGGATAAACGCGGCGCCGGTCGCGCCGACCAGCAACGCGGAAATTCGCCAGGGACCGACGGCTTCGCCGAGTATCGGTGCGGCCAGTAACGAGACGAACAGCGGATAGGTATAGAGCCCGGCCGCCATTTGCGCCACCGTGAGATAGGGGGCACCGGAGAAAAAGAAGAACATGCAAGTGGCGAGAAACGCCGCGCGCAGAAAGACCGCGCGCGTTTTGCGCGGCCACACCAGACCGATGCTGCCGCTGCTGGCCGCCAACAGCAGCACGAAACTCAGGTTGCCCAGTGAGCGCAGCGTCTGAAATTGCCAGAAAGACGTCTGCGTCGACATCAGTTTGACCAGCGAATCCTGCAGCGCCAGCACGAATACGCCGGTGAGCAGTAACAGCAGGGCAGCGACCGGGCGATCACCACTCGGGCGCTGGAACAGGCCTTTCACGAGGCGCCGCGCAGGGTCGACATCAGGTCTATCGAAAACGGCATCGAAATCGGAGAACAGAATAAAGGAGTCATGGCAGTTGCTGCGCGGCGAGTTCTCGGCCGATGCGCAGTATGCTGGCGAGCAAACCGTCCAGGTGTTCGGCGCGGGTGGCGTGATTGATGATGCACACGCGCAACACCGGGCGCCCGTTCACCTGGGTCGGCGACATCAGGAAATCGCCCTCGGTTTGAATGCGATCACGAATGGTCGTATTGAGCGCGTCGACCTGATCGTCGCCCATGGTGCCGGGTTTGAAACGAAAACACAGTATCGACAACTGGGGTGCGGTGACCAGTTCAAGCTCGTGCTCGTCGCCAATGCGGTCCGCCAGGTACTCCGCACAGCGCACGTTGTGCAGCACGTTACGCCCCAGCCGGTCGATACCATAGTGGCGCATCGACAGGTAAAAAGGCAGGGCGCGAAAGCGTCGCGACAGTTCGGGCGACATGCTGAAGAAACTGAACTGTTCGGGTGAGTCATCCAGGTTCATGCGCAGGTAGTCGGAACTCTCGGTAAACAGTTGTCGCGCAAAGCCGGGATCGCGATACAGCAACAGGCTGCCGGCCAGCGATTGAAAGAACCACTTGTGCATGTCCATCACCACCGAGTCGGCGCGTTCGATGCCACGGTAGCGTGCCTGCAATTCCGCGGACATCAAACCGCCGGCGCCGTAGGCCGCATCGACGTGCAACCAGACATCGTGCCGGGCGCACAGCTCGGCGATCTGCGGCAACGGGTCGATGGCGCCGGTGTTGGTGGTGCCGGCACTGGCGACCACGCAAATGATGTTGTCGTGCTGCTCGAGCGCTGATTCGAGTGCGTCGACATCCATGCGAAATTGATCGTCGGTGTCGACCGTAACGATGTTGTCGGTGCCGATGCCAAGCATCACCGCAGCGCGGCGGATCGAGAAATGCGCGGCCTGCGAGCAAATGATGACCGGGGCCGATTCGCGACTGAAGGCGGCCAGCCCAAGGCGCCGAAACTCTGCGCCGAAACGTTTTGAGCAGGCGCTGGCAATACCACACATATTGGCCATCGAACCGCCGCTCATGAATACACCCTCGGATTGTTGCGGGAAATCCACCAGGTCGGCGAGCCAGCGAATCACCGTTTTTTCGATGGTGGTACCCACCGGTGAAGCCCAGTAGCCGCCCACGTTTTCGTTCAATACGCTGACCATCGCATGCGCCAGTGGGTCGCTGGGCAAGCCCGATGGCGCGACCCAGCCAAAAACTGGATGCG
>CAWIHJ010000061.1:0-4194 GCA_963835795.1 uncultured Gammaproteobacteria bacterium
CGGCGGCCCGACAACAATCAAAGTTCGGCGATCCGCCTTTTCCCAGCTTGCTGCCATTGTGCAGTTATAAACCTGGCTAACTAACTGACTCGCAAAAAGTCGACAAGCTCAGCAAACGCATCCAGGGACTGGTACTATAACTCGGTCTCAACCCCGCTACAGTGGACCCGATGTCGCAAACCAGAATGAATGAGATGAACCTGGAGTCGGAAACGCAGCGGCGGGTTCCCGATGCCCGTGTGTTTGGCCAGTAGTCGAAGGAAAGTTGGAACAATGAAAACCGCCGCCGGGGTTAAACGCCAATGATCAGCGTGCTGACCTACAACATTCACAAGGGCTTCAATCGCCACAACCGCGATTTCGTGTTGCATCGGATCAAGAATCAGTTACAAAAATCGAACGTGGACGTGGTGATGCTACAGGAAATTCACGGCCACCATCTGCAGCACGCCAGGCGCATCGATGCCTGGCCAAAGGAGAGCCAGTTCGAATTTCTCGCCGATCAGATCTGGCCGCACTACGCCTACGGCAAAAACGCCATTTATCGCAAGGGTCACCACGGCAACGCGATCCTCAGCAAGTTCAGGATTGTCGAATGGAATAATCTCAACCTGTCGCGCTTTCAAGGTGCCAGCCGCAGCCTGCTGCACGGGCGAGTAGAACTGCCCGGTAACCAGGCACCACTGCACCTGATTTGCGTTCATTTCGACTTGCTCGGGTTTGAACGCAAGCGCCAATTACGCAACCTGAAGGCCTACATCGACGACAATATCGATTCACAGGATGCGCTGGTGCTGGGCGGCGATTTCAACGATTGGCACGGCGGCCTCGGCAAGGCCGTGGAAGCGCAACTGGGGATGCAGGAAGCCTTTCGCCATATGCACGGCAGCTGCGCGAGGACCTTTCCCGCGCATCGACCGTTGTTGCGCATGGATCGGATTTACTTTCGTGGACTCGAATTGTTGAAGGCCGACTGTTACACGCGCAATCCGTGGAATGAACTCTCGGACCACCTGCCGCTGCACGCCGAGTTCCAAATGGATTGAGGCTGTCACTGCCGCATCCCGGTTCTCAGGTTGTTGACTATACTCAACGGCATGCCGTGCTGACCTGAGGTCACCAACGGCCCCACGACAATAGAATAATAAGTTACTTTAGGTATAATTAATAACTTGCTGAATTTACTGACATAATAACCACTGATGCTGAGCGATCACAAGCCGTCACTGGATATTGTTTAACGGCACCAATCTATGGCCATACTCGACACTGGTTTTACCTGGCGCTCACAACCCGTTTTCGTGATTGTGGCCGTTGGCGCGACGCTAAGCCTGAATGATTTTCTGACCTTCCCGGTGCTCGCTGGGCAAAACGGCGGGGGTGCTTTTCTGCTGTTGTACATGTTGTTCCTGTTTACCCTCGGTTTGCCATTACTGATGTCTGAATTGATGCTGGGTCGACTGACGCGCCGTGATCCCGCGTCCGCACTGGACAAGCTTTCCCGACAGTACAGGGCCTCGGTGTACTGGAAGCTGGTCGGGGTCGCATCGATGCTGGCGGCCTTTTTAATTGCCGCCACCTTGAGCATGATCGCCGGCTGGTCTTTTGCCTACTCGGTCAAGTCAGCACTCGGCCTGCTTGCCGGGGTGAACCTCGAGACGGCAAAACTGATGTTTGACAGTTTCATCATCGACAGCGAACGCATGGCGCTGTGGCAAACGCTATTCGTCGTGGTGTTGATCACAGTTTGCGCACAACCCCTGAAAACCGGTGTCGAACGAATCAATTTAATCCTGGTGCCACTCATGGCCCTGTTACTGGTGATCGGCTTGATCCTGGCCGTCACCTCGCCGGAATTTGTGCGCGCCATTCGTTACATGCTGTATGCCGATTTCTCCGCGATGGATCCGCAAACGCCGTTGCTGGCACTCAAACGCGCCTTTTACACGCTGGCGCTCGGGGTAGGGGTGATGATGGCCTACGGGCGCTACCTGCCAGGTACGGTATCGATCGGCTACGCCGCTGGACTGGTACTCGTCATCGACTTACTGTTTTCGATTCTGAGCGGGCTCTCGATCAATGCGCTATTGCTGTCGAGCGGATATCAAGCGGGTCTCGACAGTCAGTTCGCATTTCACGTCATGCCGGTGATTTTCGGTGACTACAGCAATGGCCACCTGTTCAGCACGCTGTTCTTTGTGTTGTTGACCCTGGCGGCACTGACCTCGTCGATTGCCCTGCTCGAGGCACCGATCACTTACCTGCAGCGCAAGCGCGGCATTTCGCGGCTGCGCGCCGCGGTCCTCCTCGGCTTTGCTATCTGGGTGGTCGGTATCGGCGTCATTCTGGCGCACAGCGTATGGAACGGCGACGGCTTTTCGCTGGCGCTGTTTATCGGCGACGATGCAGTACGGCTGGTCAATAATGCCGGTTTTCACGATGTACTGATATTCGTTTCCAGCCACCTGATACAACCGTTTGTGGCGCTTTTTATCTGTCTGCTGGTGGCCTGGACCATTCCGCGCGAAGTCAGTCATCGTGAATTTGCGCTGTCGCGCCGATACCGCTTCGAAATCTGGAATTACCTGGTTCGCTACGTCATACCGGTGCTGATGCTAGTGATTATTTTCGCCGGGTTTGGAATTATCTGAAGTGGCGGAAATCAAACGCAGTGCGTTGATGCCATACCCGGCGATGGTGATGTACGATATCGTCAATGATGTCAGCCGCTATCCCGAATTCCTGCCCTGGTGCGGTGACGTCAAGATTCATCACGCCGATACCGATTCGATGGAGGCGGCCATCCTGATGCAGGCCGTGGGATTAAACCACTGGTTCACTACACGCAACCGTATGCAGCCCGGGAAATCCATCGAAATTTCGCTGGTCGATGGGCCGTTCAGCCGGCTCGACGGCTATTGGCATTTCACCCCCATCGATACCGATGGCTGTAAAATCGAGCTGATGTTGCACTACGAAATCAAGCACAATCTCGCCGCCGCCATTATTGCGCCCGCGTTTTCGCGTATCGCCAATACCATGGTCGAATCCTTTTGCAATCGCGCCAGGGATCAACATGACGGATAAAACCCTTATCGAAGTGGCCTATGCGACGCCACAGAAACAGATCATCCTCGAATGCGAAGTCGAGCCCGGCAGTACGGCGCGCGCCGCGGTCAAGCTGAGCGGTATCGACGTGCATTTCCCGGAAATCGATCTCGACGCCTGTGATATCGGCGTGTACGGCAAGTCGGTCGCGGATGACTACGTGCTGACGGACGGCGATCGCATCGAAATTTACCGGCCGTTGATCGCCGATCCGAAAGAGGTGCGCCGGCAGCGCGCGCTGCGTGGTTTGCAAATCAAAAAGGGTGGGGGAGCGATCAGCCCGGAGTGAGTGATCCGTCGATCTCGGTCAATATGTCTTCGGTGAAGCTGAGCGTCATGCGACGCACTTCATAGTCCTTGTTATTGCCGGTTTTCAGATAATAGACATAATGCCATTGATCGGGTCGATACGGATCCAGCACCGCGGGCGTACCGAGCAGAAATTTAACCTGGTTCCGCGTCATGCCGATTTCGAGCCGCTCGATCACTTCCGCATCGATATCGTTGCCCTGCGGTATATCCATTCGATAGATACAGGCGGAGAGTGTTACAATCACCCAGCCTGCAAACAAAACGAATCGTAAATACCTGAAAATCATGAAACGGTTAATCGCGAAAGAAGGCCGCGATGATACTGTTACCATCGTATCGCTGCAAATGTTGTGAGTACTTTATATGGAAACAGCTGATATCAAGAATGCCGGTTTGAAGGTGACTTTGCCGCGCATGAAAATCCTCGATTTACTGGAGAATTCGATCGATCGGCATTTGAAAGCCGAGGATATCTACAAGATGCTGCTGGATTCTGGCGAGGAGATCGCGCTCGCCACGGTATACCGCGTGCTGACCCAGTTCGAAACCGCGGGCCTGGTGACGCGCCATCACTTCGACGGTGGTCATGCCGTGTTTGAAATTGACGACGGCGAACACCACGACCACCTCGTCGATATTTCGACGGGCCGGGTGGTCGAGTTCTACGATGAAATCATCGAGCAGCGGCAGAAGGAAATCGCGGAAAACTACAATTTCACCATAACCGAACACACCATGGTGTTGTACGGCCAGTTCAAAGACAAGGACTAGCCC
>CAWIHJ010000062.1:0-10237 GCA_963835795.1 uncultured Gammaproteobacteria bacterium
ACTGGGAGTTCGGGGGACAGTATGCCTAAGAGCAATAACTAGTGGCGGGTGACCGATGGCGGCACTTCGGCGTCTTCATAGATCAGCGCCAGAAAATTTGCCAGCCGCTGCTCCGGCTCGACGGTCTCCAGCAGCATCTGTTTCTCCTGCTGAGTGAAAGGCAGCGCCATGGTCAATGCATCCACCAGGTTGACAACCGGCATCTGCTGGAACGACGCCAGATCCGCCTCCATCTCGCGCGCTCCTAGATAATGCCCTAGTGTGGTCATCAAACGCTGCTGCTCGGATTGCAGACGGGTCTCTGGGTCGTCGTAGTCACAGGCAAAGCGCGACCAGCCCGGCGCCACCAATCGATAACCGCGGGTGGTCGGCAATTCCTCGTTGACCTCGAATCGACAAACACCGCTTAACACCATCTCGTAGCGGCCGTCACGGGTCTCACGGAACTGGGTGATGCGGCCCGCGCAACCCACCTGGCAAATTGTCTCATCACTGCCGGCATCCACATCGGGCTGGATCATACCGATCATGCGATGACTGCCGAGCACATCGTCGACCATATTGAGATAACGTGGCTCGAAAACGTTCAGCGGCAACTCGGCATGCGGCATCAGTACGGCGCCCGGTAGCGGAAATATCGGCAGACTATTCGGTAAATCCGCGAAGGTCGCAACAAAAGGGCTTTTACTCATGTCTAATCCTCTTAACTTTGGCGTTCTGCCAGCTTCAGCACGAAGCATGGTCGACAACGTAGTCAACTGATTAATTAATCGGTTATCGATTTATACGGCACCCAGCCCTGTACCGATCACGTGCAATTGGAGTTCGAGCTATATTATCGGATGATTGGCCCATTTACAGTGAGGCAGGTGATGGCCAGGATGCCGGGAGTCGTTGTTCCGTCTTTTCCTCCAGGGGGAACCTGGCGGTTCAGGCCGCCTCGCGCCCTCAGGCGGCGAGGGATGGGTAGATGGCTCTCGATGAGGTCGGCTCCGTCTGACTGAAAGCGCGCCAATTCCAGTCGACATTACGGGTAATGCCAGAGCAGGCGCGATCGACGGCCCGATCCATGGCGACGTAGAGATTGGTTTCCATGCTGTCGCCTACAACGACCGAGCCGTCGTCCATGGTAATGTCCACCCGACACCGGTGGAACATTTCGGGCTCGGCACCCGGGGCTGAATTGACCAGTACCTCGACACTGTCTATGTCACGATAATTGGACGCCAAACCGAAATACAACCTGTTCCTAAGGTAGGTATCGTCCGCTGTCGACAACACTGTGTTTTTATTGCTGATTATGATTTCCATCTTTTTTCGCTCATTTCCTGCATCTGGTATACCTACGCAGCCCGTAGCAAAATGGATCGAATCGGGGCAATTTTATGCTGAATAAAGGGGACGGAGGGATTATTCTTTAATCCCTCCGTCCCCTTTCTGCGGGATGAAGGAGGACGCGGGGATGATGTCCAGGCCCGCAGAAACATGCAATAGTAACAAGCTATCGAACTCATAATAATATTTGAATTTATTTATTTTATGATTTCCCTTATATTCCCTTGCCAAATAAACGACCGTACGGAGTGACACAATGAGCGCAGCTGCAGATGATCTCGCCGGGAAATGCCCGGTAATGCACGGGGCCCTGACCTCGAATGATCAGTCGGTCACAGAATGGTGGCCCAAAACACTGAATCTCGACATCCTCCATCAACAAGACACCAAGACAGACCCGATGGGCGAGGGCTTCGACTACAGCGAGGCGGTCAAGTCGCTCGACTTTGAAGCACTGAAAAAAGACCTTAACGATCTGATGACGGACAGCCAGGATTGGTGGCCTGCCGACTGGGGCCACTACGGCGGCCTGATGATCCGTATGACCTGGCACGCAGCGGGTACCTATCGGATTGCCGATGGTCGTGGTGGTGCCGGTACCGGTAACCAGCGCTTCGCGCCGATCAATTCCTGGCCCGATAACGGCAATCTCGACAAGGCGCGCCGTCTGCTGTGGCCGATCAAGAAGAAATACGGCAACCAGGTCAGCTGGGCCGATCTGTTCGCCTACGCGGGCACCATGGCCTATGAATCCATGGGGCTGAAGACCTTCGGTTTCGGCTTCGGCCGCGACGACATCTGGCATCCCGAAAAGGATATTTACTGGGGCTCAGAGAAAGAATGGCTGGCGCCCAGCGGTAGCGAAGGCACCCGCTACTCCGGCGAGCGCGACCTGGAAAACCCGCTGGCCGCGGTCATGATGGGCCTGATCTACGTGAACCCGGAAGGCGTGGACGGACAGCCCGATCCACTGAAGACGGCGGCGGACGTTCGCATCACCTTCCAACGCATGGCGATGGACGACGAGGAAACCGTCGCGCTGACCGCGGGCGGCCACACCGTCGGCAAGGCTCATGGTAACGGCGATGCCGATTTACTCGGGCCGGAGCCGGAAGGCGCGCCGATCGAAGAGCAGGGTTTTGGCTGGATGAATCACCAGAAGCGCGGTGTCGGCCGTGACTCCGTCACCAGCGGCGTTGAAGGTGCGTGGACTTCCAACCCGCTCAAGTGGGACAACGGTTATTTCGACATGCTGCTGAACCACGAGTGGGAACTGACGAAGAGCCCGGCGGGCGCCAACCAGTGGAAGCCGGTCGACATCGCCGAGGAAGACATGCCGGTCGACGTCGAAGATCCGTCGATTCGCTGCATGCCGATGATGACCGACGCCGACATGGCGATGAAGATGGATCCGGAGTATCGCAAGATCTCGGAACGTTTCGCCAAAGACCCCGAGGCCTTCGCGGATGCTTTCGGGCGTGCCTGGTTCAAACTCACGCACCGCGACATGGGCCCGAAGGCGCGCTACGTGGGCCCCGACGTGCCCGCGGAAGATCTGATCTGGCAGGATCCGGTGCCCGCAGGCAGCAGCGGCTACGATGTCGATGCCGTCAAGGCCAAAATCGCCGATAGCGGTTTGAGCATCGCCGAGATGGTGTCCACCGCCTGGGACAGCGCCCGTACTTTCCGTGGTTCGGACAATCGCGGCGGCGCCAACGGCGCGCGCATTCGTCTCGCCCCGCAGAAAGACTGGGAAGGCAACGAGCCCAAGCGTCTGGCAAAGGTCCTGAAGGTACTCGAACCCATCGCGGCCGAGTCCGGCGCCAGCGTCGCCGACGTCATCGTGCTGGCCGGTAACGTCGGTATCGAGCAGGCGGCAAAAGCGGCGGGGCACGACGTCAACGTACCGTTCTCGTCCGGCCGCGGCGACGCAACGCAGGAGATGACCGACGTCGATTCGTTCGAGCCGCTCGAGCCTCTGCATGACGGCTACCGCAACTGGCTCAAGCGTGACTATGTCGTGAGCGCGGAAGAAATGATGCTCGACCGCACCCAGCTGATGGGGCTGACCGCGCCGGAAATGACCGTGCTGGTTGGCGGCATGCGCGTGCTTGGCACCAACCACGGCGGCAGCAAGGACGGCGTGTTCACCGATCGCGAAGGCATGCTTACGAACGATTTCTTCGTCAACCTGACCGATATGCACAACACCTGGGTACCCGCGGGCAACAACCACTACGAGGTCCGCGATCGCAAGGCGGACAAGGTCAAGTGGACCGCGACCAGGGCCGATCTCGTCTTCGGCTCCAACTCGATCCTGCGTTCGTATGCCGAAGTTTACGCCCAGGACGACAACCAGGAGAAGTTCGTCAACGACTTCGTTTCGGCCTGGAGCAAGGTCATGGACGCCGATCGCTTCGATCTGAGCTGAGTCAAATAAAGGGGACGGAGGGATTTTTTTTTAATCCCTCCGTCCCCTTTTTCCGTCCTCCGTTTGAAAGACGAGTTGAATTCACGGAGCCGGCATGTCCGCGGAAATTCATTTACGCGTCATCCTTTCCGGCCCGACAACCGTATACTTCAGCAGTAACCGGCTGCGCTTTCGAGCGCGCCGATCTATTATCACCAGCCATTGCGAATCGACTCCAGGTGGAGCAGGAAAATGATCGAGCTCAATAACGTCAGCATGTCCTACGACCTCGAGTACGGCCGTCTCGATGTGCTCTCGGGGGTTGACCTGAAGATCGCCGCAGGCGAGACGGTGGCGATCGTCGGCCCTTCCGGATCCGGCAAGACGACGCTGCTGGTGCTGCTCGCCGGGCTGGAACAACCGGCGGCGGGCTCGGTAAGGCTGGACGGCCGCACGCTCGGTGAACTCGACGACGACGCGCTCGCCGATATCCGGCGCGACCGGATCGGCATCGTGTTCCAGTCCTTTCACCTGGTGCAGAGCCTGACGGCACTCGGCAACGTGGCCCTGCCGCTCGAGATCGCGGGCAAACCGAATGCCACGGACGCGGCACGGCAAATGCTCGCCCGCGCGGGGCTATCCGGGCGCGAGGATCACTATCCGTCGCAACTGTCCGGCGGCGAGCAGCAACGGGTCGCGATTGCGCGCGCGCTGGTGCATTCCCCGGGGCTGCTGCTGGCCGACGAGCCGACCGGCAATCTCGACCTGCGCACCGGCGAAACCATCATCGATTTGTTGTTCGGCCTGAACGCCGACACCGGCTCGACGCTGGTGCTGGTGACGCACGACGACGCGGTCGCGAGCCGCTGCCAGCGCGTGCTGCGGCTGCACCAGGGCAAGCTGGTCGAGGAGCGCGCGCATGCCGTTTCTGCTTGAGCTGGCCTGGCGCGAACTGCGCGTCAACGGCCGCTCGCTGTGGGTGTTTTGCGCCTGCCTGATGCTCGGCGTGATACTCGTCGCCGCGGCCGGCGGGCTGTATCGCGTGGTCAGCACGGGTTTGCTGGCGGACACCCGCGCCCTGCTCGGCGGCGATCTCGAGGTTGAAAGCATGGCGCCGCTACCGAACGAGGCGCTTGCCTGGATCCGACAGGGCGGCGATGTCACGCTGGTGGTCGAGCTCGACACGATGCTGGGCACGCCCGAGGGTAACTTCCAGCGCGTGGAGCTGCAAAGCGTCGATGCGCACTACCCACTCTACGGCGAGCTGCTGCTCGCGCCCGCCATCCCCATCGGCCAGGCGGTCGCTTTCGCAGATGGCGCCTACGGTGTGGCGCTCGACGCGGTTCTCGCCGAGCGTCTCGAAATCGGTGTCGGAGACGAGGTTCAAATTGGCAGCCTCGCGCTGCAGGTACGCGCGATCGTCGAGTATCAACCCGACCGGCGTTTGAACGCCAACTGGCGCGGCACACCGCTGCTGCTAAGCGAAGCCGCGTTGCAACAAACCGGGTTGATACAGCCCGGAAGCCGCATCGAGTACCAGTACCACGTGCGCACCGAGATTCCCGTCGACGCCTGGCGCGAACGCTTCTATGCCGCTTTTCCCGGCAAACCCTGGGAAGTGCAGACTTTTTACGATCGCAGCCGCCGCATCGCGGAAAGGCTCGACCAGATTGCATCGGCCTTGCTGATCATTGGCCTGAGCACGCTTTTCATCGGCGGGCTGGGTGTGTTCAACAGCATCGAAACCTACCTCAAGGGCCGCCTTGGAACCATCGCAACCCTGCGCGCGCTCGGCCTGCGCCAACGACCGCTGGCCATCGTTTACCTGTTGCAGGTGGCCATGCTCGCCGGCAGCGCGAGCCTCGCCGGCGCGGCGTGCGGCGTGCTGCTCGCGTGGGGCGGCGGCGGGCTGATCGAGTCGCAGCTCCCGATCAGCGTGACTTCCGGCGACTTGCTATTGCCCGCGCTGGTCGCCGTCGGTTTCGGCATTCTGACCGCCTTTACCTTCACCTTCCCGGCGATCGGCCGCGCGCTGTCGGCGCAACCGGCGGCACTGTTCCGCGGCAACGAGCCCGGCGTGGGCCAGGTTCCCATGCACTGGTGGCTGGCCTGCCTCGCCTGCGGCGGCAGCCTGGTCTTGCTGGTATTGCTGGCCCTGCCCGATCCGCTGTTCGGGCTCGGCTTCGTCGCTGTCGTCGGCCTGCTGCTGTTGCTGCTCGAAGGCGTGGTGCGCGGCATACGGCGCGCCGCGCGGCTGCTGGAGACGCGCAACGATTTGCTGCCTTCGTTTGCCATCCGCCTCGCACTCGCCAACCTGCATCGCCCCGGGGCTTCGCTCAGGTCGTCGCTGCTGTCGCTCGGCTCCGCGCTGACGCTACTGGTCGCCTGCACCCTGATCGTGGCCGCGCTGTTGCGCGCGATCAACACCACCATCCCCGCGGAGGCGCCGGCGCTGGTGCTCTACGACGTGCTCGACAGCCAGGCCGCCGCCGTGCTGGAAAGCGCAAACAATGTGGCACCCGAGGGTCGCGTCGAGCTCGCGCCGCTGGTGCGCTCGCGCATCATCGCGGTGAATGGCCAGCCGCTGGTCGAGCGCGACGACACCGAACAGGGGCGCATGTCCGATCTCGCGGCGCGCGCCGACTACAAGCTGAGCTACCGTGGCAACAACATCGATGACGTGAACCTGGTGGCCGGCCAGTGGTGGGGCGAACCGGTCGACGGACCGCCGCGAATCGCCATGGAAGACCGCGAAGTCGGGCGCATCGGCCTCGCCCTCGGCGACGTGATTACACTGTCTGCGGCGGGCCGGGATTTCGATGCCGAGCTGGTCGCGGTCTACAGCCAGAAAGGCCTGCAAACCCGGTTCTGGTTCGAGGGTCTGCTGTCTGACGGCGCACTCGACGGCCTGATTTCCCGCCAGGTCGGCGCGGCTTTCATGGATGACCCCGCCGCCATCGAGGTACAGAAACGCATCGCCAGCATCGCGCCCAACGTGATTAGCCTGCGCACCGCCGACCTGCTCGAGACCGCGCGCGGCATCCTCGGTAAAGCCGCCAGCGGCCTCGCGGTGGTGGCGGCCGTGAGTCTCGGCGCCAGCCTGCTGGTGCTGATCAGCGTGATGGCGGCCGGGCGCACGCGACAGATATACGACGCCACCGTGTTGCATGCGCTCGGCGCCCGTTTCTCACTGATCCGCCTGGGATTGCGCCTCGAATACCTGCTGCTGGCGGTCGTCACATCGACCTTCGCCATCCTGCTCGGTTCCGCGATCGCGCTGCCCCTGCTGCGCTACCGGCTCAAGCTGCCGAGCGAAGACCTGCTCTGGCTTGGGGCCCTGGTCGCCTTCGGCGTCAGCAGCCTGTCGCTCGCGCTCGGCGCGCGCTACCTGCTGCATCGCCTGCGCGTCAATCCGGTGGTGTTACTGCGCGGGCGCTAAAGCCACCATGCGCCCTGATCCTTCGGGGCCTGGCCATCTCGGCGTTCACGCATTGCGAACCTCGTTCGCGCTTGCATGAAATGGCGACATGAAAATTTCAGGGCGGATATAGGGACGTATCCGGGGACACACACTTTGTTACCGAACACCCTGCTATCCGGGGACACAGCACTTTGATTACCGAACACCCTGCTTCCTTGCAGTTGGATACCTGCGCTCAATACAGAACCTTCGATTGAAGCTTTAAGTGTGTGTCCCTGAGAATGTTCGGAAGTGTGTGTCCCTGAGAATGTTTGCCTGAGAATGTTCGCCCGGAAGTGTGTGTCCCTGAGAATGTTCTTCTGAGAATGTTCGGAAGTGTGTGTCCCTGAGAATGTTCCTGCGGAAGTGTGTGTCCCTGAGAATGTTCCTGAGCGGAAGTGTGTGTCCCTGAGAATGTTCTGAGAATGTTCCTGCGAAGATTTTTGGTCGAATCGCCTGCCACCGGCTTCGAATTGCGAATGTGATAGAAAGTGGCTGTCCCTGTCGATACGCCTGTCGATACGTCGACCGGGACGTTTACATGTGATGTCGGTAGGCCGCCGGTGTCTTTGCCAGATGGAGGGGGTGACGACTGGTCGAGGTCGGAATCGGTTGCAGGCTTTCGGGAATTTCCACCAACACCTCGGAGCGCTCGGGCGTCAATTTGTAGAAGGCGGTACTGGCGAGTTCCAGCTCGGCCTGCTGCTGGTTCGGGTTGGCCCGGGCCCAGATTTCGATCTCGAGCAGCATCGGTTCGCCCGAGGCGTAGGCCTCCGCGGCTATTTCCTCGACTTCTTCGACCGTGGTGACCTCGTGGAATTCGCCCTGGTAGGCGATTCCGGTAACCGTCTTGACATCGAGCAGGTACGGGACAACGAACGGACCCCGCATGTAAAGCGTTTTTTGCGAGCTGGCGATATGCGCCTTGTGCGCGGGACCGAGGCTATGCACCTTGGTAATCACAGGCCGTTTGAACCGGCCGCGATCGTCGTCTTCCTGATCCCACATTTTCAGCGTCATGCCCAGAAGACCTTCGTACTCGTCTGCGCCCTGGATTTCATTGGCCTTCCATCCTTCACCGAGGGTAATTTCGATCGACTCGAGTTCGCCGGTCCGAATCAGGTCCAGGGTCAGGGTATCGCCGACACTGTGCTGGCCGATGGCACGGACCACTTCGGCAGTATCAGTCACGCCGGTATCGTTGATGCGATAAATAACGTCATGCGCGAGTAGCTTGCCCGCACTCGGCCCTTCTTCCGGCGTTTTGGTTACGACCAGCGCGCCGTGGCCGTCGGGTACGTTGAAAACCGCCGCTTCGTCCGCGGTCAAGGTACTAACGATATCGGCAAATCCGGCATCGCCCCAGCTCGGCGGGCCCTGGCGCAACTCGGTTACCACCTGCTTGGCCAGGTTGATCGGTACCGCAAAGCCAACGCCGACATTGGTACCCAAACGCGTGGTGTCGATTGCGGAGTTAATGCCGATGACCCGGCCTTTGCTATCAAACAGCGCGCCGCCCGAATTGCCGGGATTGATCGCGGCATCGGTTTGTAGATAGGGAATCGAACCGCCGCGGTACCGTTCGGTATGCGAGATGATACCGCGGCTGATAGAATCGGGGTTACGCCCCAGCGGGTTGCCAACGGCGAAGGTTTCATCGCCGGATCGCACCAGGCTGGAGTCGCCGAGCAGGGCTTGCGGAATATCGGCGCAGGATTCGAGCTGCAGGATGGCGATATCGGAACGCGGAGTTGAATTGACAACCCTGGCGGCAATGCCGGCTCCCTGGTTCCAGCCGCGCGGGTAAACCTCGATGACTGCCGCGTCGTCAATCACATGATGATTGGTCCAAACTTCGCAATCCCGGCTTGAAATCATGAATCCGGAACCGGTACTGCTCTCCCACACAGAATCACCGAACTTGTCGATGGTTACGTGGGACATGGTGCGGATGGAAACCGACACGTCGAGCATCTTGTCGGTGTCCACGGAATTATGGGTGTTGAGAATGTACAGACCGGTGGGCACAAGGCTGGCAAACGATGCCAGGACTGCCAGTCGCCACAATAATGTACCTTTCCTGTTCATTCGCTACCTCGCAAAAGTTAGCTATGTCTCCCTGGTTTCCGGTCGTGTCTCCTGGCTATTTGTTTTTATTGCTAATACTGAGTGTAGTATTTATTTCGCCAATCGAGTCCAGAATAGATCGAGATTACTACACAGGCCACAATTAAATTTAAAATTTAGTTAATTATCAATAACTTATAAAACAAACTTAACCTGGTTACGGGGCAGTTTCAGGCGCTTTTCAAACGATATCCAGGCGCTAATAAGCGGATTTCCTGGACGAAATGGCCAGGGCCTATCTAAGCCAGCACTACACCCTCGAGGACGTTGGCAAGGCCTTCGGTGTCAGCTACGCAACTGTCAGCCGAGCAGTCAAACGCCACGAAATGAAACGTCAAATGTAAGGCCTGACCCGAATGGCATGACACCCTTAAGTAAGTGCTATTAGGGCAATGTGCGGCAAGCTTTTATGCCGCTTGCACCGGGCTTCGCCATTTGGATCTTGTGTAATGCCGTGGAAATTAATCAGGTTTACTGCCCGGAATTCACATCATTTCCGATGCACTTGTGGTGCCAGCCAGTTCCGATATAAGCTGACGTTTTTGTGTGAGATAGTCGAATGAAAATTGATGACCGCTTGCTGGACGACGCCTGCCGACGCGAGTATCTCGCCAGGCTGCTGGCTTGCGGTGCGCTTGGGCTCGTTCCTGCGCAGCTGGCCCAGGCCGCCTGGTTCAGTTTCGGGGGGCCCGACAAGCTCGCCGATGACAAATCGATACAAAGCCTCAAGGGCGAGGTGATGGTCAACGGCCAGCAGGCCGATCTGCAAACGCGCATTCGCGCGGGTGATCGGGTCGAGACCCTGCAACGCAGCGAAATCGTTTTCGCGGTCGGTGGCGATTCCTTCCTGCTGCGCTCCAACAGTTCGATGCAGATCGCTGGCGACAATAATTTTGTGGTGCAGG
>CAWIHJ010000063.1:0-16751 GCA_963835795.1 uncultured Gammaproteobacteria bacterium
GGTCGGTCGTATGCTGAGAGCCGTGGGGGCGAAGATTGTTCATCGATACAACATAGCGCCGATTCACCTTATCAGCCTGCCGGAAGGGACGGTGCAGCAGGCGAAAAGCTGGCTATCCGGGCGAAGACTGGTGGAATACGTGGAATTCAACCATTTGCGTTACATCGACGCCATACCCAATGATCCACAGACTCCCACCATGTGGGGACTAGACAATCGTGGTCAGACCGGAGGCACAGTGGATGCCGACATAGATGCGCCGGAAGCCTGGGACATTACCACCGGAGACAGTTCCCTGGTGATAGCTGTAATCGACTCAGGAACCGACCTGACCCATGAAGACCTTGCCCCCAACCTCTGGACCAACCCGGGGGAGATCCCCGGCAACGGCATCGATGATGATGGCAATGGTTATATCGATGACGTCTTCGGTTGGGATTTCAGCCGCAACGACAACGATCCGACGGATGATGAAGCCGCCTGCGGGGGCCATGGCTCCCACACGGCCGGGACTATCGGCGCTGCCGGCAACAACGGTGTCGGCATCACCGGGATCAACTGGACTGTCAAGATCATGTCGTTGAAGGCCGCAAGGACCCAGCTTGGAATCTTTTGCAGCCTTGCGGATTCGGCTACCCTGCAGGCGATCGAGTATGCCGCCGCCAACGGCGCCATGCTGTCCAACAATAGCTACGGAGGGGGTTCCCCCAACCAGGCTGTAGAGGACGCAATTCGCGCCTCGCGCCTGCTATTTATAGCCGCAGCCGGCAATGAGGGCAACAACAATGACAACAATCCAAGCTACCCTGCCAGTTACCAACTGGACAACATTATCAGCGTGGCCGCAACCGACCACAATGACAATATGGCCGGATTCTCCAACTTTGGCGTCAATTCAGTCGATCTGGGCGCACCCGGAGTGAACATTCTCAGCACCGTACCGGGAAGCAACTACGACGGAAGCTTCAGCGGCACCTCAATGGCAAGCCCTCATGTCGTGGGAGTAGCGGGACTGCTGCTGGCCAACGATCCAACCCTGACTCCTAACGAACTCAAGTGGCGGTTGCTGCAAAGTACGGACAACATAGGCATACCCACCGTCACCGGTGGTCGGCTGAATGCCCATGCCGCACTGTCGCTACCACCACCTGCCGTCAGCGTCAAAATCACCCCACTGGGGCCAACAACCGTGTCGAAAGGTGGAACCATTAGCTACAGGATAGAGGTAACCAACACGACGGGGGTAATTCAAGCGGCTGAGGGTATGGTTTTGGCAACCACCCCGAACGGCATTGAAGTTGTACTGATGCAGCGGGCCCTGAACCTGGGCCCATTCCAGGTGGTATCCGCGGTCTTAAACGAGACCTTGCCTGTAGCCATGCCCTCGGGCGAATACCATCTAATGGGCAGGGTCGAGGTTCCAGCCATGGATGAGGATCTGGTTGTTTATAACGTTGTCCCCTAAGCAGATAAACCTGTTGAAGGTATAGCCGGCATCGACAAAGTGGTTCAGTCTTAATATGACAGCACCCTGGCCGATGCCGGCTGCGACTTCCTCCGCCAGACCGGCCGGCCAAGATAAACACCAGGCGTTTAATACACCGCAGTCTGCTCGTATTGCTCGCTTGCAGTCAATCTACCGCAGGGAGATAAACCGGGCGGCACCCGCGGTGATGCAAAATCATGGCACAACGATGGCCCACATTTATCTATAAGAAAGGCTGGTTTCGATGCTAAACGCCTTGAACAGGCAACAATCCTACAACTCTCGTAGCGGGATGGGCAATCGATTACTGTTCTGCATGGTCGCCGCTGGCGCCTTCATGACCGATTATTTAAAAACGAAGTCTTAGAACGGTCTCGGCGATACAGGCAGGACGGCTTCTGTTTTCCACTTCGATGCTCACTTTATTAACCACTTCGATACTGTGTTTTATGGGCGTCAGTCCGACCAGGTGAACCCTGGCCCTTACCCTGGAACCTGATTTTATGGGATATAGATAGCGGACATGATTGAGACCATACATCATCACCATCTTTGCCTCGGGGTAGGGGGTTTTCTTTGGATCTATGGTCTCTGTGAGTGTCGGTATCAACGCTAAAGTCAAAAAACCATGAGCAATCGTAGATTTTAATGGGGAGTGATCTTTTGCACGTTCGGCGTCTGTGTGGATCCATTGGTTATCGCCGGTAGCCTGGGCAAACTGGTTTATGCAGTTTTGGTCTATCTGGTACCATTCACCCAGGAAAGTTTCTTTGCCAAGCTTACTTTTAAGGCTACTGTAAGTACTTTCCGCAGCAGGCAGTATTGTTGTATCTGAGAAGTCCGTTTGAACTTTTTTGACGATTTCCCTGATAAACGCTTTCATATGTCTGATTCCATATCGATTCAACGGATGCTCTGAATACTAATCGCCTGAGCCGCAATATTTAATCCTCATCCAACGAATTGTGAAAATAATTATTTTTCGTTGGGATACCCTTCATATTTCTGCCGGTATCCAAGTTTTTTCTTCTACCTAGAAGTCTAAATGCTAGCGCTCAAATTACTGTGATAAATATCATGTTCGGCGACGATTAACCTGGCCGATCGGACGAATAAAAGATAAGTACTTTTGTCCTTAATTTTTAAATGCCTCCCTTTCTTAGGCTGCCCAGCCTGAAATTATTGTCGATCTGCCAGGGTATGATCCGAAACATTCCCTTGTGGATGCTGAGACAGAAATTGCTGAAGAAAGTCGGTCATCCTTTGATATCGTGGTGGGTGTAAACCTGTCACAACAAGGAGTAAGGACCATGCGCCGTATCCTGCCAGCAACTAAATCATGGGATTAGCATATTTATCGTCTAATTAAAGTTATCCAGATGTCTATCACCCATCGCATTGTACGCATTGTGGTGTTTCTAAAGTGTGACGCCATTGTCATTATTTGCGTAAAGCAGGCGGGGAATGAGAAGATGGGGTTTATCTTGATCCGGTGACAATCCCTCGTCGCTGCGATTGAGAACAACTGGACAGACTTTTCGACGAAGCTAAATTGGACGAGGTAGACACAACGCTGCTTTGGCGACGACAGTTTCTTAATCCTTATTCAGCCCCTACTGAAAAGTATCTCCGGGGACACACACTTTAAGGAGTATCTCCAGAGACACACTTTAGACTACGGCACCCCTGTCGGATAGTTCGAACCATCAGATGTCGCAAAGCGCATAAACCGCTTGCGGTTCGGCAATCCCTTTCATTTCATGCATGCCGAGCGATTGCGATTCGATGTTGATCAATTCGGCGAATTGCCGCGAAAACAGGATGTTGCAATTCAGCGTCTTGGTCAGCGACTCGAGTCGCGCGGTGCGGTTGACAGCAGGTCCCATGACGGTGAAATCCAGCCGATCAGGTGAACCCACGTTGCCATACACCACTTCACCCACGTTCAGGCCAACGCCAAAACTGATCTCTGCCTGCCCGTGTCGACGGCGCTGGTGATTCAGGCTGGCCAGTGTATTGTGCGCGTCAATCGCGGAATCGATCGCGGCATTGCAGGCTGTTTGCGGACACATGTCGTCATCGATCGGAAACACGATCAGCATGGCATCGCCGATGAAGCGCAGGATTTCACCGCCGCGTGCGTTCACCGCGGCGGCGACAAACTCGAAATAATCGTTGAGCATTTGCAACACCTGCTGCGCCGGCAGGGTTTCAGTCAGCTCGGTAAAATTGCGCAAATCGCTGAACCACAACGCGGCATTTATGATATCGGCGTCACCACGCTGGATCATACCGGCCAGTACTTTATCGCCGGTGCGCTTGCCGACATATGTATTTAGCAGCGATTTTGTCAGATGTCGCAGGGAATGAACCTCGATCACGGGCGATAAATACAGGCGCAACTGGCGAAATTTCTCGATGTCGGCATGGCTGAATCCCTGTGCTACTTTAGTGCTTAGAATCAGGGCTGAACCGAGTCCCCAGCTAAACATGACCGGCAACGCGAGATAGTCGGTATAACCCTCGTCGGCGAGTTCGAGGAAAGCGCTATGCGCGTCATCGGGCAATCGGTCGAGGCGCTGGCGAACCCGCTTTTCGGTATCAAATAACTGCTGCATCGGGCTGCCAATGTAGCGGTCGGTCTCGCGAATTCGATGCTCTGCCTCATAGTGCTGAACTGAATCGGTGTCGCGCGTCCACAGGTTAGAGGTGGCGGCGATCTCGGGATTCAGGGTCTGCATGGTAATCAACAGGCGTTCGACAGGCGCACCGCAGGTCACCATGCGTCGCGCCAGTTGTAGAACAAATTCGCGGGTATCGTCGATGCGGCGGCCTTCGTCGAATACCCAGTCGATGACCTCCTGTGGGGACCATTTCGAAGAAGATTTTGTTGCTAATGCAGACATACGCCGTGTACTCAAACCTGGCTCAATGCCGCCGCGGCACGCGTCTTGCGCTTTTCGCTGGACAGCAGCAGGATGCCCGAAATCACGATGATGCCGGCGCCGACCAGCATGGCCAGGCTGGGTTGGTCGCCCCAGATCAGGTAACCGTAGACGATCGCGAGGATGATGCTGATGTACTTGAAAGGGCCGATGAACGACAGTTCACCGAGGCGGCTGCCGATGATCAGGCACAGGTAGCCGCTGTAAAGTGCGATACCGAGGCCGATAAACCACAGATACCAGATCAGCTCGGCTTCACCCCAGCCCTGGTATAGCGAATACAGGCCGCCGCCCAGCATGACCACCCAGGCATTGGTAAAGGCGACCTGGGAGGAGGGTAACTCGCTGGGTACGAAACGTATCGCGAGATCGCGAAGGGCGACGAAAAATGCGCAGCAAAGCGGAAAAATAACCGCCCAGGAAGCCTCGGAGGAAAACGGGTTGGTGATCAGCAGCACGCCGCCAAAACCGACCAGGATCACGAACCAGCGTTCGAAGCCAACGCGCTCCTTGAGCACTAGAGCGGCAAGCACAGCGAGGAAAATTGGCGATGAGAAGCCGAGCGTTGAAGCCACCGCGATCGGCAGCAATGACAGTCCGGTCATGAATAACAGCGTTGCGCAAAGTTCAAAGCCCGCGCGCAGTAAATTCCAGCGATGAAAGCTGCGCCGCTGAAACACGGCCTGCCCGCGCAGCTTGATCACACTGGCAAAGATGATGCAGATCAACGCACCGCGCAGAAACATGATCTGCCCGACGTTGAATACCTCGGTGATGTGTTTGACGATGGCATCGTTGGTGGTGATCATCGACATGGCGAAGACCACGAACAGGGCGGCTTTGAGATTGTTGAATTCCACCGGCGCAGATTAGCAGTGATGATTGGCCAGCGACAATCGTTATTCCGGTCAGGCCTGGTGTGTTCTGTTCGAGCAGGAACTCGCGTAGATGTGGAAGCACCTGGTCACTGGCCTCGATCATCAGCGAATGCTTGAGACCGGGCAGGATGACCAGCCTTGAGTTCGGCAGCTGATCGTGTATGAAACGGTTCAAACGCGGATTGCAACCGCCGTCGAATTCGCCGGTCAAAACCAGGCAGGGGCAGTTGACACGGTGCAACCAGGGCGCCATTTCGGTGGTGGCATAGATCCAGAATACACTCAGAAAAACCTCGGCGGGTGTGTCGATAACCTGTTGCAGCCGAGCCTCGATCATGTCCGGATGCGCCTCAATAAAATCGTCGGTGAACCAGCGCGCGACAAACGTCGACAGGGTTTCGGCAATGCCGTTGTGTTCCATCGCCTGCCCCACTGCCCGCAGTTTGGCGAGATCGTCGTCGCTGCGCCCGGCGGCGGTACTCAACAGGCTTACCGACAGGCAATGTTCGGGATAGGCGAGGGCGTAGGCCGGGCCGATCATACCGCCGAGCGAATGGCCGGCGATGTGAATGCGATCATGCCCCAGTTTCTGCCGCAAGGCTTCGAGGTCCTCCACCAGGTCGTCGAGGGTATAAGGGGTCGGTGGCTGTGGGCTGTCACCGTGGCCGCGCAGGTCGTAGCTCACACAGGTAAAGCGGTCCTGCAGCCCATCGATCAGCTCATCCCAGGTGGTCTTGCGCGATCCGATTCCGTGCACAAGGTATAGCGGTGGACCTTCGCCGCTGACTCGGTAACTGACGTCGATGGCTGGCATATGAAAACTAACCGGTTTTTACCCGGGTATCCGGGCGGTCGCTGAAATGGGGCATGACTTCCTCGGCAAAACACTGGATCGATTCCAGGATTTCACCTTGCTCGACGCCGAAATTGACGTTCATGATGAAGCGATCAACGCCGGCCTCGGCATAGGGCGCAAGCTTGTCGATCATCTCCGCCGACGTGCAAATGGTCAGATTCTCGGCGGTTTGTTCGACCGTCATCTTGCGCGGCAGCGGCTTGATCATACCGTTTTCGACGATACCGGGGCCGGTGAATACGTTGTCGAAGCGGCTGTAGTAATCGTGCGCCAGCTGAATCTTGCGATTGCGGTCGGCGTCGCTGTGCGACAAAAAAGCAACCCGTGACAGCGACAGCGTTTGCCCCGCGCCCGCGGCGCCGCGTTCCTGCTTGCCGCGGTTAAAGGCGTTGACCTGGTCGAGCATGTGTTGGTGATCGCCCGACAAGGGCGTGGTTTGAATGTGAAAACCGCGCAGCGTGCAATGATAAATGGCCTCGGGTACCAGTACCGCCATCATCAACGGGATATCACCGACCGGCCGCGGCATGATGGTTAGCGGCTCAAACTGGTAGTACTTGCCGTCCCAGCTGACTTCTTCTTCGCTTAGCAATTTTTGCAGCAGGTTTAACGACTCATCGAACTTCTCGCGGCTGCTCTCGAGCGGCACGCCCATGCGTTCCATTTCAAACGCGAAGGCGCCGCGACCGACACCGACCATGAGTCGCTGGTCGGTGAAGATGTCGGCGCAGACCAGCTCACCGGCGAGCACGCGCATGTCGTGCAGCGGCAATACCGATACCGCGGTTATGATCTTGATGTTTTGCGTTTGGCTGGCGATCTTGACGGCGAATTGTAGCGGTGCCGGCATCATCAATATGTTGATCAGGTGATGCTCGGTAATGCCGACCGATTCATAACCGTACTGGTCGGCACAACGCGCCTGTTCGAGCATGTCGCGGTACACCTGGTCACCGCCGTAGGTTTTGTCCGGGTAGTAAGCCGAAAGTTGGATACTGAATTGCATGTCGTAGCTGTCATCCACTGGAATGGCGGCCATTTTCCAACATTGTCATTTAATTGACTATCGAATAATTTTGCCATGATCGTTAACTGGCGACGGTCACGAATGCCGCTGACGCTCGACAGCAACTACCCGGCTGGTGACTCGAGTTTAATCTGCTCACCCAGCGCCGCGCGAATTTCCGCTAGCGTCGGATACTGTTGCGCGCGCGGGGTCGCCCATTTTTTGTAGCAGACCAGCGAGCGCAGCTCGGGTTGATCGGATGAGAATAAGCGCATGCCGACCTGGTAGAGATAATAGGCTGGAATATCGCGCAATCCCCAGGAGAGCTGACTACGGCCCGGCAGGGTGGAGTAATCGCTCGAGTGGTATGCGGTTCTAACTGCGCTGATTCGAATGGTACCTGGCACCACGGCGGTGCGATAGTCGGCGCCGTGGTCGGGATTGTAGACATAGAGGCGGCAGTAAGTGCTCCAGCGATCCAGGTTACCGGGCTGTATGCGTTGGCCTTGCTGGAAATCCAGATAGGTACCGTTGGGTAAGTCTTCGAAGGTCTGCAGCACCTGAAGCCTGTAGTCGGAGTTTATCGTGGTGTAGTTTGGGGCCCGGGTTGCTGCGCAACTGCTCAGCAGGACGAGGCCGAGCAGGAACAGGTATCGCGGGTAAAGCAATTTTAAAGGCATGAATCTATGACTCGAGTGCAATGCAATGGTTCACGGCCGCATGCGTCGATCTCAATGCGGATGTCGCGGTAAACGCACTATTCCGTGCGTTCACCGCGAAGAGTGTACAGAAGTGCGCGACATTTCGACATCAAGAATTTATCATCCGCACATCATGCCGGGGGCTATTACAAACGTGTTCAAACACATTCTCAATAGGCGAAAGCTGATAATCAGCCTTTCAGCGGTGGTGTTGCCGGCGTTGCTATTCTATGGCGTAGCGGTGCTGGTGCTGCAGCATTCGGGATTTTCGCTGAGAGAAATTCTGCGCGACCCCGCCCAGCAAAGCGGTGCGTCGAGCTTTCTTGGTTTCGTCTCCAACATCGGCGTCTGGCTGTGGGTTTCGTCGTTTGCCATTTGCTGCTACAGCCTTATTACCCGGGGCTCGGGTGTGACCCGTGGGCGTGTCGAGCTGTTGATTTTGCTGGCGCTACTGTCGTTGTTGCTGGCCGTCGACGATTTTTTTCTCCTGCATGAACGCTATGTGTACCAGAAGGGCATCTTCCTGTTTTACGCGGTGTGTGCGCTCACACTGTTTGTGCGCCATTTTCGCCGCATCATTGAAACCGACGGCTTCAGTTTCATGTTTGCCGGCTTGTTGCTGGCGTCGTCGATTATCATCGACATGGAACAACGTCATCTCCCCTTCGATTACAAGTATGTCCAACTGGTCGAAGAAGGTTGCAAATTTATCGGCGCGGCGCTTTGGCTGTTTTTTTGCGGGCGTGTCGGGTCTGCGCCCGAGTCGGCAATCGCGCAGCCCGAGCTGGTTGACCGAAGCACTGCAGGGCCAGTGGGTTAAATAAGCGCCGACAGTATTTGATAACGAGTATCGACCTGCTGTAGAATCGCGGCCCACAGTCCGGCTGTAGCGCAGTCTGGTAGCGCACCTGTCTCGGGGTCAGGGGGTCGGAAGTTCGAATCTTCCCAGCCGGACCAACTTAACGAAGACCCGCTTCAGGTACCAGTACGAAATTTGGTATAGCGCATTCAGGTAACTGCGCCGCGTATTGCGAAGTTGAAGCAAACGTTCCGCTAAGTTAACTAATACCCTGTCGCGCTCACCCGGTTAACGTCAAAGTGACCGGAACCCTACGCTCGCACTGTGGTCAAAACAGGCTATATTGCAGGCTATGTTAACTAATTCTGTCCAGGCGTTGCGTGAATTCAATGCCCTTTTTGGAATCTCAATACAGGTAAACCCAGGAAGCATTTCCCATGTTCGAAAAAATTAATGTCCAATTGCGCCTGATTCCGCTGACGCTGTTCGCGTTGTTCACCCTGGCGTTCGGCCTTAGCGGTCAAGCGGTGCTGGCTGACGATGGCAAGGTGTCGGCAGCGGAAGTCGAGCGCATCAAGCAGGAAGTCATTCGTGAATTGCGCGAAAGTGATTTTCTGCAAAAGGAGATCGAGCTTGGCATCCAGGCTTTTATCCAGAAGCAGCGGGATCAACAGGCGGCGGCCAAAGCCGCGCAAGACCGTAATCTGGCCGACCGCGCTAAAAACGTGCGCCGGGTGAATGGTGAGCGTGATCACATCCTGGGTAATCCCGATGCGCTGGTTTCGATCATCGAGTATTCCGATTTCGAGTGTCCCTATTGTCAGGCATTCCACGCCACCCCCAAGCAGCTGATTGAAATTTACGGCGGGCGCGTTAACTGGGTATATCGACATTTCCCCTTGCCGTTTCACAATCCCGTGGCGCAGAAAGCAGCTGAAGCCAGCGAGTGTGTCACCGAGCTGGGTGGGAATGAGGCCTTCTGGTATTTCACCGATGCACTCTACGCAAGGGGGCCGATCGGCGACCTGAACCAATCCCTGGCGGACAAGATGAGGCTGGTCGAGGAACTGGATCTGGATGCGGCCGAGTTTACCGAATGTCTGGACAGCGAGCGCTACAAAGCGCGCGTCGAGGAAGATCTGCGTGAAGGTTCACAGATTGGCATCAACGGTACTCCCGGTACCGTGGTATTGAACAATAAGAGTGGTGAGGTGCGAATGGTGGTAGGCGCGCAGCCAACCAAGGTACTGGCTGCGGCTATCGAGCAAATTATTAACTAGGACTGAGAATTTTCGAGGACAGCATTTTTGGGGACAGTATACTTTTTTCACTGAATACCTATTAGACGGCAATAATCTTAGTGAAAAAAGTATACTGTCCCCAAAAATGCTGCCCCCGAAAATGTGCGATGTTGGAGCGAAAGCAAACTATGCCCTTGCCGAGCGGTTGACGATTACCACGCCGACCACGCAGATCAGCATTCCGGCGCTGGAGAGCAGACCGAGGGTTTCGCCGAAGAGGAAATGCGCCTCGATGACCACCAGCGGTGGCACCAGGTAAAACATGCTGGAAATGCGACCCGCTTCGCCGTTCTTGATGATATACATCAACAGCACCACTGCACCGATGGACAGTCCGAGCACCTGCCAACCCAGCGCGAGCGCGAAGCCGGGCGACCAGTCGATTTCCCAGGTCTCGCCGAACAGCAGCGCGAATAGTGCCGTGGTGATTGCACCGGCCACGTATTGCATCATGGTGCCAGGTAGCAGGCGCGACTGATCACAGAATTTCTTCTGGTAAAACACGCCGATGGCGATGGCGAGCAAGCTGACGATGCACATGCCGAGATCGAGCGGTTCGAGACCGCCGTTCAACCCCAGTGTAACCCCGTACTTACCGACGATGACGATACCGATGCCGGCAAAACCGATGAGCAGTCCGGCGAGCTTGCGCGCGCTCAGATGTTCACCGATGTAGAGCGTTGCCAGAGCCATCGTCAGAATCGGCTGTACGCCGATGATGATGGCGACGATACCGGAGGGCACACCGTTTTTGATCGGCCAGAAGAGGAAACCCAGGTAACCGCAGTGCAGCAGGGCACCGGTGATCATGTCGTGGCGAAAAGACCAGATTTGCCGCGGTAGCGGGTTACTCATGATCAGGATGATGGGCACCAGCACCAGAGCGGTGATGCTAAATCGCAGGCACAAAAACACGAACGGATCGGCATTGTGCATGCTGTACTTGGCCGCTATGAAGCCGGTGCTCCATAGCGACACGAACAACAGTGGTGCGATACGAATCAGCAGGGACTGGTTGGGCATGATCCCGACCCGGCCTGTGATCCGATCAGGATTTGATTTCGATCAGCTCGACTTCGAATATCAGGGTTTCGTAGGGGCCGATGGCGCCACCTGCGCCGCGGTCGCCATAACCCAGGTTTTGCGGGATGACCAACTGGTATTTACTGCCTACGTTCATCAGTTGCAATCCTTCGGTCCAGCCGGGAATGACCTGGTTCAATCCGAAGGTGGCCGGCTCGCCACGCGCATAAGAACTGTCAAATTCGGTGCCGTCGATCAGCGTGCCGCGATAGTGCACAGTTACCTGGTCGGTAGCGACCGGTTTGCTGCCATCGCCTTCGGTGATGACCGAATACTGCAGGCCGGATTCGGTTACCTGTACGCCTTCTTTCTTGGCGTTTTCGCTAAGGTAAGCTTCACCCGTGGCTTTGGCGGCTTCCGTCTTTGCCGCAAATTCCTTTTCCATGTGGGCGTTTAGCGCGACACCAGCATCTTCGATGGTGATCAGCGTGGCCATATCCTTGTGTTGTGCCTTCATGCCGTCGATTAGCAGGTCATAGTTGATGTCGCCATACTGCTTGAGCACGCGCTCGCCAATAATCATGCCGAGTCCATAGCTGAAGCGATCTTCATCGGTTTGCAATGTAGCCGGGGCGGTTTCAACCGGGGCCTGGGCTTCCTGTGCTTGCTCGCAGGCAATCAGAGTCAGTGCTAGCGGGAGCAGCACAAATGCTTTCAATTTCATTTCGGGTTCCTAAAAGTAAAGTTAATCCTGTACGACTTTGGCGATGACATTCATGAAATCGCCGATTTTGATCAGGGATGGAAAATGCCGGCCGACAATAATACCATCGCTCGCGGCAAGATACTTGACCGGTTTACTGCCGGTTCGTTCAGTGGAATACACGCAGGGCGATCAAATCGCCCTTGCTGACCGGATCGCCGAGGCCCGACACAGGGCTCCAGCAAACCGTTGTGCTCGGCAAACACGTAGGCGTTTTCCTGCTGCATGTCGAGCTTGACGCTGGGCACCGGCGGGTCGATTCGATCCTGATCGAGGATGCCCGCGTGCACCAGAAAATTGTGCACGCCACGTTTGGCAATCTCCGCCGTTTCCGGGGTGGCAGTTCCGCCGCCGCCGAGTTCGGTAGACACGAACACCTTGCCCATGTCTTCGGCCTGGGTATCGTACATGCCACCGGCGTCGATTTCGATCAGGCTGATGTACCAGGGCGCGGCAAAGGCCAGGGTGGCGGCTTCACAGGCGCTTTGCTGCTGCTTGTCGGCGAGTTCGTGGTAAGCCGCGAACGGCAGGAATTCGAGGGTTTTGCCGCCCGAATGAATATCGAGCACGTAGTCGCACATCGGCAACAGCGCGGTGGTGATGTAGTCGGCAATCAGCTGCGTAACACTGCCCTTGGGCTGGCCCGGGAAGACGCGGTTCATGTTCAATTGATCGATCGGCGACACGCGTTGTGCGGTCTGAAACGCCGGGTAATTCATCATCGGGATGATGATCACGCGCCCGCGCACACGCTCGACGTCGATGGTATTCGCCAGGTGCTGCAGGGCGATCGGGCCTTCGTACTCGTCGCCGTGATTGGCGCCGGTCAGGATAGCGCCTGGACCGTCGCCGTTTTTGGCGTAGCTGATCGGCAGCATCACCGATCCCCAGGCTGAATCGTTGCGCGAATACGGGATCTTGAGGAAGCCGTGTTGCAGGCCGTCGGCCTCGAAATCAATGCTGGAAGCGATTGGATTGGTCATGTTATTTCACCAGTAGACGTTGTTCGACATTTGCCAGGCTACGGTATCCGGACTCGGTGATGACCACCGACTCGGTAATCTCGAGTCCGCCATCATCCAGCCACAGGGCCGGCATGAAATGGAAGGTCATGTTCGGCTTGAGTTCGGTCTTGTCGCCGCGGCGCAGGCTCATGGTGCGTTCGCCCCAGTCGGGTGGGTACGACAGGCCGATCGAGTAGCCGGTGCGATTATCCTTGTGAAAGCCGTGTTTTTCCAGCGTGTCGAAAAAGGCGATGGCGATGTCTTCGCAGGTTTTACCGGGGCGCGCGTTATCGAGGCCGGCGTGCATGGCGTCGAGCACGGCAGCTTCGGCGTCGAGGTATTTTTGCGGTGGCTTGCCGAGCGAAATGGTACGCGACAACGGGCAGTGATAGCGTTTGTGGCAACCGGCAATTTCGAAGAAGGTGATGTCACCCGCCTGCAACCGGGAATTATCCCAGGTCAGGTGTGCCGCGGTCGCGTCCATACCCGTCGGCAGCAAAGGCATGATCGCCGGGTAGTCACCCCAGTGTTCATCCTTGCCAAGGATGCCGGCGTGAAATATTTCAGCCGCGAGCTCGTGCTTGGCGAGGCCGGGCTCGATCTTTTCGTAAATGCGCGCATGCATGGACTCAACGATACGGGCGGCGCTTTCCATATAACTGATTTCCTGGTCGGATTTCACCAGGCGTTGCCAGTTGACCAGTGCGGTGGCATCCACCAGCTGCGCGCTGGGCAAGTGCGTTTGTAAAGATCGAAACGCCGCCGCCGTAAAGTAATAGTTTTCCATCTCGACACCGATCGAACCCTGGTCGAGTTTCAGTTCGGCAAGTAATTCCGACAAATGGTCCATCGGATGGCAGACATCCGATTGCACGAAATGATCCGGATACTTGAGTATGTTATCGGCATCGAGATAAGTCGTGCGCAGCGCGCCGGGAGCATCGATGCCGCGGCCCCACCAGATGGGCTCGTGGTCGTGCCTGACCAGCAGGCACTGGTGAGTGTAAAACGACCAGCCGTCGTAGCCGCTTAACCACGCCATGTTGGATGGATCCACGACCAGCAGGCAATCGATGCCCTGCCTGGCCATGGCCGCGCGAGTTTTGGCCAGGCGATCGGCGTATTCGGCCAGACTGAAATTCAGGTTAGCGTTTTTAGGCATGGCGTGATTCTCGATAACGGGCAAGGTTTACTTGTGAAACAAGGTGCCGACCTTGTGCTGCAGGCACAATCGATGGGCGAGGGTGGCGATCGCCGTATCCTGGATGCCGGTGCCAGTGAGATCGCACAGGGTGATTTCCGTACTGTCGGCGCGCGCCGGTGCTTTCCCGGCGATGACCTGACCGATTTCCGGGAAGGTGGTCGCGGCGTCAACCACGCCGCTGGTGATCGCGTGGTGCAGTTCGCCAAGTTTCTGCACCTGCGACAGTCGATCACAATAATAAGTCGCCATTGCAAAAATGCGCGGATCGATTTCATTCTTGTGTTCGGCGTCGGAACCCATGGCAGTGATGTGTTGGCCAGCCTTGATGTGCTCGGTGAGCAGTAAAGGTTCATGCGCTGGTGTTGTGGTGACGATGATGTCGGCATCAGCCGTCGCTGCGGCGACACTATCACTGACACTAACCGGCAGATTTAGGCGCTTGCTGAGTCGTGCCGCTGACGCTTCGGCCTTGTTGCGATCGCGCGCCCAGATGGTCGCGGTTTCGATATCGCGCACCAGGGTCAGCGCTTCGAGTTGCAGGTCTGCCTGCATGCCGGCGCCGAGGATAGCTGCCGAGCGGCTATTGGCGCGTGACAGGTACTTGGCGGCGATGGCGCCCGCAGCGGCGGTACGCAGGTTGGTCAGAAAGCTGTTTTCCAGCAGCACCGCCTGGATTATGCCGGTACGCGTGTCGAACAACACCATCAACGCATCGCTGCTGGGTAAGCCGATGCCGGGATTGTCGAAAAACCCGGTGCTGATCTTGATCGCCAGGCTTTCGAAACCGGGTATATAGGCACTCTTAACGTCGATTTCGCCATTGTGTTCGACGATGTCGAGACGCATGATCGGCGGCATCACCACCACTTTGGTAGCCAGTGCGTGGAAAGCCTGTTCGACGCATTCGATAGTGCTGAGGTCAAGCTGAACCTGGCTGCGCAGCTCGGCCTCGGTCAGTATGGTAATGTCGCCCAAGTCAAATCTCCCGGTTGATAATTTTACGGTGCAATTCCATATCGATGTTCTTGCCGCTCATCAGTACGATGGTTTTTTTACCGGGCCGGGCCTTGCCGGCCAGCAACGCGGCTATGCCGACCGCAGCCCCCGCCTTCGATAACCGCCTGCTCATTGAAATAGGCATGGCGGATACCGGCAGCGATCTCGTCCTCGTCGAGCAGTACAATTTCATCGACGTAGTCGCGCACCATAGCGAATGTGTATTGATTGTCCAGTCCAATGCCACCACCCAGCGAATCCGCAAGCGTGGGCAGTTCCTCGACCTCTACCGGCTTGCCAGCGGCCTGCGAGGCGGCCATCGCTGCGCCGCGCTCCATCGAGATGCCAACGATGCGCACCTCAGGACGCTGCGACTTGACTGCCAGCGCGATTCCGCAGATCAGGCCGCCGCCGGAAAGCTGCACCAGGATGGTATCGACGTCGGCCACCAACTGCAGCATTTCCAGCCCCAGGGTCCCCTGGCCGGCAATGATGTCGGGGTGATCGAAGGGCGGCAGCATGGTATAGCCTTCCTCGTCGACCAGCCGCTGTGCTTCGATCTCGGCTTCGTCCTGCGACTTGCCGACGATGCGTGCCTCGGCGCCGAGTGCGCGGATTCCGTTGAGCTTGTTTTCGGGTACCAGGCTGGACATGCAGATGATGCAGGGGACACCCGCCTGGCGGGCCGAATAGGCCAGCGCGCGCCCGTGATTACCGGTGGAAACTGCAGTCACGCCACGGGTCCCGGGGGGTAATTGCAGCACCGCATTCATTGCTCCGCGCAGTTTGAAGGCGCCGGTGGTTTGCAGGTATTCGTGGGCCAGCAGTATTTCGCTGTCGAACTGGCTCGACAGGGATTCGGAGCGGGTGATGCGCAGCGGTTGAATGTGCGCGGCGATCCGCGCCTGCGCAGCGTTGATGTCAGCCAGTGTGATTTTACTTGTCATATGCCCTCGCAATGTCGATGCAGTATGCGCGCGCACATCAGGTCGAGATGCCCGCCACCGCCATTCTTATAGATTGTTATTTCATCGTTTGAGTACCGCCCCGGGTGTTCTTCGCGGCACAGGTCGGCGAGATCGGCACGCAGGTCGGCCTCGGTGATGACGCCGCTGGCCAGCGGTAACATCAATTCACCGATGTGATGCAAAGTCGTTTCGCGTGCATCGACAAACAGGCTGCCACGAAGCAGGCATTCGTCGTCGGCTTCGCGCATGCTGGGTGTGTATGCGCCGACCAGGTCAAGATGGGTGCCGGGTTTTAGCCAGTGACCGTGGACAACGGGTTCTTCGCAGGCGATCGCCGAGCAGATCAGGTCCGCGTCACGGGCTGACGCCTCCAGATCGGTAATGGCAGCGAAGCGAATATCGGGAAAATCGCGGGCGAGCAGGGTGCATAACGCCTGTGCCTTGTCGGCAGTGCGATTGTAGATGCGCACCTGGCGCAGTGCCGGGCGAACCGCGCAGTGCGCTCGCACCAGGTAGGGCGCCATCTGGCCGGCGCCGATCATCAGCATCGTCTCGCTGTCCACTCGAGACAGCAGCTGGCTGCCCAGCGCCGAATCGGTGGCGGTCTTCAACCAGGTCAACGCGGTGCCATCCATGCAGGCTACCGGGCTGCCGTTGATGCCCTCGAAAAGAATGTACACCGCCTGGATCGATGGCCACTCGCAGGCCTGGTTATTGCGCGGAAAAACGGTAATTACCTTGGCGCCCACGGCCTTTTCGGGTTGCCAGCCGGTGCGAATGAAAAAGTGGCTGGTGTTATCGCTGCTATCATTGAACATTTC
>CAWIHJ010000064.1:0-41739 GCA_963835795.1 uncultured Gammaproteobacteria bacterium
CGATGTATTGCTCGCTCGAAGCCGGTGTCGAAGGCGAACTGGTGCTCACCCACCTGGAGCGCGAGTGCCAGCCGCTGGTGCGTTTTCGAACCGGTGACATCATCGCCGTGGACAGTACGGAGCCTTGTGTGTGCGGTTTCGAGGGCCTGCGTTTTCGCGTGATCGGGCGCAGCGACGACATGGTGGTGGTGCGCGGCATCAACCTTTTCCCGTCGATGGTGGCCAGCGTCATCAATGGTTTCGATGCACTGTCCGGAAATTATCGAATCCAGCTTGATACCCCGCCACCCTACGATCAATTGCCGTTGACGGTGGAACTCGCCACGGATGAATTGGACAGCGGAATCGAGCTGGCGCTGGAAGTAGCGATCAAAAAATCACTGGGCGCCAGCGCTCGCGTAACCCTGCAGCCGGCGGGCAGTTTTGAATTGACCGAGGGCAAGACAGCACGCGTGCTGAGGAGTTACCAGTGATGACAGACAGCTATGAAACCGTGACCAGCGAGCTGGACGACGCTGGTATTCGCACCCTGCTACTGAATCGGCCGCAGCGCCTCAACGCGATGAATCGCCAGTTGCTGCGCGATGTGACCCAGGCCTTCGATGACGCCAACGCCGATGACGCCACGCGCGTGATCCTGTTCTCGGGCGCGGGCACGGCGTTTTGTGCGGGCGATGACCGCCACGAACACCAGCATCCGGCTAGCGCGGCTGAGGCACAAGCCTTCGTCGAACTGATCCAGGGTGCCACGCGGGCGATCGTGCTTGGCGCCAAGCCGGTGGTCGGCGCCATCAATGGCTGGGCGGTCGGTGGCGGTTTCGAGTGGGCAATCAACTGCGACTTTGCCATCTGGGCACAGAGCGCCAGGGGCTTTTTCCCCGAGGTTTCACTGAACCTGTTCGTCACCGGTGGGGTGACCGCGCTATTACCCGCGCTGGTGGGACTCAACCGCGCGCGCGAAATGCTCTACCTCGGTGAGCGCTACGATGCGCAGGCCCTGCAGCAAATGGGGCTCGCCTGGCAGGTGGTGGATGACGACGAATTGATGACGGCTGCGCAGGCGACAGCGTTGCGCCTGGCGCGCCAGCCCCAGGCTTCGCTGCAGGCGATGAAACGCGTATTACGCCTGACCAGTAGTGCAGATTTCGAACAGGCCCTGCAACTCGAAACCGCGGCCACGGTCGACGGCTTCATGGATCCGCTGACCACCCGCTTGCTGAAAGATTTCTAAACCGCTCAGGTGCTCGGAGTGTTACTGAACTTAGCGCATGCACCACCAGGGTGTGTAACTCAGGGCGTGTAACTCAGGGCGTGTCTCAGGGCGTGTAACTGCAAAACAGTTTTTTGACATACTCGGTGTTTTCCCACTGGTAGCCCATGCCGACCGGTACCATGAAAGTGTCACCCGCCTCGAATTTGAAGACCACGCCGTCGGCATTGGTAATACTGCCTTTGCCTTCGAGGATGTGCATCAGTTCGGAGCGTTCGATGGTCGTCGCGATGCGCTTCATCGGACTGCAATCCCAGATACCGATGAGAAACTTGCCGGTCGGGTCCCGGTACAGGGGAAGCAGGCCCATTTGCGGAATCGCGCTTTCGAAAGGGGCCTGATCAAGTCCGCTCACCGCTGGTAGCGGCGCATCCGCATCCATCGCCTGGGCGCACAACCCGGGTTGCGCGTCAGGCGCGCCGGGGTTGTCGTGAATGACCCAGAATTTGCGCAGGTACTCGGATTGCTTCCACGACATCACGGTGCCCCTGGGGATAAAAAAACCTTCCCCGGTGCGAAAGGTTTGCGTCGATCCGTCTTCGTTCTCGATATCGAGTGAGCCTTCCAGCAAGACCATGAACTCGTCCACAGGGTAGGGGCCGCGTACTTCTTCATAGGGCGTGCAATCCCAGACACCGGCGCTGAAACGCTCGGCGGCGGTGGAGAAAAATACGTGGCCGCGTTGTACCGGGTTGCCGGAGGCGACACTCTTCGGATCGACAGGATCCCAGGTTTGCATGCCGCTAGCGGGATCGCCTTCGGGATTGAATACGATGACAGTCTGATCAGGCATGGCGTGTTCTCCGGGGTTATTTTTTGAGCAGTTTGCGCACCTGCGAGCTGCAGGCGATCTTGTTGTTCCTGACGTAATTCTCGTGATTATGCTCGACCCGGGATAGATCGTAAACATAGTTCACCATGGTGCCAAGTGAGTGCTTCATCCCGCTGTTCGACGGGTTACCGAGGATATTGATGCGCTCCAGTTTCGCGCCGTTCTTGAGATGGAAGCGTGCAACCGGGTCTCTAGGTTCACCGCGGCTGTTTTTCGCTTCGAGGAAATAGTGCGCGGCATGCCTCTCCAGGCGAGCGCAGTTCTCTTCGCTGGAGTCGACACCGAACTCGGCAACCAGGCTCGCCACATCGTCATCCTCGGCAGCTTCTGATTCCAGCCAGTCGCGCATACCCGGGGCGGGCGATATGGTCGAGAAGGTTTTCAATTGCGGGAAGCGCAGCTTCATGTTGGTCGCCACCTGCTTGATCAGGAAATTGCCGAAGGACACTCCGGCGAGGCCACGGTGGCAATTCGAAATCGAGTAAAAGATGGCGCAGGACAGGCTTTCCGGAGATTCGGTCTCACGCTCGGTACGCAGAATTTCGCCGATTCCATGGGGGATGTGATCGGTGAGGGCAACTTCGACAAATACCAGCGGTTCGTCTTCCATCGATGGGTGAAAGAAACCGTAGCAATAGCGGTCAGCGGGTTCCAGCCGGTTGCGCAGTTCGCTCCAGCTGCCGATTTCGTGCACGGCTTCGTAGGCGATGATTTTTTCCAGGATATGTGCTGGCGTAGTCCAGTCCAGCGGTTCCATCACCAGGAAGCCACGATTGAACCACGAGTTGAACAGGTGATGAAAATCGCTGTTTACCCGTTGCAGCGATGGATTGTCGCGCATCGCATCGAGCAAGTGTTCACGCATCTTCACCAGGCGCCGGGTGCCGCCCGGTGCCAGGTTGATACGGCGCAGCAGTTCCTGGCGCTGCGGTTCGGAGGCTGAGGTTAAACGCGACAGGGTGGTTGCGTCAGGATTGGCTTCATAGTCGTCCAGCGCCGCGCGAACCTCGGGGAGATCGATGTCGTAATCATCGAGCAGGGTGTTGAAAAACTGCAATCGCTTACTTTCATCCAGGGCTTCGTAGGCATTCAAAATGCGTTCGGCCAGCAACAGGCTCGAATATTCGCCGTCGGAATCCATCATCATACGGCTCAACGAACCAATGGACCGGTTCTCTTCGTTCAGCAAACGCTTGCGCAGTACCGCCGGTGTCCAGTGGCGCAGCCGCAACGAGGGCATCAAATCGTGGAACAATTGCATATCCTGGTTCACCCAGCTATCGATTGAAGAAGTTTACCCGAATAATTATCGAGCTGTTGGCCTTCGGTTAGCAATATGTATCCTGGATTGATCCGGGCAATCTATTCCACGCCATGGTGTGAACCCGGACCGACCTGCGGGCATGCTCAGGGTGTTTTACCGATAATCTCTGAGGAGAAGTTGATCGTGGTGTCGTCGTAATTGAGGTGCGACTTGAGTTCCTGCCACACGGATTCAGAGTTGATGACCCTGACGTGATCGGTGTTTTTGGTCAACATCAAGCGCGTGAGCGGATACTTGTTGCAGAAATTGATGGAATCGGCAACGGCGCTTTCGTTGTCGGATTCGTCGTGAGCGATCGCGGTCACGTCACCGTAACGCGCCAATTTTGCACCCAGTTCCAGCTTCTGGTATTCGCTGCGATAAACCCGGGAGAAGCGGTTGGCATACTGCTTCACTACATCGGCGGGTAATCCAAGTTTGACCAACTGCTTGAGGAAATACAGCTTGTAATTGAAAACGGGGGCGATTAAAAACAGCGGCACATCTTTCAGCAGCGAAGGGCGCGAGTTGGCGATTTCGATGCAACCGGTGGCATGGCCGACGATCGCACACAAGCCATTCGAGGTTTTGCTCACCCGGTTGAACACGTGGTTACAGGTGTCGATTGACTGCTGCAGGGTGGCCGGCTTCTTGTCGCTCTGCCCATGACCGAGATGATCGAATGCCAGCGAGGAAAAACCAATGCGTGCGAGCCCGCGCATCAGCGGGAAAAACTGGTGTGCGCCGCCACCCCAGCCGTGCACAAATACTACGGTTGGACCTCGGCCAGTTGTGTAGGCATGTACTATACCGTCGTTGGTTCTGATCCTGGATTGCTCGAATCCGCGTGGCAACCTGAACAGCTTGCTATTGGTTTTCGGCGGAATGAACAGCCGGGTATCAATCTGGTTGTTGGCCCATCCCGGGGCAAACTTGCCCAGCAGGCGCGTGGTACTGTTGGAAACAAACGAAGACAAGCCGCCTGATTTTTTAGGGCTGGATGTTAATTCTGTTTCGGACATGCATTCAAGCTCTGGGTTGGGGCACAATAGTACCGGAAAATGCCCGTAAGGCGACTATCGTAACGGGTAAATATGTCACAACCAAATTGCTCAAAAAACTCTCTGATTTATCCTATGTCTGCGCGCCAGGAAACAGTCCTGAAAATCATAAATCAGCCGGCTGCAGGTATCCAGTGACGACACCGCGAGTGTTTACGATACGGGGGCGACAGCGTGCTTCAAGCGCATCGAGTTCATCGCTGTGCAGGCCCCGCAGATGGCGCAATACTGACAGCAGGGCGACTTCCGCTGCCTGACCGTTACCATCGTCTATTTTAAGCGCGATCCCGAGCCCGCATTCCTGTAGTGCCGCGGTGTAAACGCCATCGGCGCCGGTTTTGACCAGGGTTCTGCGCCCGCTGTGTGCAATGACCTCGCTGCACAAACGACCACTACCGGCAACCATGAACGGATTCGATGCGATGGCGTTAGCCAGGCGATCCACCGCCTGGGCGCGTGCCGGCTGGAGCTCGTCCGGCACCGCCACGCGTGCAAATGCCGTCGCCAGCGCGGTTAATGGCATGGCGATAACCGGAATGCCACAGCCATCAAAGTTCCACGGCAGGCGCCGCAAATCGATACCAGCCATCTCGCCGAGCGCATCGAACCAGCGCTGCTGGGCGGGATGCGCACGCTCGATGTAACCGCGCGTTGCTTCGCCGAGAAAGCGGCTGGTGGTCAGCATACCCGTGTGTTTCCCTGAGCAATTGTTGTGCATGCGCAGCGGTTCACCGTGCTGCAGTAACAGCGCCTGGGCGCTGGCCGGGTGGTTGGGGGCATGCGGGCCACATTCGAGCGCCTGTTCATCGAGTCCGATGCGCTCGAGCCAGTGTTTAACCGTGTCGATGTGTGCGGCTTCGGCGCCGTGCGAGGAGCAGGCCAGCGCCAGTTCATCCGTGTCGAGCTGAAAGTGATCGGCCGCGCCGCTTTCGACCAGCGGCAAAGCTTGCAGCAGCTTTACCGACGAGCGCGGATACACCAGCGCTTCGACATCACCCCAGGAATACTGCAGGCGCCCGCTTGGATCGCACACGGCGATGGCGCCACGGTGACGATTCTCGATGACGTCGCCACGCCAGCTTTCGACCAGTACTGGATTCGCCATGTTAAGGATTCCGTTGACTGCTGCGTGGCCACAACACTGGAAACCAGTCTGCGCGCAGCTTTTCACCATCGCGCATGTTGTGGTTGGGGAAGGGCGGTGACGTTTTACCCGGGCGCTCGCTGTAGTGCCCGTCATCGCCGACCCAGCGCATTGAAAATGCGCGGCGGCGGCGTTCCTGCAGGTTGCCACGCGCGCCGTGCACGGTACGAAAGTCGAACAATATCGCGTCACCGGGTTGCATCGACCACTGCAGGATGGTTTCCCCCGAGTCTTCACGATCGAGATCAGGCAAGGTCATGTACTGGTCGTTTTGCGTTGCATAGAAATCGTCGTCGTCGAGCCATTTGACCGGCAGCACCAGTTTTGGCCAACGATTCGAACCGGCGACCAGGCGCAGGCTCTCGGCCTCATCGACCGGGTCCAGCGGTAACCAGAAACTGACCGTCTGACTGCCAGCGGCAAAATAATAGGGTGCATCCTGGTGCCAGGGGGTTGGCTTGGGCGTGTTTGCCTCCTTCACCAGCACGTGATCGTGGAAGAACTGGGCCGTTTCGGAGCGCATGATTTGCGCCGCCAGTTGCGCCGCGTTCGATTCGGTAATGAATTGCTCAAATTGGGGAATACGCTGCCAATTGCAGTAATCGTCCCAAAAACGGCCGTGATCTCCGTCGATCACGTTTTCGGAAAAATAAGGCCCTGGGGCTTCCTGGTTGCGCTGGATGCCCGCGCGTAGCAAGTTTACCCAATCGCTGAATGCGCCGCGCAGGCAGATCGCGCCCTGTTTGCGATAAGCGTCACAGGCCGCGTCGTCAATCGTGTCAAATGTTGCTGTCATCCCGCGCCACCACCGTTTGCGCCTTTGGCGAGCCCTGAAGGGTAATCATCGCAACGCCTGCAATCGCCAGGCTCCCGCCCAGCGCGATCTTGGTCGTCAGCGATTCGCCAAGGAAGAATATACCAGCAAACACCGAAGTAACAGGTAGCAGCAGTAAAAACGGCATGACCTGGTTCACGCTGTAGTGACCGAGTAGCCGGTACCACAGACCGTATCCGAGCGCGGTCATCACCAGGCCGAGGTAAACCACCGCCGCCCAGGCCGCCACCGATGCGGTCTGGACCTGTTCAAGCTGATGGTCCTCGAATAGCCAGGAAGCCAGGAAAAGTTGTGGGGCGGCACATAGCGCGACTCCGCTGAGCAGGTGAAAGCCGCCAATATTACCGAGCTTTTTGATCATGATCTGGCCCACGGCCCAGGTGAATGCACCCGCAATGACCAGGAAGGCATAGATCAGGTCACCGGCAAGTTTCGGTTCACCGATGATTAACACCGCGCCGCTGAAAGCGATCAATATGCCGAGCGCCTGTCGCTTCGATATGCGATCGCCGAACACCAGCCAGGCCATGATCAGGCCGAACGGCACTTCGAGTTGCACCAGCAGCGCGGCGGTCGAGGCATCGATACCGCGCACACCGTTAAAGGTCAGGCTGTACTGCAATGCGGCACTGATCAATGATATCCAGAAGATTTGTTTGAACAGTCCCGGGGGCGGGCGGAAAAAAAGGATCAGGCAGGCGGCGGTCAGCGAAAAGCGCAGGGCCATCAACAGGATCGGCGAAAAATGCGCCATACCCGCCTTGGCGATGACGAAGCCCATTCCCCAGATGATCGCAACGCTGATCGCACAGAAAACGTCGAGTGGCTTCATTCCGACAAGCCGTTCCCTGTGGTCGATTGGTAAAATCGACCACGGGTATGGTTTAACCAGCTTATCTCTTCAGCCTCGGACGACGGTAACCGAGCACCCGGCGTGGCGAGCAACCCGCGCCGAATTAGGGCCCAGCAGGAAATCTGCCAGTGACGGGCGATGTGCCCCCATGACGATATGATCTATATTAAGATCTTTGGCGGCTTCCACGATTTCTCGATAAACGGTGCCGTTTTCAACCACTACCCCGCCCCGCATGGCCTTGGGAATTTTCTCATTGGCGATCTTCTGCAACTCTTTCGCCGCCGCATCCTTCCATTCCTGCAGCGGGTATTCGGCCGAACCGTGCATTTCGCCGCGCACTGCGTAGCGTTGATCGATACCCGGCGCGATGCCAGGTATAACCGTCATCAGGTAGATTTTGGCACCGTCGACTCCGGTGGCCATCTGCACCGTTTTTTCGATAACGCCAGCCGACAGGTGTTCGTCTTCCAGGTCGATGGGTGCTAAATAATTTGCCATTGTCTTATCTCCTCGCTAGCTGTTCGGTTACATGTCTTCCGGCATTTTAAAATCACGTGGGCTGGGCAGAAAGACCAGCCAACCCACCCAGGCGGTGAACAGGATCATCAGGATATTGATGATCGAGATGTCTGCACTGAAGGGTAACGATTTGTCGACAACGACAATTTTGGGTACCAGCGATCCGTGTACCGGAATGGCCGGATCGATGACATCCATGGCGCCCAGGGCCTCGCGAATTGATTTAACCGCGGATGCACTCACAGGAATAGCTGCATCGGAACCAATACCCGCCGTACCTGGACCAACTTCACCGGCAGTTTGCGCCGTTTTCGCCGGGCTGGCGAGAACCATCTGCGTGCTGACGGTGGTTATCGGATCACTCTGTCCCGGGTAAGTATCAGCGGGAATGGTGGCGGGGCGAATGAAGCTGAAGCGAGCCGTGTGACCACCATCAGCCCATTCAGACATGTCGACCAGCTTGTAAAACCCACTGCGCATCAGTAGCGCGATTTCACGCTGCCTGGACGGCGCCATCAAGAAAACGGCGTCATGATTTCCCTTGGTCATGCCAAGCAACAGGTCGCGTGCGCTGTCGGCGGAATTGACTACCTCGATGCTGCCCGCCTTGCCGATCGAATCGAGTAGCATGTTCAGCACGATCGCTGCACCCGAACCCTTGGGGCCGGTGGCGATCTTGCTCATGCCATCGAGCGAGTCGGGTCCATTGGCGATTCCGATCAGGTGTCCTGACTTGTAACCCAGTACCGCAAACGCTTCGGCGTTGGCCTTTTTGACTGCGCCATCTGCACTTAGCGTGTAAAAGGATTCGGCACCGACGATGGCGACACGGGCCTCGCCACTGGCGAGTTTGCCGAGCGGATCCATGTCAATTACCAGGTCGAGATCGCTACCCGAATAGCCGCTGCGAATGGCTCTGAGCGCGCGCGCGGTATCGATATCACGCTTCACGCCGGGATCGGCAACCACGGTAATTTTTGCCGCACCGCCGCCACTGGCGCCCTCGGGCAACAGGCCTTTGGAGGCGAGAAAGCTCGCCGCCACGCTGGCTGCAGACTGGGCATCGAGATCGACCGCCTTGTTCATCGCCTGCATGTCAGCCGGAGTGATCTTGCCCGCCAGGCTTTCCAGTGCCTCACGCAGTCCGGGGATATTTGCCAGTGCCTCGGAGCGAACCAGCGGCGCTACTTCGTAGACCGGGAAGAAACCGAGGTTATCCTCGAGTACCACCAGGTCGTACTCGGCGATCTGGCCATCGGTCATGAACAGTTCGCCGACGTCCGCAGTGCCGTCCAGCAGGGCTGAGACTATCTTGTCCTTGCCGTCAGTACCGACTGGATGGGTAACGACCGTAGTGCCAGTGATCCCGTAACGCCGGTTCATCTGTTGCAAACCATCCGCCGGGCGCTGAACGAAGTCGTCATCCACGACATAGATGAATGCGGAAACACTCGTCAGATCCTGAATCGTGCGCACGCCGAGTTCGGCTGCCCGTTCACTGGTCATTACCATGGCATAGTCGTTCGAAAAACCGAATTTACCGGTCAACTCCAGGCCTAGCGGCTTGAACAGTGCGTTTACGCGTTCGGTGGAGGCGTTACCGTCGCTGGTCGGCGCCTGCCCCAGAAACGTCAGGCTGGTGCCGTTATACTCCGGGTAGACGTCGAGCACTCCCTGCTTGACCGCCTCCATGATTTTCGGCGTCAGACCAAACGGAATGCTGCGTTCCACGGGAATGCCCGCATTCTCGGCGATCTGGGCGATCATTTCCGCCAGGATCAGGCTCTCCGCAAACGGCTTGGCGCCGACGCGGAGACTCTTGCGCTCGTCGCCGCCACAGGAGACCAGGGCCGCGCAAACCACGATTGTTAAGCAGGGCTTGATGTATTTTCTAAACATGATCAAGCCTCCTGTGCCGCGTTGGAATCGGTTTTGTCGCTGGTGACGGGCCTGACCTCCGTATGCTTTTCGCGCACCATCGGATCCTCGCGCACCACCCGGGCAAAGCCGGCGAGCTGCATGATGATGATGAAGGTAAAGGGTATGGCACCGGTAATCGCCATCGCCTTGGCCACCGTGACACTCTCGGTGACGATGGTCGCGACGGTGATGCCGGTAATGATCAGGCCCCAGGTCAGCTTCAACTTGGTGGCGGGGTTCAGGCTACCCTTACTGGTCATCATGCTGATGACGAAGGTACCCGAGTCGGCGCTGGTCACCAGGAATATGAAGATCAGGCAGACCGCGAGGAAATTCAGCAAGGTAGTTCCCGGAAAGTATTCGAAGAACACGAACAGGGCGCCGGCTACGTCGGCAAACACGTTTTCGGTAATGCCACCTGCGCCAAACAATTCGATGTGAATTGCCGCACCACCGAAGGCAGCAAACCAGAGCATGGAAACGAGGGTCGGCACGCCAACGACGTAGATGACGAATTCACGAATGGTACGACCACGGCTGATGCGCGCGATGAAGATGCCGACGAAGGGACCCCAGGCCAGCCACCAGATCAGGTAGGTCAAAGTCCAGCCATGGAACCAGTTCCATGAACCCGCCGGGGTGTAGGCATAGGTCTTGAACGACATCGGGATCAACTGGATCAGGTAATCGCCGATGGCGAAGATAAACGACTGGAACAGGTAGGCGGTGGGGCCGCCGAACAGCACCACCAGCAGGATCATGATGGCCACGACCATGTTGATGTTACTGAGAATCTTGATGCCCTTGTCGACCCCGGTACAGGCAGACAACAGGAAGCAGACGGTCATCACCGTGATGATGATCATGCTCATGGTGACGTCTTGCGGGGTATCGAATACCGCTGCCATTCCGGAACGCACCATCAGGGTACCCATGGCCAGCGAGCCGGCGAGGCCGAAGATGACCGCGATAACCGCGAGGATGTCGGAGGTATTGCCGATCTGCTTGAGTGTGCGTGGGCCGAACACGTTCTTGAATCCGACCAGGATCGGCGTGGAAACCATCGATGGCAGCTTGAGGCGGAAGGTGAAGTAGGCGATAACCAGCGCACAGCAACCGTAAATCGACCAGGCGTGCAGGCCCCAGTGAAAATTGGTGATTACCATCGCGTTGCGTGCCGCGGTGCGCGGTTCCGGCCTCGCCGACCGGCGGTGTCGCAAAGTGATAAATGGGCTCCGCGACGCCCCAGAACAACAGGCCCGAACCCATGCCGGCGGCGAACAGCATCGCGATCCACGAGCCAGTGCTGAACTCCGGTTCATCGTCGTCGTCACCGAGTTTGATTTTGCCGTACTTGGAAAATGCCATGTATCCCATGATCACCAGGAAACCGGTGCACAGGGCGAGGAAATACCAGTCGAGGGCGGTCAGCGAATAGTTGACCAGCCACTGCGCTGAGCCGGTCATCGAGTCCGGGTCGACCACTCCCCAGATGGCGATAGCCGCACATAGTACTAATGAAACGAGCATTACGGTGTTCATGCCAATGACCCCCCTAGGTCCTGCCTGATCCCTTTCAGGCCATTTATTTTACGTATTTTTTGAAATAACAATCCGCACCGTAATGGCGGCGCGGAAATTATTTCGAGCCAGAATAAACCGGATAAACCGAGATGTCTAATAAGCTAATAAGAAAACCGTATAAACAGGGGGGTACTGCATTATTATTGCGGATAATCGGCCGCTTTGTAATTTCGACCGATAACAGGCTCGGCTAGCGAGCGGCAATAATTCCTACTTCAACCAGCAGGTCCGGGCTTGCCAGGCGTGCTTCGATACAGGCTCGTGCCGGTGCATTGCCTTCAGGAATCCACGCGTCCCAGACCTGGTTCATCTGTGCGAAATGGCCGATGCTGGCGAGCCAGATCTGCGCCGACAGGATCTTGCTGCTGTCGGACCCGGCCTCGGCCAGCAAGTTATCGATTTTCTGCAGCACCTGTTGGGTTTGCACGGTGATATCGGCGCTGGCATCGGCCGCGACCTGGCCGGCAAGGTAAATGGTATCGCCGTGGATGACGATCTGGCTCATGCGTTGGTTGCCGTGATGACGAGTAATGCTCATGTAGAATGTCCCCTTGAGTGATTAACTAACGATTGACGGTAATGATTTTGCGCGGGTACTCGGTAATGTATTCATAGCCGTCGGCGGTGACTGCAACCGAGTCGCCGATGCGGCCACCGAGGCGGCCGTCGACGCTGATGCCACCATCGACGGCAAAGGTCATACCCGGCTGCAATACGGTTTTATCACCCTGTTTCAGTTCGGGCGATTCCAGGTAAGCCATGCCAATCGAACGGCCGGTTCGATATCCCGTTTCGTAACCGCGCTCGCGATAGACTTCGTTGGCGGCAGCCGCGACCGATTCGGCGGTGACACCGGGACGCATCGAGGCGATCGCCGCCTGCTGTGCATCGATCGCCACCTGTTGCACCTCGGCCGCTTCATCCGAGACTTCCTTGATGAAGAACATGCGATCGAATCCCAGTTTGTACTGTTTGAATTGCGCCATGTTGCAAAAGCAGAAATAGACCGGGTCACCTTTTGCCAGCGGCTTGACGCTGGCACGGCGGTGCACCATCGAGGTGTCGGTGCCGGATTGCATGATCTGCAGGTTGTGAATCATCGGCGAGATAAATGCTTCCCAGCCCTTGTCGGTGAGGAAGCCGGCGGCCTTGCGCGTGCCGGCATTGATGACCGCGAGCGCTGCCTCGTACTCGGGGCGGCCTTCACCGAGCGCATCTTCGGCGGCCTGCATCATCGCGCCGGCAATTTCGCCGGCCTGTTTCATCACCACGATTTCCTCGGGCGACTTGATCATGCGCATTTCGCCGAGCAGCGGCGCGACGTTGTGCAGCTTGACGCCGGGCAGGGCGTCATCGAACCAGTTGCGCACGATGGGTGGCAGCGCGGCGAGTTCGACACCGATTTTCCCCGGATTGTCACCGATTGCACGACCCAGCACATTCTCCCAGCGATTGGCTCCGGAGTCTTCCCAGGTCGAGATGTTTTCCACCCAGGTCATCGCCCCGACCATTTCGCTTTCCATCAGTGGCGTGATGACCTGGGGTTCGGCATTCGGGCGCACCAGCAGAAACGTCGGGCGGCCAAATTCGACCGACAGGTAACCCCAGAATCCGGCGAGGTAGGCGATCGAGCTTTCGTCGGTGAGGATGGCGAGGTCGATGCCGGCATCGCGCAGGCGGGACTGAAATTCGGCGGTACGCTGACGGGCTTGCTCGAGCATGACAATTCCTGGATATCATCAACAGACGGGTGTATATATCATACCGCCAGTTTGAAAGGAAAGGATTTGATGATGACTGATCCCTCTGTGCTTGCCCCTGCGCCGGCGGCGATCCGCTTCGATGCGGGCAGCCATGCGCGCGCCAAGATCGGTTACGTGTTGCTGGCGACCGAACAGACCATACAGGACGATGCCATGCGGCTGCGCCCACCCGGCGTCGGGGTGCATTTCACGCGCGCGGCGATCCCCGATTCGATTACCAGTGAAACGCTCGCAGCACAGGCCGAACTGCTCGCCGATTGCGCGGCGACACTGCTGCCCGATGGCAGCCTCGACGTGGTCTGTTACGCCTGCACCTCCGGCAGCCTGGTGATTGGTGAGGAACGCGTTTTCGCCGAACTGAATCGTGGCGCCCCGGGTGCGATCGCAACCTCGTTGATCACCGGGGTCATCCGTGCCCTGCGCAAACTCGAGGCGCGCCGCATCGTAGTGGCCACGCCGTATCTTGACGAGGTCAATCAGCGCGAGGTGGAATACCTCGAACAGGCCGGTTTTGAAGTACTGTCGATGTGTGGCCTGAACCTGGAGAAGGATAGCGACATGGTGCGCGTCGCGCCCGATTTCATCGCCGAGTTTGCGTTGGCGCAGGATTGCGCCGACGCGGATGCTATTTTTATCTCCTGCGGTGCGTTGCGCAGCCTCGAGGTGATTGACGAAATCGAGAAGCGTGCCGGCAAACCCGTCATTTGCAGCAACCAGGCGATGATCTGGGATTGCCTGCGGCTCGCCGGGATAGAAGATCGCATCGCAGGTTACGGGCGGCTGTTGACGGACTATTAGGCTGCTGTGACCCACACCGATCGTAATAAACAATCGATTTTAATGCAGATGACAGCCCGGTAACGCAGGCCATGTGGAGGATCTCTGACTAGAGCGACAGTGGAACCCGTAGCACCTTAGTTAAATTCTTCCGGACAGCGCACCGAGAATATCGCAAGCACCTTGATTTATCAGTCGCCCTGACTATCGGGACATCATGCACCACGACCCCGGGTGGAATCTCGGGGCTTTTACAGGTTTCCTCGTCAGTGGCCTCATGTATTTTTTGAAGTTTCATCGCGTGTGGGTTCTACCCGTCGGCCCGATGTGGAACCACGTGGTGTTCTCTTTTTCAGTATCAGGGCACCGCCAACCCATGGAACGTTAGAGCCTCAGTTTCCGCGGCGATCAGCCGATGGATTTGGTGAAGTTTTGTCAATAACTGCTCGCGAGTATTGAATATCCCAAAAGCAGACGTTCACGAAACAAAATCGAGCTTTCGCTAAGTGCCCGTTGCTGCCGTTAGGCATTAAAAAGTGATCAGCTCCTCACGACCCGAAGCCGCCATTCGGGAAGTGGAAAACGGTAGTACAACTCAATATTAACGGGTGCAAAATGCAGTGACGGCGGTGATCTCAATACCCGTATGACGGCTATCCAATATTATTGGATTTTAGGAAAAGGGTCGTTAATTCTTCTTATGCACCCTCTCTGAACCGTTAGCAAACTCGACGTACGCCCCCACTGCTACCTCTGACCTTGACCTCGGTCTGAAGGGCGAGCATGCTTGCTAACAGTTTTTCGTAGTCACGTTTTTGAGGAGCGGTAATCATGGCCGTATTTGCAAAGTACGATGGTGTCGATGGCGAATCTGCCGATGCCAACCACGACAAGTGGATTGATGTATTGTCGATCGATTGGGGATCGCACAAGCCCGGTGGCGGGGCGACCGGACAGTCGCGGCGACGCGGTGGCGTGATCGTCGAGGACATGCGGCTGACGATGGAATATGAAAAGTCGACTCCAAAGTTGCTGGAAAAGTTGAATATGGGTGAGGTGATTCCGAAGCTCGAAATCGAGCAGACTGCCAATTATGGCGGTTCACGAGCGACCTATTTGAAGTACGAGTTGAAGAACGTGCAGGTCACCGCATTCGATGTCAACGCTTCGGGCAACGACGAATCGCCTCCAACGGTCACGATTGCCAATAACTTCGAGGAGTACAAGGTGACGTACACCGAGTACGACAGCGAGGGCAACAAGAAGGGTAACGTCGAAACCACTTGGAAGGTCAAAAAAGGTAAAAAAAGCAAAAAGTAGTCGACTACCGCTGGGTGGCTCGGTTGCTTAATCAACTTGGGCGCGAAACACTACAGGGGCGCCTTTCGCGCAGGTGGCTCAATGGCTCTTATATGCCGTTTCCCGACGAAATCGAGATTAACTCGAATGACTGCTCAGGTGCGTAAGCCGCCGCTCGATCCCCAATATTCAACGTCTGCTCTGGAGCAAGCTGATCCTCATTCAAATGTGGTCTGCTCTCCTTTGTTTAGCTGCACCTGAATATCAGACTGTATTAAATTGGTGACCGCACTATAAATATTTAATTCGGTTTCTGGCGTTTCAAATCGTAAATTCATGAGTCCAATAATCCAACAAACCGAGCAGTCCCACCTGCCGATGCCACGAGTCAACAGTCAGCCTGGTAACTGCCTGAATCCCGTTCGCCTTTGAGCAACAACCCCTCGATCGCAATGCCGTAGTCCAGCCTGTCGCCGGGAATAACCCAGCGCGAGGCATCGATGGCTTCGCCTGTCAGGCGAGTACTACGTAGCAATCCATCGACGCTACCGGTGTCCGGCAGTTGCGGATGTTGCTCGATCAAATGGCCATTGGGCCGGCTGAAGCGGAGATGGCCATGGGCAGTTTGCTCGAGGCCGAAGCCGCCTTCGTGCACCAGGCGGTGGTGGTGGCGGCAGAGCAAGACGAGGTTGTCGATCGAGGTGTCGCCGCCGTCTGCCCAGTGGCGGATGTGATGGGCGTCGACGAAGCGGTGATGGTTGCAGCCCGGGAACCGGCAGCCTCCATCGCGCAATTGCAGGGCCCTGCGCATGGCCGATGGTACGGCGCGGGTCTTGCGGCCGATATCGAGTGGATTGCCCGCCTCATCTTTGGTTATTCGCAACAGGCTGCTTTCGCAGATGATGCGGCGCACCGTATCCAGCGCCAGGCCCTGGCCGTTTTCGAGCTCGCAACATCCGTCACCCTCTCCGGCTAGCGTTTCCGCGGTAACCTGTACCACCACCTGGTAGCGTTCCGCGGCGGATAACGCTGTGGGGCCATGACGAAGCGTGGTTTCCGCCAATACTGACAGCGCATCGGCGCGGCGTTGCGCAACACGATCGGCGGGTTCAAACGTTACCGCGGTAACGTCTTCGGCCTCCGCTTTGGGCTGTTCCTTGAAACGCGCATCCATCGCAGCGTTCAGCGCCTGCAACACCACGGCACCTTCCTCGGCCGGCAGGCGGGCTTTGATCACGAGGCTGCCGTCGTCATCGTGGTAATAGTTCAACTCACGCGCATCATGCTGCGCCATGGCACGTTCGCGCTCGCCTTGACGTCCAACACGGCGATAGGTGCGCACCAGCTTTTCTACCTGTGCCGCGGTGGCGTGGTGGGCAAGTTCAAGCAGGTCCTGCTCGTTCTCCGGGTCGGCGATCCGGGTCACGGCGCGAACCTTGGAAAAACTGAGCTCGCCCGTGGCAAAGGATGCGGAGATCTGCGGTAACTGTTTGAGCGCGTGCGCGACGCGCACCTTTTCGCGTGCCGCATTCATGCCGATGCCGCAGCGCCAGTTGAGCCAATGGGCGCAGGAAGCGAGTCCCCAGGCACCCCAGGGGGCTTCGTCATCGAGTTCGGCGACAAGCTGCAGTAACCGAAAACTGGCTGCATTGATCTGTGCGCACAGGTCGGAAATTTCACGCTCGAGCGCATCGGCCCGGGCCAGGGGGTTGTGGATTTCGAGTAATTGGGAATCGCTGGTGAAGGGGTCATACATGATCAACTTCCATGTTGTTGAAGATGCGCCAATTATACCAGAAAGTTTATTATTATCAGATAGTTATTATGAAATACCCGCCTCTTCCGGCACCATTTTCAGGTTGGTCGCGTGGGAAGAAATTTACCGAAGATTTGCCGATCGATCATAGCTTATAAAGAGTTGTAAGAAGGACTGGCTTCGGATTGACCGGTCCTGGTAACGAATCGGGACTACCTGCGACTGGTCGGTGTCGGCGATCGTATCGAGGCCTGACGACAACGGTTGTCCGATGATTAATCGACTAGCTGATCTTTGCGTCGGCCTCGCCATCGGCGAGCCGGATACTGACCGCGTCCCCGGTGGCCAGTTGGCTAACCGAGGTCACCAGCTTTTCATCTTTACTGACCGTGGCAAAGCCGCGCGCCAGGATTTTGCTGCGGATTCAAGCGTATCCAGCGAGCGGATGTGCAGCGATAGCTGGTGGCGCGCCAGCAGGATACGCTGACGCATCGCCGCCTGGTTGTGTTCCAGTAATCGTCCCAGTCGATCACGCAGCAGCGCGATTCTTACCCCGGGATGATGTCGCGCCAGGGTCGACTGGCACAGTCGCAGCCGATGGCCCTGTTCCACCAATACGCCGCGCTGTTGGCGCAACAGCGCGGCGTATGCGTGTTGCAGCCGCAGTCGAAGTTGCGCGAACTGGCGCGTCGGGTGCTGTTGATCGAGCGCTTTTTGCAGGTAGCCGAGGCGCTCGCGAGCCTTGCCCAGGCGCCACTCGACCTGGCCCAGCAGGCGCGCAACCCGATCGTCGATGCCCTGCATCAATTCGTTGATGTCCGGAGTGATCGATTCGGCGGCTACCGATGGCGTCGGCGCGCGCAGGTCGGCGACAAAATCGGCGATGGTGAAATCCACTTCGTGACCGACACCGGTCACCACCGGCAAAGGGCAGGCGACGATGTCGCGCGCGAGTTGCTCGTCGTTGAAACTCCACAGGTCTTCGAGCGAACCGCCCCCGCGTACCAGCAGCACCACGTCGCATTCGCCGTAGTCGACCACGCGCTGCAAGGCCTTGCGAATCTGTACGGCAGCGGTTTCACCCTGCACCGGGGTCGGGAAGACAACCACCGGGATGTGCGGCGCGCGGCGCGCGATGACCGAGAGCACGTCACGGATGGCGGCGCCGGTGGCCGAGGTCACCAGCGCGATCTTGCGCGGATGCGCCGGCAGCGGTTTTTTGCGTTGCGTGTCGAACAACCCTTCCTGGTTCAGTTGCGCCTTGAGTTGCTCGTAGCGGCGCATCAATTCGCCGACGCCGGCGTCCTCGAGGTGATCGACCACCAGTTGATACTCGCCACGGGCCTCGTACAGCGTGACCTGGGCGCGCAGCAACACCTTTTGCCCGTTGCTCGGCTGGAAACCGACCCGGCTGTTGCGCCCACGAAACATCGCCGCGCGGCACTGCGCCTTGTCGTCCTTCAGGGTGAAATACCAGTGACCCGAGGCCGGGCGCGCGAAGTTGGAAATTTCGCCCTCGATCCACAGCGTTCCGAGGCCGCGACTGAGCAGAGTTTTGACTTCGAAGTTCAGCGCCGAGACGGTCCAGATGGCCGCTTCGCCGGGTTCTGTTGATTGCATGCGTTGGCATCGGATAAAAAAGTGCGATTATTCTAACTTAGTCACCTCGAATTGGATAATCCCACTTACGCGCGTGCCTGCATTTGTTATAATCGCGCTTTGCAACTGCAGCCTCGGAGCCGCCATGCGTATCAGCGAGCAAGCCCTTACCTTTGATGACGTGTTGCTGGTGCCTGCCCGCTCTGAAGTGCTGCCTAACCAGGCGGTGCTGAAAACGCAGCTGACCCGCGATATAGACCTTAATATTCCGCTGATTTCGGCCGCCATGGATACCGTCACCGAAGCGCGCCTGGCGATTGCCATCGCCCAGGAAGGGGGAATTGGCATCGTTCACAAGAACCTGTCGATCGAGGCGCAGGCGGCCGAAGTGGCCGCGGTGAAAAAGTACGAGAGCGGCGTCATCAAGGACCCGATTACCATCAGCCCGGACACCCTGGTGCGCGACGTCATCAAGCTGACCCAGGAGCGACGCATTTCAGGGCTGCCGGTGATGGGTAGCGAAGGCCTGGTCGGCCTGGTTACCAAGCGTGACCTGCGTTTTGAAACGCATCTCGATCAACCGGTGTCATCGATCATGACGCCGCGCGAGCGCCTCGTCACCGTGGGTGAGGGCGCCGACAAGTCCGAGGTCATCGAGCTGTTGCATCGCCATCGCATCGAACGCGTGCTGGTGGTCAATGAAGCGGGCGAAATGGTGGGTATGATCACGGTCAAGGACATCACCAAGTCGAGCGTGCACCCACTTGCCTGCACCGACGAGTGGGATCGATTGCGCGTCGGCGCGGCAGTCGGTACCGGTGCCGATACCGACGAGCGCGTGCGCGCGCTGGCCGCGGCCGAAGTGGACGTCGTCGTCGTCGATACCGCGCACGGCCATTCACGCGGCGTGCTGGAACGTGTCAGCTGGGTAAAAAAGAATTTCCCGGAACTGCAGGTGATCGGCGGCAACATTGCGACCGCGGCTGCCGCGCGCGACCTGGTCGAGGCCGGGGCCGACGCCGTCAAGGTCGGCATCGGCCCGGGCTCCATCTGCACCACGCGCATCGTCGCCGGCGTCGGTGTGCCGCAGATCACCGCGATCAGCAACGTCGCCGAAGCCTTGCTGGGCAGCGGTGTGCCGGTCATTGCCGACGGCGGTATCCGTTTTTCCGGCGATGTCGCCAAGGCGATGGTCGCCGGCGCCTACTGCGTGATGATCGGCAGCATGTTTGCCGGTACCGAGGAAGCACCCGGCGAGGTCGAGCTGTTCCAGGGACGTTCGTACAAGTCCTATCGCGGTATGGGCTCGATCGCCGCGATGCAGAAGGGTTCCAGCGATCGCTATTTCCAGGCCGACAGCGCCGATGAAAAACTGGTGCCGGAAGGGGTTGAAGGACGTGTGCCGTTCAAGGGACCGTTGACTAACACCGTGCATCAGTTGCTTGGCGGGGTGCGTTCCAGCATGGGCTATGTCGGTTGTGGCACGATCGAAGAATTGCGTACCCTCCCCGAGTTTGTGCAAGTCACCAATGCCGGGATGCGCGAATCGCACGTGCACGATGTCACCATCACCAAGGAAGCCCCGAACTACCAGGTTTAAGGTCCCGGCATGTGCCATGCCCTACCCACATTACTGAGACTGCACTGATGTCCGATCTGCACGACGATAAAATCCTGATTCTGGATTTCGGCTCACAATACACCCAACTGATCGCGCGGCGCGTGCGTGAAGCCGGGGTTTACTGCGAAATTTATCCCTGGGACGTCGACTTCGAACGCATCGCAGGATTCGGTGCGAAGGGTTTTATTCTGTCGGGCGGCCCGGAATCCACCCTTGACGAAGAAAAGCCTGAAGTGCCACCGGCGTTGTTTGACCTGGGATTACCGATCCTGGGTATCTGCTACGGCATGCAGGCGATGGCGCAGCAACTCGGCGGCCGCGTGGAGAATGTCGGCAAGAGTGAATTCGGCTATGCGCGGGTACGTGCCCGCGGCCATACCACGCTGTTGCGCGATATCCAGGACGAAGTGAACGAGCAGGGCCACGGTCTGCTTGACGTGTGGATGTCGCACGGCGATCGCGTCGCCGAACTGCCCGAAGGTTTCAAGCTGATGGCGAGCACCGAAAGCGCGCCAATTGCCGGCATGGCCGACGAGGAACGTCGCATCTACGGTCTGCAGTTCCATCCCGAAGTGACGCATACGAAGCAAGGTGTTGCCATTTACCAGCGCTTTCTGCACGAAATCTGCGGTTGTGGTTCCGCCTGGAATTCGGCCAATATCGTCGAGTCCAGCATCGCCAACGTGCGTGAGCGGGTGGGCGCAGGGCATGTCATCCTGGGGCTTTCCGGCGGCGTCGATTCTTCGGTGGTGGCGGCATTGTTGCACCAGGCCATCGGTGACCAGCTGTGCTGTATCTTCGTCGACAATGGTCTGTTGCGACACCACGAGGGTGACCTGGTGATGGAAACCTTCGCCGAGCACATGGGCGTCAAGGTGATCCGCATCGACGCGGAAGATCGTTTCCTGGCGAAGCTCGAAGGTTTGACCGACCCCGAGGACAAGCGCAAGGCGATCGGTAATCTTTTTATCGAAATATTCGAGGAAGAGGCCGGCAAACACCACGACGCCGAGTTCCTCGCGCAAGGCACTATCTACCCGGACGTGATCGAATCCGCCGGGGCTTCCACCGGCAAGGCGCACCTGATCAAATCGCACCACAACGTTGGCGGCCTGCCGGAGGATATGCGCCTGCAGCTGGTCGAGCCGCTGCGCGAACTGTTCAAGGACGAGGTGCGCCGCGTCGGTATCGAACTGGGCCTGCCGCATGACATGGTTTACCGCCATCCGTTTCCGGGACCCGGACTCGGGGTGCGCATACTCGGTGAAGTGAAAAAGGAATATGCCGACACCCTGCGCCTCGCCGATGACATCTTCATCAGCGAACTGCGCGCCCACGATCTTTACGATCGCGTGTCGCAAGCCTTTGTCGTCTTCCTGCCGGTGAAATCGGTGGGTGTCACCGGCGACGGGCGCCGCTACAACTACGTGGTCGCGCTGCGCGCGGTCGAGACGATCGATTTCATGACCGCGCGCTGGGCCGATCTGCCCTACGAATTCCTCGATCACGTGTCGCGCCGCATCATGAATGAAATCGAGGGTATCGCGCGCGTGGTTTACGATATCTCCGGCAAACCGCCGGGCACCATCGAGTGGGAGTAGGGTGCTCGACGCCGCAGTCTCGTGCATGCCTGATACCGGCCTGAATACTGGCCTGGGTAGCCTCTAACTCGCCATGTTGCAGAGTGTATTTGTCATATTCCTGTTCCAGCTAATTGGCGAAATGCTGCAGAAATACTTTTCGCTGACCATGCCCGGTCCGGTCATCGGGCTGGTGTTGCTGCTTTCGACACTGCTGTTGTTCGAGCGTCACACAGTAGAGGCAGGCAAGGCATTCAGCGACAAACTGGCTAGTACTGCGGAAACCCTGCTGGGGCATTTACCGCTGTTGTTCTTGCCCATTGGTGTTGGCGTGGTGATGCACGTCAGCGCTCTGGAAAGCCACCTGTTCGCGGTGCTCGGGGTAATCTTTATCGGTACTGTGCTGACGGTCGGATTCAGCGCAGTCCTGATGGAACGACTGCAAGGGCGGAGTAACCACGATGGCTGAAGCGCAGAAGCTTTACAGCATCTGGGTGTACCTCCAGGCCGAACCGCTGTTCTGGCTGACCTTGACCATTGGCGCCTACCTGGTGGGTGATTATTGTTACCGTCGTTCGGGGATGTTTCCGCTGCTCAACCCGGTTGCGCTCGGGATTATCCTGGTCAGCGGAGTGTTGCTGTTGTTCGATATTCAGTACCAGCGTTACTTCGAAGGCGCCAAGTTTATCCACTTTCTGCTTGGTCCGGCCACGGTCGCGCTGGCTGTCCCGATATACCGCAAGTGGGATCTGATCCTGGCGAATGGCCGGGCTATTCTGACCACGGTGTTGCTGGGTTCCTGTTTCGCCATATCAATCACCTATGGACTGGCCGTGGCTTTCTCACTGGAACGGGAAATCGTGCTAAGCCTGTTGCCGCGCAGCGTTACCGCACCGATCGCAATGGGCATAGCCGAGGTAATTGGCGGGATTCCGTCGCTGACGGCCATCATCACCATAATAACCGGGATCATTGGCGCCGCCTTTGCCACCTTTACGCTGGACTTGCTACGCGTGCGGAAAATGTCGGCGCGCGGTTTCGCCATTGGCCTCGCCAGTCACGGTATTGGCACCGCGCGCGCGATGAGCCGCGATGAAACCGCTGGTGTATTCGCCGCCGTGGCGATGGGCCTGAGCGGTATCGTTACCGCGTTGATCGTGCCATTGTTTATTTTCCTGTTGCAGATTTAACGGAACTTTCGCAAGTGTCGACGAACGATTCAAAGTGGATGCAGCAGGCGCTCGCGCAAGCTCGCCTGGCTGCTGAAAAAAATGAGGTACCCGTCGGTGCGGTGCTGGTCGATGCACATGGATGTTTGCTTGCGGCCGGTCATAACCAGCCCATCAGCGCACAGGATCCCACTGCGCATGCCGAAATTATCACGCTGCGCAAGGCTGCGCTTACACTGGGCAATTACCGGCTGCCAGACACCACGCTTTACGTCACGCTGGAACCTTGCACCATGTGCGTGGGCGCGCTGCTGCATGCGCGCGTGAAACGGCTGGTTTATGCGGCGCGGGAGCCGCGTACCGGCGCCATCGAAAGTGCGCACCAGTTGCTGGACAACGGGGAATACAATCATCGCATCGAAGTTGAAGGCGGCTTGCTCGCCGACGAGTCCGCGGCGCTGTTGACGGATTTTTTCAAGGCCAGGCGCGGCTAACAGTCGCGTGGATGCGTCGTACCTGCGCAGGCAGGTACTTTATAACGGCGCCATTGTTTTAAGATTCCTGCTTACGCAGGAATGACTATGTCTTGACTTGACTAGAGGCTGGGGGCCAGTGGCGTCGTCTGCGGCTGGGATTTTTCTGGCGTTTTGTCGCGCTCGCGATTGTCGAGCTTGATCAGGTGATCGTAATACTTGCGAATGTTTTCGACGTAGATCACCGGCTCCCAACCCCGTGCGTAGCCATATTTCGTACTCTTGTACCATTTCTTGCGCGCCAGTAATGGCAGGCTCTGCTTGACGTCAATCCAGCGGTCGGGGTTGCCGCCACGCGCCTCGGTGATGATGCGCGCGTCTTCCAGGTGACCAAAACCAACGTTGTAGGACGCCAGGGCGAACCAGGTGCGGTCGGGTTCGGGTACTCGTCTGGGGATTTTTTTCAATACGCGTTTGAAATACTTTGCACCACCGTAAACGCTTTGCGCGGGATCGAGCCGATTCTTGACGCCCATTTGTTTGGCGGTGCTCAAGGTCAGCATCATTAACCCTCGCACCCCGGTAGGTGAGCGCGCGGACGCGTTCCACAGGGATTCCTGGTAACCGATCGAGGCCAACAGTCGCCAGTCAATGCCGGCCTTTTTGGCCTCCTGTTTGAACAGTTTGCGAAAGCGTGGCAAATGCGTTTCGATGCGCTGGGTAAAGGTGCTGATATCGGAATAGTTGAAGGTTTCGACGTGGCTGTAATGACGGTGCACCAGCTGTTTCAGGCGTCCATCGTCGTGCACGGCATTGAAGAATTCGCCGATGGCGGAGCCGAGGGATTCATCGTCGGCGAAATTAAAGGCCCAGCGTAACTGCCGCGGTTCACCGATTTCGAAGGCGATGCGCAACTCCGGGAAGAATCGTCGCTGCAAGGCGATTTCGTGCGAATCGGTTAATGCGAAATCCGCCTCGGCGGAATTCACCTGTTCGATCAACTCCTCACTGGCAATATCGTCTACTTCGATCCAGGTCAGTTGCGGGTAATCGGTCTGCAGCGACTGCAGTTGCTGTACGTGCGCAGTACCACTGATGACCTTGAGCTTGCCGCCCACCAGGTCGGCAAGCTCGCGGGGTCGTTTGCCGTTGCTTTTGTGGTACAGAACCTGGTTGCTTACCTGGTAATAATGCGGGCTATAGGCGACCGAACGACTGTAACTGGAATCGTCGCGGGACAGTCCGGCGGCGGCGATATCCCCGCTGCCAAATAGCAGTTCGGGATACAGATCGGTGAAACCGGGAACGGTGATAAAGCGTGCTTCGACACCAATCGATTCGGCGAACCAGCTGGCCAGTTGATACTCGAAACCGTTCGCGGCGTCGACATCCTGGTAATAGGTCGTCGCACTGTTCAGGGTCAGCACATTCAGAAAACCGCGTTTCTGAATTCGCTCGAGGGTTGTCATGCTGCGCTCGTCGGTACCTGGCAGCAGGGTCAGGTAGACCAGGATGATAGCTGCGGTAATAAAACCGGACACTAGCTGGGCGCGATGGGCAAAAGGGGAAAGCTCAGCCATCGGCCAGCAACGCGCTTATCGCATAGACTTATTGTCTACGCGTAAACACCCATTCGGAATCACTGGATAACGCCGCTGCGAAGCGGTAACCCTCGTAGTTGAAATCCTTGAGCCCTGCAGCGTCATCGATGCGTTGATCGATCAGGTAGCGTGACATCAGGCCACGCGCTTTCTTGGCGAAAAACTGGATGAAACGATACTCGCCATCACGAAACTCGCGAAATGCAGGCGTGATGATCTGCGCTTTCAACTGCTTTGGTTTAATTGCCTTGAAATACTCGTTCGAAGCCAGGTTGATCAGGGTGTCCGCACTCGATTCTCTGAGTTCCTTGTTGAGACTGCGGGTTAGGCGATCGTCCCAGAACTGGTACAGGTTGCTGCCCTGCTCGGTTTTGAGCCGGGTTCCCATTTCGAGTCGATAGGGTTGCATCAAATCCAATGGGCGCAAAATACCATAGAGGCCGGACAGAATGCGCAGGTGCTGTTGGGCAAACTCGATTGCGGCATCATCGAGGCTGTAGGCATCGAGGCCAAGATACACATCGCCTTTGAAAGCGAACAACGCCTGGCGCGAATTCTCTGGCTTGAACGGTGTCTTCCACTGTTTGAAGCGCTTGTGATTGACCTCGGCGAGGTTATCGCTGACATTCATCAGGCGCGCGATGTCATCGCTGCCAAGCTCGCGCAGGCGGCGGATCAGCTTACGCGATTGCGTGAGCTGGCTCGGCTGGCTGAATTCCTCGGTGACAGCCGGGGTTTCATAATCGAGGGTTTTGGCGGGTGATATGACGGTTAACATAGTGTCGGCACAAAAAAAGGCATGTTAGCAAAATTAACTTTGCAGAAAGTGACTTTCGTAGCAACTTGTCGAAATTGTGAGCGGGAACGATTAACCAGCCTGCCATCTTTGCAATCCTTGCCGATCTGGCACAAAATTTGCAGCATTGTGGCAGCAGTAACACCGCTGGAGAAAAGCGCAAGCCGATGAACGAAACCGGTCGAACAACCCAGGATATGCTCGATTCGTCGCAGTATCAGGAAACCTCGATTCTGCAGTACGAAAGCGTCTACGGCGAAGACTTTGTCAGCCCGGGTGGGCGCGCGTTGGCGCTTGAAATGGTCGCGCGGCTTGCGCTCGAACCCGGCGCGCGCGTGCTGGACGTTGGCTGCGGGCTGGGCGGCAGTGCCTTTGTCATGGCGCGCGAATTCGGCCTGCGCGTCGACGCTATAGATCTGTCGCGCAATATGCTGCGGCTGGCACAACGCAAGCTGGACGCCAATGGCCTGTCCGACCTGGTCGAACTGCAATGGGGTGATTGCCTCGAGCTCGAATGCGCCAACCACTACGATGCCGCCTATAGCCGGGATGTCTTTCTCCACGTCGCTGACAAGGCGCGGTTGTTCGAGCGTTTGTATCGAGCGTTGCGGCCCGCAGGTAAATTGCTGTTTACCGATTATTGTTGCCGGGCAGGTTCCTGGAGCGATGATTTCAGCCGCTATGTCGACGCTCGTGGTTACACCCTGCACACGCCGGACGACTATGCCGAGCTGATGGTCGCCGCGGGCTTCGAGCAGGTGCTTGCGGTGGATGAGACCGCGCGATTCGTCGATATCCTGCAGACCGAATTGGTGCGAATCGATTCGCTGCCCATGGAGCAGGCGGCGCGCAACAAGTTGTGTGAGAGCTGGCGCCAGAAGATTCAGCGCGCGCGTGATGGTGAGCAGCGATGGGGTCTTTTCACCGCGGTCAAGCCAGGCTGATCGCGACATGCCATTCCCTGCTACCGGAGCGCGGGATAACACCTTATATCTGCGCCGCTTAACCGGGTTCGAGCGCTCATTTCCCGATTCCAGGCTGTGTCCCCAACACTGTTGTCGCTGCGAATTCATGCCCTGGGAATAGCGGTCTGGCGCTTCGCCTGTTCAGTTGGCGCAGGTTTGCAACACTCGCCCGTTCAGCAAAATCACTCGTTTTATTTGACGTTATCAGCACCTCTGGGTTCAGGGGCACAGGCAAATCAGCGTCGCAAATTACTTCTGTGAAACAGCCAGGAGAGGCCTGCCAGCGGGGCCGTTCAGTGGTCGGAAGTGCCGTTTATCGGCGATATTGCGCAATGTATCGTGGTTCTAACGCAATATTTTGAGATTTGACTAATCTCTGTCACATGAAACGAAATGCTGGATTTACCTTAACCGAATTACTCATCACCATAACGGTACTTACGCTGGTTATGGCGATTGGCGTCCCGTCGATGCGTGACTTCATCAAGAACGACCGCCTGGTCACCCAGATCAACACGTTGGTAGGGCACCTGGCCTACGCGCGCAGCGAGGCGGTGCTGAGGCACTTGCCCGTGGTTATTTGTGCGAGCAGTAACCAGACGTCCTGTTCAACCACTGACTGGGCCTCGGGCTGGATCATTTTTGTCGATGCCGATAACAATGCCGATTTCTCGGCCGGCGAGGACATGCTGCGCCAAACCGAAGCGTTGTCCGGTAACAATACCCTGACCAGTACCGTGGGCAGCATCGTGACTTACGACAAGCGCGGTTTTGCCCCCAACTCTGTCGGCAGTTTTACCCTGTGCGACGATCGCGGTGATACCTACAAGAAGGGGATTACCATTTCGGGTACCGGGCGTGTCAGACAAAGTGGAGGTGGATCATGTTAGGTAGTCGCCAACGAGGCGTGAGCCTGCTCGAGTCGATGATTGCCCTGTTGGTCATTTCCATCGGCCTGCTCGGCATCGCTTCCTTGCAAATCACCGCGATGAAGCAAAATGCCAACGCCCTGAACCATAGCCAGGCGGTGTGGATAACCTACAACATGGCCGACCGGGTGCGTTCGAACATTTCCCAGTTTCCCAATTACGCCGACATCGATACCAGCAAGACTTATTCGCAGGACTGCATGGGTGCGTCCTGTAGCAACGTACAGATGGTGACTGCCGATGCGGCCGACTGGTCGGACCAGGTAGAGAATTTACCCGCCGGCCGGGGCATGATCACCGGTGACGCAACGCAGTTGGCGGTCACCGTGATGTGGGACGACGAGGGCACTGGTGCATCGGGCACCGGTTGCAGTAACGATCCCACGGTCGATTTAACCTGTTACACGGTGACGCTAGTCCAATGAAATTGAATAAACAACAACGTGGTATGTCGATGGTCGAAATTCTGATTTCGCTTGTAATCAGTCTTTTTCTACTCGGCGGAATCGTCCAGGTGTACGTCGCCAACAAAGCGACCTACCGGTTTACCGATTCAATTTCACGCATTCAGGAAAATGGTCGTTTCGCGATGGAAACCGTGACCCAGGACTTGCGCCTTGCCGGATTCTGGGGGTGTGCGACATTCGACCCCACTGATACCACCAACATCGTCAACAATCTCGATCCTGCGAGCGCCGACTACGACCCGGCTTTGCACGACTTTACCGCGCAGGGAGCAATCCAGGGCACCGAAAACGATGGCCTCAATGGTTCCGACAGCATTACCTTGCGCGGAGCGAAGCCGAACCAGCTTAACGTCCATCCTCCTTATAATCTGCCGACCTCGAACGAAATCAATGTCACTGCTACCACCAACGTAGAGACAGACGACATCGTCATGATCAGCAATTGTCGTGGCGCCGATATCTTCCAGGTAACGAATGTCACCGACGCCGTCGCCGACCAGAATGGCATGGCACATGTTACCGGCGTTGGAGCCCCTGGAAATTACAACCCGGATACCTGCAAAGGCGGTGGCAATTTGCATTGCCTGTCGCAGACTTACGGCTCCGATTCGGCGATGTTCGAATTGCAAACCGTGACTTATACAATAGCCGTCGGAGCGAGCGGAGAGCCGGCGCTGTGGCGCTCGGAAAACGGTACCAATGTCGAGCTGATCGAGGGTATCGAGGAACTGCAGCTGCTCTACGGCATCGATGACGACGGTGATAATTACGCCAATCAATATGTCCCCGCGGCCGCGGTACCAGACATGAACGCGGTGATCGCCGTGCGCCTGATGCTGCTGTTGAGCTCCGAGGACGCTTTCGTCACCGAAGACTCACAAGCTTATACCTTTAACGGTAACACCGTTATCCCGGCTGATCGGCGCCTGCGCCAGGTCTTCACAACTACCATTGGATTACGCAACAGGATAGGGGGATGAGCGTGAAAAATACCCATAGACAATCTGGAATGACGCTGATCGTCAGCCTCATCATCCTGGTTACCCTGACCATACTGGGTTTGACGTCGATGCAGGCCACACGCACCGAGGTCAGTATGGCGGGTAACCTGCGCGAGGCCGACATTTCATTTAACGCGGCCGAGGCCGGCCTCAGTAACGCGGAAAGTTTTGTTGGCGCGACGACTTCAAAAAATGTATTTACCGATCCGTCCGCCGGGCTGTATGCCAAGAACGATGACGATCCGGACTATTACAAGGACGTTACCTGGATAGCCTCGAAAAACGCGACGACTACCCTGCCGCACGTCACGGATCAACCGAAATACATTGTCAAATTTTTAGGCGACCGTTCGCAGAACGAGGCGGCGGCGCTCAATATTGGTGGTTACGGCAGCGGCCTGCCCGGCAAAACCGTATCTAATTTTAGAATTACCTCGAAGGGCGTTGGACAGACCAGCAATTCTGTCCGATTCGTCCAGTCCTATTATGGAAAAGAGTATTAAGTCCAGGAGTTCCCCTATGTTTAATTTATCAAAATCATCATTCGCTTACGTTCTGCTTACCGCCACCACCACGGTGATGTCGATGCAGTCCGCATTTGCCGGGCCAGGTACCTTGCCGCAGGCACCCCTGTTCCTGTCGTCGATAGTCGAGCCAAACGTGTTCCTGACCCTCGATGATTCCGGCAGCATGGACTGGGAACTGATGGTCAACGAAGGAACCGGTGGACTCACCACCGACGGTGGTTTGCCTTATGTTGACGGTCTGAGGCGTGGCTACTATTCGCCTACTTTCCCGCGCCTCTACGGCAGTCGCCGTGTTCTGCCGCCCGCGGATGGAACCGACCCCGAATGGGACAAGGGCTGGATCGGGCGTAATTCGTTCGCCAACAAGAACTATTACAATCCGAGCGTTACCTACGAGCCCTGGGCCGGTTCCGATGCGTCCGGCAACCCGCTGTACACTGACGCCGATCCCACCGCGGTCCTCAAGGATCCGAATGATACGGGCGGGGATGAAATGGATCTGACCCAGTTCTATACTTTTACCGAAGGCGGCAGTACTTCGAATACCATGTGGATACCGACTTATTTCACCTGGACCGATACCAATCTCAATGGCGTCGTCGACCAGTCCGATGTCCACGTCCGCGTATTGATCGCGGCTGGAACCCCGGAGATGCAAAACTTCGCTAACTGGTTCCAGTACTACCGTTCACGGATCAACGCATCCAAGGCGATTTTCGGCCGCACCATCAATAACACCGATGCCTCGCGCATGGGACTGGCGTTATTCAACGACGGTCCCCAGGAAGACGTCGCGACGATGAGCAGCCCGGCGCTGAAGCTCACGCTGTTGCAATCGATGTACGACCACGTAATTGAGCAGAAAGGTACGCCCGCGCGGCGTTCGCTCGAAGACGTCGGTGAATACTTCCAGGAGAATGGCAGCGATGCTCCGATACTGTCCAAGGACAAGGGCGGCGAATGCCAGCAAAACTTCAACCTGCTGATGTCGGACGGTTTCTGGAATGGTTATAGCCCGGATGTCGACAATGCCGACATCAACGGTGGCTCCGGTAATACCATATTTGACGGTAACGCCTCGCAATCCAACGACGGCGGCAATTACGCGGATTCTTATAGCGATACGCTGGCCGACGTTGCCATGCGTTTTTACGAGAGAGACCTGCGCCCGGGGCTGGACAACAAGGTACCGATCCAGGCGACGATCGACGAGGCTGATCACCAGCACCTGGTGACCTACACCATTGCTTTCGGCCTGAAAGGTACCCTGGATCCGACGACAGCCGATCCGCTGTCAGCGGGATTCTCGTGGCCAAAGCCCGTAGCGAACACCCTGACAACGGTGGATGACATGTGGCACGCGGCGTACAATTCGCGCGGCAAATTCCTCAGCGCCGGCGATCCACAGGCACTGCAGGCTTCGCTGAGCGCTGCGATCAACGATATTTCGCAGCGCACGGGAACCGCGGCGGCCGTCGCCATCAACTCGGCCCAGCTCAGTACCGAGGCGGTTGTGTACGTGGCCCAGTTCAACTCCAACCGTTGGCAAGGTAACCTGCTGGCGTATCCGATTATCAATATCGACACCGGTGAACTTGCCGCCACGCCAAAATGGAACGCCTCGGATATGCTCACCGCGCGTAACATAGTGACCAACCCGAGAACCATTCTCACCTACAACAATGAAGCCGGTGAAAAGGATGGCGTTGCGTTTAACTGGAGCGAGTTGTCCTCTGATACCAAGAAGGATCTGAGAACCAACTCCTTCGGGCAGTCTCGACTCCAGTGCAGTCGGCATCTTGCGCATGAACTACCTGAAAGGTGATCGCATTAGCGAGGGTAGCGGTCTGTTTCTGCGCGAGCGCCTGACGATGCTCGGTGACCTGGTGAATTCCGGCCCGGTTTACGTTGGTGCGCCGTGGCTCAACTGGCCCGACTTTGCGCCGTTCCCGGAAGGGGGAGCCGCTTATTCAGAGTTCAAAAACGGTAGCGCCAAGTCGCGCAAGAAGATCGTCTACGCGGGAGCCAACGACGGCATGCTGCACGCCTTCGATGACGCCACCGGCGAGGAAGTTTTTGCCTATATTCCGAGCATTTTGAATTCGCAAGGCATCGGCGAAGGCTTGCACTACCTGACTGACCCGAACTTCGTACACAAGTTTTACACGGACCTGACGCCAACCCTGTCAGATATCTATGGATCGACCGGCGGGTCTACAGGCTGGCACACCGTGCTGGTCGGCGGCCTGCGCGGTGGCGGGCGCGGAATATACGCGCTGGACGTCACCGATCCGTCGCAGTTTAGCGAGGCGAATGCCGACGACATAGTCATGTGGGAGTTCAGTGATGCCGATGACGTCGATCTCGGCTATACCTACAGTCGTCCCGCCATTGCCCTGACCAATGCGGGCACCTGGGTCGCCATTTTCGGTAACGGGTATAACGACCAGGGCAGCGGCGAAGCGAGCCTGTTCATCGTCGACATCGAAAAGGGCGTCGACGGTAGCTGGGACGCCGGTGACTATATAAAGATAACCACCGGTGTCGGTACCACTGGAGATCGCAACGGGCTGGCATCGCCCGCGCTTGCTGACATCGATGGTAACGGCACGGTCGATCTGGTTTACGCCGGAGACCTCGAGGGTAACCTCTGGGCTTTCGATCTGCAGGACACGAGCGAAAGTCAGTGGAAAGTTACCTACGAGGCGGCAGGGAGCCCGCAGCCGCTGTTTACCACCCAGGCAAACCAGCCGATTACCTCGAAACCGGTACTGGCGAAACACCCAACGCAGCCCGATTCGCTGTCGCCTTCGAATGCGCCGAATATCATGGTATTCGTCGGCAGTGGCCAGTACCTGGTGGATGCCGACAAGACCAGTACCACGGTGCAGTCGTTCTACGGTGTATGGGACAAGGGTTACTCTGGATTGACGGCCTCCAACCTCGTTCAGCAGACTTTTGATACCAGTTACAGCGCAAAGGTGTTGACGCGTAACCCGGTCGATTACGCGACCGAGTATGGCTGGTATTTTAACCTGGCCGATTCCGGTGAACGCTCTGTGACATCATCGATTGCACGAGCCGACACGATTTTCTTCAATTCCTTCGTGCCGATCGAGGACCCCTGTTCGGTGGGCGGTTACGGTTACAAGTACGCCGTCGATATGGAAACCGGTGGTTCGTCGCAGGATCCGAGTTTTGATGCCAATAACGACGGTATCATCGACTCCAGCGACATGGTTACTAACGGCGTCGAGGAGAGCACAGTCGCCGCTGTCAGGCAGGAAGGATTCCTGCCCGAAGTGGTGGTAATCGAGGATCTCGCCTATACCGGTGAAGAACCTACCAAGGTCAAAGCGCTTAAAGATGTCCCAGTGGGACGGTTTTCATGGCAGGAGTTAATACAATGAGACAATTAAAACGTGGCATAGCCATCTATCTGGTCGTCCTGGCAACAGTATTGCCCTGGGCGAGTGCTGAAGCCCTGGAGACGTTTGAGAAGGCGGGACTGATCGTCGACGTCAGCTCCAGCCAGATAACGATTTCCGCACAGGCTTATCGCTTGCGCTCATCGACCAGGATGGTCAGCGCCGACCCGAGTCGGCAAAAGGTTACAGACTTCCAGCCTGGCGATAGTGTCTATATCAAGGGCCTGGTGCTGAACGGTGTTTATTACATTGACAGGCTGGTATACGTAACTCCAGATCCGTCTTAATGCAAGCAGGTAACGATATGACGAAGCATGCACACGGGTATTCATTGATCGAACTGGTAATCGTAGTGGGCATCATGTCGATGATCGCCATGGTGGCGTTCGGTTATTTCGGTGACAACGTGATCAGTGCCAACCGCACCGAGGCGCGCTCGGCATTGACGCAAACCGCGGGCTCGCTGGAAAAATGCAAGAGCCTGTATGGTGGCTACGACAACGGCAACTGCAACGTGGTGTTGCCGTTTGTGACGGAATCGAATTTCTACACGGTTTCCGCCGTAGTCGCATCTTCCACCTTTACCCTGACCGCGACGCCGGTCGCCGGCGAATCGCAGGCTAACGACGCCGATTGCACCACCTTGACCCTGACCAATACGGGGCTGAAGGCGGCAACCGGAGCGGATACCACAGTCTGCTGGTAAGCTTGAAGCTATCCATGCGTGAACCCGGGGCCGGTTTTCCGCTCCCGGGTTCATTCTGTTTAGCGCTTCCATCCAGGGCAAACAACACGTGCCAGGTGGCCGCTGCCAGGATTTCTGCACTGACCAATGTTTCATTTCCCGCAGGTTCATGCATCCCGGCGCGACCTGACCCTTTGAGCCGACCCTGTAATTTTTTCTGGCAAACTTGCTTGCTGGATTCGCTTTTCGCGATAATGCCACCAGCATTGTGACGCGAATCTTGCTGACGAGGAGCCGGGATGACAACTGAATTGAAGCGGGTACAACAGGAACTGGAGCAGATTGCGGGGTTCGAACATCTGGCGGCGGGCGATTACTCGGTGCAGCGGCTCGGCGGCCTGACCAACCTCGTGTTTCGCATCGACATCGGTAGCGATCGCTACGTGCTGCGCATTCCCGGCAAGGGTACCGAGGAATACATCGATCGCAAGGTCGAAATGCACAATGCCCGGGTCGCGGCGCGTGCCGGGGTGTCGGCCGAGGTGATTCACGCGGATAGCGATAGCGGCATCCTGCTGATCCGCCACATCGATGACAGCGTCACCATGACAGCGCAGGAATTCGCGCGTCGCGAGGGTTCGCCGGCGCGCGCGGGCGGGCACTGAAACAAATGCACGACTGCAGCGAAGCCTTCGAGTTTCGCTTCGAACTGTTCGCGATGATCGACGACTACCTGAAGATACTCGACGAGCGCAAGGCCGAGCTGCCGCCAGGCTATGCCGAGGTGGTCGAATCCGCGGCACCGGTGCGTGCCGCGCTGCAGCGCAATCCCGCGACCCTCGCCCCGTGTCACTGTGATCCGCTGTGCGAAAACTTTCTCGACGATGGCGAACGCATGTGGATCGTCGACTGGGAGTACTCCGGCATGAACGATCCGCTGTGGGATCTCGGCGACCTGTCGGTCGAGGCTGGATTTACTCCGCCACAGGATGCCGAAATGATGCGCGCCTATTGCGGCCGCGAACCCTTGCCGGCCGAATTCGGGCGCATGGTTATCTACAAGGCGATGTGCGACCTGCTGTGGACGCTGTGGGGTCTGATTCAGCACAGCGACGGTAATCCGGCGGAAGATTTCTGGGCCTATGCGATCGGCCGTTTCGAGCGCTGCAAGGCGCTGATGGCGACCCCGGAATTCGCGGGCCACGTGGCCGCGGTGGCCGCCGGCTGAAGGCTAGCGTTTCAGGCTTGGATCGGTCGTCGCTTCCGGCGGCATTGATCACTGCACACCCGCTTCGCGAAAATCGCTGGAGTATGCCGTCAGGCGGCGGCGCGTTCGACCACCACCATGTCGACCTCGTCGAAATCGCATACCTTGATGAAATTCGGATTACCGAACTTGCTGTGATCGGCGACCACGATGGTTTTCTTCGCCTGCTCGATCACCGCGCGCGAGAATTCCGCCTCTTCGAGGTGGTAGTCCATGAAACTGCCGTCGTCGGTAATGCCGCCAATCGACAGGATCGCGTAGTTGACGTGAAACTGGCGCACGAAATCGATCGCCGCCGAACCGAAGGTGGCCCAGTCATCGGCGCGCAGATGCACCGCCGCAGAGGTGCACCCGGTTGCTGGGCTCGCGCGCCAGCGTGCGCGCGATCTCGGTGCAGTTGGTCACCACCGACAGGTTGCGATGTCCGGTCAGGGCGCGCGCCACGTAGGCCGTGGTCGAACCGGTATCGAGCATGATCGAATCGCCGTCGCTGATCATCTCCGCGACCAGCGACGAAATCAGTCTTCTTCTCTTCGACGCGCTCGTTCATGCGTTTTTCGAACGGCGGTTCGGGTTCCTGCTTCTGGCTCAGCACGATGCCGCCATGCACCTTCTCGATCAGTCCCTGGCGCACCAGCGGCTTGATGTTGCGGCGAATGGTTTCGTCGGATACCTTGAGCTGCGCGGCCAGTTCGACGATCGAGCAGGCGCCGCGTGAGCGTACCGAGGCCAGGATTTCGTTTTGTCTCTTATGCAAACGCATCTATGCATCCTTCGATGGTAATGTCCGGCTGTCGCTGTGACTCTGCAGCCGGTGGCCTACGTCGTTCGCAGCAGCTTATAACCGCAATAACCACAAAAAACAACACCTAAGTATCGCATTGATTTATGGAATTTGATTTTAAATCACGTTGACATGATGTGGGAAATTTGCGAAAAAAGATTCGCACGTCCCGTACGCTGCCACCTGGTACGTAACCAACCAAGAGGAGTGACATATAACGATGAACAAGCAATTCGAATTACCTACTGCTCAAATCCCTGTTATTGATCGCGTTATGCCTGTCGCTGACAATGCCGGCCGGCGCGGTCGAGTCCAAGGATCCGATCAAGCTGACGATTCACGACTGGACCGGGCAGTACCTGACCACGCACATCATGGGCGAGGTGCTGAAAAAAGCCGGTTACAACATCGAATACGTGCAGGCGGATTACATCGCGCAGTTCGCCGGGCTCGAGTCGGGTGATCTGCACGTCGCGATGGAAATGTGGGAAACCACCGGCAAGCAGGCGATGGACGCGTCGCTGGCGACCGGCAAGACCGTCGATCTCGGCGAAACCGGGATGGATGCCAAGGAAGAATGGTGGTATCCGATGTACATGAAGGAACGTTGCCCCGGGCTTACCCGACTGGAAGGCGCTGAACAAGTGCGCCGAGGCATTCTCCACGGCGGAAACCGCGCCCAAGGGACGTTATCTCGGCGGCCCGGTGACCTGGGCCGGCTTCGACGACGAGCGCGTCGAGGCGCTGGGACTGAACTACGAAGTCGTGCACGCCGGCACCGATGCGGCACTGTTCTCCGAGCTGGAATCCGCGATTCAGCGCAAGGCGCCGATCCTGTTGTGGATTTATGCACCGCACTGGGCGGTCGCCAAGTACGAGGGCGAGTGGGTCGAGTTTCCCGAGTACACCGACGCCTGCTACGAGGATCCGAGCTGGGGCATGAACAAGGACATGGCCTACGATTGCGGCAAGCCATTCGGCTGGATCAAGAAGGTCGGCTGGAAGGACGGCGAAAAGAAATGGCCGGGCGCTTACAAGGCGGTGCGCAACTTCCAGATCGACAACGCGCAGATGAGCCAGATGATTGTCGAAGTCGATCTCGAGGGCAAGTCGGTGGACGAAACCGTCGCCAAGTGGATGCGCGAAAACGAATCGACCTGGAAGGCCTGGATCAAGTAGTCGTTACGGGGTTGATGACGGACCGGGTCACGCTCGGTCCTTCATTCTTTTGCATGGCTTTAGCGTTTCGTCCCTGCCAGGTGAGATCGAACCATGTCCGACGCCGATAGATGCCGATGCTGAATCCGACGACACCGCGGTAAAACTCAGTTGCCGCCATGTCTGGAAGGTGTTCGGCGACGATGCCGAATCGCTGTTTGCCGCCGACGGCAGCGAAATCGATGAAGAGCGCTGCTGGCGCAGGCGTGGCTACATCACGCGCGGTGCGCGACGCCAGCTTCGATGTCTTCGAGGGCGAGATCTTCGTCATCATGGGCCTGTCCGGCTCGGGCAAATCGACCCTGCTGCGCTGCATGACGCGCCTGATCGAGCCGAGCGCCGGCGAGATTCTGTTCGAAGCGCAGGACCTGATGAAGGCCAGCGAGGCGGAACTGATCGAGCTGCGCCGCCACAAGATGGGCATGGTGTTTCAGCACTTCGCGCTGCTGCCGAATCGCACCGTGCTCGGCAACGTCGCCTTTCCGCTCGAGGTGCAGGGCATCGGCCGGCGCAGCGCGCGAACAGCGCGCCCTCGAAGTGATCAAGCTGGTCGGCCTCGACGGTCGCGAGCGCTACTACCCGCGCGAACTGTCCGGCGGCCAGCAGCAGCGCGTCGGCATCGCCCGCTCGCTCGCGGCCGAACCCGACATCTGGTTTCTCGACGAGCCGTTCTCGGCGCTCGATCCGCTGATCCGGCGCGAGATGCAGGACGAGTTCATGCGCCTGCAGAACGTGCTGCACAAGACCATCGTCTTTATCACGCACGATTTCGACGAGGCGATTCGGCTCGCCGACCGCATCGCGATCATGAAGGACGGCGCGATCATCCAGATCGGCACGCCCGAACAACTGGTGCTCGAATCCCGCCACCGATTACGTCGAGGAATTCACCCAGGGCATTCCGCGCGCCAAGGTGCTGAGCGCGCAGGCGCTGATGGTCGACGCGGCAACGACGAGGACATTTGCCGGCGAGGTGCCGGCGGCATGCCGCGATCGAAACCGCAGCTCGACGTGATTCTGAATGCCGATCGCGGCGCCGTGTTCGCGGTGCATGACGAGCAGGGTGAAACCATCGGCGCATTGACGCGCCAGGTCGTGGTCGATCTGCTGGCGTCGGCACCGCGGGCAAAACCGCGATGAACACCGCTGCGACAGCGACGCGACCGGCCGTGGCCGATGCCCGGCCGCTGGGTCTTGCTGTGGCTGGGGATGATCGGCGCCACCATGCGTGTTGATGCTGGCGCGCGACAGCCTGCCGTTGGCGCTTTCGAGTATCCGCGCGCCTGGGAATTACCCCTGGCCGGCTGGATCACCGCGTTCATGAAGTGGCTGATCAACAGTTTCGATCTCGGCCTGTTCACCTTCAAGGAATTTACCCGCGGCATCGCCTGGCTGGTCGAACAGCCCTATACGCTGGTGAAAAGCGTGCTGTCGACCGGGTTCCTGTCGGGCGTCGGCAGCGATGCCGTGCAGGTCTTTCCGCGCATTTCCTGGGTCGCGCTGATCGCCGGGGTGATGTTGCTCGGGCACTATGCGCGCGACTGGAAGCTGGCGCTGCTGGTCGGCGCCTGCTTCACCTACCTGGTGGTGTTCGGCCAGTGGGACAGCGCCATGGTGACGCTGAGCTCGATCATCATCGCGGTGCCGATCGGCGTCGTCGGCGGCATGGCGCTCGGCATCGTCGGTCATCGCTCGCCGCGCTTTCGAGGCTGTCCTGATGCCGATCCTGGACCTGATGCAGACGGTGCCGGTGTTCGCCTACCTGGTGCCGGTGCTGTTGCTGTTCGGCTTCAGCCCGGTGTCGGCGATGATCGCCACCATCATCTACGCGATGCCGCCGATGGTGCGGGTCACCCTGCTGGCGCTGCGAGCAGATCAGCAGCCGAGGTGGTCGAGGCCGGCACCATGGCGGGTTGCTCGCAGACGCCAGCTGCTGTGGAAGGTGTTGCTGCCGTCCGCCAAGCGGTCGCTGATGGTCGGCGTCAACCAGGTCATCATGCTGTCGCTGAACATGGTCATCATCGCCTCGATGATCGGCGCCGGCGGTCTCGGCTACGACGTGCTGACCGCGCTGCGCCGGCTGAAGATCGGCGAGGGCGTCGAGGCCGGCGTCGCGATCACGCTGCTCGCGATCGCGCTCGACCGCCTGAGCCAGGCCTACGCCAATCGGCCACCGCCGCATGCACGATCGCAGCAGCGCAGAGCTTCGTCGGCGCGGCATCCGCATGCGCTTGCCGTTTGCTCGGCATCGTCGCGCTGACCTGGCTGCTCGGCATCTACCTGCCGGCGCTGAACACCTATCCCGGAGAGCTGGCAAATCACCACCGGCGCCTTTTGGGGCGACCTGGTGCGCTACATCAACGTCAACTTCTTCGATGCGCTGGAGAGTTTCAAGAATTTCCTGTTGCTCAACATCATGATTCCGTTCAAGCGCTTCCTGCTGTCGCTGCCGTGGATCGCGGTGGTGGCGATGGTCGGCCTCGCCGGCTGGCAACTGGGCGGGCGCCGCCTGGGCTTGCTGACCGCCGCGCTGGCCGCCTTCATCGCCGTCGTCGGCCTCTGGGACAAGGCCATGGTCACGCTCTACCTGTGCGGCCTGTCGGTCATCATCGCCTGCCTGATCGGTATCCCGATCGGCATTCTGGCGGCGCGCAACGAGCGCGTGCATCGCGTCGTCAGCGTCGTCATCGATACCCTGCAGACCCTGCCGAGCTTCGTCTACCTGATGCCGGTGGTGATGCTGTTCCGGGTCGGCGATTTCGCCGCGATGCTCGCCGTGATCGCCTACGCGATCACGCCCGCCATCCGCTACACCGATCACGGCATCCGCCAGGTGCCGACCGACCTGATCGAGGCGGCGCGTGCAGGCCGGCTGCACCCGCGGCCAGTTACTGCGCAAGGTGCAGGTGCCGCTGGCGCTGCCGCACATCATGCTCGGCATCAACCAGACCATCATGATGGCCCTGTCGATGCTGGTGATCACCGCCCTGGTCGGCACCCGCGAACTCGGCCAGGAAGTCTACATCGCGCTGACCAAGGCCGATACCGGGCGCGGCATCGTCGCCGGCGTCTGCGTCGCGTTCATCGCCATCATCGCCGATCGCATGATCGGCGCCTGGGCAGCAAAACGCAAACGCGACTACGGACTGGAGTAACATGAGTACAGCGCCATGAGTAACACCACAGAGCTACCCGGGCAGGCCCGTGTCGTCATCGTCGGCGGCGGCATCATCGGCTGCTCGACCGCCTATCATCTGGCGAAAATGGGGTGTTAGCGAAGTCGTCCTGCTGGAAAAGCACAAGCTCACCTCGGGCTCGACCTTTCACGCCGCCGGCCTGGTCGGGCAGTTGCGCACCAACGCCAACATCACCCAGTTGCTGGGTTACTCGGTCGAACTCTACAAGACCCTGGAGCAGGAAACCGGGCTCGCCACCGGCTGGAAGATGAATGGCGGACTGCGCCTGGCCTGCAACCGAAGCGCGCTGGATCGAGGTCAAGCGCCAGGCCACCACGGCGCATTCCTTCGGCCTCGAAATGCACTTGCTGACGCCGCAGGAGGCGCTCGACCTGTGGCCGGTGATGGATATCGACGACCTGGTCGGCGCCGCCTTCCTGCCGACCGACGGCCAGGCCAATCCGTCCGATATCACCCAGTCGCTGGCCAGCGGCGCGCGCAAGGGCGGGGTGCGAATCTGCGAGGACACGCAGGTCACCGGCTTCGAATTCGACGGCGATACGCATCCGCGCGGTGCACACCGACCAGGGCCGTATCGATTGCGAAAAACTGGTGATCTGCGGCGGGCAGTGGTCGCAGCAGCTGGGACGGATGGCGGGCGTCAACATTCCGCTGGTGTCGGTGCAGCACCAGTACCTGGTCACCGAGCCCATCGCCGGGGTGGCCGCGCGATCTGCCGACCTTGCGCGATCCGGATCGGCTGACCTATTTCAAGGAAGAGGTCGGCGGCCTGGTGATGGGCGGCTACGAGCCCAACCCGATTCCCTGGGCGCAGGACGGCATTCCCGAGGGTTTCAACTTCACCCTGCTGGACAATGACTGGGATCATTTCGAACCGCTGATGGAGCAGGCGATCGCGCGCGTGCCGGCGCTGAACGATGCCGGCATCAAGCAGATGCTGAACGGGCCCGGAGAGTTTTACCCCGGACGGCAATTTCATTCTCGGCGAAGCGCCGGAGCGAAACAACGTATTCGTCGGCGCCGGCTTCAACGCCTTCGGTATCGCCTCCGGCGGCGGCGCCGGCATGGCGCTGGCCGAGTGGGTGCACCGGGGCGAGCCGCCATTCGATCTGTGGCCGGTCGACATTCGCCGCTTCGGCAAGCCGCACGCCGACATCGAGTGGGTGCGCAGCCGCACGCTGGAAGCTTACTCGAAACACTACACCATGGCCTGGCCGTACGAGGAGAACCGCAGCTGCCGGCCGCTGCCGGCGTTCACCGCTGTACGACAGCCTGCTGGCCCAGGGCGCCTGTTTCGGCGAAAAGCTGGGCTGGGAGCGCCCCAACTGGTTTGCCGGCGTCAGCGGATATGGCGCAGCGACGAATACAGTTTCGCGCGCCAGAACTGGTTCGACGCGGTCGGCCGTGAGCACCGCGCGGTGCGCGAACGCGTAGCGCTGTTCGACCAGAGCTCGTTCGCCAAGTATTGCGTCAGTGGAAGCGGCGCGGCCGACGCGCTGTCTTGGATATGCGC
>CAWIHJ010000065.1:0-19098 GCA_963835795.1 uncultured Gammaproteobacteria bacterium
GATTCAACTTCTGGAATGCATCCTTGCCCTGGGGTGTGTCGATAATTTCAGCCTATTCCGATCGCGCCTCAGGTGACGACCACGCCTACGGCTTCATGGTGCACATCGATAACAAGTACTCGATTGCCTACACCGACCGCGACGAGGGGGAGGGCATACTGGTCACCGTGGATTTGCTTAAATTTTTCGAGGACAAGAAAAGCAACCTGGAAAATTACAAGGATGACATCGAGGAATACATCAAGTAAGCAACACGCTTACGCGGGATGAGATGACGGGTTGCCTGCTGATGGATCAGATCAGGTTGGCGCGCGGCGATCACGGACCACGGTAACTCGATTCATGCAGCGGTATTGCGGCAGGTAGTCGGCCAGCGCGTAGTGCATGGTGACCCGGTTGTCCCACATGGCCAGGTCGCCGTTAGCCCAGCGCCAGCGCACCTGGTTTTCGGGTTTGTTCATGTGATTCGCGAGGAAGGATCTGAGCGAGGTTGAATCATTGCTCGTCAGTCCGACGATATAGCTGACGAAGGCTTCGTTGAAATTCAAAAACTTGCGGCCGGTGACGGGATGGATGCCAACCAGCGGACGAATGTTATGCCCGAAGCGCGGCACCGACTCGTTAAGGCGCTCAATACCGGATTTGCCGTTCGCTTCGATCGCAAAGCTGTTGCGAAAATCACCCATATCATGCACCGCGTCCAGCCCGGCCAGGTCATTTTTCATGCCGTCGGGCAGGCGCTCGTAGGCGCTATAGCAACTGCACCACATGGTATCGCCACCCACATCCGGGACTTGACGTGCCACCAGGATGGAGGCAAACGGTTGCACGGCCTTGAAGGTTAAATCGGTATGCCAGCTATTGGTATCGGGTGGCGTGTCGGCATCGTTTTCGAGTTTCACGATGTTCGGAAACCCTTCCAGGTGTGGATACAGGATGTGCGGCTCATCCAGTTCGCCAAAACTTTGGGCAAGCTGCAGATGCTGCTGCGGGCTGATGTCCACGCCACGAATGAAAATGACCAGGTGTTGCATCAGTGCCTGGTAAATTTCGTCATGGGTTAAATCTGCATCGGGCCCTGTTAAATCCACTGCGGATATGACTGCGCCGATCGAGGGGGTGAGGGGTTCAATAGTGATCATATGCGATGATTGGCTGCGAGCCTGTCCGGGATACGCTGCGAATTTTAGTGTTCATTGCCCGCTTATTCCAGATCTTCTGCTGCCCCATGTTGAACGAAATCCCGGACTGAATGTGGCCACAGGCTTGAACGGTGCGTCGCTTTGTGTGGGAAGTGAATATGGGGCGAGTATAACCGCAAGGGGTAGAGCAGGCCCATAGCCGCGTTGCTGAAGCGCTCGCTTGCGGCCCGTGGCACTGCCAGTCACTTGTGATATCGTTAGCGGTCCATCGATTTCGGCGTACACAGGACATGGGCTTAACGATCGGCAAACTCGCCAGCAAGGCGGAATTAAACGTTGAGACCATTCGCTACTATGAGCGGCGTGGCCTTATCCCAAGACCTGTCAAGCCGAAGGTTGGCTATCGACAATACGGCAGCGATATCCTGCAGAAGCTGGCATTTATCAAACTCGCGAAAACGCTCGGGTTCAGTCTTGGCGATATTGAGAAACTGCTTGAATTGTCCACGGGCCGATGCACGGACGTGCAGTCGATAGCCGAGCAAAAACTGGATCACGTTAAAAGCAAGGTTCGCGACTTGCTGCGCCTTGAAGGAGCGCTTGAAGAACTGGTGCGGCAATGTGGCGATAATTCTGACGAGGCGCACTGCCCGGTCATCGAAGTGCTGCTGTTCGAAGATCAGTAAGGTTCGTTGCCGATTGGCGCGTATACATTTTTATCGCTCATGATTTTTCCTTTACGCGTTTTGGTTATATGGCAAGTCGCAAGGGAAATCGTAAATCATCGGCCACTAATTCATATCACTTTTTTACTTTCACCATTTTTGCGTGATCGATCACTACCAGTTTGCAATGACTGCACCGCCAGGAAAGGTTTAGAGCGGGTTGCAGGTTAAGGCTGATAGAATTTTCAAGCACCGAGCCGATGTTGGATAATGGCCCTGGCAGTTTCTCATTTCTCGCGCGCCAGATGATGCCCCGACCTGTCAGTGAAAAACCCTCGTCCATCGTAATTTTACATTTCGGGCATGCCAGCTCCTGCCATACGATTGCAGATAATTTTTTGCTGACTACGGTATTTGACTTGCTGATTTTTCTAACCGTCATCAGCAGAACGAGGCTAATCCCCAGGGTCGCTGCAAAGACAACCACTATGGCAATGATGGTTAAAAGCGTCATATCCATGGGCTACGCGAGCCTGTGCTCGCCGGCAGCATTGGCGCGATGCTAGCCAGATAGATTTTTCTGCATGTAGACACGATCATAGCCACGTTCCTTTTTGCGCTCTGTTTCGGTATAGCCCAAAGCTTTATAAATTTCGATATTCTCGTGCATGTTTTCATGCGTGTACAAATCCAGTTTTTTGAATCCCTGGTCGCGGGCCTCGGATTCGGCGAGGTTAATCAGGCGTCTGCCAAGCCCCTTGTGCTGGTGGTCGGGGTGAACCGCGACGTTATCCAGCAGAATGCCTGCTGGAGTCCGAATCAGCACCAGCACACCAACGATGCCATCGACATCCGCGACGAAAACCGTTTGCTGTTGGATAAGTTCGGCATAGTTGTCGAGCATTGGCCCGGGCGGCTTTCCGATACGCTCGATGTAGTGACCATAAGCCGCTTTGACGCAGGCTTCTATCGCCATGGCATCCGCGATGTATGCGCTTCGAATCTGCGCACTGACTTTCATTCGCCCTGGTTCCCTGACCAGTGGCAAAGTGCGCACACTGGCATCGTTGGTCGGCTGTATGCATTGGTTGAGTGGACGATAAATCGACACCCATGTGACGGTTCAGATGCCATGGCTGGTTAATTCATGGTCAGTACGACCTTGCCAATCATGCCTCCCTGTTCCAGATGTCGGTGCGCCTCGGCAACGTTTGCCAGCGGGTAGGTCGCCGCCAGGTTGACTACAATGCGCTTGTTTTCCAGCCAGTTCATCGCCTGGCGAACAATTTGGGCCTGCCGCAGTTGTTCCGTATCGAGGCCGCGCCACATGGGCGTCAGCATCATCACGTTGTGTATGCTCAAATTATTGTTGTACGCGGTTTCATCCTCGAGGTCTCCCGGCGTACCCATCAGGGTGACCAGTCGTCCATACGGGGCCAGGGCGGAAAGCGTTTTTTGAAAAACCTCGGGGCCTGCATTGTCAAAACCGACATTGACACCCACGCCGCCAGTCCACTCCAGGGCTGCGGTGACAAAGTCATTTTCGTGGTAGTTGATCGCGATTTCCGCACCGAGTGAGCGGGTAATGGCTGCCTTTTCCTCGCTGCTCACCGTTGTTGCGACGCGCGCGCCCAACTCCCGGGCAACTTGAATGGCGATTTGCCCTGTGCCGCCTGCACCACCGTGAATTAACACCGTTTCGCCTTTTTCGAGCTGTGCGCGCTCGACAAATGCCTCCCAGATGGTGATAAAGACCAGGGGAATTGCCGCCGCAGTAGTGAGTTCAACCGAATCGGGAACTTTGGCCAGCAAGCCCTCGGGAACGACTGCATGATCGGCATAGGTTCCAGGGTCACCGCCTACGCCGCCGTTGCAGAAACAAACCCGGTCGCCCACTTCGACGGACGTGACGGTATGGCCAATCGCCTCGACAATGCCCGCCCCGTCGTGCCCTAACACTGCACCCGGGCCCTCGCCAATATAGGGCCCCAATGCTCTGAAGAAGGTATCGGCGGGGTTTACCCCGGCGGCTTCGATGCGCACGAGAACATCGTCGGCCTTTCCTGGCCAGGGCAAGTTGATGTCTTTTATTTCAAAGACGTCTGGATCACCAAGCCTGGTTAGTACCGCGGCCCTGGTTGAAAAAGGCATAGATCGCTCCTGAATAATTTGCGTGTTGAAGGCAATCTTCGGCTCTTTTCCCTGCTGAGTACAGTCAATCTGCCTTCACTGGCGTTGTGGCCTCGAAACTCAGGTCCCTGGTTAGCGCGTAGGATGTTCTCTAATGGGACAGATGTTCTCAATCTCTAATGGGACACACACTGGGATGGTCTCTTGGTCTCTAATGGGACACACACTACTACCTCGTGGTCTCTCATGGGACACACACTACTACCCGTTTCATTGGATAAGCGCGCAGGGATCAACCATACGCAAATATTGATCCTTCTGTTCATGTCACCACCCGTCAACTCCTCTCGTGTTAAATCGTTCGTGGAAGTTACAAACTCGCGCGGATTCCCTGGCCAGGTCACAATTAACTACGTAATTCGAGGCTGGGCCACTGTCGACGCGCGCATAGTCTGCGCGCGACCCAAGCTTGCGCCATTCTCCCGCTTCTTCGATGCAGATGTTCCACCTGAAGAGGCGATGTGCCATCACTACAACAAAGGATTTTTGTTCTCTCACCGCGCCTAGAGAAAACCCCCCATCGCTACCGGTCGTCGATTCGCTAATTTTACCCCCACAAGCATCAGTATCAGTGCCCGATGCTACTCGGACTCCAACATTCCCAACCGGTAAATTGGCGTTACTGATTTTTCCCGAGACATGTGGCGTCAGCCTGGAATAATGCGGGAAGGGTATGCAGGCCGACAGCGTCAAGGCTAGTGCAACGACAAAAATGACTTTAGGCTTCATGCAAACCTTGGCCCTGCGGACGGGTATTCATGGGACACACACTGTAAAGAAACATAATCAGACCGTGGTTAATCTCGTTCGAAAATTGTACACCTCAAATGCCTCAGTTGTTGTTATGGCACTATTATCATGTGGCTGTTCCGGAGGGCTGTTTGTTCCGGGATACACCCTATAAACAGGCCTTTTCAGGACCCGTGAAACCTCGTTAATTAGCTGCGGTTCTTCTGCCGGTGCATCTGCATCAAGTCAATTGATATTCGCTTTAAAGGGTATATTCTTGTCTGCTTTGGGACACACACTCTAACATTGACACTTATTGGCCCCAAGGCGTAAGATTTAAAGATTCTCAGACAAACGGATTTGACTGATGACCCGACCCAGAAAAGAACTGATCTCGCTCGCTGATACCCCTTACTACCACATCACCTCGCGTTGCGTACGCCGAGCCTTTCTCTGCGGGGTTGACCACTACTCCGGTCAAAGTTATGAACATCGACGCCAATGGGTCGTCGATCGAATTCGCCTGCTCTCCTCCCTGTTTGCAATTGACGTCTGCGCCTATGCCGTGATGAGTAATCACTACCACCTGGTGCTCAAGCTGGTTCCGGATCAGCTCAGTGCCCTGTCTGACGATGAAATTGTGGAGCGATGGTGCGCGCTCTTTAAGGGGCCTTTGTTAATTCAGCGCTTTCGAAAAGGGGATGTGCTGTCGACACCTGAAAGCGCCACGATAAGCGACATTGTGAATGTCTGGCGAAGAAAACTCGCCAGTATCAGCTGGTTCATGCGCTGCCTGAACCAGCCCATCGCACGACAGGCTAACCTGGAGGATGGGTGCACCGGTAAATTCTGGGAGTCTCGATTTACTTCACAAGCGTTAAAGACCGAAGAAGCATTATTGTCCTGCATGGCGTATGTTGATCTCAATCCCGTTCGCGCTGGAATGGCGACCAGTCCGGAGGCATCCGAGTACACCAGTATCCAGGAAAGAACTCATCCAGTGTTCGAACCGGAACAGGCCATTCATGAGCAGAGCCGATCCGGTGATTTATTCGATTTCAAGACGCCGATTAAACCACTATTGCACTTCGACGGAGAAATGACGAACGAACTGCAGACCGGTATTCTTTTTTCTTTTCGCGACTATCTGGAGCTGGTGGACTGGACAGGTCGCATCATCCGCAACGACAAGCGAAACCATATTGACAACGATCTTCCGCCGATATTGCATCGGCTACATATCTCACCCAGGCAATGGCATCTCAATTCCACGCAATTTGAAGCAATACACACCAGTCGATTCAATCGGGTTGAACCGAATCTCGATACTGGTTAGGTTCACGTTCCTCGATTACCTCTCTATACCTATCGTCCATCACTGGGCGACGGGCAGATAGTTTCTAATTGTGGATCCTTAGCTCTTATCCTGCTTAGTGTGGTCAGCCTACGACTCTTAAAGTATTAGATGGGTGCCAATGCCCTGAATCGGTTGATCACAGGCATAAGTGTGTTGAGGGTGTGTGTCCTGTTTAGAGCTTTGTCCTGTTTAGAGCTGTTGAGGGTGTGTGTCCTGTTTAGAGCTTGTTGAGGGTGTGTGTCCTGTTTAGAGCTGGTTTAGAGCTGTTTAGAGAGGGCTGAGGATTAGCATATATCCGACCAGGCACTAGCGATAGCACCAGTAATTCACGCCCTGGCTGTCGAGAAAGACTTCCGCGTCTTTACCCTGCAGCATGGCGAGTGTGGAAAGTATGCCGGCCTCGGTGCAGGTCGGCGCGGCGACAGTAACAGACAGCGGCGAGTCGGGATCGGGCCAGCCGCTGAGGGGATTGAGAATGTGGCCGTAGCGCTTGCCGTCCTGTTCGATGAACTTGAAGACGTCGCCACTGGTAGCGAGCGCGCCTTGCTTCAGCTGGATCACTGCGCTGGCATCGCCGGGGCGATGTGGGTCCTCGATGCCGGTCATCCACGGCGAGCCATCGGCGAGTGGGCCGCTGGCGTGGCAGTCACCGCCGAAGTTGATCATCAGGCTGGCGTCGGTGCTGGCTTGCAGCAGTTGCAGCGTGGCGTCCACCGCGTATTCCTTGCCGATGCCGCCGAAGTCGATTTCCATGCCGGCGGGTAGACTGAATTCGGGATTCTTCCAGGTAATTTTGTCCCAGCCGATGTTGGGTAGCAGTACGTCAATTTCGCTTTGCTCCGGGGTGTGATTATCGGGGCCATAGTGCCAGGCGCGGCGCAGTAAACCGGAGGTGATGTCGAAGTAGCCGTCGCTTAATTTGTAGCAGTGTGCGGCGAAGTCGAGCAGGCGCGCGGTTTCAACGTCGACCTCGACACGTTCGCCCTGGTTGATGCGGTGGACGATGTTGTCGTCGCGGTAGCGGCTGAATTTTTGTTCGATGCGTTCGGCTTCGATTTGGGCCTGGATGATTAACTTGTGTGCCGTTGATCTGGAATCGCATTCGATCAGGACTTCGCAGGGGCTTGCCATGCAGCGGAACTGGCCGACCCAGAGGTGGTTGCGGCGGGCGATTGAGAAGGCGGGTTGGGACATTCGGGTATTGTAAGGCTTGTTTTTGGGGTTTTCCCGGGTTTATGAGATCGCGGCTCGGGGGGGGGGGCAGGATGATGGAGGAGGTGGGGTTGACGAAGTGGGGAGAATGCGTAGTTTTCATAAGGTCCCGGCTCAAGGCCGGGACGACGTTGAAGAAGGGATAGCGCGAACCTAGAAGACGAAGGAGTAAGTTAGCTGGGCGATGGTGGCGGTTACGTCGGGGTAGAGGTCTTGCTGGCGTAACTGGCCGACGGCTTCGTTGGGTGAGCCTTCGCCGGTCTGCGTGTATTGCTCGAGACGCACCGACCACGAGTGTTGCGGGGTGAATTCGCGCCCGAATTTGAAGCCGATGGTGGTGGCCTGCATTTCGCCCAGGCGATAGTCGGCGCTGACTTCACTCGGCACAGCTTCACCTTCCAGCAGGAAGTAACGGTAGAAATCAGCCGCCGACTGGTCGTAGTAACGAATATGCGGTTGCAGGAAGTAGCCCTTGTCGAACTGGAAGCGGTAGCTGACATCGAAGGTGTGCGAATCGATACCCCAGTCGTCGGTCATGTAGCGATACGACGTGCTAAAGATGTCATCGTTGGCAAAGGATTTCTTGTACGCACCAAACAGGCTCTGGCGCGAACGGCTGTCGGGGCGGTTTTCGAACAGTTGATCGACGGGTTGCCCGCTGTTGTTATCCACCACGCTGACGAGCTTGTAAGGGTCGGTCATGTAACCGCTGGCTTCGCTCAGCGACAGGTTGACCTGGAACAGGCTGCTGCGATCGATCACCTGGGTAACACCCAAAATCAGGTCGAAGATTTCGCGCGACTCGGTTGCCGAGCCCTTGTTCTGGTCGTCCATGCTGGTGAGCGGTTCGGGCACGTTGCCGACCGGATCGATCTCGTCGAACTCAAGGTTAAAGCCGTAGGAAAAAGTGGTATTCTTCTGGTTGGTATCGTGTTGCCAAAGCGCGTTGCCGCTGATCGACGTGAAATCGTATTCCTTGGACACGGCCATCCCGTAGATGCCGCGGTTGTCACGGTCGATGGGTTTCTCCCAGCTCCCGCTGAGGGCGAGCCGCGTATCCTTGAAGGTATCGTCCAGCGGTGTCTCGTTGGGCGCCACCTGGTAACTGCCGCTGCCGGAGGGGCGCGTAAAGGTCTGCACCTTGTTCGACGGCACCGCGCCGGTGGCCGAGGCGCCGGTCAGGCTGTCGAGCACCAGCTTGAAGGAAACGGCTTCTTCGTCGCCGAGATCGCGACGCGCGCTGAACACCGGCTCGACTGCCTGGATGCGATCGTTGTCTTCGGCGTAATACAGGATCGCGCTGTCGACTTCCCAGTCGCCCTGTTCGGCCTGCACCGGCAGACTCAACAGCGTGCAGGTTGCTGTCGACAGCAGGCCGACTATTTTCTTGTGTTTCAGTTGCACCCGCAGCCTCCCCCGGCAAAGCCCTGGCCGCCGCTGGAGGCTTCCTTGCTGAAGTAGATGTGTTCATCGAAGGCGAGGTCGAGCGCATCGGCGTTCATCAGCATGTTTTCGCGTGCGAGTATCTCGCGCTCCCAGGGTTTGACGCCGAGCGACGAGCAGCCGCTGGCCGCCAGCAGCGTCAGGATCAAAATCCATTGAATTCGAATTTTCATAACAGCTCCTCGATTTCTCGTTCGTATTCGGCGCGCTTGCGCAGGTAAAAGCCGATGTGCCTGGAAACCACCTTGCCGTCGGCGTCGATCAGGTAGGAAGTCGGCATGCCTTCAAGCTTGAATTTTTCGGCGATGGCGCCGCTCGGGTCATGGTAAATGTCGAAGCGCGCCGGCACCTGGTCGAGAAAGTGGTGCATTGTGCGGGCTTCAGTATCCAGGTTGACGGTGAGGATGATGAACTTGTCGGCCGGGTACTTGTTGAGCAAACCGTTCATCCACGGGAAGGATTCACGGCAGGGTTTGCACCAGGACGCCCAGAAGTCGAGGTAGACCACCTTGCCCTTGTGGCTTGCCAGGTCGAGCTTGCTGATGTCGTAAATCTCCGCCTGCAACGGGGTGGCCATCAGCAACAGTACCAACAGGTATTTCTTCATGATCTGCTTTCCCGGGTTTTGCCCCGTTTATTTTAAGCGGCCCACTAAACAATGGGGCCGATCATAGCGGTGGATAAGTTAACGGATTGTTAATCGGTCAGGCATTAATTGGCGAAGCCGACTCCGGCAATGATGCCGCCCTCCGGGTTGGCCACCAGTTCCAGCGACCAACCCTGGTAGTCGCAGACCAGTTTCGAGATATACAGGCCAACCCCGTATCCCTGGCTATTCTGCCCGCGGTAGGCGAAATCGAAGATGTGCTGCAAATCTTCAGCGGGGATACCGAGCCCGTTGTCGGTGATCGACAGCCTGGACTTCTCTATTTCAATAACAATCTTGCTGTTGTCGCCATGCTTGATGCTGTTGCGAATCAGGTTGGTCAACACCACGGTGATCAGGGTTGCGTCACCGTAGACGCTGGCCGCACTGTCGATGCGATTTTCAATCTGGATGTGCTTGACGTTGATCTCGGGCCGCAGAGTGTCGATGATTTCATCGACCAGCGGTTGCAGCTCGGTTGCTTCCTCGGGGTTCTGGTTCGGCTGATCGCGAGTGACCGCGAGCAGCGCGTGAATCATGTTCGCCATGTTGTCCGAGGCGCGCTGTATTTTTTCCAGGTGGGCGTTGAGCGCGGGGTCGTCGTGGCGGCTCGCGATCAGGTCGGTGGAAGTGCGGATAATGGTCAGCGGCGAGCGCAGTTCGTGGCTTGCCATCGCCGCGAACGCCATTTGCTTTTCGACGTAGCCATCCATTTTTTCGGCGTAGGAATCGAAGGCCTGGGCGATGCGGCCGACCTCGTCGTCGGCAAAGCGCTGGCTGATACGAATGCCGCGCTGGTCCGGGTTGATGCGCGATAGTTCGTCACTCAGTTGTGCCACTGGCCCGGACAGCTTCTTGCTCAAAATGCGCGCGATGAAAAACAGCATCACGATAAACACGATCCAGGCGACCAGCAAGATGAGACCCAGCAGCCCCTCGGAACGTTCGATCTCGGTAATGTCGCTCTGGATGTAGAGGCGATCGTCACCGAGCGTGGTGACCAGCACGTGGTACGCCTTGTCGTCAAACTTGATGTCGTGGTGGGTGCCGTCGGGCAGGCCGGCGAGGTAGGGCGGGATGGGTTGTGCAGCTGCGCGGCTGGCGAGATAAATGTTCAGGCTGGCTGAGCGCGGCAGGGTGGCATCGGGATTGTTGGCCAGCAGCGCTTTGATGTTTTGCAGTTCGAAATCGGCTTGCCTGGAGAGTAATTCGTCTTCGAGGATTTCATTCGAATAATAAACTACCACCGACAGCAGCGACAGAAACAGCACCGATGCCAGCAGGATGCTGAACATGATCTTGCGAAACAGCGGGGCGCGTTCCGGGTCTGGTTTCATTGGCGTTCGCTGCCCACGCGGTAGCCGACGCCGTGCACCGTGTGGATCAACTTGCGCTCGAATGGCTTGTCGATCTCCTGGCGCAGGCTGTGGACGTGCACCCGCAACGGGTCACCCTCGGGCGGATCGTCCCAGATGTGATCGATCAGTTCCTGGCGCGCAATCACGCGGTTTTCGTGCTGCATCAGGTACTCGAGTATGCGGAAGGCGCGCGGTTTGAGCGTGATGTTTTGCTCGGCGCGCGTGACCTGCATGGTGTCGGGGTTTAATTCCAGGTCATCGATGCGCAGGGTGCCGGCGCGCGGCTTGCCGAGGCTGCGGCGCGTGAGCGCGAGCACGCGCATTTCCAGTTCGCGCAGCGAAAAGGGTTTGACCAGGTAGTCATCACTGCCGGCTTCGAAGCCGGCGATCTTGTCTTCCAGGGTGTCGCGCGCGGTCAGCATCAGGATCGGCGTGTCGTGGCGGGATTGCTCGCGAAATTCGCGGCACAGGGTGATGCCGTCCTTGCCCGGCAGCATCAGGTCGAGGATGATCAGGTCGAAACGCTGGCCGCTGGCAAGCTTGAGGCCGTGGTTGCCATTGTAGGCAAAGTCGAGCTGGTGGCCCTTGTCCTCGAAATACTGACCTATGTTGGAGGCGATATCGGCGTCGTCTTCGATGACCAGAATTTTCATATCGCGACAGGCTAACCGATGGGATGTGAACGCGATGTTAACATGCCATCGGCTGCTGGGTTTTTGCTAAATGTGTCGCACATACTTGTTGAACTCGCAGGCGGGTCGAGGGTCATAAGGGCTGAACTTGAGGATATGCAATGAAAAAACTACTGATCACACTATTTTTTATCGGGCTTTCGGCAAACGTTGCAGCCATCAGGGCCGACACCGCGATCCTGGCCGGCGGCTGTTTCTGGTGTATGGAAGCCGACTTTGAAAAGCTCGAAGGGGTATCCGACGTGGTGTCGGGGTTTACCGGTGGGACGCATCCACAACCGACTTACCGCGGCGGGCACGACGGGCATTACGAAGCAGTGCTGATCACCTATGACCCGGCGATAGTCACTTACCAGGGCATTCTCGATCACTTCTGGGTGAACATCGATCCCTTCGATGCGCGCGGCCAGTTTTGCGACAAGGGCCACAGTTACCTGGCCGCGATCTTCGTCGCCAACGAGCAGGAGCGCAAGCTTGCGGAAATGTCCAGGGCGAAAGTCATCGAAATGTTTCCGGGCAAGACAGTGGTGATGCCGATCCTGCCGCAGGATACCTTCTTTCCGATCATGGGGAACGAGGAACACCACCAGGACTATTACAAGAAGAGCCCGGTGCGCTACAAGCTGTACCGCTACGGTTGCGGCCGCGACAAGCGCCTCGAAGACATCTGGGGCGACCAGGTCACCACCAGCTAAAATTCCCGTCGTTCCGATACGTCGGACCGCCCGATGCGTCGGATCGGCGCCGGCAGGAACTTTACACCGACGTCGCCACCCAAAGATTCCCGCCTACGCGGGAATGACGAGGTAAAAAGTCGTTCTGATACGTCGGACCGCCGCCTACGCAGGAATGACAGTGTGGGGATCGCAGGAATGACGGGGAAGATCGGTATTCGCGCTTGCGCAGGAAAGTGCCGATAGTAAGATAACGCTGTCCCCAAGATCAGGAACTACAGCCATGGGTTGTCAATATTTCGATCCCTGCGATAACGGCGCCAACACCTTCACCATCGCCATCCCCAGAGTCACCTTCGGGCGCGACTGTCTGGCCGAAGCCGGCGCGCGCGCGCGCGGGCTCGGCATGACCCGGGTTGGCCTGTTCACCGACGCCGCGCTGCGCCAGGGTGCCTATTTCGCCACCGTGGCCGATTCACTGCGCGCGGCGGGCATCGACTTCGCGGTCTTCGACGACATCACCATCGAAGCCGACGACGCCAGCGTCGAACGCGGTGCGGCCTTTATCGCCGAGGGCAATTTCGACGGCGTGGTCTCGGTCGGTGGTGGCTCGGTGATGGACACCGCCAAGGCGTCGATGCTCTATGGCTTGCACCCGGTCGACGATTTCCTCGATTACTTCGCTCCGCCGCTCGGTGCCGGCAAGCCGATTCCAAACGACCTGTTAGCGCACATCGCCTGTCCGACCACCTCTGGCACCGGCTCCGAGTGCACCTCGATTTCGGTGCTGCGTATCAATTCCCTGAAAACCAAGTTCGTGCTTGCCAACCCGGCGCTGCTGGCGCAGGAAGCCCTGATCGACCCGGCCTGCTGTGAAAGTCTGCCAGCGATGGTAGTCGCCTCCACCGGCTTCGACCTGCTGTGCCATGCGCTCGAATGCTATACCGCAAAGGCTTACACGCGCTGGGCAAAAATCGACGACCCGGGCAAACGGCCGTTGATCCAGGGCGCCAATCCCTGGAGTGACCTGGCCGCGCGCAAGGCGCTCGAAATCGTCGGTGAGTATCTCGATCGCGGCGTCAACGATGCCGGCGATCACGAGGCGCGCGACCAGTTGATGTGGGGCGCGTCGCTCGCCGGCATGGCGTTTGGCAACAGCGGCACCCACCTCGGCCACGCGCTGTCCTACGGCGTTACCCACCTGATGCAGGACATTACCACCGAGGGTTACGCGGTTGCTTCACCCTTTGTTCCGCATGGCATCAGTGTCGCGGTGTCGACGCCAGCGATTTTTCGCTACACCGCCGAAGCTGCACCCGAGCGGCATTTCGAGGCGGGCGGATTCCTGCAGGCGGATCTGCGCGGTGCAACACCCGCCGATGCGGGCGAAGCCCTGTCGAAGCGCATCATCGAATTGATGCGAAAAACCGGAGTTCCGAACGGATTGACTGGCGTCGGCTTTGCGCCAGCAGATGTGCCGGCATTGGCGGCATCGTCAGCGCGCCAGGTGCGTGCGATCGCGAATTCGCCGCGCGAAACCAATTTGGTCGATATCGAAAACATTTACGCCGCGGCGATGAGTTACTAGCCCGCATATCTCACCGTTTTCCGTAGCGAGGGCGTCGCACAGGCGCTGTGGCGCGCCGCACGGACCAGAGGTCCGCGCCGGCGTAGTTTACACTACGTTTAGCGGGCCAACGGGAGTACGGTGTGACACAGCGCCTGTGCGGCGTACGCAGTAGGAAATCGGTGAGATATACGGGCTGGCGGCTTGCTCGTCTGCAGCCGCAGTCCGTTGGACCAGCAGCGGCGCGAGGAACACGAGGCAGGCCACCAGGAACAGGGCGCCGCCGATCAGGCTGATGGGGTCCTGTGCGCGAATGCTCGCCGCCATGAAGAAAATCGCCGAGAGAATGAACAGGATCCAGCCCCACAATTGGAAGCGAAGTTGAGTGTTTTGAGTCATGACCGATCCCAAAAATATATTGACGATAAATAATAACTGCTTATCGTCAATCGCGTAAATCAATCAAATATTGCCTATTTCAATAAGATTTCCTTATTGATAATTAATTATATGGCTCCGCTAGACTTGAGTGCGAGCAATAGCGCCGCGATCACCGGGCCGTGTGCGCTGTTGCGCGGTGTGACCAGTACCAGCCTGCGGCTGTAGCGCTGATTGCGGATGATTTCCACGTCGAGGCCGGGGCGGTCGAGGTCGAGTCCGGTCCAGCGCGGCACCAGTGACACCCCCATGCCCTGCAGCACCAGTTTTTCGATGGCTTCCAGAGCGTCGAGTTCGTAAAACGGTTCGATGTGGATCTTGCGGTCCTTCAGATACTGGAAGGCTTTCAACCCGCCCCAGGATTGCGAGTCATAGCAAATGTAGGGGTTCTGCGTCAGCTTTTCGCGCGAACTGCGCCCGCGGGCGTTGTTGGAAAGCAGCACCAGGGGCTCGACCCGCAACAGTTCGCTGGAGTAGCTGCGCGGCAACGCATAGGGCGGCAGCACGATGATGGCGGCGTCGATACGGCGTTCGCTGAGATCGGCAAACAGCGAGTTGGACGTGCCGGGCTTGATTTGCAATACCAGCTTCGGCGCCACTTCGGCCAGCTCGCGAATGGCGCCCGGCAGCAGACCGGTTAACGCCGTCGAGATCGCGCCGATGTGAAACTTGCCGGCCAGCCCCGGAGAGCCGACCACGCTGCCCATGCGGTTAAACGTCTCGACGATATTGCGCGCTTCCGGCAGCAGGTCGAGGCAGGCTTCGGTCGGCATCGCCTTGTGCGCGTCGCGATTCAACAGCGCCGCGCCGAAATGCGCTTCGAGCACGGCGATGCGTTGGCCGACCGCGGCCGGGGTCAGGTTTTGTGCACGCGCAGCACTCGCGATCGAGCCCAGCTCGGCGACGCTGATCAGGCTTTCCAGGTAGCGAATATCCACGCTTCGATGCGCTCGGCAATAGTAAAGAATTACTTTATAACATATAAAAAATTACACGTTATCTTTTTACCATCTCGGGTGCTAGCATCGTCCCGTCTTGTTACTGACCGGTTCGCGTCATGAACCCTCGCGAGCAATGTTTCGAACAGGCGAATTTAGCGTCGGCCGAGAGGCTGCCAGCCCTGTAGTATCCTGTTGCTCGCCACCCATTTACGCCGTGGAGGCACCATGTTTGATAATGAACTCATGCAACAGATACGCGATCGTTTCTGTCACGTCGATACCTGCCCTTACCAGGGTCCGCGTATTTTCTTCGAAAATGCCGGTGGCGCGCTGACGCTGAAGTCGGTGGTCGAGGTCAACACGCAACTGGCCGGAATTCCCGACAACCAGGGGCGCGACAATCCCGCTTCGCACGAGTTGGTGCGCATCATCGACGAGGCGCGCGACAACATGCGCTGCTTTCTCGGCGTCGCCGCAGGCCCGGTGTTTACCGGCGAGAGCGGCACCGAGCTGATCTTCCGCATGGTGCGCGCGGCTGCGCTGGGTTCGCCTGCCGGCGGCAACATGATTGGCAGTACGCTGGAACACCCGGCCACGGTGAGCGCGAGCAAGCGCTGGGCCGAGATCGCCGGTAAGGAATACCGCGCCGCGGTGCACGATGATGAACTGGCGACGATCACGCCGGATGACTACGCCGGCATCGTCGATGCCGATACTCGCGTTGCAACCATCATCCACACCAGCCCGGTCACCGGCATGACGGTCGATGTCGAGGCGGTGGTCAAAGTCATCCGCGCCGCGTCGCCGGATTGCATCATCATCCTCGACGGCATTCAGCACGCCGCGCACGGTGGCCTCAGCCTCGATGATTACGACATCGACGGCTACGCGATCTCGGCCTACAAGGTTTTCTCACGGCACAACTACGGCTTCGCCTGGTTGTCGCCGCGCCTGGCAACCCTGCCGCACGATCACCTCGACGGCACCCCGGACGATTTCTGGGAATTGGGTACGCGCGATACCTCGGCGTTTGCCTGTACGTCTAAAGTGGTCGAGTATTTTGACTGGCTCGGCTCGCACTTCACCGACTCGGACGATCGGCGTGCGCGCATCATGGCCGCGGGTGCTGCCATCAGCGAACAGGAGCACGCGCTGTCCGCGCTGATGATCGATGGCGCGGGTGAGCAGCGCGGCTTGCGCGACATGCCCGAGGTCTACGTGATCGGCGGGCACGATAACCCGGCGCGCGAAGGAATGCTGTCGATGATTGTCGAAGGCAGGCCCTGTGCCGACGTGGTCGCCGCGTTGAATGCGAAAGGCATTCGCACTCACGTGCGCAAGGCGGATTACTTTTCCGGCAATATTCTCACCCCGTTGGGGCGCCCGACCTGTATTCGCGTGTCGATGTGTCACTACAACACCGATCGAGAAGTGCTTACCTTCCTGCGCGAACTCGAAGCCATCATCGCCAGCCAGCGTGACGCCAGCGCCGCGTGATTTCTTCCCGCGTCATTCCCCGACGCGTCGGACCGGCGCCGGCGGGAATCTTATGAGAGCTGCACGATGCTAATCAAAACGAAATGCCGTGCGCTGACAAGACGCTTTGCATCGCGCCATCATCCTAAGATCCCCGCTTGCGCGGGGATGACGAAAATTAAGGGCGCGGGGAGAATCGAAGCAGTGGGATGGGAAGCCAGCAAGTGACTGCCAATTGTCTGCTGCAGGTGATTGGCGCCGGGCCGGCGGGAATGAGCCTGGTGTTGGCATTGTGTAACCGCATCGCAGCGGCCGGCGAGCTCAGCCTGCCCGAACAACAACTCCTCGACTCCCTGCAAATCTTCGAAGCGGCCGCCGACGTCGGCGGCAAGATGGCCAACTACCGCGTCAACGCCAACACCAGCGCGCACGACGTGGTGCGCGGTATCGCCGACACCACACCGTTCATCGCGGTGCGCGATGCCTACCTGCAACACCCGCAAACCCAGTCCGAGCTGATTCCGCTGGCCGACATCGGCCGGCTGATGGTCGAACCGCTGGCAAACTCGATGCGCACATACCTGGGTACACGCCTGCAATGCGGCGTCGAGGTCGCGCGCATCGAAGTCGACGCGCAGGGCTTTGACAGTTTCGATGCAGATGAAAATCACTTGCAACACAGCCGCCTGCTGGTGTTGTGCTGCGGCGCCCGCGAGCTACCCTTGCCAGAACTGCTTGCGCTACAGGATCGCTGGGAAGGGTCGGGACGATTTCTGTTGCGCGACAGTCTTGCTGGCCTCACCGAAGATCAAAAGCCGATCGTCATAGTCGGTGCGTCGCACAGCGCTTTTTCCTGCGCCTGGCGCCTGCTCTACGATCCGCTGTTTGCCGACTTTGCGCGCAATCGTGATATCGTCCTGCTGCAACGGCGTGAGCGCATCAAGCTGCGTTGTACGCGCCAGTTCGCCGACGCCAACGGAGTCGAGTACGACCCGATCAACGATGTCTGCCCGCAATCGGGCCTGGTGTTTCGCAACGGCGGCCTGCGCAAGGATGCCAAACAACTCTACCTGGATATTCGCGATGGACGCGAAACCCGCGCGCGCATCGTGCACATGGATACACTGGCGGAACAGCAAGCGCTGTTGCAACAGGCTTCACTGATCCTGCAGGCGACCGGGTTTGTGAGTAAGCTACCACGCATTGAGCGCGCAGGGCAGGCGCTTGAGGTCGGTAGACCAGGGCCGGGCGGCGAGCTCCGCGATCTTGCCGACAATGCAATCATACCTGGCCTCTACGGCATGGGCCTGGGTTTGAATATCCTGCCGCAAGACGCGCAGGGTGAAGCGAGTTTTAGCGGTGGTATCCATGGATTCCAGTCGTATCCTCTGACCATTGCACCTCGAATTATCGATTGTTTAGCGGCGCAGATCGCCGTGGAGAAGGTATCTTGAAGACACATGCACAAGCGGTAGTCATCGGCGGGGGGCTGGTCGGCTGCTCCATCCTCTATCACCTCACCAAGCTGGGCTGGACCGACGTGGTGCTGCTCGAGCGCAACGAGCTGACCTCCGGGTCGACCTGGCACGCGGCGGCCGGCATTCACGGGTTGCATGATCACAACAATATTTCCAGGCTGCAGTACTACACCATGCAGCTCTACGCAGAGCTGGAAAAGGAAACCGGGCAGGGCTGTGGCATCGTGCAACCGGGATCGCTGTACCTCGCGCAGACCCGCGAGCGCGAACACCAGTTGCGCATCCAGGCGGCCAAGGCGAAGTACTTCAAGGTCGAGTTCCACGAACTCAGCCGTGACGAAGCCGAGCGCATGCATCCACTCACCGACTTCGATGGCATCCGCTGCATCATGCTCGAACCCGACGGCGGCAACGTCGATCCGTCCGGCGTGACTTATGCCTACGCCAAGGGCGCGCGTCAGCGCGGCGCCGAAGTGCACCGTTTTACCCCGGTGGTTGCCACCAACCAGCGCGACGACGGCAGCTGGGACGTGGAAACCGATAAGGGCACGATTCACGCCGGCGTGGTGATAAACGCCGCCGGCCTGTGGGCGCGCGAAGTAGGCGCAATGGCCGGGCTCGAACTGCCGCTGATGCCGCTGGAACACCAGTACCTGGTCACCGAAACCATCCCCGAGATCGAAGCGTTGGGGCGCCGCCTGCCGAGTATCGCCGATCGCGATGGCGAGTATTACCTGCGCCAGGAAGGCCTCGGCCTGCTGGTCGGCGCCTACGAAAAAGACGGCCGCTTCTGGGCTGAGAACGGCACGCCGATGGATTTCGGCCACGAGTTGCTGGACGAGGACCTCGACCGCATCGAGGAAAACCTGATGCGCGCCTTCCAGCGCATTCCGGCGCTCGCCGAGGTCGGCGTCAAGCGGGTCATCAACGGGCCGATGATCTGGGCGCCCGACAGTTCGGCGCTCTACGGCCCGGTGCCCGAATTACGCAACTATTTCTGCTGCTGCGGCATCATCCCCGGGTTCTCGCAGTCCGGCGGCCTCGGCCTGACGCTGGCGCAGTGGAGCAATACGCTGGAGTCAGAGACGTA
>CAWIHJ010000066.1:0-7437 GCA_963835795.1 uncultured Gammaproteobacteria bacterium
CGGTGACCGAAATGATCAGCGGCCAGGACCTGGTGGAATGGCAGCTGCGGGTTGCCTCGGGCGAACCCTTGCCCTTGCAGCAGGCACAGATCGAGATGCGGGGACACGCCTTCGAGGCGCGTATCTACGCCGAGACACCGCGGCACGATTTCATGCCGGCGGCGGGTCGAATCCGCTTCCTGCAACTGCCCGAATTGTCGGCGCAGGTACGCGTTGATACCGGTGTGCGCTGCGGCGACAGCATCGGCATCAACTACGACCCGATGATCGCCAAGTTGATCGTGCACGCGACCGATCGGCCAACGGCACTGGCGCGGCTTGCGCATGCATTGCGCCAGTACCAGATACTCGGTCTCAGCACCAACCTGGATTTTCTCGGCCGGCTGGTCGACATGCCGGCGTTTCGCGATGCCGATTTCGACACCGGGTTTATCGCCACCCACCACGCGCAACTGTTTGCCGACGACAGCGAGCGGCTGAAGCGCGCGTTGATGCTGGCCGCGGCAGCCACGCTGCCAGCCTTCGGCACAGTCGCAAATCCGGCTTCGCCCTGGGACCTGCGCAATCACTGGCGGATGAATTTGAGCGCGGTCGAACGGGTGCAATTGCTGCAGGAAGACCAGCAGCACGAAGTCACTATGGAACTCCGCGACGATGGCTGGCACTTCAGTTGCGGTGTCGGCGAGGTCCGGGTCAAGGCGCAGTGGATCGACAGCCATCGCATGCGCGCCGATATCGATGGCGAACTGATTGAATGCGCGGTTCTGCTGGAGACTGGATTCGTGGAACTCGCCTGCGCAGGCGAAACCTGGCGCTTTGATTTACCGCAGGCCCGGCACCAGGCGGAAAAAGATGCGGCCAGTGCCGGAAATCCGCAGGCGCCGATGTCGGGTGCCGTCGTCGCGGTACAGGTGGCGCGCGGAGATAAAGTTGCAGCGGGCGATGCGCTGATCGTGATCGAGGCGATGAAGATGGAGCACGCGATCGTGGCACAGGTGGCGGCAACGGTTGCCGAAGTCCTGGTCGCGGTTGGCGATCAGGTCGATGAGGGGGAGACCCTGGTGATGCTGGAGGTAGAGTAGGGTGATGAGTCGAAATTCGGATAGTTTTCCTGCGCAGGTGAAAATAGTCGAAGTCGGTCCGCGCGACGGTTTGCAGAATGAAGCCGTAACCGTCCCGGCTGAAATCAAGGTGCAGCTGGTCGACAAGCTTGGCGAAGCCGGGCTTGTCGGTGATCGAATCGGGTGCCTTCGTATCGCCCAAATGGGTGCCGCAGATGGCGACCAGTGGCGAAGTGTTCCGCCAGATCCAAAAGCGCAGCGGGGTTAGCTACCCGATGCTGGTGCCCAACTTGAAGGGCCTGGAACTGGCGCATGCCGCCGGTGTGCAGGAGGTCGCATTGTTTGCCGCGGCCACCGAAACCTTTTCGCAAAAGAATACCAACTGCTCGATCGCCGAGAGTATCGATCGTTTCAATGCGGTTATCGACGCAGCGCAACGCCTCGACATCAAGGTGCGTGGATACGTGTCCTGTGTGCTTGGATGCCCCTACGAAGGCGAGGTGTCAGCCGATACGGTGCTGATGCTCACCGAGAAGTTGTTCGACAAGGGCTGCTATGAAGTGTCGCTGGGCGACACCATCGGCGTCGGCACCGCCGGGCAGGCGCGCGCGCTGGTGGACAAGCTCGGCCGCAAAAGTTCCGGTGGAGAATCTGGCGGCGCATTTCCACGACACCTACGGCCAGGCGCTCGCCAATATCCATGCCGTGCTGCAGTCGGGCATCAGCGTGATCGACAGTTCGATCGCGGGGCTCGGCGGCTGTCCGTATGCGAAGGGTGCCACCGGCAACGTCGCCACCGAGGACGTGGTCTACATGCTGCACGGCATGGGCATAGAGACCGGCGTCGATATGGATAAACTGCTCGAAGCCGGCCGCTTCATCAGCGATTTCCTCGGGCGCGAGCCGGTGTCGCGCGCGGCGACCGCGTTGCTGCGCAAAAAGGCGGGATGATCATGGGATTACCTGAAGCGGCAACGCGCGAAAAGAAGCATCACCGCAAAATCGATTGCGAGGGCTATTTGCGCAGTGACGGTTTGTGGGATATCGATGCGCACCTGGTGGATACGCGCAGCTACGATTGTGGCTACGACGAAGACTCATCGCGGCGGCATGATTCGCGCCGGTGAAGCCGGTGCACGACATGTGGTTGCGCCTGACCATCGATCTCGATTTTCTCATCCACGACGTACATGCGGCATCGGACAAGACCCCATTTGCGATCTGTCCGCGCGCGACCGATGCGATGCGCGAGACTGATCGGCCTGCGCATCGGGCCGGGCTGGCGCAGGCAGGTGCGCGAGCGAATCGGCAGCCATCAGAGTTGTACCCACCTGATGGATTTACTCGGTCAGTTGACGGCAACCGCCTACCAGACGCTGCACGCGGCGCTGGAAGAGCGTGATGCGCAGCGTGACCGACGCGACAAACCGCCGATCATCGATACTTGCCTGGCATTGTCGAGCAGCGGTAATGTCGTGAAAAAACGCTGGCCCGAATTTTATCGTGACGCCGGCGGACGGAGAAGCTGACATGACCCTTGCTATTGCTTTTGATATCTACGGAACGCTGATCAATCCGCACGGCGTGGTCGACGATCTGACTCGACACCTCGGTGAAGGCGCGCAGGCGTTTTCCAATGTCTGGCGTGACAAGCAGCTCGAATACAGCTTTCGCCGTGGCCTGATGGGGCGCTACGAAGACTTCCCGACCTGTACCCGCCAGGCGCTGGATTATACCGACCGTTTGCTGCAAGCGGGGCTGACAGAATCGGTCAAGAATAAGCTGCTGCAGCGCTATCGAAAGCTGCCGGCGTTTGCCGATGTGCCGGCGAGTCTGCAGTCGCTGTCCGGGCAGGGCTTGCGCCTGTTCGCATTTTCCAATGGCACGGCCGATGCGGTAACCAGCCTTTTGCAACATGCAGAAATCGACCAGTATTTCGAAGGCGTGGTCAGTGTCGATGCGATCAAGACGTTTAAGCCGGATCCGCGAGTGTACCGCCACTTCGTCGAGGTCGCTGGCGCCGATGTCGCGGATTGCTGGCTGGTTTCAAGCAATGCCTTCGACGTTATCGGCGCGGTCGCCATGCGGCATGCAGGCGGCCTGGCTACAGCGCTCGGCGGGGATGGTTTTCGACCCCTGGGAAATCGAGCCGAGCTGGATGATTAGAGCGGCTCGACCAGTTGCAGAAGAGCTGTTTCCATTTAAAAAACAATAAGTTACAATTCCGAAAATTATATTGTTGCAGTGCAACAAAAAAGCTTGACATACATCCAGGTGAACCCCTATATTAGACACATTGTTGCACTGCAACATAAATTTTTTCACCGAAATTTATCATTTACTATAGAGGGTATAACCATGTACGAAGATTTCATGAAAATGGCTCAAGAGAGCATGAAGCCGATGTTGAAGATGGCCGAAAACAACACTGCAATGGCAGTCAAGTTGATGAAGGCTCAGGCTGATACTACTGCTGAAATGATGAAAGGCAACCTGGCCCACGTCCAGGCTCTGGCAGCATCCAAAGATATGAACGCAGCTGTCGAAATGCAACAGAAGTATGTTGAAACCATCAACGAAAAGCTGGCCGCTGTTGCTCGTGACAACGCCGCTGTTGTCGAAGCTGCTATGACTGAAGCTGGCAAGATTTTCGAAGGTTCAATGGCCGAAGTTCAGGCACAAGCCAAGAAAGCCGCTGCATCCATGGAAAAGGAAATCAGCAAAGCGAGCAAGAAAGGTCGCTTAATGCAACACCCCGGAATCGGTCAGATGGTTTTCTGACCGATTCCAGATGTTTTACTCCTCCAAAGCATTGACCCGGTGGTATCATTACCCCCGGGTTTTTTTTTAATGGGAATATGAAATGACAAAAGTAGTGATAGTAGATGCCGTACGCACCCCGATCGGGGCTTTCGGTGGCGCACTTGCCTCACTGACGGCAAGCCATATGGGAGCGGTGGTCATCAAGGCTTTGCTGGAACGTAATAATCTTGCTCCCGAGCTGGTCGATGAAGTCATCCTCGGCCAGGTGTTGACTGCTGGCGTTGGCCAGAACCCGGCGCGCCAGGCAATGATCGAAGCAGGTTTGCCGCAGGAATGCCCGGCGATGACCATTAACAAGGTGTGTGGCAGTGGGCTGAAGGCTGTGCACCTCGCCGCCCAGGCGATCAAATGTGGCGATGCCGAGGTTATTATCGCGGGTGGTCAGGAAAACATGAGTGCGTCGCCGCACGTGCTGCCGAAATCACGCGACGGCCAGCGCATGGGTGACTGGCAGCTGCGCGACAGCATGATAGTCGACGGTCTGTGGGATGCCTTCAATGATTATCACATGGGTGTCACCGCGGAAAACATTGCCAAGAAATACAAGTTCTCGCGCGACGACCAGGATGCCTTCGCGGCCGCTTCGCAACAAAAAGCCGAAGCGTGCGCAGGCCGATGGTGTTTTTGCCGACGAAATCGTCGCCGTCGAAATTCCCCAGCGCCGCGGTGATCCGCTGGTTTGCGACAAAGACGAGTATCCGAAGCACGGCACCACTGCCGAGGGACTGGCGAAACTGCGCCCGGCCTTCGATCGTGAAGGTACGGTAACGGCTGGCAACGCCTCGGGCCTCAATGATGGCGCCGCAGTATTGCTGGTGATGAGTGCCGATAAAGCGGCTGAACTCGGCCTGCAACCCCTGGCGACAATTGCCGCCTACAGCAGTGCGGGTGTCGATCCGGCGATCATGGGTACCGGGCCGATCCCGGCTTCAAAAAAATGTCTCGAAAAAGCCGGCTGGTCGGTTGCTGATCTTGACTTGATCGAATCCAACGAAGCCTTTGCCGCGCAGTCGATGTCGGTTAACAGCGAAATGGACTGGGACACCAGCAAGGTCAATATCAGCGGTGGCGCCATCGCGCTTGGTCATCCGATCGGCGCTTCCGGCGCGCGCGTGCTGGTCACCTTGCTGCACGGCATGAAACGAACAGACGCTAAACGCGGGCTGGCAACGCTGTGTATCGGTGGTGGTCAGGGCGTGGCGCTCGCAGTCGAACGATAACTTTAAATAACACAGACGAAAGGAGAAACAAGATGGGAAGAGTAGCTGTTGTAACAGGCGGTAGTCGTGGTATCGGCGAAGCCATCAGCCTGACATTGAAAGAGGCAGGTTATAACGTGGTTGCCACTTATGCGGGCAATGAAGAGGCGGCAAACAAGTTCACCGCCGCCACCGGTATCCCGACCTACAAATTTGACGTGGGTGATTACGAAGCTTGCCAGTCAACCGTGCAGCAAATTGAAAGCGATGTCGGCCCGGTTGAAATACTGGTGAACAATGCCGGTATCACCCGGGACGGCACCATGCACAAGATGACTTTCGAACAGTGGAATCAGGTGATTCAGACTAACCTGACCTCCTGTTTCAACATGTGTCATGCGGTGCTCAACGGTATGCGCGAGCGCGGTTTCGGACGAATCGTCAACATCGGCTCGGTGAATGGTCAGGCCGGTCAGTACGGTCAGGTCAACTACGCCGCGGCCAAGTCCGGAATTCACGGATTTACCAAGGCGCTGGCACAGGAAGGTGCGGCCAAGGGCATAACCGTCAACGCCGTTGCGCCGGGTTATATCGCCACCGAGATGGTGCGTGCGGTGCCTGAGAATGTGCTCGAGAAAATCGTTGCGCGCATTCCGGTAGGTCGTCTCGGTGAAGCCAGTGAAATCGCTCGCGGCGTGGCATTCCTGGTAGCCGACGATGCCGGATTTGTGACGGGTTCGACCCTGTCGATCAACGGCGGGCAGCACATGTACTAAACCGACGTTCTGCGTCAATCGAAGCCGGGACCGGTGTGGCCCCGGCTTTTTTTGCCTGCGTTTTTGGACTTTGCCTCGAATTGGCCCGGTTTGGTAACACTCAATAACCTCTAATAAGGCCACGGCAATCTGATTGGAGTTTTCGGATCAGGTCGCCGCAAGAGCCGTGCCGAGCTTACGCAACAGACTGCCGCCGTCGCCCGACCAGGCGCTGCCGTGCATGCAGGCGAGGTATTCGGGCTCGAGATCGGCTAACTTTGCGATCAGTGCCTGCGTGTCGCGACCATGTGCGAAGTAATCCATTTGCGCCCGGAAGGCCTCGCTTGATGACAATATATCGTCGTCTACGAGTGGCGCTTCACCGATGCCGGGCTGCGTGAATAAATCCCCACAAAACAATAGCCTGTTAGTTGTGTCAAACAGGTAACCACATTCCCAGCCATGTGGTAAATGCGGAGTCGATTGCCAGGTCAGTCGATGCCGACCCAGGTCCAGCGACTGACCGTCGGCCATGCCGAGCGGCTCGACATCGACCATGTCACTGACCGATACCATCGCGGCAACGTCACTACAAACCGGCTGCGCCTGCGGCGCGCGCGCGAGAAATTCGGTCAGGCTGCCGCATTCATCGGCCTCAACGTGGGAGAAAGCTATGTAGCGAAGGCTAGCGACTGGTAGTACCGTTTCGATTTGTTCTCGAATCAGGCCGAACAGTTTTTTCGGCCCGGTGTGAAACAGTAGCGGCCGGTCATCGACCAGTAAATACTGGTTAAAACTGAAACCGCCCGGAATCATTTCGGGCATTGCTGTGTTAATACGATAAGTATCGGCGGCAATTTTGTCGATCGTGGTCACTGGTGTTGTCATCGCTGTATTCTCCCGGGTTTACGAGCATGGTTCGCTTGTGTATTGTGCCGCGATAATCGCCAACATCCCCTTTAGTAGAACTTGCAGTGTATGGGCGAGTGTCAGGCCATCGCCGCGCGTTGGCCGATGCCAGCAATCAAATGGCAGCGGGATTTCGCAGCCAGCCACTATATCACGGCGTTTGCCGGGGCCGAGGAAAGTGATTCAGGATGCCGGCGGAATCGAGTAGGTGCCGGTGGTGTGCGCCACGATGTCGTCGTTGCTGTATATCGATACCTCGATGACCGCGAGGCGCTTGCCCATCTTGATGATACTGCCCACCGCCACCAGGTCGGTGTTGGCCGGTTTGCGCAGGAAGTTGATGTTGAGACTGGTGGTCACCGCCAGCTTGACTTCACCGAGCAGGCTGAGCACAACGGCATACATGCACACGTCGGCGAGCATCATCATGAAAGGGCCGGCGATGGTGCCGCCGGGACGAACCGAACGATCGCTGTAGGGCAGTACCATTTCGGCCTTGCCGGGTTCGATACTGCGCAGGTACACGCCGGTTTGCGCCGTCGAAGGTAGCTCACTGGCGATCAGTGTGTTGAAGTCGTCGATTTTGATCTTGCTCATGGGGGCGCATTAAATCACAGGGTTAAAGCGCACGGTAGTGAGCCGAGTTGAAATATTATGGGAAGCCCGCTCGCGCTGCCGCGAGCGGGTAGG
>CAWIHJ010000067.1:0-43733 GCA_963835795.1 uncultured Gammaproteobacteria bacterium
CGGACGATTACCGATCAGTCCGGGTGCGATGATTCCGGTTGCGGGCTCGGCGGCGCCGAAGTAAGAAGCCTGCATGATCGACGGTACGTCAATCGCATGCTGAATCGCCTTGCGCAGGTTGATATTCTTCAGCTGCTCGTTTTCGACGTTCATTCCCACCCAGACGTAGAACAACGACGGGTATTCCTCGATTGTGGCGCCGGATGGCGGCGACGCCTTCAAATTCCCGACCGATCCCAGCGGCACTCGCGTGTAGTCGATGTCGCCCGATTCAAAGGCAATTTGCGCGGAGTTTTCATCGTCTATCGGCAGGATGTGAATTTCGTCGAACTCGGCCGCACCACCGTACCAGTCGGGATTACGCGCGAGCATGGTCTTCTGCTTGGGCTGCCATTCCTTGTGCAGGTAAGGACCGGATACGCAGGGCGTCGTGGTATCGACCTTGCCGCCGGATTTCTCCCAGGCTTTCTTGCTGATGATATTGCCGACGATGTAGGGCAGGGCGATATTCCAGGCCGGCGGATAAGGCTCCTTGAATTCGATCGTACCCTCGTACTTGCTATTCACGGTGACTTGCTTGAGCGTGCCCCAGTCCGGCGTGTTGGTTGACTTCAGTTCGCCGTCCAGGATGCGCTCGTAGGAATACTTGACGTCTTCGGCGGTCATTTCACCGAAACCGTTGGTGAACATGATTCCCGGCTTCAACTTGAACTTGATGGTGGTTGGCGTTACCTGCTCGATCGACTCCGCCGCGTCGAGTCGATAGCCCCATTCACGACCTGGCTCAGATACTGGATCAGCTTGCTGTAAATCGAGCTCTGAATTTCTTCGTCGACGATTCCCTGCGAGAACGCCGGGTCGAGGCTACGCATATCGGCATAGGTACGAACCTTGAGAATCTTCTTGCCGGCGGCGAACACTACTTCACTCATTCCGCCAGTGGCGGTGGCAACTGCCGAGCGCACCCGATGCTTGTAAAAATCGGCGTCTGCTGAGTGCGGAAACTACGGTTTTGTCGTCTTGTTGTGGCATGTGTCTGTCCTCCAGGTGGCTACCGCGGGTTGGGTGGCCGTGTATTGTATTAGTTGAATGCTACAAATTTAGAGGATTCGATAACAATCCACAATTTCGCATCTTGAAATCAGTTCTGACGCTATTAATTGATGAACTGCGTCACTGTGCTTCACTTTTGGCCATAGCCCCGTTAGCAAAACTCAGCGACATGTCGGGGTCCAGCGGAAAGATGGGACGCGGCAGGTGGCGGAAATCGAACTGGCTGTAATCTGAACTGCAAACGCCCGGACCGGCCGCCAGCACGATCTCGCCCGCGATCGCTTCGAAGCCCGCCCTGAAATGTTGGCGTGATTTTAGCAAAAGATATTTGCATTGCCGCGAGTCAACGCCTACATGCTCGAAAATACTGGTGTCATAAGGCTCCCAACGTCGTTCACTCAACACGATCCTGGCCGCACCTATATCGAACAGGACGGTACGACCCAGGTTGACCTCGAGACCGGTCTGCATCGGACCGGTTATGGTAAAACGACCATCGGTAATCCTGATCACCGTGCCGCTACAGCGCAATTCTCGGCCAACCTGACGAATCGAATCGACCGAGGTTTTACCACCGATACTCGAGCTGCGTTGAGTTTCCCTCACCACAGTCGATCAGTTCTGCGACCGCGAGCGGATCCCAGACAGGACCGGCGATAATCGACGTCAACCCCTGCTCCAGCATTTCCGCGAGCACCGTCATATCGTCCGCACTACCTCCGGCACCACAATTATCGCCATGATCGGCGATCACCACCGGGAAAGACTCCATAGCCCCGGCCCTGCTAATCGATTCGCAGAGGGGTTCGGGATCAAAAACAAAATCTTGCCGCCTGTTCCAGGCCATATCGCAGAGTTGCTTGACCAGGCCTTCGCCAAGGAAATTCTGCCGGGCTTCCACGGTAATCGCGCTCAGCGACACATGGGGTATGTCCGCTAGCGGAAATCCGCCAAACACCGATGCATTCATCAGCGACGTGCTCTCCACCGCCTCGATCGCCAGGTCCATGATGTCCTTCATCGGTTGACGCGCAGGGGTTTGGCGGATCATGTGCGTCATCATCGGCAGTGACCGCCACACCATTTTGGTTTCGATACCTTCGTCGATGATACGAAACAGCGACTCGGCTGCGCGCACCCCGGTATCGAACATGTCGATATGCGGATAGGTCCGGTAGCCGTCGATCACCGTGCAGTTATCCACCATGGTCGAGGTCAGGTTGGTATGGAAATCGAGTGCTACCGCAATTGGCAAACCGGGGCGTTGCGCGCGAATTCGACGCAGTAACTCACCTTCGCCATCATCGTATGAACGGCTAACCATGGCGCCATGCAGATCGAGCAACAGGGCATCACATCCCACCTTTACGGCACTCACGATCCGATCGCAGATGTACTCGAAGGCTTCATCGTCGACCATTCCGCCAGGTTCAGCATAGGCGGCGATCGGCACTGACGATTTCACAGCCGCGGCGCCTCGCACAATCCACCATTCCGGCAAATGCAAAATCCGCGGTACCATAGATCTGCAGCGCCTGTTCCTGTAGGGGTGGAAAATCGAGGCCGACCCCACTGCCAAACGCGGCCAGCGGTGTTGGCAACGGCGAAAATGTATTGGTTTCATGCTGCATCAGCGCGATAACACACTTCATACGAGAGTTCCGAAGCCGAAATAGTCGAGATCAGAATTTAATAGAAGGGGAAGGCATTCACAATTTCGCAACTGCGAAGGCGATGACGCACCATTGAGGCGAAGACGATCCTAAAAATCGCGCGCAGTTAGCATGTATTCCTGTTCGGTCAGTTCATTGTCGATTCTTTCGCGGATACCCGAATCGATCGAATCACTGTCCAGGTCAAAAAGGCCACAGCCGTTCAACGCTTCTCGAATGTCGATTTGTTTGCCGAGGAACTTGAATTCGACGCGGGTAGCTTTCGGCATGTGCGAGTTGATACTGCCGACACCCGTGCTGATGCCAGACAACCGATCGACCACATTGCGATAACTGGGAAACAAAATGGTGTGACAAATCACATTGCGGGTGAGCATTTCGACCTCGGTAATAAATATCCGATCACCAAGATACATTGCTACTCCCTTGTACTTGAATCGATGCCGCGGCGAATCATTTGCTCTTCCTTGTTCCATAAATGCTCGGTATTGCGTGTATAGAAGCGGTTTTTATAGCGGATAAATTCTGAACCAGGCTGCGCATCAGGTTACCGGGATATCCAAGCGCGTGAAAATGGCTGTAGTAATAACCTTCGTAGCGGGACATCGCGTCGACCGAGTTGGGCAAGGGTCTCGATCAGTTGTTCAATTTCGCCGATAGCCCGAACTGGCATCGGGCCGATAGGTTTCAGCGATGAGTCTGGCAAACTCGTCGGACGCGAGATTCATTTGCCCCTCGCCTAGTTTAAAAAACTCACACAGCCGCGCAAGATTATGTTTTGACGGATATATCTTGCCACTCAAATACTTGTTGAACTGCTGGCGATTCATTTCCAGCGAGCGGCAAACATGCGCTACTGAGCGATACTGATCGCAAACCAGTCGAAGATTCGTCGCAAAATGAGAGTTGGACATGTCTGTATTAGTGAACAAACTGGTAACTTCGTTGAAGGGTATCACCACTCCGGATTGAAAGACATGCAAGATGCGAAGGGTGATTTAATTCAATGAGTACGCCTGACCGGTAACCGAATATCTTTGCATCAATGATTTCTGCGCTCGCGTTATCGACACCTGCCCGCCGACAAACACCGGGGCGCAACTACGCCAATTCTGCTTGCCAGGTAAACCTGCCGGCCAGGCACCAGGCTCGCCGGGGAAAGAGTACTTCTAGTCGCGCGGATTGTTCGCCAGCTTCAGCATGGCGTGCAGCAGCACGTTGCAACCGGCCTCGAGATCGGCGGGTTCGGCGCTTTCCTGCTCGTTGTGGCTGAGGCCGCCGGCACAGGGCACGAAGATCATCGAGGTCGGCGCCACCAGGCAAACCTGGCAGGCGTCGTGACCCGCGCCAGACACCATTTTCTGATGGCTGTAACCGAGCAGTTGCGTGGCATCGTTCACCGCCGCAATGCAATCTTCGTCAAACTTGACCGGCGCCTTGTCCCAGATTTCCCTGAGATCGCATTCGACCCCGTGTCGCGCGGCAATGGCCTTGACTTCGCTGTCCACACGCGCCGCCATTTCGACGAGCACGGCGTCATCCGGATTACGAATATCGATGGTCAGGAACACTTCGCCTGGAATGGTATTGCGCGAGTTGGGTTTCACCACCAGTTCACCGACCGTGGTGACCGCCTGCGGCGCGTAATCCCCGGCCAGCTTGCGCATCGCGATAATTACGTCTGCAGCGGCAACCAGGGCGTCACGACGCCCCGGCATCGGCGTCGAACCGGCATGCGAATCCTGACCCTTCAAGGTCAGGTCATACCAGTGCTGCCCCTGGCCGCCGACGACCACGCCAATCTGGTGACGCTCGGCTTCCAGAATCGGCCCTTGCTCGATATGGGCTTCGATCAGGGCGCCTATAGGATTCTGCCCACAGGGTAAGTCGCCGAGGTAGCCAATGCGTTTCAACTCGTCACCCATACTTTTACCAGTCGCTATCGGTAATGCCCCAGGCGAATTCCTTGTCAAACAGCCCGGCGTAGACACCCGAGGCGACCATCGCCGGGGCGAAACGCGAGCCTTCCTCGTTAGTCCACATCACCGCTTCGAGCGGTGCTTCGGTGGTGATCTGGTTATCGTGCAGGGTGCGCAGCGCTTCGAGAGCCGCGAGCACACCGTAGATGCCATCGAACTTGCCGCCGTGCGGCTGGGTATCGAGGTGGCTGCCGGCGACGATCGGTGCCAGTTCATCGTTGCGCCCGGCGCGCCGCGCGAAGATGTTGCCCATGTCGTCGATGCGCACCGTACAACCGATTTCCTCGCACCAGCGCACAAACAGGTCACGGCCTTCGCGATCTTCATCGGTTAGCGCCAGGCGGCAGGAACCGCCCTGCTCTCCCGGGCCGATCTCGGCCATCGACATGATGCTGTCCCACAGGCGCTTGCCGTCGACTCGCAGTGTTTCTAGCTCGCTCATTTCAATCTCCTGAACTGTAAGCGGATACGCAAAATTTTAAAAAGCCTGTAGCGAATGACCTTGGTTAAAGTTGTCATTCGAGTCAGTGATCATAACCCCAGTGTTGATTCAATTCACCTGGCTGACCACGAAGCGTTTGCTGTGCGCCCTTCCTGAATCGTCGACCACGCGCGCTTCGAAATCGCCGGGCACCGCGTTCCAGAAAAACGTTTCGCCGCGCGCGGACTTGCCGACAAAGCGGTCGTCGATAAACCAGTAAAGCTGTTCCACGTCGGGGTCGACACTGGCTTCGAGGGGCACCTGGGTTGCGCTATCGGCCGCCGCGCTGACCACGTATTCGATGTTGCGTTGCGGCGAATGGATGACCGGCACCAGGCCAGACCCCCCCTTGTGCTCGAGACTGCAATCGTCGGCGTAGCCGGGCGGGGTTTTCAGGGCGATGCCGGCCTGGTTAAACACCTTCAGGAATTCAGATGGCCAGAACTCGTAGACCTTCAAATCGGTGACTCCCGGTTGATGCCAGCAGGCCCGGCGCCCGGTGGCGCGGACGATCGGGATTTGGCGATAGATGTTTGACACCTTGATGGGCGAGACCCCCGGGATGAACCAGGATTCGGTCGCGGCCGGACAGTTGCGCTCAAACAGATCGCCCGTCGTCGCACAGACGCTCAGTTTCTTCAGGTTCAGCGATCGTTGCGCGAGCTTGTCCTCGACGCGCCAGTCGCGGTTTTCGTTGACTGCGTCAAACAGCGAGAACAACAGCGGCCCGGCCGCCTTGCGGCCGCTAAAAGCCTGATTACCGCGACCATCGAAATTGCCCACCCACACGGCGAGCACGTAAGGCCCCGACACACCGATCGACCAGGCATCGCGAAACGACCAGGAAGTCCCGGTCTTCCAGGCGACGTCCGGGTGTCCGCGCCCGGTGTCCAGGCGCAGCTGCCGGTAGGGCGACGGATTATCCTTGAGGATATCGAGCGTGAGGAAACTGGCCTCGGCGCTCAACAGCTGCTTTGGCACGGTGGGCGTTTGGTGCTTCAGCACCCTGGCCGATTGGTGCACGCCGTCGTTGGCGAGCGCCGCATACAGCGTCGCCAGTTCCAGCATGGTGATCTCACCGCCACCGAGCGCCAACGCCAGCCCGTAAAAGGCTTCCTCGCGCAGATCGCTGACGCCCGCCTCCAGCAGGAAGCGGTGAAAACTCTTGCTCACCAGGCGCGATTGCAGCTCGACCGCGGGCACGTTGCGGCTCTGGATCAGCGCCTGTTTCATCGAGATCGGACCGACAAAACGTTTGTCGAAATTCTCCGGGGTAAAGCCGCCAAAGCGGCGCGGCGAATCACGCAGCAGCGACAGCGGATGCACCAGGCCATCGTCCATCGCCAGCGCGTAGACAAAGGGTTTCAGGGTGGAACCCGGCGAACGTTTCGCCAGCGTACCATTCACCTGCCCGTGGATTGCGGCGTTGAAAAAGTCGGCCGAACCAACCATCGCTTCGAGTTCCATGGTCTCGTAGTTGAGCAACAACGCGGCCGCGTTGTGAATGCCCCGCGTGGCGCGCGCGTCGACATACTGCCGCAGCAGGTCCTGGATACGCTGCTGGCGCGCGTTGCTCAAGGTGGTCTCGACGATGCCGTGCTCAAAACGCGGTAACCGCTGCTCGAGGTAATCGACAAAATGCGGTGCCGCGAACGGCAAGGCTTCGGGCGCTCGAACCTGCAACGGCAGATCGAAGTACTTGCGCTGTGCGCGATCGCCGGGATGCACCGTCAACCAGCGCTCGAGCAGGTTGGCGCGCGCCTGTAGCAGCTCGCGAAAACCCGCCTTTGATGTCGGGTTGCGCTTGCCGGGATTTTGCGGAATAACCGCCAGTGTCAGGGCTTCGGGCAGGCTGAGCCGATCCGGTGTTTTATTGAAATAAACCAGGCTGGCGGCACCGATGCCTTCGATATTGCGGCCATACGGGGCGATATTCAGGTAAATTTCCAGCAGTTCAGGTTTGCTGTAATGCCGCGTCAACTGCAGCGCACGCAGGATTTGCTCGAACTTGCCGCCGATGCTGTTCGAGCGAATACCCCACTTCAGTCGCGCCACCTGCATGGTGATGGTCGAAGCACCGATACGGCGCTCGCCGGCAATATAGGTCGCCCAGAATGCCCGCAACAGTGCCGGCACATCGACGCCTGCGTGGGAATAGTAATTCTGGTCCTCGTAGAGCAGCGTCGCTTCGACAAACTGCGGTGAAATGGCGTCGAGGGATCGATACAACCGGTAGCGCTGATCGCGCGCCAGCGTCAGCCGCAACAGTTCACCGTCACGATCGAGGTAGGCGCGTGAATAGGGCAGATACTGATCCAGTTGTGGTTGCGGACAAAACGCGTAGGCGAGCCCGGCGCCGACGCAGATCAGTAACGCTGCGACAAGCGAGGTTTTCATTGTGAAGCGCTGACCTCGAAACGTCCGGGCGCGGTATGCGCACGAATCGAGCGATCGTACATGGATTCCGCGTAGCTCGGCGGGATCACAAAACTCCCTGCCGAGGTCAACTTGACGCGATAGCGCAGTTCACGCACCTGGCGGTCAAAGCTGCCGTAATACACCACCCGGTCTTCACGGATATCGATGTAGTCTGCCTGCCAGCCGCGCGCCGTGGCCGCTACCGAGCGGCGCTGTACTTCGAAGCCACCGGGCAACAGGTCGACGATGGCAATGTTGTTGAGGCGCTGCTCGCCGAGCGCCCGAACCTTGAGGCGCACGGTGAGTTCCCTGCCCTGCTCGAACCGGGTTACCACGTTGCCGTCATCATCGACAAAGTCACGAAAGATCTCGATGCCATCGCTCATCGCGGAGGCTGGCAGCTGATCGTCGAAACCGGCCTGCAAGTTGAGGTAAAACATCGGCTTTTCACCCTTGACCTGGAGCTTGCGCGCCTGCGTTCCATAGGGCGCGGTCAAAAACGGTTGCGCCACGGCCTGCAGGATTTGCGCCTGCCCGGCCTTGTCGAAGGCGCTGAAAATGATCTTCTCATCGTAGTTGCCGGAAGATTGCAGCGCACTGTAGGCACCCAGCGCGAGAATCACGTAGGCCGACGAAATGGTGTTGTATTGTCCCTCGAAAATCTTGCCGGTCAGTTGCAGGATGCGCTCGCCGTCGAGTTCCCTGGCACGCTCGGGGAAGTGCTTCGACAACAGGTAAACGTATTGCGCATCGATTGCCAGCAGCGAATGAAACCCCTCGGGGTCGCGATGCTGCTTGTTATTCATGGCAAATTCACTGATCAGCTTTTCGGCTTCCCTGTCTTTCTGTATCAATTGGTAAGTGGCCGCCATGTAGACCGCTGCCAGGTCCTTGCGCCAGGTTTTGGCGTGCTGCTTTTCCAGGCTTTGCTCGAGGTCGATGACAACATTAGTAGTCACCTGGCCCATGCGCGTCAGCAGGTAGATGGCATTGGCGCGCACCCGCGCCTCGGGGAGAGAGTGTGCCGGGCGCGTGACAAAATCCTGCAGGAATGCCTTGCCGCGTTGCATCATGTCGGCGGGCACCGGGTTGCCGCGTTGGCTTGCTTCGAGCAGAAAATGCATCACGTAAACCGAGGGATATTGCGCCGCACGCGAATGCCCCGGCCAGAAGGCAAACCCACCATCCGGCAATTGCCGCTCGCGCAAGCGGTCGATCAGCTGGGCGAAATGCGCCGCCACATCAGGCAACTGCGCCGCGTAGGCGGGATGTTCCATCAGGCCAACCAGCGGAAACACTTTGCTGACCACCTGTTCGGTACAACCGTGTGGAAAGTTTTCCAGGTAAGTGGTCAAGCCATCGACGACCGCAAGCGGACTGGCCGAGGCGGTGATCGATTGCTCGGCAAGCTCCGGCAACAAACTGCGCCCGGGCTCCAGTTCGAAAGTCCGGTCATCGGCAAAGCCGCTTTCCAGCACGGTCTGGTAACGGCTTGCCGGACGCACGCTGAGGCTCGTGGTACGCGTCGCGTCTTCCTCGCCGTGTTTGACCGCAAATTTGATTTCGGCAGCGCCGAGCACCGCTTTGGCGCGCACGCGCAAGCGGAACTTGTCTTCGCCGCCTTCATCGATCGCGAGCCGGGCCGAGGCATCGCCGATAATTTCGAGATGTTCCGAGGTCGTTACCAACAGGTCGACAGGCACCTGCTTGCCCGAGCCCTCGATGAGGTTGGTGATACCGACGGCAACTTCAAATTCGTCACCCGGTGCTGCCTGGGTCAACAGGCTGGGGGCTATGACAAACGGTCCACGCACCAGCGAATTCAGGCTGTTGGCGCCCAGCGCCTCTTCGCTGACGGCGACGGCCATCACCCGCAATTGGCCGGCAAAGGTATCCGGCACGGTGAATTCGACCGTGCGCAGATCGATGTCGGCGTCGTGTATGCCCGACCAGAAGATCGCCGGCTTGTCGGTTTTGCGCACAAATGGATTCAGGTTTTGCGCGATCATCTCCGCGGCCATGGCTCTGCTTGCGCCGCCGCCAGCTGCCGACAGTGCCTTCACCAGGTCGAACTCGGGCAAGATCAAATCGAGGATCTGCAGCGTGCTTACCTGCAACGAGCGCTTCTTCAGAAAATGTTCCAGCGGTTGCGGGCTCTGGTAGCCGGCCACCTGCAAAATGCCTTCATCGACCGCAAACACCGCGATTCTCGAGGGCTGCGACGTGCTGAAGCCGATTTTCATTGGTTTTCCGGGGCGCACGATGTCTTTAGCTTCCAGTAGCACGTCGATGCGACGCCGGCTCTTGTCGATCGTGAAAGGCTGCACCGCGTAGCTCAGCGGGCTGGTGTATATTTCCGCCGATCCCGCATCGCGCACGAAGGTCACATTGACATAGGCGCTGCCTTCCAGGTCGTGCGGAATGCTGATCGTCTGCACGCTACTCTGCGACTCGCTGCGAAACCAGTTGAAGTGGTGCACCCGGTCGCTTTCGATGGTGATCAGCCCGGCGCCGGCATAGGGCGCGCGGATGTTCATCGAGATTTCCTCACCCGCGACATAATCGGCCTTATCCAGTTTCAACTGCAGCTCGGCACTGCCGTCAATCTTGCCGGCCAGGTTGGCAAATCCGACCACCGTAAACTCGAAGCGCGCCAGTTTCAGACCCTGCTCGTCGATGACTTCGACGGCGAATTCGCCCGGATTTTGACTGTCGATTACATACTCATACCCGTCGGCAGCAATCTCGAGCGCGGTACTCGACAACTCGGTTTCGCGGTCGACCGTCTGGTACTTGTAGGTATTGTTCTTCTGCTTGATCAACGTGGATACTTTTTGAATCTGGATCAGCTTCAGGGTCAGGTCGGAAGCGGTGATGCGTTGCAGCGCATTGTCGATGGCGATCAACTCCACGCGACGCTCGGTACCGGCATTGATGAATCCAAGGTCACCGTCAGCCTTGAATCCGACAATCGAATCCAGCGGAGAGATCAGTGCAGAGTTACTGGCGATGACGCTGCGTCCCCCGGCCTGGTCAAATCCTTCGCTAACCAGGTTCAGGCGGTAAGTACCCTCGCGGAAAGCCGTCAGGTCGATGTCAAACTGCGCCTCGCCGTCGGCATTACTGCGCTGATCAGGTAATTGCTCGTCCAGTCGTAACGGGTCCCTGTCCCCGTTTAAATGAGGGTCGGTAAAACGGTAGTCGGCAAATTCATTGAAATGGAAGTTATGCGGCTCGATGATCAGGTGGCCGGTCACCTTGCGATCCTGCGCCGGACTGCCGAATAAATTCGTCAACACGACTTTCGACTGCAGCTTTTCGTTGGTGTTCCAGCCGCGCTCGACCGCATCCAGCAGCTCGCTGCTGATCTTCATCGTATCCGGCTGAAACTCCTCGACATCGAAACGCAGGCTGCCGATTTGCCGGCCACGGTACTTGTTGTCGCGTACCAGGTGCAGGTTGGCCTGGTAAATTCCCGTGATCGTGGTCAGCCTGGTGGCAAACTGGAAATCGAAAAAGCCCGCTCGAGGCAGCGTGATCCGGCGCACCATCGCTTCCTGGTTGCGCGGCCCGACAATGACCACTTCCAGTGGTATGTCCTCGACATTGCGCATGTCGAAATGCTTCACGATCATGCCCAGGTTGACCGTCTCACCCGGCCGGTAAATGCCGCGATCGGAAAACAGGTAGGCGTTTAGCGCATCCTCCTGTTTTGCCGGGCGGCCGCACACCGCCGATATCGAATCGCGACAGATTTATCTGGCGGGATTGACGATTGTAGGGAATAAAGGAGAGATCGCCGCCCGCCTTGACGACATATACCGTGGGCTGTTGTTCGAGTGTAAACCCCTGGGTCGATGGCAGCGAAAGATGCCCGCGGGCATTGGTGTGCGCGGAGAATATGGGCTGGCCATTCTTGCCCAATAACTCAACGCTGGCGCGGGCAACCGGCTTGCCATCGGCAATCGATTGCACAAAAATTTCGTGGCTGCGGTCGGCGTTATTCTTGACGATCACACCAAGGTCGGTGACCAGTATCAGGCGCTTGTCGATCACGTTGCGAATTTCGCGTTTACGCTTTTCATCCCAACCCCGAATTTCGACGAAAAACAGGCCGAAACGATTTTCGTTGCGCGGCAGATACTGATTCAGGTCGATGGAAAAATAATTGGCCTTGCCGGGATGATCCGGTTTGAGGTTTAGCACCAGGCTGTCGATCTCGGTGATGTTCTGTTCGTTAAAGTTCCAGTTGCTAAAGCGCGGATTCGAGATGTCTCCGTCGCTTTGCGAAATCAGGTGATTCAGCTGCCCCTCGATCATTTTGCCGACCACGAATTTGACCGCGGTCAAACCGCGCGTCAGCACGCTGAGCTGTTGCTCCCCGGAGTAACTCAGTATCGACCCTTCACCGGCAATTTTTGCTTCCTGTGGATAAGCGGGTGTGGGCACCACGTTATCGTAAAAACTGCGGTGGACGAATTGATTCACCGAGCTTAGGCCCTTGTCGATATTCAGGTAGAGATAACGCTGCTCCGGCACATCGATGACCAGACTGTACAGTTTCGAGTAGTTGCGTTCGTTTGGCAGCAGACGAAATTTGACCGGTTTGCTCGCGGCCAGTACCTGGGCATCCACCTCGCGCGGTCGGCTCCAGCGCGACCTGCCCTTCGGCTCACCCCGGGTCGGCAGCATGTGCAACGACAATTTGCCTAGCAGTTCAGCATCCTCGATGTCGTCGGTAAACTCGAGTAACAACATTTGTTCGGGTTCGTTGCGCTCGTTACGGATCATTTGTGTGCGCACCGATTCGATCTTGAGAAAACTGTAGATATCGGGGATCAGCGTTTGTGCTTCGACCCTCTCAACCGAGCCCGCACCACCCAGGATAGTCGTCACACCCTGGTCGATACCGAGTTGCATGTAGTTCGGGTTATCCGGCAACTTCACCGGCTCCGACTGAAGATAGGCCTCGCGCCGGTTGTCCGCGTAAGTCAATTCGAAGCGATAGGGTTTCGGCGCCGTGGTGATATTGCTGTCTGATGGCCGCATCGCCAGGCGCAACTTCGCCTGCAGTGATTCGGGGTCAACCGGATGGGTAAAGCGCAGGGTCGAGATGACGCGACGTACAGTGATATCGAGCGGGTCCTGGTAGAACTCGATACTGCTGATTTGCGTTTCGAAAGCCGGTGTCGAAAATTCAAGCTGCCCGGTTGACAACCGCGTGCCCTCGGCAAACGGGGTATTTTCGAACTGCACGCGATACTCGGTGCCCGCGGGCCAGTCGGTTTCCGGGGTGAAGCGCAAACGCCGGTCGTCAATCCAGGCCCAGCTTCCGGCCTTGTTTGGCGTCAGGGATATGCCTTCGTCGACCCGTTCACCGACCAGGTCGATTCTGGCCACCGACGGCTGGCCCTGGGGCCGCTGCTGGTCCGGATTCAACGTGGACAAGTCATAATCGAAGCGCAGTTCAAGCACCGCTGGCCTCGCATCCGGCTGGTCAGGCGTAATTCCAATCGCGGAAGCTTGCGCCCTGACCATCACCGGTTTCGGCAGCGAATCCCAGTAAAGGTACCCGCCAGGCGCGGCAACCAGCACCACCAGCAGCATGACCGAGCCCCTTCGATGGCGATTCAGCATGCCGCCCAGCGACAACAACCAGGGTGGCGCAGACCAGCTGACGCGGCCAAACAGCAGCGCCAGCAGGGTAAAGGGTAGCTTGAGTAGTCTGATCATGATCGATCCCTGAATTTGCGCCGGGCAAGAAGCTGATTCACTGAGTCCTGGATGCTAGCACAGTTTAAAATGGCCATTAATGCTTCGCTCGTGGGGACGACCAGACTGTTGCAACAAACGGCCTAGTATCCTTGCGGAGAAAAATGCATGAAATCCTTTTGCCGACCAACGATCTCGCCGCCCCAACGCAGGCCGATGCGTTCCAATGCGCCAACGATTGCACCCTCGCCGGTGATCGAACCGCGCTGCCCCGGCAACCAGGCACCTCCACGAATCAGGCGGCAGGTTTCGCCAAACTCGATGCAGTTGTCGTACAGGCCATTGCTTTCCGGGTTGATGTCGAGGGCAATACCAAACGCGTGATTGCTGAAGCGGGTGCGCAATCCGTTAGCATCCACCGGGCCGCGAGTCAAACCCACGCGATAGCCCGTGACACTGTTAATGGATTCGCCGTCGGCGAGCAGCTGGCGCAACACGGCTTCGACCTGCGGCGCCAGTATCCGGCACAGTTTAAATGGCTTGAGGGGCGGGATGTTGATCTCGCGTTGATCGCGTTCACAGACGCTGCAACCGGTATAGGCGTCGACTTCGCTAGCTGAAATTTCGGCGTAGGGCTTTTGTACAACCCGGTGATTGACCGCCTGGCCGGAATTCGTATCCCAGGCCCAGGTTTGATAGTGACAAACATCCCCTGCCTGCAATGGCACAGACGCAAACAGCAACAGTAAAAGGACAAGTCGAATCACGATGGCAGCGGGTTATCGACCTTGACCGGGGCAGTTGCAGCGGTACTCGCCAGGAGGTTGGCCAGAGCGCCAGGCCCAATTCCGCTCGACTGCAGTAAAACGGGAACAAGCAATCCTTTAAACATCTTTGCCTCCGGTAGGGCGTGCCAGTTGCGTTGATAATCCGCGATTGTGCAACGGTAGTACGCGCCAGTCGAGAATAAAACCCGTAATCGGAGGCCGGTTTTCGGCTACACTCGTTGGCATACCGCACGCAGATCTTGAAGTAAACGTAACCAATGAAACGATTCAAAAACCTGCTGTTTCTGTGCCTGTTGCTGGCATCCCCGCTGCACGCCGCATCCCTGACCGTCATACAATTGCAAAATCGGTCCGCCGAGGAAGTGATTCCCATCGTCGAACCGATGCTGGGCACGGGCGAAATAATTACCGGCCAGGGTTACAAGCTATTTCTGCGCGCCGCACCGGAAACGGTGGAGCAAGTGCAGGAAATCATCGACGCGGTGGATATTGCCGCAACAATGCTGCAGATATCCGTGTTTCAGGGCAGCAAGCGCAAGCTCAGGGAAATGTCGCTTAGCGGCAACCTGCAGGTCGAAGGCGGCAATGCGAGCGTCGGCGTCGGCAGCGCCAGTAACAGCGGCACAGGGAATATCAACTACACCGATGGCAGCGTCAGTGCCGGCGGTAGCGCATCCAGCAGGCAGCTTAACCAGCAAAACAACCCGGTTCACCGGGTTCGCGTTGCCGACGGAACCGAGGCCTTTATCCAGACCGGTTCACAGGTACCTTACAGCGCCGGCGACGACGGCAGTGCCTACAAGGACGTCACCACCGGCTTTTACGTGCTGCCGCGCATACGTGGCGAACGCGTGACCCTCGAAGTTCGCTCATTCAAGAATGCCCTCGGTAATTCCGCCAGCGGCGTCATCGAAACGCAGAGCGCCAATACCGTCATCACTGGCCAAATTGGCGAGTGGCTGAAAATCGGCGGCGTGACCGAGTCCAGCAGTCAAACGCAAAGCGGCACCGCAAGCTACAGTTCGAGCAGCAGTAAGCGCAAGGATCGAATCTGGATTCGCGCCGACCTGGTTCGTTAGCTGGATCCAGGGGGGTCACGCGCCGGCACCCGACGGTTCGTCTTGCCTTGCCTGCAGATAAAACTGTTCAAACTTGCCTGCAGGCAATGGCTTGCAGATCAGGAATCCCTGCCCGTAGTCACAACCGATGTCGATCAGGCACTGGCGTTGTTGTTCGGTTTCGATGCCCTCGGCGATCACCTTGATACCCAGCGAATGCGCCATGACCACGATAGCGGTACACAGGGCGAGGTCATCCGTGCTCTGGTTGATGTTATGCACAAACGTTCGATCGATCTTGAGATAATCGATATCGAACTTGCGCAGGTAGGACAGCGAAGAATAGCCGGTGCCGAAATCATCCAGGGCTACCTGAACGCCGGCATCGCGGAATTTCAACAACAAATCGAGCGTTTCAATACCGGAACTTATCAGCGTGCTTTCGGTAATCTCGGCACAAATCGATTCCCCGCTTTCGCTCCAGTGCGCCAGGAAGTTGGTAAAGTTTTCAGGATTCTCGAACTGCACCGGCGACGCATTGACGCTGATCTGGACATTGCCACTCAAGGTTTGCGACCAGCGCTCGGCCTGCTTCGTCGCCTGCTTGAATACCTGGTCACCAATTTCCACGATGAGCCCGGTTTCCTCGGCCAGGGGGATGAATTCCAGCGGCATGACCAGTCCACGCGTGGGGTGTTGCCAGCGCAGTAAGGCTTCAGCCTTGTCGATACTACCGCTGCTCAGTTCGATGATCGGCTGGTAATACAGCTCAAACTGCTGTTCAACAATCGCCTTGCGCATTTCTCCGATCAACTGCATGCGGCTGATCGCCAATGCCTGCATGTCCTGGGTAAAGTAGTGGTAGCGGTTGCGACCGAGGCGCTTGGCCTCGTACATCGCCTGGTCGGCATTTTTGATCAACGACCGGACATCCTTGCCGTCGCCGGGAAAGACGGTCACGCCGATGCTCGCCGAGATAAATACCTCTTCACCCGCTAACTGGAAAGCAGTTGCGATTTCCTTGTTCAAGCCATCGACAATCTGATCGATGCCGTACCGATTTTTCAGCGCCGATACCAGCACCACGAACTCATCGCCGCCGAAGCGCGCAACCGTGTCGGATGCTCTCAACGCGCGCTTGATTCTGGCGGCAACCTGTACCAGCAGTTCGTCGCCCTTGTCGTGGCCGAGCGTGTCATTGATGTGCTTGAATCCGTCCAGGTCGATCATCAGTACACCAAACTCGTTGCCACTACGCGATTCGCGCTTGATCAGCTCCCTGAGACGGTCGTGCAGCATATTTCGGTTTGGCAACCCAGTCAGAAAATCGTAGTTCTCCTGGCGCCAGATTTTATCTTCGCTGTATTTGCGATCGGTAATATCCTGAATCATCGCTATGTACTGGCGTTTGCCGCCTTCGCCGGGACCGATATGACAAACCTGGCTATAGGCCCAGGTGATTTCACCCGTGTCGCCGATGTAACGCTTTTCGATACTGTAATGCGAGATTTCCCCGGCCTTGAAACGTTCGAGTAACGCCAGTTCGGCTTTCAGATCATCGGGGTGCGCCAGTGACTGCCAGCCGCGTTCGCTAACTTCTGCCTGACTGCGCCCAACGATTTTGCAATAGGCGGGATTAACCTCGACCATGGTCGAGCTGTCAAAATCAACCAGTACGATGCCAATTGGCACCGCTGCGAACATTTGCTGGAAGCGGGTTTCAAGCTGGTGTTTTTCGGTTGCTGTCTGCACCTGCGTGCTGACGTCAATCATGATGCCACAGGACCGCCAGGCGACACCATCTTTGAACTCTATCGAGGACAGGTCGCGAACATGCTTCGTTGCACCGGATTTCGCCAACAGTCGATACTCGAGAACGCAAGTGTCCTTGCCCTCGGCGTGGCATCGCTTTATGTAATTGAGAACATTATCCCGATCCTGCGGATGAATGATCGACAACCAGAAACCCGCTGTCATGCATTCGTCCGTGGTGTATCCGAGCAAGCGAGTGACCGCCTGACTGATGAAACTGAAATCGAATGTCTGCGCGTCGGCTTCCCAGACGACACCCTCCAGCGTGTCCACCAGGTTGCGAAAACGTTCTTCCGCCTTTTTTTGCTCGGTGATATCGGTCACAACGGCACCGAGCCCGTCGATTTCACCGCTGGCATCAAAAATCGGGAACTTGATCGTCAGCAGGGTATGCAGCTGGTCGTCAATCACCAGCCGGGCCAGCTCTTCGCGGCGCTCGACCTTGCCGCTGGTCAGCACCGCGAGATCCTGGTCGCGGGTCGATGCCGCTAGTTCGGAGTCGTGCGCAAATATGGGAAATTGCCCGACCAGGTCGTCGTTGCGCACGCCGAAAATCTTTTCAAACTGCCGGTTGATTCGAAGGTAGCGACCTTCACGATCCTTGAGGTAGATTTCGACCGGAGCATAATCGAGGATCGCGTCCAGCTGGTGCTTGTAACTCAGTAACTCCCGGTTTTTCGCAATCTCTTTTTCCAGTGCTGCTTCCAGCCTGGAGATCTGATCAGCGAATAATTTATTTTCTTCCATGTGCTCCGCCTCGATTACATTAACCGGTGCAACACCGCAGCTGTGTGCCAATTCTGGGTGAGCAAATTTCCGTTACGCGAGCAATCGAAGGTGCCGGCGAAGGTGGCGCCTCGGATCGCGATCGAACCTTAAGTATAGTGCATCGCGGCTGGATATCTACCGCCGCAGCTTGCCTTCTGCACCCGGTTTCCCCGGGTTTGACAGTTGCGATTTACGGTGGATACTATGTCACCTGCTCCTATCTGGAATCCCCATGGCGAATCAAGCCACGCCACTGGCAGCGAAGTACTATACCGACGCTACTTATTTCACCCTTGACCTCGACAATATTTTCTATCGCAGCTGGCAATGTGTCAGCCACGTCTCAGAAGTGGCAAACGCCGGTGATTACGCCACCTTGCAACTCGCCGCGATGAAGCGGCTTTGCCGGGGAGCGTAATACGATGAAAGGGATTCGGGTTATTGATATGACCAGCGTGCTGTCGGGGCCTTTTTGCACCTGGCTGCTGAGCACGATGGGCGCCGATGTCATCAAGGTTGAGAATCCAGGAGGTGACATGGCGCGCTCTTCGCCGCCGTTCGAAGACGATATCAGCCTCTACTTTGCCTCGCTCAATCGCAACAAGCGCTCCATCGTGCTGGATCTGAAAACCGCCGAGGGCAAGCGAGCATTGCACAAGTTGATCGAAACCGGCGATGTGTTTATTGAAAACATGCGCCCCGGGGTGCGCGCACCGCCTGGGCTGTGGTGAAGCAGAATTAGCGCAGCTAAATCCAAAGTTGATTCAGGCTTCGATCAGCGGCTTTGGCCAGATCCGGCAGTTTGTCCGATCGACCTGCATACGACATTATCGTGCAGGCGATGAGCGGCATGATGAGCATCAACGGACCGCCTCGGCGGGCCCGCCACCCGGGTCGGATTTTCGGTCGGCGACATTGCCGCCGGGCTGTTTGCCGCACTCGGCATCATGGAACGGCTGTACCGGCGCGACGCGCGCAACGAAACCGATTCGAGCACCCTCGATGTTTCCATGCTCGCCTGCCAGTGGGCCTGCCTCGAAAATGCATTCGCGCGTTATCTGAATGCCGGCATCGTACCCGAACCCATCGGTTCCGGGCATCCGTCGATGACACCCTTCGAGGTTTACCCGACCGCGGACCGGGATATCGTCATTGCACTTGGCAGCGAGAAAGACTGGCCGCGTTTTTGTACCGCCCTGGGCCTGGATGAGCTGATCGAAGATCCGCGATACAAGACCGACGCGGCCAGGATCGATAACCGCGATAGCATGAACCGGGTGCTGAACAAGGTGTTACAGCGCAACGATTCGGACTACTGGCAGGAGCGGTTACGCGCCGTTTCGATTCCCTGCACCATTATCGAAAACGTGAAAAGCATTGCCGACAGTCCACTTTCTGCGGAATACGGAGCATTCTCCAGCGTACAGACCGAATCGGGCCGAACCATGCGCTTCGTGCGTAACCCGATTGCGGCCCCTGGCTTCACCGAAACCGCCGCGCCTGAGTTGGGGCAGCATACCGCCGAGATTCTCGCCGAGATCGGTCTTGACTGACCCGGCACAGCCTCCACAACGGCTGGTTGGCTAGCTCGCCCTGGCCAGCACAAAGGCACCCGGCGCGGGTTCCAGCGGTTTAAATGTCTTGTTACCGACCTTACTGGGTGCGTCGACCTGCTTGCCGCCCTGTGCCTTTAGCCATTCGTCCCAGTGCGGCCACCAGCTACCCGGTACCGATTGCGCGGTTTCCAGCCAGTGATCGGCACCCTGGCCGAGTTCACCATCGACCCAGAAGTTACGCTTGTTCTTGCTCGCCGGATTGATGACGCCGGCGACGTGCCCGCTCGCCGCGAGCACAAATTCCATTTTCCCGCCGACCAGCTCGGTCGATACGAAGGTGGTTTTCCACGGCGCAATGTGATCGTCGATGGTGGACAGGAAATACACCGGGCAATCGATCGTGCCGAGATCCACAGGCACTCCGCACAACTCCAGTGCGCCCGGCTCGCGCAGCTTGTTTTCCAGGTACATGTGGCGCAGATACCAGGTATACATCGCCGCCGTCATGTTGGTGGAATCGCTGTTCCAGTAGAGTATATCGAAGGGCGGCGGCGTCTTGCCCTTCAGGTAGTTGTTGACCACGTAGTTCCAGATCAAATCGTTGGCGCGCAACATGGTAAAGGTTGATGCCAGCTGTTTGCCCGGCATCACGCCACCTTCGGTCAACTTGTGCTCGTGCTGCCTGACCTGCGACTCATCGATAAACACGCCGAGCTCACCCGGGTCGGAAAAGTCGAGCAAGGTGGTAAAAAAGGTTGCCGAGGCGAAAGGCTTCTGTTTTTTCGCGGCCAAAACCGCAATCGTTGTTGCCAGGATCGTGCCGCCGATGCACCACGACACGGCATTGATTTTTTTGCTGCCGCTAATTTTTTTGACCGCGTCGATCGCCGGAATCGTGCCTTCATCGAGGTAATCGTCCCAGGTCTTGTCACCGAGCTCTTCGTCTGGATTACGCCAGGAAATGATAAATACATTGTTGCCCTGTTCGAGGCAGTAGCGCACGTAGGAATTATGCTCGGACAGGTCGAGAATATAATACTTGTTGATGCATGGCGGGATGATCAGTATCGGCCGCTCGTTGACCTTTTTGGTCATTGGTTTGAACTGAATCAACTGAATCAGCTCGTTCTGAAAGACGACGGCACCCTCTGTCGTGGCAATATTCTTGCCGAGCTCGAATGCGGTTTCGTCGGTCATGCTGATGCGGCCCTTCTCCATGTCCTGCAGCAGATTTTCCAGCCCGCTGATCAGGTTCTGACCCTTGCTTTCGACGGTTTCGCGGAGCACTTCCGGGTTCGAGATGGCGAAATTCGACGGCGACATGGCATCGACAAAATGGCGCGTATAAAACTCGCACTTGTTTTTACTGGCGTCGTCCAGCGTCGAATCCGAAATCATCCCGCTAAGCCACCTGGACGACAACAGGTAGGACTGCTTCAGGTAATTATGCACCGGGCTTTGCTCCCATTCGGGCCCGGAAAAGCGGCGATCACCCGGCTCCGGATGCACCGAAGATTCTGCCGACGGCATGAACATGTGGCACCACAATTGAAACTGGCTCTGATAGAACCCGGTAACCGCCTTGAACCACTCCTCGGGATTCTCCATGGCGCGCGTCATGATAGTGTTCCATGAATTGCTGAACTGCGACATCATTTCCTTTGACTCGGCCAACGAAAAATCCTGGATCAATCGCTTTCCACCGGTGGTGTATCGCTCAAAAACTTCCTGTGGGTTGTGCTCGGCCATTATGACTCCTGGGGCATTGCTCAAAATGTTTTACGGGAGCCGGATTATACCCGATACCTGGGCGCCTGATGACTTAATATTTGGATCGTGGCCACTGATGACCACGAAGTAGTCCTCGACCGCACGCTCGAGTGCCAACAGATCCTTATTGCGGGCAGTATCCCGGTATAACACTCGCCGGCCATCCTCGCAACGGGGATTTCCAGGACTTTGATGCCGGGATTACAGTCGGTCAAATGCTGCCGCCTATCCTTTAATCGCCATTGAACAACCGGAATCTTAACTATACTAGCAATACCGACTTTGGAAGCTTGAAATGAAGAAACCGGACATTCCACAAAACGAAGACGCGCGCCTCAGATCACTCGCGACGCTCAATATACTTGATACGCCAGCGGAAGAACGATTTGATCGCATCGTACGCATGACCATGCGCATGTTCGATATCCCGGTTGCTTTCATCAGTCTCATCGATGCCGACCGACAGTGGTTCAAGGCGTCGATCGGACTCGAGTTCAGCGAAATTCCGCGCGAGCATTCGATTTGTGCGCATGCCATTCTCGGCGATGATATTTTCATGCTCGCCGATGCCGCGGCCGACCATCGTTTTGCCGATGGCCCGTTGGTGCTCAGCGACACCGGTGCCCGGTTTTATGCCAGCTGCCCGCTTAAGCTGGCGAATGGCAACACGGTCGGTAGTTTGTGTCTCATCGACCACCATTCACGCACCCTGGACGATGACCAGATATCGATACTGCGGGATCTTGCCGGGATGGTGGAACGTGAATTAGTCATAACGCAATTGGCCATTACCGACGACCTCACCGGCATCTATAATCGCCAGGGGTTCATTCTCGCGGCCAGGCATTGCATGAACCTCTGCGTGCGCCAGGACTTGCCGGCAACCCTGGCCTATCTCGACCTCTCCGAGCTCAAATCAATCAGAGATCGCTTTGGTCAGGCAGAAGGTGACCGTGTAGTCACCGATGTCACGCGCCTCCTCAAGGCCGAATGTCGGCCATCGGACATCTTTGCCCGCCTGCACGCCAACGAGTTTGCCGTGCTGTTCATCAATGCCCCCAGGGATTCCGCGCAAGGCATCATGACTCGCTTCCACAAGCGGTTGACGAAATCCGGGCGCAGCGCTTCCCTGGAATACGAATTCAATTTCACCTATGGCATCGTCGAGTACGACTTCAAACAACACAGGCAGGTCGAATCCCTGCTGGATCAAGGCGCTGCGAACTTGAATACATCTCAAAAAGACCTCACCGCGGCCTGACCCTTAGGTCTCCACTCGCGGGGAGAAAATGCAGACTGGATGACCGCCTGGTCTGACTGTCGCCATGCTCGGGCAAACCGACTCATACCGAACAGGCTGAATTTTCGAAAAAAGCGGTTTATGCTAGCCGTCCCTAGTAAACCAGTGTGATTAACGGAAGCCATCCATGGCCATCAGGGTAATTCTTGCCGACGACCACAATATTCTCCGCGCCGGATTGAAGGGCCTGCTGCAGGCCGATGCCGAGTTCGAAGTCATCGCCGAGGCCGATAACGGCCGTGAAACCGTCAACCTGGTACGCCAGCTGGCCCCGGACATCGTCGTTATGGACGTTGCCATGCCCGACATGAATGGTGTGGATGCAACCCGCAAGATATCGCAACTGGCGCCGCAGACCCGCGTTCTCGCCTTGTCCGCGCACAACGATGGCGTGTTCGTCAAAGGCATGCTCGAAGCCGGTGCGAAAGGCTATTTGCTGAAAGATGCCGCAACGGATGAATTGATCGCAGCCCTGAAAACCGTTTTTCGTGGGCATATCTACGTCAGCCCGTCGGTGACCAGCACCCTGGTAGTCGATTACCTGCAACGCGTTAAGGGTGAGATAGGGCCGGTAAACCCGATACTTTCCACGCGCGAACGCGAAGTTCTGCAACTCGTCGCCGAAGGCAAGTCCAGCGCAACCATTGCCAGCATGCTGCACTTGAGCAATCGCACGGTTGAAACCCACCGCAAACGCATCATGGACAAACTCGGCATCCGCAGCGTCGCCGAATTGACCAAATACGCGATCCGCGAAGGTATTACCTCGCTACACGATTGATCACGAACCAGGCAGCCGATGCAACGCCGCCACACTTTCCCACCGATCCGAATCATTCTGCGAAATCCTCAAATGTCGTAAAGGCAATCGAGACCTGCATTTACGCGTCAATTGATCCTGGCGACTAATCCGCGGCATCGATGGCCTGGAACGGCGATATCGGCGAGCTATGCGTTAAGTATTATTACGGACAGCATTTCAGAAGAACTACGGATACAGGGTAATCATCCTGGAGGCATAGGATTGTACACCCTCGCAGCTCGACGGTTTTCGTCCTGCAGATCGGAGAGCGACTTGACTTATTCCGTTTTACTCGTCGACGATCAGCCAGCCATTCTTACCGGATTGACCGCGGTTGTCGAAGCCACTGGCCTAGCGCGCGTTGTCGCGACCGCAACCAATGGTGCGGACGCGGTTGCCAAAGCCAGGCAGCACCAACCCGATTTGATCTTGCTGGATGTCTCGCTTGGCAATGAATCGGGAATAGATGTCACCAACTACCTGCTGGCACAACGCAGCAGCAATCGCATCCTCGCATTGTCGGCACATTCCAGTTCGGTTTACGTTCGCGGCATGCTGAGAGCCGGCGTCTGCGGCTAAATGCTGAAAGATAACGTACACGATGAAATCTGCAGTGCCATTACCGCGGTTATGGCAGACCACCAATGGATTGGTGACGGGTTGGAGATATAACCGCATAATACGAAGAATGCCCGCAGCGGGCGCAAAGGCCTCACCGAACTACCCGTGTGTCGTTTGTTGTCATGAATACCGAAGCGCTTGATCAGTCCCTGCTGGAGTTTCTAAGCAGTGGTAGCTGGACCTATGACATTGCCAACGACCGCTATCGCCTGAGCCCTGCCGTACTGTCGATTCTTGGACAGGACAACCAGGCCACACATTTCGATACCGCCTGGGTCGTGGAAAAAATCCATCCCCGTGACCTGGCCAATTTACGTCACGCCTACCTCGAGCATGTCAAAGGACAGACTGAATACCTGGAATGCGAACTGCGGGTGAAACAGAGCGACGGCAACCACCTGTGGATTCTGCTTCGTGGTGTGGCCACCGAACGCGATGCAGACGGCGGACTACGCGCGTATTCGGGCTGATTTTCGATATCAGCGAGCGCAAGCGCAACCGCAATAACGAACAGCGTTACCGGCTCATTCTCGATCACATCCCCGACGCGATATCGCTGACCGATCGGGCCGGCAAGTACCTCTACGTCAACCGGCAATACGAAACCTGGACCGGCAAGTCCGCACGCGAGGTGATCGGCAGGAACAGTCAGCAGGTGTTCGGGATTCGCAGAGAAGACACCCGGGCGCAAAGAGAGCACGAGCACGAGGTATGGGAGAAGGCGAAAGCGATCACCATGGAGCGGGACATCAGGCTGTCCCCGGATCAAAGTTCGCAACGCGCTATTATCACCAAGTTTCCAATATTCGATGAAGCCGGCGAGATACTGGCTATCGGCAATACAATAACCGACGTCACCGAACGTCACCTGGCCGAACAGGCTTTGCGTCTGAGCGAAAATCGCTATCAACGATTGTTCGAGTTAGCGCCGGCGGCACTGTTCGAATCGGACTGGTCGCAAGGCAAGGCGCTGATCGATGACCTCAGGCAACAGGGGGTAACCGATCTGCGGCGGCACCTGCTCGACAATCCACAGTTGATTCGTTATCGGGTCGAGGTGCACAACATCCTCTATGCCAATATCGAAGCCATCCGCATGTTCCGGGCCGACGCAAGCAAAGGCCGCGATCAAATGTTTGACCGTGAATTAACCGACGATCAACGGCTGGCATTGATCGAGGTGCTGGTTGGTTTTGCCGCCGGCCAGATTCGGGTCAGCTATCGCAGGCATAACCCTTCGTGCGGGTGACGAAGAATTTCCCATCATCCGCGATTGCGATTTGATCAGCAACGATCGCAATGACTGGTCACAGGTTTTGATTTCCATTCGAGACATCAGTTTTGAGGTCAATGCATCGGCCGCACTCGAATCCTACCAGCTTGAATTACAGTCGCTCGCGGGCCAGATATCGCTGGCCGAGGAAAGCGAGCGACACCGCATTGCCTCGGAGCTACACGACGGTACCGTGCAAAACCTGGTGCTTGCGCGCATGGGGCTGGCGAAAATTCGCAAGGGGAATATTTCCCGGGCCGAGCTGGCCTTGATTGACGATGTCAACGAGTTACTGGGAAGATCGCTTTCAGAAACCCGATCGCTGGTGTTTGAAATCAGCCCACCCGTACTGTATGAACTTGGTTTGCGCGCCGCCGTCGAATGGCTGGCCGATCAAAATATGCAAAGAACCGGGGTCAGAGTTGAAGTCAAGGGCGACGATAAAGGCTTTACGCTCGCGGAAGAACTGAGCATTGTCATGTTTCAGTCGGTAAGAGAATTGTTCAACAATATCACCCGGCATGCACAGGCGCAGCAGGTGATTTTAAACTGGAAAACCGACGTCGATACGCTTCAATTAACCGTTGAAGACGACGGTGTCGGATTCGACGTCGGCAGCGTCGGCCGCAGCCGATCGGCAAAAGGAGGCTTCGGCTTGTTCAGCATTACCGAACGCCTGAAATTACTGGGCGCCAGTATCGATATTCAATCGTCAGCTGACGGCACCAGGGCAACCCTCACCGCCCCGGTACCGGGTGGCAACTAAACCGATTGTGGAACTCCCATGCTATTCGTTGGCTTAACCGCCCCCTTGTTTCCCCATGCTTCAAATACCGGAGTTTAGCGTTTGGATCTGTTAACCCAGGGTTTGTTAGGCGGCGTGCTCGCGCTCACGGCGGCCAAAAAGGCCGAATCGCGACCTGCTGCGATAACAGGATTCGGTGCCGCATTGCTGGCCGATGCCGACGTATTCATCAGCGCCAGCAACGACCCGTTACTCAACATCGAGTTCCACCGCCACTTTACCCACGCATTGATCTTCATTCCGCTCGGCGCCCTGATCGCGGCTTTGTTGTTATGGCCCTTGCTACGCCGACATCTCGGTTTCAGGCGGATCTACCTCTACGCCTTCCTCGGCTATGCGACCGCGGGCCTGCTCGACGCCTGCACCAGTTACGGCACCCACCTGCTGTGGCCCTTCAGCGATACCCGCATCGCCTGGAGCATCATCGCCATCGTCGACCCGGTATTTTCGCTGGCGCTGTTGATCGCGCTGATCCTGGGCTTCAAGTACCGCAAAACGCTACCGGCGCGCATCGGCCTCGGCCTGGCCGGCGCCTATTTGTTGCTCGGCCTGTGGCAACATCAAAACGCCCTGGAGTCTGCAATCGAACTCGCTCAACAACGCGGGCACGAAGTGCAGCGCATCCTCGTCAAGCCCACCATGGCAAACCTGCTGTTGTGGCGCTCGGTTTACCTCAGTCAGGAACGTTTTTACGTTGACGCTATCCGCATCGGCCCGGGTGGTCGGCGCATCTACCCGGGTACATCGATTCGCAAATTCGATCCTGAGCGAGATCTTCCACATCTCGCGCGGGAATCCGTCCTGGCAGGTCGACATCGAGCGCTTTACCTGGCTTGCCGACGGCTTTATCGTCAACGACCCCGGCCGCGAAAACGTGATAACCGATATCCGTTACTCGATGCTACCGACCGGCATTACCCCGATGTGGGGCATCGATCTCGACCCATCGTCGCCGGATCAGCACGCCAACTTCACCGCCTATCGTGATCGCCCGGATAACGCCAGGGAATTGTTTATGGCGATGCTGTTGGGACGCGACCTGCCTGGCGAGCCCAATTAGGCGTCATAAGCGCGCTGCGGTTTATAGCAGGAATGGATTCGAAACCTGGGTAAAAAGGGTGACTACGATTAGGGATGGGTGGGACACACACTTTGCCCCAGATAGCACAGTTCAATATTCTATCGCCAGATTCCTGTATCAGCAGGACCTTTTTTCAATTGCAAGTCGGATCGCAGAAGACTGCTTGAGTAAATTAAGGGTGTGCGCGGAAATAACAGGTTCTTCAACCCGCAACAATATCCCCGGCTGCCAGCAGCGCATCGATCTCGGCGTCGAGATAACCCAACTCGGCGAGGATTTCGCGCGTGTGTTCACCGAGCAGTGGCGCGCCATGCCGGATACTGGTCGGTGTGGCGGAAAATTTTACCGGTGAACCCAGTGCTTTGACCGTGCCGAGATGGCTGTGTTCGACATCGACCACCATTTCCCGTGCGAGCACCTGGGGGTCTTCGAGCATCTCACCGATCGACAGTACCGGGCTTGCCGGCACGCCCACGACCTCGAGGCGGGCCAGCCAGTCCGCGGTATCGCGCTGTTTGAAGCTTTGCGTGAGGATATCGATGAGTGCCGGCAGATTTTGCATGCGCGCCGAGTTGTCGACAAAGCGTGGATCGGTGACGAGATCGGGTTGACCGAGGACTTCCACCAGGCGTAACCAGTTCGCCTGGTTGGCGGCGCCGACATTAACCCAGCCGTCGCGAGTCGCGAGTGCCTGGTAGGGTGCCGCCAGCGGATGCGCCGAGCCGAGTGCGCCGGGTGAGGTGCCAGTGGCGAGAAATATCGCCGATACCCAGGCGGTATTGAAGACGCTCGCTTCGAGCAGCGAGGTATCCACGAGTTGGCCTTCCCCGGTTTTCAGGCGGTGGACGTAGGCCGCGAGAATGCCCATCGCCGCCAGCATGCCGGCACTGATATCGCCGACCGGGACGCCGGCCTTGATCGGCGGGTGGCCCGGGCCTTCGCCGGTAACGCTCATCAACCCGGACATGCCCTGGGCAATTAAATCGAAGCCGGCGCGATCGGCATAGGGTCCGCTGCGGCCGAACCCGGTAATCTGGCAATAGATGAGTCCCGGGTTCAATTCATGCAGGCGTTCATAGCCAAAGCCGAGGCGCTCCATGGTGCCGACACGAAAGTTTTCGATGACCACATCGGCCTGGCCCAGCATCTTCAGCAACACCGCCTTGCCGGCCGCGGATTTCAGGTTGATCGCAGTGCCGCGCTTGTTGCGATTCAAGATCATGAAGGCGGCAGATTCGTCGTCGATCCGGGGCGGCACCATGCGTCGCGTATCGTCGCCGCCGGGCACCTTTTCGACCTTGATAACGTCGGCGCCCATGTCCGCGAGCAACTGCCCGCACACGGGGCCCGCCATGATGTGCGCGAGTTCGATTACTTTAAGACCGCTTAAGGGGCCGGTTGCCGACACGTCTACTTACCCTTGAACTCGGGTTTAGTCTTGTCGAGAAAAGAGTTGTAACCGATGTGAAAATCCTCGGTGTCGTAACACAGGTAACTGGCGTCTTTTTCCTCATCGCTGAGCGGCGTGGGATCGGTCTGACGGCGCATGAACTGCTTGTGCCAGCGTGCCACCAGCGGCGCGCCGTCGGCAATTCGCCGTGCGCTCGCATAGGCTTCCTGTTCCACCTCATCATCGGCGACCACACGCGTCACCAACCCTTTGTGCAGGGCTTCCTCGGCATCGAACACGCGTCCTTCGAGCAGGATTTCCAGCGTCACCGCCTTACCGACAAGACTGTACAAAGCCTGCATTTCACGAATACCGACGCAGAGTCCGAGGCGGTTGATGGGAATGCCGAAACGGCTCGAACGACCACAGATGCGCAAGTCACAGAGGCTCGCAATTTCGAGGCCGCCTCCCACGCAAATACCCTGGATCATCGCCACCACGGGATGCCGACATTCGGCGATCGCGGCCAGCGCCTGGTGATGGATTTCACCATATTCTTTCGCATCCCGGCTGTTCGAGCGCGCATCCTTGAACTCCGAAATATCATTGCCTGGAGCGAATGAGCGATCGCCGGCACCGCGCATTACGATGCAGCGCAGATCATCGTCTTCAGACAGGCTGCGCATCACTTCACCGAGCTGCTGCCACATTGGTTTGATCAGCGCGTTCAGCTTGTGTGGGCGATTGAGAATAACCGTGGCCAGGTCTTGCTCGCGCTCCAGCAGAATCAGCTCTTCGGCCATGGCATCAATCTCCTTGTGAATTATCGGTAAAAATATTCGACCAGCGTCATCGGTACCGCGGGGACATAGGTGACCAGCATCAGCATCGTGAACAACACCGCGATGAAATAAATATTAACTTTGCTCACTTCCCAGATATCGGCCTTCGCCACCGAGCAGGCGGTGACCAGTACGCTCGCCACCGGTGGCGTTTGCTGACCGATGCCGAGGTTCAGGGTCACGATGATACCGAAATGAACCGGGTCGATTCCGACCTGGTGAACCAGCGGCATGACGATGGGCACCACCAGGATGATCGCCGCGGCGGAGTGCAGGAACAAACCGACCACGAGGAAAAACACGTTTAACAGCGCGAGCACGAAGTACTTGTTCTGCGTGAGCTCGCCGATACTGGTGGCCAGCGTCTGCGGCACCTGGGCCTCGGTCAGGTATTCGCCGATCAGCACCGACGAAGCGACCAGCAACATCACCACCGCGGTTTGCACGCTGCCGTCGATCATGGCCTGTTTCAGGTGCGGCCAGTCGAGTTCGCGGTAAATGGCGCCGATGACCATCGCCGCCACGACCGCGAGCCCGGCGCCCTCGGTGGCGGTGACGAAACCCCCGAAGATCCCGCCGAGGATGATGAGTGGCAGGGTGAATGCGAGCGCCGCATCCTTGAAAGTGGCCACCACCTTGCTGACCTTGAATACCTCCTCGACCGGGTAGTTGTAGTGCACCGCAAAGCGGTATGCGACCACCATCATCAGGAATCCACCGAGCACGCCCGGGACGATGCCGGCGACAAACAACTGCACCACCGAGCTTTGCGCCATCACCGCGTACAGAATCATCGGAATCGATGGCGGGATGATCACCGCGAGTGTCGCCGACGACGAAGTCACCGCCGCCGCGAATGGGGCCGGGTACCCCTTTTTCTTCATCGCCGGAATCAGTATCGATCCCAGCGCCGCGACGTCGGCAACCGCGGACCCGGAAATCTCGGCGAAGAACAGCGATGTGCCGATATTGACCATGGCCAGGCCGCCCTTGACGAAGCCGAAGATTGCGGAGGCAAAAGCGATCAGGCGACGCGAGATGCCGGTCGAATTCATGATCGCACCGGCGAGAATAAACAGGGGGATCGCAATCAACGGAAAATTGGTGGCACCGTCCATCATCACCAGCGCGACATTCGGCAATACGTCCACGCCGTGCGCAAACACCATCGCCGCACTCGCGACGACCGCAAGCGCCACCGCGATCGGCACGTTGATCAGCACCAGCGCGAGCAGCCCGAGGAACATGACGAGTATGATCATGCGGCGGACACCCGAGCCTTACTCATGGCGTAACATCTCGGCGTGGCCGCTCGCTTCGCGCAGTATTTGCGGCAGGTTCAGAACTTCCGCGATCACGAACAGTATCGCGCCAATGGGGATCACCGACTGCGTGAACTGGGTGCCGACCCAGGGCAGGCTGATCAGCGTATCGCCTTCCAGAACGACCAGTACTATATAGCCGTACCAGGCCAGGATCAGAAAGAAGCCGATGACCACGGCCTCGGCCACCAGCACCAGCGGCACCCGGAACAGCGGTGGCACCACCGCGATCAAGCTCGGCACGCCGATATGCGCGCGCTTCAACGCCGCGAGCGAGGCACCGTAATAGGTTAGCCACGCGAGCTGCACCGAGGCGACCTCGTCATACCAGGAAAGTGATTCCCCGGCCCAGCGGAAAATAACGCCGAGCACGACCACCACGGCGAGGCTTATGATGAGCAATACCGTGATCGTCTCTAACAGGCGCTCGAACAGCGCGCGCGCGGAATCGTATTTAGTCAAACGGAATACCTGCCGAACAAGATTGGTTTAATTACCGAAACAGACTGCCCCGCGATGCGGGGCAGTCCTGCCGATAGGTTACATCGCCAGACCGAGCGCTTTGTCGATCAGCGCTTTACCCTGCGGCACGGAGCTACCGAACTCTTCGTAGATCGGCTTGCTTGCGGCGATAAACGCGGCCTTGTCGGCATTGTTCACCTGCATGCCACCGGCCTTCAGCTCGGCGAGCAGGTCAACTTCGAGTTGCGCGGCGGTCTTGTAGACAAACGCCTGGGTTTCCTTTGCCGTGGCTTCGAGTACCTGGCGCACATCGTCGGGCAATTGCGCCCAGTACTTGGTGCTCACCGTGACATAGGCCGGGGTGTACACGTGGCCGGTCATGGAGAGGTACTTTTGCACTTCCTGGAACTTGCCGCTGGCAATCTGCGCCAATGGATTCTCCTGGCCGTCGAAGGTACCGGTTTGCAACGCGACGAATACTTCGGAGAAGGACAGTGGTGCCGGATTCGCGCCGTAAGCCTTGAACATCTTTACGCGCCAGACCGATTTCGGGGTGCGCAGTTTCAAACCCTCCAGGTCGGCCGGGACGTTGATGGGGCGCTGGTTATTGGTGATATTGCGAAAACCGTTTTCCCAGATCGCGATCACCTTGTATCCCTTCGCTTCGAGGATCGGCACTAGCGTAGGCCACACGATTTCCTTTTCGATAAGCGCCATATGTTCCCGGTCCTTGACCAGATAGGGCATGTCGAACAGGCCCAGTTCATCGGCGACCGAGGCCATTACCGAGGATGGCAACGCGAAGTTAACCGTGCCGAGTTTGAGCTTCTTCAATAGCTCCTTGTCCTTGCCGAGCTGGCTCGAACCGAAGGCGACGACTTTCGCCTTGCCGGCGAGTTTCGCATTGGCGCGTTTGGCGAACTCGTTAACCGAGGCTTCGAACAGGGATCCCGGCTTGCCAACGTGACCGAAGGTGAGTTCCATCTCGGCGGCAAATGCCGGGCCTGCAAGAATGATGCTTAAAACAACTGCGGGGCTGATAATTTTTAAAAATTTCATTTTCTCCTCCTTCCAAATTAATGTTGTTTTTAATGGGGCTTCTGGTTGTGCTCTTTTACTGCTTGATCTTACTCCTTACATGCAAATTCGGGCCAGGTATAGAACAGGTGCTTCGCCTATGGCCCGGATGAAATCTTTTATTCGGCCGGGGCAACACCGGCCAGGAAATCCAGCGCGGCATTGATGCCGCCCCTGTTAAACGGTATCCCGGCAGCCGCCAGGCCCATCTCGACCCCGCACAAAGTACCGGCCAGCATCAGGTCATTAAAATCTCCGAGATGGCCGATTCGAAACACGCGCCCCTGGACCTTTGCAAGGCCAGTGCCGAGCGACATATCGAATCGCTGCAGGATCAAATTGCGCAAATGGTCGGCATCGTGACCCTCGGGCACCAGCACTGCGGTCAACGCGGCGCTGTATTCTTCGGGATTCAGACAGAGTATCTCGAGGCCCCAGGCGCGTACCGCACGGCGCGTGGCTTCGGCATGGCGCTGGTGGCGCGCAAACACGTTATCGAGACCTTCCTGCAGCAACATTTGCAGCGATTCGCGCAACGCGTAGAGCAGGTTGGTCGCCGGGGTGTAGGGAAAGTAGCCGGTCTTGTTGGCCGCAAGCATGGGTTGCCAGCGCCAGTAAGAAGCGGCCAGTCCTGCACTTTCCGAGGCGGCCAGGGCCTTAGCGCTGACGGCGTTGAAACTGAGGCCAGGCGGTAACATCAATCCTTTTTGCGAACCGGCGACGGTGACATCGACAGCCCACTCGTCGTGGCGATAATCGATCGAGCCCAGCGACGATATGACGTCGACCATGAACAGTGCCGGATGCCCGCTTCTATCGATGGCCCGGCGGATGTCGCCGATGCGACTGGTGACACCGGTGGAGGTTTCATTGTGCACGACCATCACGGCCTTGATGTCGTGATTTTTGTCGGCGCAGAGTTTCGCTTCGACCTCGTCAGGGTCGACACCGTGGCGCCAGTCGCCTTCGACGAACACGACATCGAGGCCAAGGTCAGTGGCGATACCTTTCCACAGCGTGGCGAAGTGACCCGTTTCGAACATCAGCACCTTGTCCCCGGGGGACAGTGTGTTGACCAACGCGGCTTCCCAGGCACCGGTACCCGAGGCGGGGTAGATAATTACCTCGCTCGAGGTTTTAAACACCTGTTTCAGACCGTCAAGAATTTCGAAGGTAAGTTCGGCGAAATCCGGACCGCGGTGGTCCATGGTGGGCATATCCATCGCGCGCAGTACGCGGTCGGGCACATTGGTGGGGCCAGGGATTTGCAGAAAATGGCGCCCGGCTGACGTCGGCATCAATGGTCTCCTTTGAATCTATCGTGGCAATTCTTGGTATTTTGTATACCACGGCAGACAATCCTGCCTGAGCCGAGCCATTTGCGCAAGTGGGCGGGCAAGGTTCGATGAATGGGGTCACCGGCGATAACTGGCGATATCCGCAGCGATGTCCTATTCGATGATAGTCCAGCTGTAAGTCCCGATCTGGTCGTTCTCGACCTCGATCAAGTCTCCGATTTGCAATGCTCCAACGCCGCTGGGCGTGCCCGTGTAAATCATATCTCCAGGGCGCAGCGTCCAGATTGAACTGAGTTCGGCGATGAGCCGCTCGAAGCCGAACAACATGTCGCTGGTGTTGCCGTCCTGGCGGAGCTCGCCGTTAATGCGGCAACGAAAGTTCAGGTCATGGAGATCGATCGATGCCGGATCGTAGGCGAGGAACTCCCCCAACGGCGCGCTTTGTTCGAATGCCTTGGCCTGATCCCAGGGCAGGCCATTTTGTTTCGCCTCAATTTGCAGGTCGCGCAGGGTCAGGTCCGCGCCGAGCGTCAGCGCGTCGATATGGGACAACGCAGCCTGCTCGTCGATGTCGCGCCCCTGCTTGCCGATGCGCACCACCACTTCGACCTCGTAGTGCAGCTGCTTGCCGTGCCGCGGAAAATGGATCGACTCGCCTGGAGCCACCAGGCAGGACAGCGGGCGCATGAAAATCACCGGCTTTCGCGGCATCGGGTTTCCGAGTTCGCGGATGTGGGCGACGTAGTCAAAGATATCTGCGTGGCAGACCTGAGACACGTGGTCAGTTGGAAATTGTACCATACGCCAGTTACCTGAAAATCAAATAACACAGAGGATTTAGACATGGGTTTTAACACTTCCGTTATTGTATTAAATGACCATTTACATGAAATCCGAAAAGATGCGGATTTTGGTAAAAAACTGGCTGATGCGATTGGCGCATTGTCCCTACCTCCTGAACTTCGATCCCGCAGAGGTGGTGGTGCATGGGGTGTTGATGTTTCATCTGGGGGTTGCAGTTCTGCCGCCACAGCTATCGAAACACATCATGCTGATTATGATTCAATTGTTGCATTTGGTGGCAACAGTGGGCGCATAATTTCAGAGGCCGTATACCCATCACGGGCAAAGGAGGATGAATCAATGGAAGTTCGTTACCTTCGCGCATTGGCGGATAGCTTAGGATATAACATCCGAAAAAAACCAACCCGTAAATAGTTGTTGACAACCATATCGAAGTTTGATATGGTTATATACATCAAAAGTCATCAACTAACAGGCACATAACATGAGCACATCAATTCAGACCACTCTCGAATCTTATGGCATTGATATGTACAGCGTTCACACTGCTGTAGAAACCATAGGCATTAAATCATTCTCTCCATCCAAATGCCGTGAGATACTTCAAGCAGTGTTAGAAATAGATTCCACAGAGGGTGTTTCCGATGATGAATCAAAACTTGTTTTGAAATATGTGATTGGCCAATACTTTGATGCAGATGTCACACTGGATCTGGAAAACGCAATCAAAAGCGCACGCTCGCTTATCAAACGGTTCCCATCTGCCATCACCAAAGCAGTTAACAAATTGGATGCGGATGGTAATATTGTACCAATCGAACTTAACGATGATGGTGTTGCAGTTGGTAACACTGGCAAGCCCCGTAAAGGCTACAAGAAAGACATGGCATTGGAACTGTATCGGGAAAATCAGAAAGAGATTACTGAACGATCTGATTGGATTGAGTTGTTTGTCAAAGAAATCTCTGGCATGACGAAAGCAGTTGCCAATACTTATATTCACAACATTGAAAGCGGTAAATGGGAAATCTAATGTACTTCAAGACACTACCAAAGAAAGGTGACAAGATTGAAATGTGCATTTGCGGCTCTAAGGACGGCAAGGAGACCGTTTTAGACGTGTACCCTTACACTGGTGTATATAAAGAACATTTTACGCATGTGGTGCGTTACACTGCGCTGAGAACAAGACGTGGCTGGATGGAAATTGCCGTCGATGTTGAAAGCGAGCGAAATAAGATTTAAAAGGTGTAGACAACCAACAAAGTTTATTATATGATTGTTTCAACATCAACACTTAACCACAGAGGGTAATAACAATGTTAAACAATGCCAGCCTCATCGATATGTATCGTGAAGAGAAGGCCGCTGTTGCTGACCAACTCAACACTGATAACTTCCCATCATTCAGAGATTGGAAAGCAGAATACATGACTGAATGGAACCTTTCACACGCAGGGTCTTCTTTTGTCAGTTTTGAACTGGCACAAGAAATCACTGATGCCGAACTCAACTCAATTCATGCGATATAAATTATGAGCTATTCATGTGCAGCAAACGCCGATGTATCAATGCGGGAAATTATGGATGCAAGTGACACCAACTCCAGCAATACTTGGGGTCATGAAAACGGTTTCACATACTTCTGTCAAATGGGTAGAGAAAACCGCGATGGTGCCGTTACTGGTACAGTCTACAAGATTCTTAAAGATGGAAGTTGTAAGACTTCAGGCTCTTTCAGGATTGAACCAGAAGGTGCGGTCTCTCGCTTCCCTTGCCTGAACAAGAAAATGAAGGACCGAGTAAAACTGATTAACATTGAAGTGGAAAAGTTCTGCTAACAACTTGACCACACTCCAATTTTAGAGTAAGATTATTTCACGCTAACCAACATGGACACATAACATGTTTCAATCTAATACATCACACACAATTTCAATGTTAGTCGATCAGGTCTTAACGACAGAGCGCAGATTCAACCGAGAGTATTTAGAAAACGGTTGCCTGCGCAGTTCTAATGGAATGCTTGTTGAACTGGCTATGTCAGTTGAAGATCGCAATGCCGAAAAACTTGATGAGGAACTAAAACGTTTCTACTATGTTGTATTTTGTGGTAACGTCTCAGTGTTCATTGCCCGACAAGATGTTCCCGGCGAACAAGGGCTGCGCCACTTTACCAAAATCCCTTCAGATGAGTGGGAAAATACTTCCAACCATGACTCATGCTGGCGTTCTGACGGTCTCCATTTCATAACCGATGCATACTTCGAAATGTGCAAAGAATGCAATGATAACGTGGCACCCATCACTCTTGAGTCAATATGTCAGATTGGTTTTATTCGTCTCTGGCGTGATGTTGAGGTAATAACAAAATCCTCCGACGATGATGACTACCGAAATGTATTGGTAAGCGTCAAAGATATATAAATTACAACATCCGATTTTTAGGAAAAACAATGTTAGATAAAGCAATTGCAATAGCAGCACAGGCATTTATTGGCAAAGAGGATAAAGGTGGTAAACCTTATATCCTACATTGCATACATGTTATGCTCGCAGTTAAAGAGTTGGGTTCACAGGCTATGATAGCTGGGGTTCTTCACGATCTTATTGAAGACACTGACTGGACTCCTAAAATGTTGTTAGCTGAAGGGTTTGATGAGAGAACAGTTAAACTGGTTGTTATGTTAACCCATAAAGAAGATGAAACTTATGAAGATTATGTGGCACGTGTGTCTTTAAATCCTATCACACGGGCTGTTAAGATACACGATCTACGACACAATTCTGATATCATGCGGATGAAAGGTCTTCTTGAAAAAGATTTCGAACGATTGAAAAAGTATCATCACGCATTTGATTATCTGCGCCATGCCGAATCACAAGATGCAAGTAAAGGATAACTATGAAACTAACACCAACAACATATCAGGCAACAGCCAATGGATATGGTTACATTTTCAATCTAAACAAGCAGGGATGGACTGTATTGCGTCATAAAGAAGGTGATAGCTTCATACCACCACTAGTTCATTCTATGACAGTAGATGGCTGGCAGCATTGTCTAAAGATGAAATCCACCACACAACACTATGCTACTGTAGAAGATGCTGTAGCTCATATTACAGAGGCACAAAATGACATTACAAACATATAAAACAATAGAAAATACCGCGTTCGTCCTATTAATCATTGTAATTATTGTTGCTGCCATCCTGGTAGTCGGAGGGATATTCTCTGCAATAGGATACCCCATATTCTTATTATCTGGTATAGAATGGTCATTCTGGCGCAGTGCAATGGCTGGGTTTGGAACAATTGTGTTGGGTGGGTTTTCATTCACGGGAATAGGACATATTGTTAGACAGTTTCATAAATGACCGAATGAATGGCCGCTTCAAATATCAATTAAAGCATTGACAACAAAGACATTTTAGTGTTAACATTGTCATTAATGGCCGGTTTAATGTCCGTTTAATATAGAGATTATTATGCTTAAAACACTTCACAAGATAATCAAATGGGCTAGAATTGTATTCATAGCGGTGTTGCTTTTTGGGCTAACTTTTGCTATGATACAAATCAACAGAGACATGAATGAACATGGTTTCTGGCAGGTTTACGGTGATCCACGTTATTAATTAAAGGGTAGGTATATCATGAAATTTAAATATCAATCAATGTACACTGAGGAAGACCACAGAAAAGCACAGGCAGAGTTTAAAAAGACTCACTGGAAAAGCGAGGCGTGGATCGAGTTATTGCCATGGATGTGGATGGCAAGTGTTATCGGTGGTGTTTATTACCTGTTCCAACTCTTTCCAATGGATGTACATTCAGGTGAAAAGGGATACTGGTGGGGTATGGCATATGGTTCATTACTTTGGTTTGGTATCACCAAGTTTTTATTTGGTTTTACAACTGGAGAGGATCTTGACCGTAACAACGAATCAATAAAGGGTTGGCTGAGTCCTGTTGGTCAGCATGTATACGATAACTATACTGAGTATCAGGCCATCGCAAAAATGATTAAAAAGCTTGATTAGATAATACCACCGAGTCCCTATTATTGGGACTCGGTGATAACATCCGATTTTTCGGTAAAAGGAAAAACAATATGCAATTCATATCCGATAAAATCCGATACGCTTGGTTTATGTTTACAGTGAACTGGGCACGGTATGTAATATTAGCTGGTTTAATGGCATTGGTTTTTGGAATGGGATACCTTAGTGGATATTAATCGTAAAATATTGTTTTTAAAAGTTGGAATGGTTGCAGTCCTTATAATAATATTATCCTTTGGGATTATAACAGGACTCAATATTAATAAAAACCGTAAAGCAGAGTATTCTGAAATGCTAACCAATTCTGGAGTAATACTTGGTACATATCACAGTGTTGCTTGTATTAACAATTGGGTAGTATTATATCCAACCCATAAAACTGTCTTATACCTTCGTGACAAAGAATTTAAACCAATACCATGTCAGAATTAATCGATCCTTCTTTTATCACGCTGGCACAGTTAATCGCTTTACTATGCATGATATTGGCATGGTTTGCTTATCGAAAAACACACCCAGCTAAACACAATCCGCTCTTTCGAATTGAACGAGTAATATTTGACAATAAACAAGAAGTATATTACTGTTCAATACGACGACCATTTAATCAATGGCGAACAATCGAAATTGAAAAAGGTGTTAAAGGATACAAAACCTTTACGCAAGCAGAATTAGCAATGGAAGGCTACTTAAGAAACTATGGTCTGGAAATGACCGATACTATGGTAATGAAAGAATATGGTTGAATCTAACTTTGTCAATGAGTACCTGGACACACTTGAAAGAACAGTAGAAGTTGTTAAAAATAGTGATGACAACATCAACATAAAATGTGCAGTTGCAATTAAGGATGAACTTTTAAACCTTGGCATGTATTATGATGAAGCAAATAGGTTTGCTACTCTAATGACTATTAGTATATCTGCCGAACTATCGGAGAACCAAGAAGAACGTTTAATATCTCTGGTAAGAGATATAACCAGAGAAACTGTCGCACTATACATACGTGCTGGCTTCTCACGAGAATCTATATCATGGATAAGTAAAGACATGTTTTTTAAACTGGAGAACTAAACAATGCCACAAATTCTAATGATAGGATTTATAATGATAGTAGTTCTTATCATTCTGCTCATTTCCGTTTTCACTAGTGGAAAACGCCCATTCTTCCGACTAATCAAAGCTGGTGAGAAATACATCATTCAGTATCGTAAATATTGGGTTCTATGGAGAACATACACCATTCCTAACACTGGGAGCAGCAGCGGTGTACTACACAAAGGCTGAAGCTGAAGATATGATTGGAACGTTAGTAACTCGCCGCCAAGAAACCAAAAGTATTGATAAAAAAGCTCGACTGGGCGCAGCAAGATTGAAATATATGAATACAGTGAAACTGGTTCACTCATGAATCGAAAAGAAGATGATCCTATAAACTGGACGATAATCCAGTTTTGCAATTCCCACCTCAATAACTCTCGCTAACATAAATACCTCCGTATTATACGGAGGATTATTATGCCTAAAATCAATTTGCTGAATAAAATAAAAAACAGCAGTTAAAGAAGCATACGGCATCACAAAATTCGGTATGGATTATAGAAAAAGACCAAAATAATAAAGATTATTATGTCATGAAAGCTGACACTACAAGACCTATAGTAGTGTGGACAGATAACAAATTAAAGGCTTTAAGATTTCATACAGAAAAAGGATGTCAGCATTTTATAAAGGATCACCTTGGTGGGCGAACTGATATTCATTTAAGATGGATAGCAGATAAATGACACATTTTCAATTATTAGATATGCTTGTGGCTACTCCCAAAGTGTTCATAATTAGTATGCAAAGTTTTTCAACTTGGTACTTTCATACATTAAAGGAAGAACCATCCGTAACAGGCGTGGTGTGGACACCTCGTTTAGAACAAGCACATTTCTTCCCTAATGAAGAAACAGTAGAAGAGTTTAAAATGAATTTCATTTCACCAAGGAATGTCACCATATTACGAATATAACAATAACAAGGAATAGTTACCATGCAATCAAATATAACACCGGACGTTATTAAAGTAGTTCAATCATCACTCAACAAACACTATAAGAAAAACTTAAAAGTTGATGGAGTAGCAGGAAATAACACCTTCTCAGCATTGAAAAACATCAATGCTTTACCTCATGACTGGGGAATGGAACGTAAGTTGATTGGATATATCCAACACATATGCGATCTGGAAGATATTAATGCTGGGCCTGTAGATGGATTCTGGGGGCCTCAAACAGATTATGGATATGGTCTACTCCGAGACAAATTAAATGGCGCACAGCCTGCCCCATGGCGTGACGATGAAGGTATTGGAGGACAACCCGGTCCTGGAGATAAATGGCCACTCCAAACCCAAGAGTCATTAGAAGCATACTATGGAAAAGTTGGAACCAATCAAGTAACAATAAAAGTACCATATCCCCTAAAATTGTCATGGGATACTACTCAAATAGTATACAAAATCACATGCCACTCCAAAGTTAGGACAGTTTGCTACGCGTTTTAACCAATGTGAAGAATACCTACGGATCAAGAATTGAAAGCCTGGGACTCGATTCATGGGGTGGGTGCCTCAATGTTAGACAGATGCGCGGTGGTACTAAATGGTCAACACATGCCTGGGGTATCGCACTAGACTGGGATACTGGCAGAAATCAACTGCGTTGGAATAAATACAAAGCACAGTTTGCACAGCCTGAATATGGTATGTGGTGGAAGCATTGGGAAGATGAGGGGTGGGTATCCCTTGGTAGAGAACGCGACTATGATTGGATGCACGTCCAAGCAGCTAAAATTAAAAAGGATTAATAGATGTTAATATTACAAAGGAAAGTAGGAAACGGGACATTAGTTCCATATATCGTAAAAAGCACACTAGATAACCCAAACGCGTTCGGGACATCAGCAGGTGATCGCTTTGGATATAGTATAGGAGTGAGTGATTCATACATTATTGTTGGAACAAACAGCGAAGATGATGCAAGTGGAACAGAATCCGGTAAAGCATATATCTTTAATGCAACAACAGGTGCTCTATTACACACATTAAACAATCCTGCTGTAGACTTCCCTCAAGGCGATAGGTTCGGTCTTGATGTTGCCATTAGTGATACATACGCTATTGTTGGTGCGTGGGATGCTCATCCAAGCTCCGCAGGTAAAGCATACATTTATAACCCAGCAACTGGCGCGTTATTGTGGACTTTAGTTGATCCCAATGTTTTTGGTACAAATGTTGGTGATAGATTTGGAACAGATGTTGCCATTAGTGATACATATGCCATTGTCGGTGCGTGGGCTGAAGATCATGCTGATGGTAGTAGTTCAGGAGCAGCATATATTTTTAACCCTGCAACTGGTGCGTTATTACATTCTCTAGTTAATCCCAATGCACATGGGACAGCTGATGGAGATAGATTCGGACAATCTGTTGGTATTAGTGATACTTATGCCATTGTTGGTGCTTGGGCTGAAAGTGATGCTGGTGGAATACAATCAGGCAAAGCATATATCTTTAATAATGCAACTGGCGCTTTGTTGCATACATTAGATAATCCAAATGCATTTAGTACATCAGCGAATGATTATTTTGCACAAACTGTTGATATTAGTAACTCATATGCAATTGCTGGTACCCAATATGAAGGTGAAAGTGGGCATACGTGGTCTGGTAAAGCATATATCTTTAGTCCGACAACGGGTGCTCTATTGCATACCCTTGATAATCCAAATGCATTTGATACACCAGAAAGTGATCGGTTTGGAATCGCTGTTGCGATTAGTGAAACACTTGCTGTTGTTGGTGCTTCGGTTGAAGATGATGTTATTGGGAATGACTCTGGAAAAGCATATGTGTTTAACCCAGCCAATGGCGCTCTACTACATACATTGAATAATCCTAATTCTTATGGAACAGCACAAAATGATAGTTTTGGATATAGTGTGGGAGTTAGTGATTCTGGCGTTGTTGCTGTTGGTGCTTACGCTGAAGACGATGCTGGTGGAACATTCTCCGGTAAAGCATACATTTTTAACGAATAAGGATTAAACTACAATGTTAATTTTACAAAGAAAAGTAGGGGAAGGAACAGATAATGGAATTGCCCTAATGAGAACATTAGACGGGAATGGTACCGAAAATGGTTGGCGGGTAAGTGTTGATTCATCTGATAATATTTATGTAGTAGCTTCAACAACAAGCTATGTCACTGTTAATACTAACTATGAACAAGCAGTTATAAAATATGATAACGATCTCAATCTCATATGGCAGAAAACACTTGGAACTCCAGGAGTTCAGCTTGGTGAGAATTGTTATGGAGTTGATATAGATAGTAGCGGGAACGTTTATGTTATTGGTGATGGCACTTATTATAACGTTGGTATACAGGCTTACATTACCAAATTAAGTAGCAGCGGGAACGTAACGTGGACTAAATTCCTGGGTAGTCACGCAAGTCAAGCACAAAGCACAGAAACCTTTAGATATGTTAGAGCTATAAGCCCATCCGAGATTGATGTTTGGGGTTCAGAAACTTTGTCTCAGGGTGGATCAGCATTTAACCTTTTCGCTGCAAAGTATAATTCTTCAGGTACCGTAACCAATAGGCGTTCTTTTAGTAATTCACACGGAAATGGAAATATAGGCATATATGATGCTACCACTACTTTATCCAATAGTTATTATTATATTGCTGGATGGTGTGATACTAATGAAGATGCTTATCGAGCTGCGTTAATTGTAAAAGCTGGAATAGGTGGTCAAATTTCATGGACAAAAACAATTAATGGAAGTTTAACAAATCATGATTATGCCAGGGGAATTGATTCTGATGGTTTTGACAATGTGTATGCTGCGTGTCAACTTGATACTGGACATCTTATTAAATTCAATTCATCTGGGACAATTCAATGGCAAATGGCAATATCAAATTTCTATATTAATGGCGTAACCGCAGATGCATCTGGGAATTCTTATGCAATTGGATATATTACAGGTGATTACGATGGATGTATAATTAAATTTGATACAAATGGAATAGTGGTATGGCAACGAAGCGTAGCAAGTGTAGGTAACATCCAATTAAGACATGGGCACCTTGATAGCTCTGGAGACCTCATCGTTACAGGATTTGCTCCAAGCAGCTCAACTATTTTTATTATGAAATGTACTCCTGATGGTCTAGGTAAGGGAATTTATACGGCGATTGGAGAAGATCCAATTGAATATAAAGAAATCACTCTTTCAATTCAAGCAAGTATGTTGACTGCTAATAGCAGCGGCATGGCAAATAATGGTTCTCCACTATTCACCTACGGTAACTCACCTATAGCAGCGGTAAACGGACCATTTACTGAAAAAACTTATACCAAAACATAATAAGTTGTTTTTAACATTGGAGTGTGTTATACTTGACACGCTATGAAGAGAACTAAGAATACTCAGTGACACTCACAACGAATTTGGGTACCTCGA